>CAWJHY010000010.1:0-71111 GCA_963842495.1 uncultured Acidobacteriota bacterium
CCTCGAGATGGTGGAACTCCCCGGAAAAGAGGACCGTTACCCCCATCAACTAAGCGGAGGCGAACGGCAACGCGTAGCGCTGGCGCGGGCCCTGGTTCTGGAGCCGGCGGTGCTGTTGCTGGACGAGCCGCTGGGCGCACTCGACCAGAAACTGCGCCAGCAGATGCAAGTGGAGCTGAAGCGTCTGCGCGAGCGCCTGGGAATCACGTTCATTTTCGTCACCCACGATCAGCAAGAGGCGTTGGTCATGTCGGACCGGATCGCTGTCATCAATCATGGCCGCCTCGAGCAGGTAGGGCCGGCAGAGGAGACCTACGGCGCGCCTCGAACGCCCTTTGTGGCGGAGTTCATGGGTGTGGAGAACTTCTTCCCAGTCCATTGTCTTAGCCACTCCGACCAGGGCACCCGCTTCGAAACCGAGACCGGATGGACTCTCTGGTCGAGGAATTCGATGGATTTGGGGCGGGGCTTTGCTGCCGTCCTGGGTGTGCGCTCGGAGGCCATGCGACTGACTCTGGGCCGCCCTCGGCCAAGCAGCGAGGCGGTAAACGTGGTGCCCGGCGAGGTGGTGGAGGCCATCTTCGAAGGCGGCAGCCGCCGCTGGACGGTGCGGATTGCGAGCGGTGAACGGCTGGTGGTGCGAGGAGCCATGGCAGCGAACGCACTTCCACTCGAGCGAACATCCCCGGGCGCTAAGGTTTACCTTTCCTGGGAGCCGGATCGAAGTTTGGTGTACCCCGTCAATAGCGGGAGCCCGCAGGCGCCGCCGCCAACAGCGGAGAAGAATGTTGGTCCGCAAAGAGCCATGGGCCAGGAATGACAGACTGGACTGGAACCCTTTCACACCTTTTCAGGCCTGGGGAGAGCGCGGAGAATCGAGATCGGGTCATGGGGCCTCTGCCCAGTGCGCCGCAGCGCAACCTCGAGTGAGACTTCTTGTAACCAAACCCCGTTTATTTCCATCTCTTGGTCTTGGGGCTGTATTACAACAACATAGGCAAATCGCACCCGGCAACTCCGGTGCGATTCACTGCCTCCGGAAAGCGAGAAGGAACTGCTATGGCTGATAAAGTCGTTAAGACAGAGGAAGAATGGAAGCAGAAGCTGACCCCCGAGCAGTTTGAGGTGACTCGAAAGAAGGGGACAGAGCGGGCTTTTACGGGCGAATATTGGGACAATCATGAAAAAGGCGTCTACCGTTGCGTCTGCTGCAACAAACCGCTCTTCAGTTCCGACACCAAATTTGAGTCAGGAACCGGGTGGCCAAGCTTTTGGGCGCCGGTGGATCCGGAAAACATCCGCACGGAAGACGATATCTCGTACGGCATGGTGCGAACTGAGGTGCGGTGCAGGGAATGCGCTGCACACCTGGGTCACGTGTTTGAAGACGGCCCAGCCCCGACCCACCTTCGCTATTGTCTAAACTCCGTAGCGTTGAAATTCGACAAAGAGAAGTAGGGGGCGGCTGGCCGTCATCGTAACAATCCCATGGTGTACTGCAGCATCGCATAGACGCTCTGGTAGTCGTATTTGGCGTTCAAGTTTTCGATTTCAGCCTGGGTAAGGTTCAACTGCGCCTGGGTCAATTCCACAATCGAGCTCAGCCCCAAGGTGTACCGACCCTGCGCCAAGTCCAGGGCCAGGGAGGCTTCGCGGAGCATCTCCGCCGTGACATCGATGTTCTGATAAACGGTTTTGGAGCTGGACCAGGCCACGCGCACGTCCCGCGCAATCCGCTCCTGAAGATCACGCACCCTCTGGTCTTCGGCCTCTGCATGGTATCGTGCCGCTTCGCGTCGCGCCGTGAATAGGCGCCCGTTGAAGATCGGCACCTCGACATTCAGAGCTGCAGCTTCGTAGTTGTTTGGGATTTTAGTCGAGAGTATCTGATTAATCTCCGGGATAACCCCCGCAGTACCTACCAATCTAATTGTTGGGAACGAAAGGTCTCTTTCTGCCCGCTCGAACTTGACCGAGGCCTGGTATCGGAGTTGCAGGCTCAGCAGATCCGGCCGATTGGCATAGGCTTGGGCGACTAGCGAGTCGGAGTCAGTCGCAGGACTTGGTGGCAGCGGCTCATCCGTTAATTTGTAGTTTGCTTCCTGCTGTGACCCCAAGGCGCGCGTGAGCTCGGCAAAAGCTGCCCGCAACTGATCCTGAGAACGGAGCAGCAAAAGCTTGGCCTCGGAAAGGTTCACGTCAGCGAAGGCAACGTCTAGGTCTGAGCGCAGCTTGTTCTTGGCCAGTTCGGTCACCTGATCGGAGAGGATTTGACGCGCCGCGACGGTCTGTTGCGCGACTTTGACTAACGCCTGCGCGCGGAGGACACCGAAGTAGGCTTGGTTCACGGCCAACAGCACGTCATAACGGGTGGCTTGGTAGGTCTGCTGGCTTGCCTGGGCTTCCAACCTGGAACTCGCCACAAGGTTGGGTGTGCGCCCCGAATCCGTAATGAGCTGGGAGAGCAATATTCCCGTACCGAGCCGATCGAATAGGCGGGAAGCTGCCAAATAGCCGGCGCCGATGCGACTTTGGGGATTGCCTCCCGATCCGGTCAACGCAGCGTCAAGCGTCGGGAAGTAGGCAGAGCGCTCCTCGACGACGTGCTCGTTGAATTCCAACACCGTCGCCTGCGCGGCCAGAACCTGGGGATGATTCTTGAGCGCAAGAGCCTCGGCGTCCTTTAAGGTAAGCAGCGTCGGCGCGGCACTCTGGCCCCGCGCACCTGTTCCGCTGATAAGCAAAGCTACCAGCACAAGGAATCTGCGGTTCATAACTACCTAACCTCCAAGTCATACTGAGAAATCCGCGCCTTGGAAACACCACAGACGCAGTGACGCACAGCCCGGCAGGGCTGCGACCGAAGATTTCAGATTCCAACTTCCAGAGCTCGGAACGGCACTGCACGTCCGTGCAGGCGTTGGCCGATTAGCGCTTTCACGAATGGGATTCTGCCGGTGCCTCGTTCCCGGGCAGCTTTCTGTTTCCGTAGACAAGCAGGTAAGCCGCCGGAACAATGAAGACCGTCAGAATCACTGAAGAGGTAAGGCCTCCAATGATCGCGCGCCCCAACGAGGCGTAAGCCTCGCTTCCAGTTTCGAGCTTCAAGGCCATGGGAATCAGTCCAAAGATTGTGGCGAGGGAAGTCATCAGAATCGGGCGCAAGCGGATGCGGCAGGAGGTGACCACCGCGTCGCGCACGGACTTCTCCGCTTCGAGCTGGTGGGCGAATTCCACAATCAGAATGCTGTTCGAGGACACCATGCCCACCATCATCACCACGCCCATCAGTGACATCACGTTCATCGTAGTTCCCGTAATCCAGAGGAACACCAGCACACCCGTCACTCCGGTGGGGACGGCGAGGAGAATCAGGAAGGGATCGATAAAGGAGCGAAATTGGGCCACGAGAACCAAGTAAAGGAGGGCCAGTGCCAGGAACAGGCCAAAACCAAAGCTGCGAAAAGACTGGCGCATGCCTTCGACCATGCCGCGCATCACCAGGCCGACGCCTTCGGGAAGGCGGGTTCGGGCCATGACCTTGTCGACAGCATTGGCCAAGCGGCCCAGGTCCTCACTGGCTGGGGTCACGTAGACGTCGATCACTCTCTGGATCTGGTAGTGGTCGACTTCCGTCGGGGCTTTGAAGTTCGTAACCTTAACCACTTGGTCGAGATAAGCCGGCTCTTTCGAAGAAGCCGAGCGGATGGGGATCCCTTTGAGGGAGAACATACTGTTGATAGCGCTTTCCGGATACTGAACGGTGAGGAAGTAGTCGTTGCCCGTGCGAGGGTCGATCCAGTAGCTCGGCGCGATCATCTGGTTGGAGGTCAGGGCGGTGATGACGTTATCCACTACCTCCTTCTGGCTCAGACCCAGTTCACCGGCACGAACCCGGTCCACCTGGAGCCGGAGGGCAGGGTAGTCGATATCCTGCGGAATGTAGACATCACTCACACCGGGCAAATTGCGAATCCTATGTGCCAGGTCCGTTGCGACTCGATACGTCAACGGGAGGTCCTGACCGCTCACCTGTAAGTCAATGGGAGCGGGAAGGCCTTGATTCAGCACAGCGTCCTGCAGGCCTCCGGATTGGAAGAAGCTGTCGATCTCCGGCATATCGGTCGCCAGACGTTTTCGAACCAGGTCCATATATTCGTAGCTGCCAATCTTGTGGTCCTCGGTCAGTGCCACCTGGATGGTGGCGGTGTGGGGTCCGGAGTTGGGGGTATAGATGGAAGTGAAATCGGGGACCACTCCAAGATTGGAAACCACCAGCTTCAGGTCCAGGGGCTTGACCACTTCGCGCACCAGGTCTTCAACCTTGGCCACCAGCTTTTCGGTCAGCTCAACACGCGTACCCGTGGGCGCTTTCATATTGATGACGAATTGGCCGGCGTCGCTGCGAGGAAAGAAGGCCACGCCGAGCAAGGGAAAGATAAGCAGGCTCAGGAGGAAGACTCCCATGATGGCGCCGACCACCCGCCTGGGTTGAAGCAGGGATCGGTCCACGGTGGCCTCATACCAGTCGAGCATCTGATGGAATCTATGATTGAAGGCTGTGTTGAAGCGGGTAGCCCAAGATGGGCGCGCCTTGCCAGGGTGGGCTGGGACAGCCTCCGAACTCTGTCCGTGCCCGGCTCCGTGCGGAGTGCCCTTGATGAGCTTGGCGCAGAACAGGGGGACCACCGTCATGGCGATGAAATACGAGGCAAAGAGGGCAAGGACAACAGCCAAGGCAAGGGCGGAGAAGAGAAACTTACTCACGCCATAAAGGAAGGTGACAGGAAAGAAGACGACGGCACTGGCTATGGTGGCCGCCAGGACGGCCGTGCCCACCTCCTCCCCGCCCTTTTCGGCGGCCACTTCAGGAGGTTCCCCGAGCTCCATGTGGCGAAAAATGTTTTCCAGCACGATCACCGAGTTATCGATCAGACGCGAGAAGACGATGGCCAGGCCCGCCAGCACCATGCTGTTCACTGTGCTGCCTCCGAAGTACAAGGCAATAATGGCGGCGAGAGCAGAGAGTGGAATGGAAAGAAACACGGCGGCCGTCCCACGCAGGCTGCCCAGGAACAGCAGCACCATCAGACCGGTGAGCAGCAGTCCTGTGGCGCCTTCATGGATGAGCGTGCTTATGGCTTTCTTCACGAACTCCGATTGGTCGAATACCACGTTAGTCTCTAGCTGCTTGGGCACATCTACCAAGCGCTTCAAAGTCAACTTGACAGCGTCGACCACGGCGATGGTGTTGGTGTCGCCACCCTGCTTCATGATGGGCAGGTAGACCGACCGCTGCCCGCCTACGCGAACGATCCCGAGCTGAATGGTGGAAGCATCTTTGACGGAACCCACGTCCGCAACCGTGACGTACTGGTTGCCGACGGTCTTGAGCGGAATCTGGTTCAGGTCCGGAACGTGCTCAATCTCGCTGTTCGTGTAGATGTCGTAGTCGTAGGGGCCTATCTTGGCGTCGCCTGCCGGCAGGATCAGATTGTTCTTATTGACCGCGTCCACCACGTCCATCACGCTCAGGCCGTGAGCTTGGAGTTTCAAGGGATCCACGTAGACCATGATCTGGCGGTACTTGCCGCCGAAAGGCGGGGGAACCGACGCCCCGTACGCCGTTGCCAACTGGTCCCGGACCGCGTATTGGCCGGTGTCGCGCAGTTCCGCCTCCGAAAGTCCCTGGCCCTTCAACGTGACCAGACACACCGGCAGGCTTGAGGCGTCGAACTTCATCACCACCGGCGGCAGCGTGCCCTTGGGCAAGCGTCCCAGGTCAGCCATCGCCAAGTTCGAGATTTCGGTGGCATCGGAATCGGCGCTGGTTCCGGGCTGAAAGTAAACCTTGATGATGCTGACCCCTTCGAGAGAGCGGGACTCCATGTGGTCGATCCCCGCTCCGAGTGTGAAGAAGCGCTCGAAGCGACCGGTGATGTCGCCCTCCATTTCCTCCGGAGGCATACCGCTGTAAAACGTTGCTACCACCACTTCCGGAATATTGATGACCGGAAACAAATCTACCGGCATGCGGAGGAGGCTAGTGAGGCCGATCACCACCACGAAGAGACAGAGAACGATGATGAAATAGGGATTGCGAATAGCGAAACGCGACATTAGCTGCCTCCCTCGACCTCTGACAACTCCACGATTTTTGGAGCGACGATTTGCCCCGGCCGCAATTGGCTGGTGTTGGCGACTACCACCCGGTCGCCCTCCGACAGCCCCGAGAGGACCTCAATCTGGCTGCGGGTTTCGATGCCGAGAGTGACAGGCAGGACTTCGATCCGATTACCGCTGTTGACTCGATACGTCACCGCCCTGTTACCTTCTCGCGAAACCGCCTGGATAGGGACCGCCAAGGCATTCTTCTTTTCCATGACCGGGAAGGAAACGTAAGCGTACATCCCCGGTACGATCTCCAAGTTGGGATTGGGAACGTCGACTTCCGTTATCATGGTGCGGGTGGCGTCATCGACCTTGTCGGCAAACCTTGCGACCGTGCCTTCAAAAGTCTTATTGAGAGCCTGCACTTCCACGCTCACTTTCTTGCCCAGGCGCACCACCGGAACATTGGCCTCTGGAACCGGAATATCCAGGCGAAGAAGCCCGTTCTGGGAGAGCTTGACGAGAGGGAGCGCTTGTTGTTCGGAGGATGTGCCTGCGGCCAGCATCGCTCCCGTATCGGCGTATCGCACGGTCACCACGCCATCGAAAGGAGCCGTGATCTTGGTATAGTCGAACAAAGCCTGAACCCGCTCGCGATTGGCGGTGGCTTCCTGGAAGTGCTCTTGAGCGGCGGCCAGGCCAGCTTTCGCAGCTTCCACCTGGGCCTCGGCTGCCTCGTTTTTTCCCTGCGCGTCGTCCAGGTCTTGCTGGGCGATGAGTCCTGGACGGGTCTTCATCACGCCCTCCAGCCGCGTGTAGGTCAAGTTCGCAACAGTGTAGTCCGCCTGAGCACGCCCCAGCTCATGTCGGGCCCGGTCCACCTCCTGCTCGCTTTGCCGCAACGCGGCGGCCGCTTGATTCAGTTCATCCCGAAGCTCCGGCACTTCGAGTACGGCCAGCGTCTGCCCTTTCTTCACCCGGTCTCCCACGTCCACATAAATCTCCTTCACATACCCGGCCACCTTGGCGTGGACATCGATTTCTTGAAAGGGTCGGAATTCCGCCGCGATACGCAGCCCCTGGGAGAGGTCTGCGCGTACCACCTTGCTCACGGCCACGTTCACAACTTTTTCGCCCTCAGCGGACTGGGCGCGGCCACCCTCGTCGCGTGAGCAACCCGCTGTCATCAGCAGGACGCCAACGAGCAGCGGCGCCAGGGTCGCTTCCCAACCAGACTTGAGCAGCCGCGCGAATTCACGAGAGGCTGAGCTGAGCATGTCGTTGATCATCCTAGGACTCCATTGGCCATCAGAGCTGAACTCTTGGGTATCGAAGGTTGTGCGATCATGGCTGGACCTCACCGGCGAAACTTCTCCTGTCTCAGTGATTGCTGTACGGCTTCGCGTAAGTCGTCGAGGGAGGGATTGGGCGAGTCCGCCAACTCGATCACCCGGCGTTCGAGCGCGGCCACCCTCGCTGCTGCCGCTGGAATGTCCCTGGCGACGGAGTTCGGAATGCTGATCACACCGTGCCGGTCCCCGTGCAGCAGATCGCCCGGTCGAACCTTCAAGGTGCCAACCTCCACCGGTATGCCGAATTCCAGCATGTGAAAGTAAACGCGCGACACCGCAACACTACCAGCGAAAAAGGGAAAGCCTAACGACTCGGCAGCCTGGAGGTCGCGAACGGCGCCGTTGGTGATCAGGCCTGCACAGCCCAGAGCCTTGAAAATATGCGCATGTACTTCTCCGGCGCATGATCCGAGTCCGGGATGCCGATCCAAATCCTCTAACACCACCACGCGCGGGGCTGGAATGGTCAGGAGATAACTCCACCAGTCGGTGCGATCTGGGTAAGCGCCCCCCGTCATGGGAGGTTCCGAAGTACGGATTCGCGCGGTCACCGCATAGCCGACCATGGACGGGAGGTTCGGGAACAAGCACCGGACGCTCGAGTCCATGAAGCCCACGTTGCGCAGGCGCACCTCCAATGTCTCGAGGGCGTCCGCAACCTGGCAGCTACTGAGGCAACGCAGCGATTCCAGCGCCTCCGAGGTTAGTACCGTGTCCGTTGGCATGCCATGTCCCCCTCGAAGGGTCCAATCGTTTGATAGTCATGCTATGACTCATCATTTGGTCCCTGTCGAACAGACGAAGCGACGACTACGACGGCAAGATGAAGTTAAACAGTGCCTGCTGGGAAGCTCACTTAATAAGCTATCCCAATCGGACCAAAAAGGCGAGAGGCTTACGGGAGGACCGGCGGGGATCGGAAATGATGTTTTTGGATGATAAGGGCTAGAGCGTCCGGAAGTAATTCCTTGTGAGCAACGTAGGTTTCGGGCGAGGGTCCGGTCTCCGCTTCGACACCGTCAGTCAATTCAGCCGGCTGGGTCACACGGCTTCCATGGCTTTCCGCTTCTATCATGTGGCCGACTTTGGAGATGTGCCATGCACCCTTGCCGGCTTCGTGGTAAGGCCGTCGAGTGGCGACCGAGAGCGCGGCCACGCCCACGAGCAGGAACACGACACTTACCGCAAAGGCGTGCCCAGAAATTGCGGGCAAACGTTTCATGCTTTTTTAGAAGAGTCCAGCGTGCAGCCTGCGATCATGAATTGGCTCACGTCGTTATTTGATGCTCCGAGGGTCTTGGAGGATGCCGCCGCGTGCCCATGAATTTACGTTTTACGTAGAAACTCCTCCTTGTCCGCTCCTTTAGTCGGTTGGGAAGGTCATGTACATCAACTCTCCCTCGCGCTCGATTTGCAGAACCACCGGAGCACCGGGCTTAATCTCGTCAAGTTTAGAACGAAGAAAATCCACGCTGATGACCGGCGTTCCGTTGACCCCATGAATTACGTCACCGGCCGCGAGCGAGTTTTCCTGCCCGCCAAGGCCGGCCACTTTAGCGGCAACGATCACTCCCGAAGGCTCTCTCACGTCGGGCAGCAAAGGGGCCGTCTTCTTGTTAATCTCAATCCCGAGTATACCCAGTTTGCTAACCAGGTTTTTTTCAGGATCGACAAGGTCCGCCAACCGGTCCACGTAGTGCGGACGTTGAATTACCGGAACCTCCAAAGGAATTCTCTCGAAGCCCCGAAGGACCTCGATTTTGGCCTGATCGCCCGCGTGCAACATGTACATATACAACCCGAATATGGGGAGATTTCCAATTGCTTTGTCGTTGACGCTCAGGATAATATCCTGAATCTTAAGCCCGGCTTGTTCTGCGGGACCCCCCGGCAAGACGTTGGAGACAATTACGCCGTGGTCTGTCGGGAGTCCGAGGCCGGTAGCGAGCGTGGGTGTAATGGTCTGGACATGGACGCCGATCTCACCCCGATGCATGTGGCCGTACTTACGGAGTTGCGGTAAGGCAACGGTCACGATGCCACTGGGAATAGCGAAGCCCAAGCCTTCGTTCCCACCCGACTCGGTCAAGATGAAAGTACTGATGCCGACGACCTCTCCGTCGATGTTGACGAGCGGACCGCCGCTATTGCCGGGATTAATCGGCGCATCGGTTTGGATGTAGACCATCGGGTTATCGGGATCAGGTTGCCGGGCCACAGCGCTTACTACGCCCATGGTTACAGAATTCTGAAGTCCTCCGGGGCTGCCGAAAGCCAGCACCATCTGACCCTGCCGAAGATTGTTGTAATTGCCCATGGGCAGTGCCTGGAGGCCTTCCGCTTCGATCTTGAGCAGCGCGAGGTCGATGTCTCGGGATACGCCAATAATGCGGGCGTCCATGGGGCGGCCTCGGGAGGTGAGAGCGGATAGGGTTGAAGACACGCTAGTAGACAGGGACGGCAAAATCACCTGGACGCGTTGAGCGCCTTTGATTACGTGCGCGTTGGTCAGGATATAACCCTCCGGGTCGACAATAACGCCGGACCCGATGCTGCGAAGCCTCCCGATCACTAGAGCGGTTTCGCCGCTATCACCCCCCTCGGTGGCGCCGTAGCCCGTCGCCAGCACCTGGACGACGCTCGGAGACACCCGTCTCACCAATGCCTCAACCGAAGCGCTGAGTTGGTGCAACGCATCCGGTGATTGACTATTCACTTCAGACTGCGCCAGGCACTCCTCGACTGAAAACCAGCAGAGGGCCAGCATGCAGCCAAGAACCGACGCCCGGATCCGCCATCGCGACCAGCCACCGCCGATCTGATTTCGCATCTTAAACCTCCCCCGTGCGCGGACCGTCAAGTTGCGGGCAGTGATTCCCTTAACTCTCTCTGCGCGTTTCTCGCGCCACCGCGACGCCGTACCTCCAGGGAATGTGCTTGCCGCGCCATCACAACCCCTAATTGGCTTATAAGTCAGATATGCAGACTCTGTCAAATCGCATACAATTAGTATGGACATACTTCCTCGAATCTCAGGCATCTAAGGATTAACAAATGGCTTCCTTCGATTTTGACTTGTTGGTAATTGGCTCAGGTCCGGCAGGGCAGCGCGCCGCGATCCAATCTGCAAAACTGGGCAAGAAGACCGCCTTGGTGGAGCGAAGGGCCGTCCTGGGAGGGGTTTGCATCAACACCGGGACTATTCCCAGCAAGACCCTTCGCGAGGCGGTGCTCTATCTCTCCGGATACCGCCTGCGCCATCTCTATGGTGAGTCCTACACGGTGAAGCAGGACATTACTATGGAGGACCTGCTGCTGCGCACGGACCATGTGATTCGCCATGAAACGGATGTTACGCGTCACCAATTGCTCCGCAATCGCGTAACGGTTTTCAACGCCATAGCCTCTTTCACGGATCCCCACACGCTCCGACTGAGTTTGGTGGATGGGTCCGGTGAAAAGGTGGTGAGCGCGGCGAACGTGGTGATTGCGACGGGCACGGAAGCCACTCGAGCCTCGCATATCCCATTCGACGGCCAGAGTGTTTTCGTCAGCGACGATATTCTGGGGCTGAAGCAACTGCCGCGCACTTTGGCGGTGGTGGGCGCGGGGGTCATCGGTTGCGAATACGCCAGCATCTTTGCGGCGTTAGGGATCCGGGTGACTTTGGTGGACCGTCTTCCACGCCTGCTACCTTTTGTGGATAAGGAAGTTGTGGAGTCGCTGGATTACCACTTGCGTCAGATGCGGATGACGATATGGTTGGGCGAGACCGTCACCTCGATCGAGCGCGTGGAAAACGGATCGGGTGTCCACGTAAGGATTCGGCTTGCCAGCGGCAAGCAGGTCAGCGCGGAAAAAGCCTTGTATAGCATCGGCAGAACGGGCGCCACGGCCAGCCTCAATTTGCCCGCGGCCGGCCTGCAAGCCGACGAGCGGGGCCGCCTCAAAGTGAACTCCGACTATCAGACGGAGGTGCCTCACATTTTTGCCGCCGGAGATGTCATCGGCTTCCCCAGCCTTGCTTCTACTTCCATGGAGCAGGGCCGCCTGGCGGCCTGCCACGCCTTTGGCGTTGAAAGCCAAAGCGCCCCGTCGCTGTTTCCCTACGGCATCTACACCGTTCCGGAGATCTCTTACGTGGGCCGCAATGAAGAAGAACTCACGCAGCAGAATGTTCCTTATGAAGTTGGCAAAGCCGCCTACGGCGAAATCGCACGTGGCCAGATCATCGGCGACGACACCGGGATGCTGAAGCTGCTCTTCAATCGCGAGTCGCGTGACCTTCTGGGTGTGCATATCATCGGAGAGAGTGCGAGTGAGCTCGCGCACATCGGTCAAGCCGTGCTGACCTATGGCGGGAAGATCGACTATTTCATCCACAATGTTTTCAATTATCCCACCCTTGCGGAAGGCTATAAAAATGCTGCCTTCGACGGGATTAACCGATTGGCGGATTGATCGAGTCGGGAGGAATTGATGAGCGGTACAAAGGCAGGCAGGTCAGAGCGGCTCCTGCTGAGTACGCGTTTTGCTCTCGGGGCAGGTTTTGGCGGCCTCCTGGCCATCATGGGTCTCGCGGGAGCATACGGTATCCGGGTCCTCCAGCAGATTCGCCGCAACGAGAACCGGATTCGCCAGCAATTCCTTCTGCAAAACCATGCGCTCAATGATATACGATCCCAGCTTTACCTTTTTGTCATGAACGGTGGCGTGATCTGCCGGAACTAAGCAGGCGGATTCAGCACAGTGCCCCGGCGTCACTTGGACGGATAGCCGGGTTGCCGAGGTTGGCGGCGACATCGCCTTTTATGTCGGCGATCGGTAAGAAGCCAGGACAGGCCACGGATAGGACGCGGTGACAGCAATGTTGCGCGTGTTCGAGGGGCGCATACATGAAAGATAATGTATGCGCCACCCGGCGTGGCCTTGGTCGGCTCTGGGGTTGTTGACATCGGCGCGCCCTAGTAGCATCATCGTTTCGCTTCGTTTGGCGACTCGAAGGCATGTCCCTACATGAAACAGTACAACCTGACAAGTCTGGTCGGTTCGGTAAAGCAATCGCTTCTAAGTTACATGTGCTCATCCCTTCCCGTTGGGAACCATGCAACCCAGCTTCGTCTGGGACAAGAGTTTTACAAACGATGGGAAGAGGACACCTTCAAGGGCCCTTTTTTGGAGGCCGTGCCGACCTATCGAACGTGTACATCACTTGCCGAAATCTTCTCCTCCGAGGGAGCAACAAGCGAGAGCGACAAGAGATTTCGAGAGATTGTTCAGCCCAGGTACGAGGCGGAAGACCTCCATGCAAGACTATCTCCCCACGGTATGGGCTCTCAGCGCATACGAGCGCACTTGGACTCGGAAGATGGACTTTGGAAGCTCTGGCAGAGAAAACTGTATAAGCACCAGCTGAAGTCCTTGGCCCACCTCCTATCGAGGCGGGGAAATCTAATCGTTGCCACAGGCACCGGCAGCGGCAAAACCGAATGCTTTCTCCTTCCGCTCCTCTATTGGCTTTCGACCGAGACGGATCAGGTCCGTAAGCAACCCGGCATTAGGGCACTTCTTCTCTATCCCATGAACGCCCTGGTTGAAGACCAGATGAGACGCCTCCGCACCCTGCTCTCTTGGATCAACGGCCAAGGTGAACTAGCGCCGTCTTCGCAAGTCCACCTTGCTCGATCAATAACTTTCGGCCGGTACGTGGGTACGACGCGTGTCAACCGGTCGGACCCGTCCCGTGAGCGGCTAGAGCCAAAGGATCATATTGCCGAATTAGGGGAGGTCCTCTACCGCGAGGACATGCAAAAGTCGCCGCCTGACATCCTTATCACCAACTTTTCGATGCTCGAATATATGCTGCTTCGGAACGACGATAAAAAATTGTTCTCCCGCCCCGAGATGTTTCGACTTCTGGTGTTGGATGAGGTCCACACGTATCGAGGCACGCAGGGCATGGAGGTCGCCTGCCTTCTCCGTCGTTTCGATGATCTGCTTCAGAGGAAGTCCGTAGCAAGAACGATTCAGTATGTTCGTGTGGGGCTTAGCGCAACTTTGCCCGGGGATCCGGAAAGTCAAAAAGCCATAGCTAAGTTCGCCACCGACTTGTTCGGGGCCGATTTCTCCCCGAATGCAG
The DNA here is from genome assembly GCA_963842495.1 of uncultured Acidobacteriota bacterium. Classification (GTDB taxonomy): domain Bacteria; phylum Acidobacteriota; class Terriglobia; order UBA7540; family UBA7540; genus CAVROP01. The sequence continues at coordinate 13,603 of CAWJHY010000010.1, forward strand.
TCATCGTTGAGTCTCCACTGGACTGCCCAAGCTCGGACCCCGAATCGCAGGGCCCCTGGCCGCAGGCGGGGGCCGAGTTGACGCGATTGTGGAACGTAACTCCTGCCCTTTGCAAAGCCTTCGCAGTCAGTTGTCCTGAAAACGTTGAGGAAGACGATGAGATCCCTCTGGACCAGTGGCAGCTATTGGCCGTGGCACTGGAAAGCGGCTTTGCGCCCTCGATTGGGGACATTGGCAAAGCGCGCACCGAGATCCTGGGCCGGATTCTCGAAAAGAGCCCACTAACTTGGGCGTTACGTGAGATCACTTGTACGGACAGGGTCGTTTCGCTCGACCTGGTCGCGAAACGTTTGTTTGGCGAGTCAAGCGTAGGGGCGGACCCAGAGTATGCCTTGGGAGTGCTGCTGCAACTCGTGTGCGCGGGACGCCTCGAGGACCGGGCCTTACTCTCCCTCCGCGCACACTTTTTCGCAAAAGAACATAAAGAAGCCCAGGTTTGCATCAATCCGGCCCACCTACCAAACAACATTGAAGATACAGATGGCTGGTGGAAGGCTTTATATCTTGCACACCACTCCATCTGCGACCGTTGTGGAGCTCGCGTCTATCCGTTGAATCTATGCCGACGCTGCGGGTTTGCCCTTCTGGAAGGATGGCTTCGCAAGGGGCACTACTTCACGGAGAGAGACGGCTTGATGGGTGAAAAGGAATTCACCCGAGTGTTGTTCCGGCCCCTCATGCGTATTCCAGATTACCTCCATGAGAAGTTTAGCGAAGATCCTCCGAAGGGAACGCAAGTCCAGGAGTTTCGCCTCTGTGTCCAATGCGGTCTCCGCATATCAGCACGCCCGACCGGGGACACGGTGGCAGCTACACATGCCTGCGGCCAGACCCAGATCGTGGGGATATTGGAATGGTCATCGCCAGGCACAGACGTACGTATTCTTCAATGTCCACACTGTGACCAGGAGTGGTATCTAGACCAGGAGGTCTTCACGCCTCCGGCAGTGTCTCCCTACGGTGTTGCTACCGTAATACTTGAGGAAATGAAGCGGGCGCTGGACGCCCCTCTGAGGCAAAGCATCAACAAGGTCCTGTGCTTTTCTGACAACCGACAGCAAGCGGCCAAGATAGCTCGGAGGCTGGGGCGGACGAACGAAGACTTTGTGTTTCGTCAACTCGTATTTCGTGCCATACGGAGTTCTCAAGCTCAGGAGCTGGACACGCGTGACCTCGTAGAGTGCCTTGTCGGAACTCTTCGGATGAACATAGGACTCGCCGAGGTATTCTGCGAACGCGACGAATCTGCGAAGGACAGAACCCTTCTTACGAGGCGAATCTCGACTCGCCTTTTTCGGGAACTCTGCACCGAGTATCAGACTCTCGAGCGTCTAGGTGTCATTCAAGTCGAGTATCCTGCACTCCTAATGGAGCAAGGCGCGGAGGTTGCGGCCTCCCATTGGCTCGGACAGAAGTTAACTCCCGCAGAACAGAACGCCCTCTTCCATCTCCTGCTGGACTGGATCTTCCGACTAAACCGCTGGGCTGTGACTCCCTGCAATTTGGATGTGGAGGAGGACAAACTTGAGTATTACTACGATAAAACCGTCGCACTTCGAGGTCAAGGTAACGCGCTAGGTTTTCTCATGGGGAATGCCACCCGGCTCAGCCCACGACTTGACTTCTATCTCCGCGTCTGTGGGAAGTTTCCTGTTTTGCAAGGCATAGCTGATTTGCAGGGTTTCAACAAGCTCGCGGAAGATTTGTGGAAGCGCGCGGTGTGCAACAGCCAGTTCCTTACCCCGAGGAATGCTCGCGGAGGTCCCGACTGTGATAAACCCTTCGTAGTGTTTGAAGGTTCAGAGCCCGGGAATTTTCGGCTCAAAGCTAACTTCGAGACGTTCCATTGGCGGTTGTGCGGCGAAGAGGAAGAGTTATGGCGCTGTGACAATTGTCAATATCTCACACGCTTCAACGTCCGCAGCGTCTGCCCGGTGCGTAGGTGCGCGGGACAACTCCACCCGACGAGTGTTCACCAAGTATTGTCTGAGCCATTCTCTCCGGTCCGCCATTACATAGAGCTCGTGACGAAGAGAACGCCCAAGCCGCTCTGGGTCGAGGAGCACACGGCTCAAATCTCGCCGATGCGCCGAATCGAGATTGAAGAAGAATTCAGAAAGGAAGCGGCGGGCTCTCTCGATGTCATTTCGGGCTCCACCACATTCGAACTCGGTGTGGACCTGGGGTCTGTCAACGCTATCTTCCTGGCAAATCTGCCTCCTGAGGTCTCGAACTACCGTCAGCGGGCTGGCCGGGCTGGTCGGCGCCCTGGGATGATGCCGTTCGTTATTAGCTACGTGCGTGAGCGTCCTCACGACCAATACTTCTGGTCTAACGTGGGGGTTTTCATCGGTGGACCCCTGCGAGTTCCCTGGCTTTCTCAGCCAAGCCGAGAGATCGTGCTGCGCCATTCGAACGCGGTAGTTTTTGCTCGGCTCCTAGACCTGTATGGACAGGCGTCGCGGTTGGTAGGACCACCCTGTGGCCATTTTGCTCCTTTCTGCCTGAGCCCTGTCCAACGATCGAGGATTATGGCCGAAGCTGCCGCGCCCGGTTCTGAACTGAGCCTGGCTTTGCGCTCACTGCTCAGCATTAATCCCGCCCTTGGCCTGACTCCGCAGGATTGCGCAAGTCATTACTTCGGGACAGTGGACTTCGCCAATTCCAAATACTTCGGAAGCCATTTTCATGAAGGCTCAATTAACGTTTTTAGCGACTATGGCATTTTGCCAAGCTACAACTTTCCAATCTACGTCGATGAGCTGGCCCTCTACCAGATATCGAGGAATGAGCCACCGCGGCGCGACCTTAAGCTGCAACGCGACCGTAAGATAGCCTTACGCGAGTACTTTCCCAAAAACGTTATAGAAGCGGACAAGTGGGTGCTGGAATCCGTCGGCTTGAGAAATGGTTTCCTCGAAGCAGTATTCGGTATTTGTGAAAGTTGCCGCCACGTTTCCCGAAACACCCTAGACGGCCCGTGTACCGTAACCGGCTGCAACGGTCGGTACCGACCTTGTCGGGTCGTAATTCCTAAGGCCGGCTTCCTGGGACAGGTTCCCCAGAAGCCGCTGCCCTTGGATTCCACCCTCTTTGATCGTCAAGCGAGCGAAATCGTTTATGACCCCGCTGCTGAACCCCCACCTACCCCCCAGGCGAGAGGCCGCTTCCTCCTAGTGTTGTGTAACATTTAATTCTTTACAGCGTCGGACCTTCTCAAGAATGATGTCCGCCGTGGCTAACCAGACGAACGGCCTGGGAGTTTGGTTCCAGGCCGCCAAGTACTGGTAGATGGTTGTTTCGAGTTCTTTAACACTGTGGAAACTTCCCCGTCGGATCTGTTGGCGGGTGATTTCGGCAAACCAACGTTCCACCTGATTGAGCCAAGAACTGCTGGTGGGGGTGAAGTGGAAATGAAAGCGCTGCCGCTTCTGGGGCTTCAGCCAGCGCTGAACGGGTGGGCACTTATGAGTGCTGTAGTTATCCAAGATCAGGTGGACTTCCAAATCCGGCGGTACCGCTTGCTCCAGCTGGCGGAGGAAGATCACAAACTCGCGGCCTCGATGCCGGGGCAGGCACTGACCGATGACTTTGCCGGTGAGGATGTTAAAGGCAGCAAACAACGTGGTGGTGCCGTGCCGGATATAGTCGTGCGTCTGGCGCTCGGGCAAGCCGGGCCGCAGGGGCAGGATCGGTGCCGTTCGATCCAGGGCCTGGATCTGGCTCTTTTCATCGACGCAGAGCACCAGGGCGCGATCCGGGGGATTCATATACAGTCCCACCACGTCGCGCACTTTGGTCTCAAACTGGGGGTCGTTGGAGAGTTTGAATTTCTCCACCCGATGGGGTTGCAGATCGTAGCGTTGCCAAGCCCGGTGAACGGACATGTGGGACACTCCCAGTTGCCGGGCCAGGGTGCGGGTGCTCCAGTGGGTGGCGTGGGGCGGCGGGGTGTGCAGCGTCGTCTCGATCAACTGCTTCTCCAGGGCGGGCCTCAGCTTGCGGCGCGAGCGCTGGCGTATGGGGTCCCGTCGAAGGGCTTCCACTCCGCCCTGGGCAAAGGCGCTGCGGACGGACAAGACAGTGGGACGAGAAACACCCACTTGCCGGGCAATCACCCGATTGGGAGTTCCTTGCGCCGCCAGCAGAATCACTCGGCAGCGGCGAGCCACTCGTTGCGTCGTACTTCCGGCCCGCGCCAGGGTTTCCAAAGTAGTCTTAACCTCGCCGTTGATGGTGATAACCGTGCTTGGGCTCAACATCCACCCAGCATACAATATTGACCCTTTGTGGTCAATTATTAAATGTTACGTTACACTAGCGGCCCGTCAAAGTGCAGCGCAGATGAGCGAGGCCAGGATGCGGATGTTTAGCCCGCGCCTCACGAGGGAAGGTGTAGGACTCGTGGAATCGGAGGAAAAGGATGTCGCAGATCCCACGCACGTACCCTCATTGTGTTTGATGCTGCCAGAGAGAGCGACACGTCGAGATCGGCTCCAAGTAAAGAGCTATTATCTTATGCACGAATTCACAACCGATATTCTCCGTCTGAGGTTTGTGGCGGAGGCAGAGAAGTTCTTTCTCTGCTGGGGACCATTCCAGCAGACCCTGCACTCAACCGACGAGGAAGAGCGAAGAAAGGCCCGCACCATTTTCCTTTACACTCTTGGTCAAGCCTTCGCAACCGGCGCGGCCTACCATCTTGAGATTGATCCAGCGGAACTCGATTTCACCCTTAAATCCGTCTTCAAGGATGCGGCCTTCGACACAGAACTCATTCTCTTCGACACCGCTCCCGGGGGTGCTGGGTACGCAAGCAAATGTTTTGAAGAAGGCGAGCTCCGAGGGGCAGTGGGTGAAGCTCTCAGGGTTCTCTCTTGTGATCGGTGCCAGGATAGCTGCTACAACTGCCTGCGCTCCTACAATAACCAATGGATGCACGCGCGGCTTAACAGGCTCTTCGTTCGGGATGGCCTTGAGAGGCTCATCAAAGAAAACTGGCCGGGTGGCGCAGACGTCCTTTAGTTTGCATGTCCGCGGTGAATCGGAGAGGGGTAGCGCAGCGCCGCCTTGCGGCCGCAACCAAAACAACGAAAACGAGGATCCGCCTCTGGTGGATGATCTATGCGTAGAAACCCTGTGTTTACAAGGCCCCGGAGAATTGCTCCAAAAAATGTTCGCTACAAAAACAAGAAATTACGGCCTTGCAGCGCAGAGTCTCGTTTCTCAGAGACTCTGCGGCTTTTCCCTCAAATTCGCGCTCGATTATCAGCCAGAAGCGGCAAAAAGCCGCAGACCTCACAGGCCGAGGTCCGTGCTGTTGCCTGACACCTGGCACCTGCCCTTTAGCCCCCTGCACTTTGCTCTTGACACGGGGCTCGAGTTGTGATAGCCTATACTCGTTGTCTCGTGAGTGGGGTTGTTAGCCGCCGCGGGAAGCAGGTTGGAAATCCCCCCGGTGGCGGGGGAATGGGGTCGAAGACAAAAAAAGAGACTAAAATAGAGGGAACGAACTATCCCATCTATTGCAACCAAAGGACTTAGCATTTTTGACGTGCTCAAAACGAACTGGTTTTTCGATGCAAAAACGCCTAATTTAACTCAAAAAATGGCCAAAAACCCACCTTTTGTGCACCATTGGACCCCAATCCTGAGGAGCGAAGCATGGACAATTCTGCCGGCGCGGGGCTGCCTTCGGCAAGCCAGACTTCGGACATAGTCAGGGAGGAATTGATGAGCGGTACAAAGGCAGGCAGGTCAGAGCGGCTCCTGCTGAGTACGCGTTTTGCTCTGGGGGCAGGTTTTGGCGGCCTCCTGGCCATCATGGGTCTCGCGGGAGCATACGGTATCCGGGTCCTCCAGCAGATTCGCCGCAACGAGAACCGGATTCGCCAGCAATTCCTTCTGCAAAACCATGCGCTGAATGAGATACGATCCCAACTTTACCTTTCTGGAAACTACGTTCGCGACTATCTGACGGAGCCCGAGGCCAGCCGGGCAGAGGCGAACCGGCAAAGCCTGGCCGAAGAGCGCACGGGGATGGAGTCCGCCTTGGCATTGTTCGGCAGCCAACTCGAGCCGGACCAGGCAAAGTACTACTCTGAGCTTTCAGCAGAACTCTCGAACTATTGGAAAATCCTCGCCCCGATCTTCAACTGGGACGCCGGCCAGCGCCGGAGCGAGGGACGTGATTTCCTGCGGGACGAGTTCCTTCCTCGCCGCGCCGCATTCCTGGCCATCGCAGGACGAATTGCGAACATCGATGAGCAGCAGCTAAACGCCGGAAACCGCCGGGTGGATATCCTGTTATCGGAATTCCAAAACCGTATGGCGATGATTCTCACGACAGCGCTGTTGCTGGGGTTGGGGATGGCGGCCTTCAGCACATGGAAGATTCTGGGATTAGAGCGTCGTGCGAACGCCCAGTATCAAGAGGTGGTGGAAGCGCGCCAGCAGCTTGAGCAGCTTTCCGCCCGGCTGGTGCAGGTGCAGGAGGATGAGCGGCGCAAACTCTCCCGTGATCTTCACGACGAAGTGGGTCAGGCGTTGTCGGCGGTTCTGGTGGAGCTGCGTAATTTATCGGCGGAATCTGCGATACGAAGCGATGACCAGTCCGCCGGCCACGTCGAAACGGTCAGAACCTTGGTGGAGAATTCGGTGCGCGTGGTGCGCAATATGGCCCTGCTCCTTCGCCCTTCGATGCTCGACGATCTCGGCCTTGTTCCGGCCCTGCGCTGGCAGGCCCGCGAAGTGTCCAAGCGCACTTCCATGGAGGTGAGCGTGGCGGCAGAGCTTGCCTCGGATGATCTTCCCGATGAGTTCAAGACCTGCATCTACCGCGTGGTTCAGGAAGCGCTGCACAACTGTTCCGGGCACGCTCACGCCACTCGGGTTCAGATCAGAGTGCAACAGCAGCCGGGCCGGCTGGCGCTCTCCATCCAAGACGATGGTCAGGGTTTCGATGTCCGGCAGACCAAAGGGCTGGGCCTGCTTGGAATCGAGGAGCGCGTGGCCAGGCTGGGAGGCAAGTGTGAGATTCACGCGGAACCGGGAATCGGTACGATCCTGGCGATAGAACTTCCGTTCAGGAGTAACGGCAAAGGGGGCGCAGACGCTCGTGGAAAAGAAGGCGATTCGGATTCTCTTGGCGGATGACCACAACATCATGCGCCGCGGCCTGCGCCTCCTCCTGGAGAGGCAAGCCGGATTCGAGGTGGTCGCGGAAGCCGCAGATGGCCGCGAGGCGGTGGAGCGAGCGGAGGTGACCCACCCCGATATTGTGGTACTCGATATTGCCATGCCGAATATGAGCGGCATCGAGGCCGCCCAGCGCATCAAAGCTTTACTCCCGCAGGCGGCGATCGTAATCCTGAGTATGCACTCGGACGAAGGCTACGTCTTGCGAGCCCTTAAGGTTGGAGCCAAAGGCTATCTCCTGAAGGACTCTGCGGAGAACGACCTCATTGACGCCATCAAGGCGGTGAGCGAAGGCAAGGCGTTCTTCAGTCCTGAAATCAGCAAGATTCTGGTGGAAGATTATGTGCGGGAAATGCGAAAACGCGGGGCCGAGGACAGCTATGAACTGCTTACCGCGCGAGAGCGCGAGATCCTGCACCTGTTAGCGGAAGGCAAATCCAATAAGGATATTGCGATCCTCTTTGACCTCAGCCTTTACACGGTCGAAACGCACCGCAGGAACCTCCAGGACAAACTCAACCTGCATAGCCTCGCCGAGCTGATCCTGTACGCCGTGCGCAAAGGAGTCATTTCGTAGGCATCGGGTGATCCGGTGATGTGGTGCACAACGAATCATGAGCCAAACTTGCGAGGACCGGATTTCGTGTTCACCCGATCACCCGATTTCCTCCCCACCCGATAACTCCCCACCCGAGCTTGCGATTGCCTGTTCGTCCGATGGTTTGGCCGCATTATTCCAATACGACCAAGCCAGTCTCACTGCACGCGCCACGTCGTCCTCGCGAAACGGTTTGGATAAAACATCAAACCCGCCGGTACGCACGACTTCGTTCCACAAGTAACTGTCCACAACTGCCGAAACCAGAATGACACACGCACGATGAGGCGAGGAGGCCAATCCTTCCACCGTCGACCGCCACCCGCTGCCGGGTAAATCGCGATCACACAAGACTACCGGCGCCCTGACCTTCTCCAGAACGGTCCGGGCTTCTTCAAGCGTGCCTACAAAAAGCAGATTCCATCCCTTTCGGCTGCAGATGCCCGTCAATTCACGACGGTCTGCATCTCCGGATATCAAGGCTATGACGTTAAGCCGGCCCAGTGGTCGGGAATCCGCGGGCAGCGACCACTGCCAAGCCGGACTGGCCTTCTTCCGGCGCAAATAATCAGCCACGCGTGCGAAGGGTGATCGCATGGTTTGTCAGGTGAATCGCAAGGGGTTGCCACCGACGGCCCGATAAGAGACTCTGTCCGCCCGACCCGTTCCGCCCTGCGACGGAAAACCCGGCGGACGCCTTGCCAACACCTGAAGTCGCTCCTTCTACGAACTGACTGTATCGACGTAGTTTCAGAATCGGAAATCCTCAAGCGTCGACCTTCTTAGCTTAAGGGTGAAACCCCTTGGAAACATATACCGGCCCGATGGTACGGCGAGAGCAAAAGGCCGGTAGTTGCTGCGCCAGCGCCGGGGGCGCTGGCGGTATGGCACGCAAACCCCGGGAAACACAAGCGGCGGAATTAGCCGCAAAGCCGCAGAACGTTTGAAGGAACCGGGAATCCGGCCACCCCGAGCGAATCGGCGCATCTCTACAGTTGCTTTGAATTCAATAACTTACGAACGAGTACGGGGATCTTTCGGTTTGCCGAACGTTACGTCATCCCCGCGAATGCGGGAATCCGCCGGGAAATGGGAACCACCTGCGGTCGTCGGCGTGACTACTGAGATTGGCTTACCGCAGCTACCAGGGTTCATGTACGAAAGTAGCATTCCGGCGGTATGGCGCGAACTTCTCACCTGCTTTAAATTTCGGATTGCAGGTTCGTTCCGGGCGCTCTGCGACTGCCGAACGCTCAGCCGGCTGAACGAACGGTTGTCATCGGGGTAACTGGCGGAAGTTCATACACCTATAAGGAGGCTGGCAATGCCCATGAAGAAACAGGACATCGAGGGCTGCAGGCGGGCACTGGAGGCGAAGAAAGGGGAACTCCTCTCAGGTCGACACAAAGCCGAGGGGATCACTGTGGAAAGAGTCCCCGATTCGATCGAGGAATTGACGATGGAGATGGAGCGCAGCCTGGCGGTGGATGCACTTAACCGAAACGCGGCCCTCCTTGGCCAGGTCACCGAGGCGCTGGATCGGATGGGGGCGGGGAATTATGGAGTATGCATGGCGTGCGAACATGCCATCTCCCTGAAACGGCTGGCTGCGTTGCCGTGGGCGGCGCTGTGCCTGGACTGCCAACAGATTGCGGAGAGCAGACCGCCCGCGCACGCGATGTCGGGGACGGATGCGCGCATGCAGTTAACACTTTGAAATCGGATGAATGGCATGCCCATGAGCAGACCAACCATGGATTTCGATCAGGCCTACCGCATGTACAGCCGGCGTGTCTATAGCAAGTGCCTGCACATGGTGGGCAACGAGGCGGAGGCGGAAGACCTCACCCAGGAGGTATTTCTGCAGTTGTTTCGCAAAATGGACTCCTTCCGCGGCGAGTCCGCTTTTACCACTTGGTTGTATCGGGTTGCGGTCAACGTCGTCCTGATGCGCCTGCGAAGGAAATCGCTCAGCACAACGTCTCTCGAGGATGTCATCGAGGTCCGCGGGGGGGTTCTTAGCCTGACGCAGATCTTGGGGGCGCCCGACCGGGCATTGACAACCGCCCTCGACCGTCTCAATTTGGAGCGCGCCGTCTCGCAAATGCCTGCCGGTTATAAGCAAGTATTCCTGATGCACTACGTTGAAGGGTACGGGCATCGCGAGATTGCACGGATGCTGGGCTTATCCATCGGCACGTCCAAATCGCAACTCTATAAGGCTCGAGTTCGGTTGCGCCAACTGCTACGCGCCGGAGAAGCCGGGCGGAGGCGTGCCGAGGTGGGCGCCGCACCTCGAAGCCTTTTCCGCACCAGTCTGATATCGAGGCCGCCCGTCCGATTGCACTCTCCCCGGCCATGCGGCTGATTTCAAGACAGAGGAGATCGACGATGGAAAGACAAAGCGTTGACGGCAGAAGGGCTGACCAGTTGCCGGGTCTAATCAGAAAGAGGTTGCTGGTAGTCGATGAGAATTTGGAGGATCTGCTGTACTATTCAGCAGTTCTTCAACACCAAGGGTATGAGGTTTATTCCATTCCTTCTTATAAGGACGGCGCGGCGTCGGTTGGGCGTGAGAATTTCGATCTGATCCTGCTTAGCCAGGGAAGCCCGAGTTTTGAGGGACGATCCGTTTTGTCGCGTGCCATCGAAAGGGACCGCCGCGCCCCGGTTGTGGTCCTTGCGCGGTCGATTGACATGCCCTGTTACATCGAGGCCATGCAATGCGGGGCGCTCGATTATATGCAGAAGCCGTGGCTTCCTTCGGAAATCGGCTTGCTGGTCAGAAAGTATCTTGGCTCGGCCACTGCATCAGCCTAAGGAACACGGACGCGTAACATCACCCTCTTCAGCGGATTTTCGACAGGAGGGAAAGAACATGGGCCCTGTAACACGACGCTTGAACGCTCTTTGGCTGCGCCAGACTCATCTGCCACTCACTCCTCCTGCAAGACCGGATCACCTTGCAGCGAAGATGTTTGTGAAGGTGAAGGAACCGCTAAGAATCGGTCGAAGCGCCTTGCCACCCGGCACCTACGTGTTGCGACTGTCTGACGCTGGCGAGAACTGCAACAGCGCCCAGATACTTAACGAGGATCAAACGGAACTGATTGCAACGATCAGCACGGCTTTGGAACACTAAGCAAGCCTCCGATCGAGGACCCAATCGCGACCTCGCCCTGCGCGAAGACATATTACGGAACCAACCCTGCCTGAGTCTCATCAAATCTTTCATGGTCGTTTTTGTAGTCAAAAGGGAGGAATTCCACATAGTATGGAGATGAAGAACCTGTTTTTGGCACAGCTCGAGGCAGAAGCCAGACGGACACGCCGCGCCCTGGAGCGCGTTCCGGAGGGGCGCGAGGATTGGAAGCCACACCAGAAGTCGATGCCCCTTGGCCGCCTTGCCATGCTTGTGGCCCAAATGCCCTCGTGGATAGCCATGATCGTTCATCGGGACGACTTGGAACTGAGTCCGGAAGGCGGCTCGAGCGGGGCTCAGCGCCCGTCGCACACCGTCGCAGAATTGGTTCAGACTCTTGAACAGGGCGCGGCCGACGCGCGCCAAGCGCTGACCAGTACAAGCGATGAACATCTGACGAAACCCTGGCGACTGTTGGTCCGAGGCAGCGTGGTTAGCGAGGAACCGAGACACGTGGTGATCCGCGATACATTTGCGCATCTGGCCCATCACCGAGGACAGTTGTCCGTCTATTTGCGCCTCAACAATGTGCCTGTGCCGGCCATTTACGGTCCTTCGGCGGACGACGCGAGTTTCGCCTAAGGCTCCTTTCACAATCCAACGGAGGAGAGAGATCTCCCACTTGCGTTTCGCGTCGCGCGAACCCGATGCAAGAATTCTCGCCCCGCTCGGATCGACGGCCAAATCAATGCGAGGCTTCTTGACCAAATCATGAGCACATCTCTCAACCCGGATCTCCCTACCGCCAGCGAAACTTCCGACATACTGAACGAGGTGGCTCTCAACCTGCGTTGGTCCTGGAATCATGCCGCCGACCAGCTCTGGGAACGGCTCGATCCCGAGCTGTGGGACCTGACCCATAACCCCTGGCTCGTCTTGCAAACGGTCTCGCAGGAAAAGCGACGCACCGTGAGCAGCGATCCCGGTTTTCAACGGCTCGCCCAGGAGATCGTGCAGAAGAACCGCGCGATGGTGAAGCCGGCCGGATGGTTCCAGGAAGCGCATCCCAATGCCACAGTGGAGAGAATTGCTTACTTCAGCATGGAGTTTATGTTGAGTGAAGCGCTGCCGATCTATTCCGGCGGCCTCGGCAATGTGGCGGGCGATCAGCTCAAGGCGGCAAGCAACCTGGGCGTTCCCGTTATCGGGATTGGTTTGCTTTATCAGCAGGGGTATTTCCGGCAAGAAATTGATGTTGAAGGTAACCAGCAAGCGCTTTTCCCGTTCAATGATCCCGGCCAGTTACCCATAGCGGCCGTGCGCGAGCCCAATGGCGAGTGGCTGCGCTTCCCGCTTGCCTTTCCGGGCTTCCAACTCTGGCTCCGCGCCTGGGAAGTGAAAGTTGGCGGAGTCGTACTTTATCTGTTGGATACCAACGATCCGGCCAATATTCCCTCGCATCGCGGTATTGCCAGCGAACTGTACGGAGGCGGCCAGGAGTTGCGGCTGAAGCAGGAGATCGTTCTGGGGATCGGAGGATGGAGATTGCTCCGCATCCTGGGCCTCGAGCCGCAAGTCTGCCATCTGAATGAAGGGCATGCCGCTTTCGCCGTGCTCGAGCGGGCTTGGTCCTACATGCAAGCCACTCACCAGCCGTTCGATGTTGCGTTGACGGTTACGCGCGCGGGGAATCTCTTTACTACACACACGCCGGTTGACGCCGGCTTCGACCGCTTTGCGCCCGAGTTGATGGAGAAGTATTTGAAGATGTACGCGGAAGAACGGCTTTCGATTCCTCTACAAGATATGCTGGCCTTGGGGCGGCGCAACCGGAATGACGCGGGCGAGCCGTTCAACATGGCGTATCTGGCGATGCGAGGCAGCGGCGCGGTGAACGGCGTGAGCAGGCTGCATGGAGACGTAAGCCGCCGGATCTTCCAAGTTTTGTTTCCCCGCTGGCCGGAGCGCGAGGTGCCTGTCAGCCACGTTACAAACGGCGTCCACACCCCGACTTGGGATTCCGCCGAAGCTGATCGCCTCTGGCACACGGCCTGTGGGAAAGAGCGGTGGATGGGGAGCGCGGCGGACTTCGAAAGCGATTTTGCCCAAGTCAGCGACTCCCAGCTTTGGCAGTTGCGCGCCGACGCGCGGCGCTCGCTTATCGCCTACGTCCGCAAGTGGCTGCACAGGCAATTGATCAGCCAGGGCGTCGCTTCCGATCAGGTGGTGCACGCCGAGCAGATTCTCGATCCCAACACCCTGACCATTGGCTTTGCCCGGCGCTTCGCCACCTACAAGCGTCCCAACCTGCTGCTTCACGACCCCGAGCGGCTGGCACGAATCCTCACCAATTCGGCTCGGCCTGTGCAGCTTATCCTTGCCGGTAAGGCTCACCCCCAGGATTTTGCGGGACAAGCGATGGTGCAACAGTGGGTTCGCTTTGTCCGCCGTCCGGACATTCGCCCGCACGCGGTGTTTCTGAGTGACTACGATATGCTTATGGCTGAGCGCTTGGTGCAAGGGATGGATGTGTGGATCAACACACCCCGGCGCCCCTGGGAAGCCAGCGGCACCAGCGGCATGAAGGTGCTGGTCAATGGCGGGCTCAACCTATCCGAGCTCGACGGCTGGTGGGCGGAAGCCTATTCACCGGAAGTGGGTTGGGCCTTGGGTGATGGCAAGGAGCATGACTCCGATCCCTCCTGGGATGAGGCCGAGGCCGAAAGCCTCTACAATCTGCTCGAGCGCGAGGTCATTCCGGCGTTCTACTCGCGCGATGAGAGAGGAATCCCAGCCGGCTGGGTGGCTCGGATGCGAAAAAGTATGGCGTGCCTGACGCCCCTATTCTCGGCCAATCGCGTGGTGCGCGAGTATACCGAGAAGCATTACTTGCCGGCTGCGGCGGCTTACGAGCAACGCTCCGCCAACGGCGGCCAAATGGGAGTTGAACTGCTCCAGTGGCAGCGGGAGCTGGCGCACCACTGGTCAAGAGTGCGATTCGGTTCTCTCGCGAGCGAAACACAAGGCGACCATTATACGTTTCGGATCCAGGTCTATCTTGACGACCTCGACCCGGAGGCGGTGAACGTGGAACTGTATGCCGAGGGCCAGAACGGCGCCGACCCGGTCCGGCAGCCCATGCAACGCGGCGAGCAACTGGTGGGTTCGGCCAACGCTTTCCTTTACGTCGCTAACGTCCCGGCAACCCGCCCCGCAGGTGACTACACCCCACGCGTCGTCCCCAACAAAGCTGGGGCCTCCGTACCGCTGGAGGCCCCCTTCATCTGCTGGCCTGACGCTTGATTGTCGATTTTCGATTGACGAGGGATGATTGGATGCAGCTCGTCGCTTCGGTCCTTCAATCGTCCATCGTTTCGATCGTCATTCGGCGATCACCGCCCCTACTGCGCAAGCCGCCCTAGCGTTGGAGCAGACCCCGGCAGCGTATAGCGCAGGTTGAAGAACACCATGTTCAGACTTGCGTTGGCCGGTTGGCCGGCGGCAACATACCACGGATCACGTGTGAGGTGCGAATACTGTCCCATGAAGTTCACTGCGCCCCACTTCGCGTCCTTCCAGATGGTCTGGTTGAATCCAAACGTGGGCTCCTGAATCGTGCGGTTCTGGGTGTTCGGCGCGCCGGAATAGCCATAGCCTATTAGCTTGCCGTTGCTGTCGACCGCAACATTCCGTCCCACAAGAAGGCCGCCGTAGTAGGCATAGATCATCGTCGTCTTGTGCGTGAACTCGAGACCAGAAACTGTCGAGCTGGCATGGATGAGGGAGATGCTGCCGTCAGCGTGCGCGATGAGGTCTGGAGCTTGGCCAAAGATGTAGCGGCCGCCGCCGTCGCTCCAGAAATTGTGGGTCAGCAGGCGGAAGCCCTTGATCGGTTCGACCTCAAAGTTCAGGAAGCCCCCACCGCCCGTGGCTGAGTAAGTGTGGGAGGGAATGGCAGGGGCGCTGCTGGTGGCGGCGGCGCCTGGATTGTAAAGTTTGAAGTCCCGCTCCACTCCGCCGATATCCAAGTGAACCCGCTTGGAGGGGTCGAAAGCCAATTTCGCTATCACATCAGGTGCGACGTTCGGGGCGTTCAGTCCATTCCCGTTATAGTCTAGCTCGCCCTGATACGCGCTGCTGGTGTTCAGAGCCGACGGGAGGGTGATGAGTGGGCCACCCGCCGAACCTCCCGCGTACTGGTCAGGGTTGTCGAGAGCGACGGCAAAGGCCACTTTGTTGGAGGGGTGGTGGTAAACCAAGCGCAGCTCTGGGATGCGTCCCCAAAACAAGCCAACATTATAGTTCACGTCCACGAGTTGTCCGGCGAAAAAGAGGTCGGCGGGCAAGGGCGAAATGCCGTAGCGGCTGGGAGTGATCAAGCTCCAGGTCTGGCCACCCAGCAATTCCCAGCTCCCCCGGGCGACGTCGACCCAGTATAAACGCGAGCGCAGCGTGTTACTGTTGCTCGTTACGGCGACGTTCGTAGGATTGTTTCCCAGGAAGTCCGCCTCCATATAGCCGATCACATGAGCGCCTTTCACGTCGGCATCTACGCGGAAACCTATTCGAGAGTTCTGCATGCTGAGACGCACTTCGCTCAGATTATTCTGGTAGACGCTGCTGCCGTAAGGGATGCTGGCGAAACTCGTCCCGATGCTGCCCCCTGCCGCATGGGTGCGAAATACACTCGAGAAATCCATGAATCCCACAGGGGTAATGGAGGCGGTGCCGATATGCAACTGAAGTGGGTCGGGGCCGCCGTTCTGCGGTTGAGGTTGCGGCGTCGCGGCAGCGGCGGGAATCGCGGTAGAAGCCGGTAAGCTCGGCCCGCTGCTCGCGCTGTTCTTTGCCACGCTCCTGGGAACCATGGGACTGGTCGAGGCCACCTCGCCGAGGCTCGGCGCCGGCGCCGCCGCCGTGGGCGCTGGTGCTGCCGCGGCCGGCACCACCTTCGCCGTGGCCGCCGCCGGGCTTTGATCCAGCTTCTGCTTCATCTGGTTCACAATTGAACGCAACTGTTCGATTTCCTTTTGTTGTTCTGCAACCTGCTGCTTCAGCGTCGAAACATCGTCTTTCTTGCCGGAATCTTTCGACGAGTTGTCCGACGCGGTTTGCGAAAATACAGGCGCAGCGAGCGCAATCATCATCGCTGCGACCACAAGGCACCTGCAGAAAGTTACTCTGGTCTGCATTCTTCACCCCTCCGATTCGAGTGTATTTGTTTCATTGGGATTATCAGTTCTCAACCTAAATGAATCGAGCTAATCATGGCGGGGGCGTATGCATCGTGCGTTACGTTATTGTTACATTTCCGTGAAAGACAAAAAGGTGTTGCACGATGAGAGACTTGTCATGCTTGAAACTGTTTTGGTCTTCGATTCGGGTGACGGCGTCGAGCAAGAAAACAGAGCGAGATTCTTCGCTGCGCTCAGAATGACGGTTCCGACATTCGGCGCCGCCCACCCACTGTCATTCTGAGCCCCCACCCACTGTCATTCTGAGCGCAGCGAAGAATCCCGCTCTGGTCCCCTGAAACCTGACCCCTGAAACCAGTTCTGTCATTCTGAGCGGAGCGAAGAATCTCGCCCTGCCCCCCATGACGCCTGACACCTGAAACCTGTCCCTTCGGGACACCGCAGACACCAAAAGGCAGGTGTCTGCGCCGGCCCGCGGCTTTTCGCGGAGCAGTTGTTACCCGACTTGCTCGCCCTTGGGGCGTTGGCCGGGCAGAAGGAAAGGCTTTATGAATTCGCCTTCTCCGCACACCGTCATGCCCGAGAACCGTTTGAACCACTTGCCTTCGGGAACTTCCGGTTCGGTGTCGAGCCACTTGGCAAGCAGCTCAAGTTGAGAGGCAGGAATTCTGCGCTGCTCGATGCGGTCAAGCAAGTGGCGGAAGAGAGCGGGCGGGAGATGGTGACGCCGAATTCGTGGCACGGGAAAACGCCTCAGAGGCAGACGGGGCTTCCGGCCAGGAGCGCGACCCAGAAGCTAAATCCCATAGAAACCGCGCGTGATGCGATGGCGCAGGCGCGCCGCTTCTTTCGGGTCTTTGGCGGTCGCAAGCTTTTTAGCCAGCAAGCCAAGCTCTTCAGGACTCAGGCGATGGCCTTTTGACTCGAGCACGGCGAGTTCGGGCGTCTCGAGTTCTGTCTCCTCGCCGGTGGGTTCGCGGGCCACGATCCGCGCCCCGGTCACCGACTGGCGCACGAACCAATGGTAAACCGCCAGCGCGTTCTTGATAACTTCCGTCCGTTTGGTGTGCGTAAGCCCCGCTACCTGGTCGACGAGCTCCGACTCGCCCTGGCTTAGTACGGGTTGGATTCTAGAGCTACTCATTTATCCTCTTTTTCAACTCAATTATGCATCGGAAATGAGCGGGCGTCAACTCCGTCTACGCTTCCCACCACGAGCGGGTGGAGGGTAGCGCAGACTTCGTGCTTTTCGAAGTTTGCGACTTTTCCCGTCATGAGTTTCTGAAACCAGCACAAGCCGCGGACTCTCCGCAGGACGAGAGTCTGCGCTGCCTGTTCTAGCCCCTGAGACCCGACCCCTGGCACCTATAACCAGTTCTGTCATTCTGAGCGGAGCGAAGAATCTCGCCCTGCGCCCCATGACGCCTGACACCTGAAACCTGTCCCTTCGGGATATCGCAGACCCCAAATGGCGGGGGTCTGCACCAGCCCACGGCCACTAAATCGGCATGCGAAGAGGTTTAGATTGAAACGAAATCGATCAGCAGCCGTATTATCTATTGAAGAATTGAGAATTGGAGAGGTGATGCACAAAATAACCAGGCTGATGCTTTGCGCTGCTGTAGCCGTACCGGTGCTGTATTTCGGCGTTCAACTCATCGCTGCGCCGTACTATCCCGGATACAACTTCGCTACCGATACTGCGAGCATGCTTGGAACCGCCGCATCGCGCCATCCCGGAATTTTCAACAATGGCGCGATTCTCGATGGCATCGCTGGATTCTTCGGAGCAGCCGGGTTATTCCTTGGCCTTTCCAGCGTGGCAAGCCGGTGGCTTCGAGCCCTGATCGCCATTTGTGTGTTCTGCAATGGCCTCCTGTCGCTCAAAGCGGGGCTATTTCCGATGCCTGATCCGCGGCATGCTTCGTGGCAATTCCTGCTTTTCCCCATCCTGGTCATGCCGCTGCTCATGCTTGCCGCCACGTGGCGGACTTCGGTGTGGCTGAGAGTCTATTTACTGGTCGATATTGTTTGTCTGCTTCTTACGCTTCCGATGATGATGCACCGCATGGCGCCGATATGGCCAGAAGGGGCAATGCAGAGATTGTTTGCTTTCGTGGTGATGGTACCGATCGGTGTGGTTGCGTTCGTGGTCCTGCGAAAGAGCCGGTAGCCGGTAGCGCAGAGTCCCTGCTGTCGGGACTCTGCGGTACTTCGAGTGAGGGATTCGTGCGGGGGCATTAAGAATCCAGGAATTATTCAAGATAAAAGCCGCAGAATTTGAAAGTCACATACTCTGCGCTACCTGCTCCTTGTGATCAGTCCGCCCGCTAAGTTCTCAAAGTAATCGGCAACATCATTGAAAGGATCTGCGCCCGAAGGTAATTCGAAGATAGTGAGAAGTGGAGTAGTCATGGGCAGCGGAGGCTCGGCGACTCCTGGTCCAGTTTGCTCGCGGTTGCCATGAATTGTGACGACACCAACTCGTTTCAGCAATTCAAAGTTCAAGGACTGGCAATCACGTAAATGTTTACTTTTAAACTCGGAAGCCAAAAAATTCAGCAGATGCTGATTGCTGGCTACCCACGACGGCAAAAGTGGGTAGCGGAAACTTCGTACGTTTCGAACTCTGCGGCTTTCTTGCTGATTGAGGGGCGGAAGTTCGCGCTGCCTGCTCACGGCGTTTTCACGCGGCGCCCGATCTCGGAGTTTATCCGCTGAGAGTGTTTCACGTTCCAGGTGTAGATGGTTTCGGCGCGAATCTTAAGAGCGCATTGCGCGAGGAGTGCGTCATAGATCACACTCCCGACGATTCCCGCCGCGGCGGCCTCCTCGACCGCTGCGAAGTGTTCCTCAGGATCGAGGGTCACGAGCGTGAGTCGTTCCCGGATGTTTTCGAGAAACAGCAGAACATGCTCTCCGCTGAGTCGGTGCCGGCCAGGCAAACGTGTAAGGGTGGCATACACATCGGCCAAACTGTGTGCGGCGCAACAGGACGACTGTCGATCGGCCTTAAGGAACGCGTCCAGGCTGGCTTCATGGTGTTCGTGATCCTCGAGAAAAGCGGAGATGAGCACGGAAGTATCAAAGAACCATTTCATTTCCCCAGGTTCTCCTCGTCGCGCTCGCGCCGCACTTGCCGCAGCGTATCCTGGACAACCGAGTCGGGAAGGCGTTCCCCGGCGCGGTAGACCCAGACACCGTGCTTCTTGCGCAAGCCCGCCGTGCCGCGCACGGGGCTCAGCGTGATCTGCTCGCCTGAAGTTTCGGCCTCGAGAATATCCCCAGGTGCGAGCTGCAACTCCTGCCGGAGAGGTTTCGGGAGAACAATCCGGCCCGCTTTGTCGAGAGTGACTCTGACCGTCATATTGGTATAATACCATGGTATTTGCCATTGTCAAATGGCATTTCACCATCCCTTTAAACAAGGACGCAGGAAAAGCCGGAGACTTTGCGAGGACCGGAATTCTGCGCGGCCTGCTTCTCTTCACTTGCGGGGCCGGTACATAATCACGCGCACTTTCTCGAGGGTGACCAGTCCGCCGCCGAGCATCTCGTCGAGCTTGGGGAGGATCTTCTCGATTCGGTCCGCGTGCTCGACGACCTTGAGAACAATGGGCAGGTCCTGGGAGAGACGCAGAAGCTTCTCGGTAGTCCCCCCAGCACACTCGCCAATACATACCCTGTTGCTTGAATCCAATCGCCGTCTTCGAAAATGTGAGCGGTTTCCCAACGGAAACTGGAAAAGGTTGTGAAGGCCCCGAACAATCCCACCGTGATGGCCACGCGCCGCTCCGGCGGAAATGAAATGTGGTCGAGACCGAATTGGCCGATTCCTCCCAGCAGGAAACAGCCTATTCTCATTTTTCGCTTGACAAACTCCGAGGCATATGGTAGCCTATAATCGTGGTCATTTTGTGGACACCTTGTCGTGGGCAGGCTTCCGAACGCGAGGAAAAGCGCAATAGTCCCGGCACTCGCGAAAACCGGGGTCCGAAAAAAACAAAAAATAGTACGATCGAAGCCAATATGTTATTGAAAACAAAGAAGGCATGTCTGAAACGAAGCTAAAACGAACCCAAAACGAACCCCAATTGAGTGCTCAAATGCGTGAAATAGAGCCAAAATTCGAGCTTTTTGACATCGCACGCGTTCGGGCGGGGGACTGGATCGCGGGGGATGTGGCCGGGACCGAAATTGCCCGGCTGGGGGAAACCCGGGGAACCGCGAGAGAATTTAAAAATACGGGGAACAAAGCCAAGAAGTGGCTGAAAACAAAGCACATCACTTTTTTGAAGGGTGCAAATCAGGGGCCCGTGGCGCGCCAACCGGCGCAAATCAGGCCCTGAAGCGAGCAAGGCAATTTGGGAAAACAAGGCTCCGGCGTGGCAAGGCGAGGCGGAACAGGGACAATTTGTCGGCTAGACAGGATTGAGGCTTTCCAGCGACGACTTGTCAATAATGAGCCCTGGTCCAGAGGCCATCGTTCAACGGGGTTCGGCTCCTTGATGTAGACTTCGGGGGAGCCAGGGGTTGGACTCGGACGACTTTGCATCTCCCCCGCCATGGGTGCAAACTGGGATTACACCCGCCTGCAGGCTTACGCCATGCGCACCCAGCGGAGCATGGTCCGAAAATCGGGCGGTTTGCCGTGGAGTAGAAGGCCGATGCGGAAAATCTTGGCAGAGCTCCAAACTGCCGCATAAGCACCACCCAAGCCGAGAACAATGGAAATCCAGACTTGCCAGAGTGGGGGCGGCGCATTGGAAGTCATCCGGATCAGCATCACGAAGGAATTCACCGGCGGGATCATGCTAAGCGCCAGGGCCATTGTGGAACCCGGATCGCGGCTGATCGGCATCCAGAGAAACACCGGCACCATCAGCGTAAGCATGATGGGCATGATCAGGCTTTGCGCCTCGCGGATTTCGTTGACGCAAGCCCCCACCGCCGCCATCAGCGCCGCATAGGTGAAGAAAGACGCCAGGTAGAAAGCAAATAGAAAGAAGATGATCCACCCGTCGATGAGCCCCAGCATCGCGAAACTCATCAGAGCCATAAGGCCCAACCCGAGATAGACAAGCAGCACCATGAGCCCCACCACGAATTGGCCGAGGATCTTGCCGGCCATCAATTCCATGGGCGACACGGCTGAAAGCAGCACCTCCGCAATTCGCGAGGACTTCTCCTCGATAGTGGTGGTCATCAGGTATTGGCTGGAGGTCAAAACGGAGATGAAAATCAGAAACATGAAGGCGAACGGTATAAGGGCGGCAACCGCCTCATACTGGGTCTTCTGCTCCCCCTGTTGGGTCACGCGCGTCGATTGAACCCAGGGGACGTCGGTGAGATACTCCATCTGCTTCGGATCCATTCCAGAGGCTTTGGCTCGGGCGGCAACAATGGATTCACGAATCGCCGTCTTAATCTCTCCCTCCACCTGACTGTCGAGTTTCTCGCGGACGTAGAGATCGTAACCGCCGAATTCCGGCTTACCAGCGGCATGCCGCACCGCATCCGGATGGATGACCACCAGCGCGAGCCGGCGCGAGGGACCTTCCTGTTTGGCCAGCAGAGCCTGCTTTTCCACTTTCAAGTCGGCGGTTTCCGCTAGTTTCCGAATATGAAGCTCCGGGACTTCGCCTAACAGTTTCTTGGCCGCATCGGGCAGCGTCTGGGCTCCACCCTGCAAAGCCAGGGTTCGAACGGATGCCGGGAGGTTCTTCTCCACCAATTCCATTTCCTGAGCTCGGCGCAGGGCAAAAGCCGCGGGGGAGAGGAATTCTGCGGCGCCCTCCACTACCTCTGAGGTGGGGTCCAGAATGGCCACCTCCCCCACCACGCGGGGCGTGGTTTCCAGATGAGCTTTCGAGAGAATCAGCACCGAGGCGATGATGATTACCGGCGTGATCAGCACTCCAATTATAAACCCCTTGGTGGTGATGGTAGCCAGAATTTCGCGCGAAGCTACTTGCAGCGTCTTCCTCATGATCGCCCCCCCTTGGCGCTGGCCGCTTGGCCGCGAATTCCCGACTCGTCCGCACCCTCTTGAGAACCGGCAGTCACGATCTGAACGAAGATGTCCTCGAGCGAAGGGCGCTCGACCTGGAGCATCGCCGGGGCGACTGTGGCGGCGATGTCTCGCATCGCTGCCGCCAAGTCGACTCCCTCGTGCAACCTGAGCTCATAGGCATCGTTATGGCGTTCGATCCGGCTGATGCTCGCCAGTGCTTGGAACCGGGCCATATCGGCAGACGGGTCCAAGGGCTCAAACAGCACCGAGCGCGGGTCATACTGGGCTCGAATGCCGGCGATGGGTTGATCGAGAACTTTGCGGCCCTGGTGGATCATGACCACGCGATCGCAGAGCTGCTCTGCTTCCGCCATCATGTGAGTGGAGAAGAGGATTGTGGTTCCCCGCTGCTGCTCCTCGACCAGCAGCGCGCGCAACGAACGGGTGCTGACCGGATCGAGGCCGGTAAAAGGTTCGTCCAGAATCAGGAGCTCCGGTTCACTTAAGAGGGTGGCGATCAACTGGACTTTCTGCTGCATCCCTTTGGAGAGATCTTCGCATCTCTTCCCCTCCACTCCTTCCAGATCCAATCGGGCAAGCCAGTTCGGAATCTGGGATTTCATGCGGGCCGGGGCGACTCCCTTGAGACGGCCAAGGTAGCGCAGGAAGGCGCCAACTTTCATTTTCCGGTACAGCCCCCGCTCTTCCGGTAAGTAGCCAATGCGATCTTTGGCTTCTAAAGCGGAGGCATGATCCAGCACCGTTATCTCGCCTTGGTCTGGGAAGAGAATCGACATGATCATTCGAATCGTTGTCGTCTTCCCCGCCCCGTTGGGTCCGATGAACCCACAAAGAGAACCTTGGGGAATCTCCAAGTTGAGACCCTCAACGGCGTGCTTGTCTCCAAACGCCTTGGTAACCCCTTTGAGCACAACCGCATTTCGCATAAGCTTCCTGGCGCCCTTTCGACTGTGGGCTTGCAACTTCCATCAGCATACCTGAACTCATCGATTGAAACCTTAATATTCGGCGACCCGCGCCGGAGCGAAGGACGCACCGAGTTGACTCGTGCCGGAAGGCGCAAGTTTTCCTTACCGGATGAGCCGGAATTGTTATAAATTGCTGATTTCTCCATTCTGGCGAAAGCCGAACGGCATGCTCACTTTCGCTCTTAACTAGCGCCTGTGAGCGAAGGGAGGCTCTATGCAGGATCAGTCACGAAGGGGTTTTCTATCGGGCGTGGCAAGCTTACTGGCGGCGAGCGTGGCGCCCGCCGGGGCGGCGGGCTTAGCCGTGGAAGCAGGAGAGAAAGCCAGGAGCGCGGGTTTGCAGGCCTCGCACCCCGGCGACCTTCCTGCCCGCGATCGCCGCTTGGAGGTGCGCACACTGGATACGCCCAGGGTGCCTCCTTCCAGCAAATCGCGAGCCGCGTGGGAGGAGCGGGCCGCGAAACTGAGAGAACAGATCCTGGTTGCGGCGGGTCTATGGCCATTGCCGGAAAAGACCCCGCTGCGGGCCAAGGTGTTCGACCGCATCGACCAGGAAGGCTACTCCGTTGAGAAGGTCTATTTCGAAAGTTATCCGCGCTTCTATTGCACGGGGAACCTCTTCCGTCCTCGCGGTGGGTCCGCTGCATCGCCGTTTCCCGGTGTGCTCTGTCCTCACGGGCACTGGAACTACGGACGACTCGAACATAATCCCGGCGACACAGACGGTTGCTCCGTTCCTGCACGCTGTATGAATTTTGCCCTGCAAGGGTATGTGGCCTTTGCCTACGACATGGTGGGATACAACGACAGCTTCCAGGTACCGCACAATTGGGGCCGCGACATGAAAGCTCCCTGGACCCTGTCGCAGGGAAGCGCTTCGCCTGGGTTTATGGGGAGTCGGCCTGCTGGGGCTGCAGCTTTGGAATTCGATTCGGGCTGTCGATTTCCTGAGCTCACTCCCTGATGTGGACCCGCAGCGCATTGCCGTGACCGGCGCTTCCGGCGGAGGGACGCAGACGTTCCTGCTGACGGCTGTGGACGAGCGGGTGCGTGTGGCAGCCCCAGTCAATATGATCTCGCACTTCATGCAGGGAGGAGACATCTGCGAGAATGCTCCCAACCTTCGCATCGACACAGATAACGTCGAGATCGGAGCCATGGCAGCGCCCCGCCCGTTGCTCATGGTATCGGCGACCGGGGATTGGACTTGCGATACTCCTCGAGTTGAGTACCCTGCCGTCCGTGCGATCTACGACCTGTATGGCGAGAGCGACAGTGTCGCATGCGTGCAGTTCCCGGCGTTGCACAACTACAACCGTCTTAGCCGTGAGGCCGTTTATCAGTTCTTCGCCCGGTGGTTGAGAAAAGACCCCGTCAAGACATACGCGGAAGGGCCGAAGGAAAAGGACCAGGACTTTTCACTTGATCCCGGGCGCCTGCTGGTATTCAATCGCCGGCAAGTGCCTGCCGAGGCGTGTGACGCCCAACAGCTTGCCGAATATCTTGTGGCGGGAACTCGCAAGCGGTTGGAGAAATCCGTTCCCCAGAATACTGTAGAACTGGAGAGCTATCGCAAGCAATTTGGACCTGCCTTGCGGGTGGCACTCATGGCCGAATCGCCGGTTCCTGATGATCTGCGCTGGTGGCCTCTGCCGGGTGGATCGGGGGAACGAGACAATACGTGGCACCATCTGATCGTTGGGCGCGTCTCTGCTCAAGACCGCATCCCGGCACAGCTAGTGATTCCACCGGGGCGCTTTACGTTCGCAGCGATGATTGTTCACCCGCAGGGCGCAGAAGCCGCCCTCGGCTCACCTCAGTCGCCCTCCCCACTGGCGCAGGAATTGAAGAAGCGTGGATGCCTTTTGTTTGCTATCGATGCGTTTCAGACCGGAGAAGCGGCCGACCCGACGCGGAAAATGGAACGCCCCTACTTCTCCACTTACAATCGTACGGACGATGCGCAACGAGTGCAGGACATCCTCACCGGCCTCGTTTACCTCGAAGAAGCCTGGCGGCCCAACAGGATCATGGTTGTTGGCCAAGGCCCGGCAGGACTCTGGAGCTTGCTCGCCCGTGCCTTCTTTCGGGTCCCCTGCGCTTTGGCGGCGGATGCGGCGGGGTTCGACACTGCCGATGACGCCGCTTACCTGGAAAGCCTGCATATTCCACTGCTGCGGCAAGCCGGTGACTTCCAAACGGCGGCATTGCTGGCTTCTCCCTCGCCGCTTCTGCTGCATAACCTTGGCTCGCACTTCTCAAGCGAGCCCTTCGAACACGCATTCAAGGTTCAAGGCGTTCCGGATCGGTTGCGAGTGTCTACCCAGGAGTTGTCTGCTGTAGAAATCGCGACGTGGATGACCAAAGTCTAGCTCAACAGTGGTTGCAACTGGTTGTCGGACGGACTCAAGACGCTGGCTTCACGCTTGCACTTTGCCGAAGAGCGACAACGGCGTTTGGGGCGGGCGGCCGAGCAGACCGCCAGCGATCAAGCTGCCGAACAAGAGGACATGCTGCGCGGCCATCGTCGCAAGCGGCCACCAATACCGGGTGTCCTGCAAGGCGTCCATCGCCAGCCGGATGAGCCCTGGGACGTCGAGGGGCAGCCACACCTCGAAGCTGAAAAGGCTTAGGGTCGCCGCAAAGGTTAGCATGCCTGGCAGCGCCGTCTTGCGATGCAGCCGACAGATGACCCAGCCGGTTGCCGCAAGCTTAAGGCAGTCGAGTGTCAGGCTGGCGGTTGCCACCCAGTGCGCGCCCACCAGGGGCGCCGTCAAGAGGAACAGGGGCGCTCGGCGAGATAGGTTAACGCGATCAGCGCCGCCCAGCCTACCGCAAGTGCCCGCAACGCCATCCAATACTTCACTGGAGCTGATCCAACAGCCTATTTGCATCTGTCAGCAACAATTGAGGTGCGGCTCCGGAGATATGTTTTCCGGTCTGAGCGTTAACCTCTTTGATAAAGGCCTGTAAGAAGCCTTCGGCTGTTTTCTTGTCACCTCCGGCGGCGGCATGGGAAGCAGCAGTGATCTTGCTTGAAAGGACCTTCGCCATGCCCTTGCTGTCGATCAAGTCCAGGACCAACATATACCTGATGTCGTCGAGCGTGCCCTCATACGTCCCAGCCGTAGTCGCAATTTCTGGCGACTCCGAGGCCGGAGAGTTTCGGAGTTGGTCCTCGGAGTCTGCACTGATGGGATCGGGTATCCCAACCGTCTCAGTTACAGGTTCGCCTGAGGCATTGTGATTCTCCGGCTCAGCGACAGCTTCGCCGCCGGTTACAGGCGGTATTTGGGAAAGCGGGTCAGCGGTCAGTTGAACAGAGGCTGGGGTCTCCTCTCCGGGGAGGTCCTCCCCCTGTTTCTCACTGGGGGTGGGAGGGACTGCATCCGCAGCCATCTTTTCTGTTGGGGCTATTTCTTCCGTCGGCTCCGTCGGAGTCGCCGGTTGGGCAACAGAAACGGGAACTGGTGGCATAGGAGGGACAGAGGTGGACATGACAAGTTTTCCACGAGAAGCGGCAAGCCCCAAAGGCTTGCCGAACGACTGGTTCACAAGGTTTTGGAGTCGGTCCCACTCCTCATCCTCCAGCATGTCGTGAAAACTGACGAATTTCACAAACTCCGAGAAGGCGTGCTGTCCTCGGGCAAGGGCGTCAGCATCCGGATGTGTGTCAGGCCAACCTGTTCCGGCGATACTATCGCGTAGTTCTCGTGCTTTTTCCTGACACTGTAACAGCGGGGTAAACTCAATGCCGTTTATGTGAGTGATCGTGAGGACTTTTTCCAACTCTCCGCACGCCACTTGCTGAATGTTCCGGTGCGCCGTTTGTTTCGCGACTACCTCCGACACAGCCTCCATGAATGCCCGAAGGTCCTTGATCGAGCGGAGTTCTGATGTCCGGGGAAGTTCTGGAATGGGCTCCGAGACCCTGAGCACTTCCCTCTTAATCTCTTCAAACTGTTCCCCAGAATTCAAGAGTTCGCGAAGCAGGTCATGAGGCACGGGGCGTCCCACACTCTCCAGCAGTTCACCGGCCTCTGGAAGGTGATGGGCCAGGAACTTGAACCTCGTCTCTAGGGCATTCAATTGATTGACAAGAACTTCGGAAAACGGCGCCATAATTCCCTCTCTCAGCATTCTCTCCCGTCAACTTGAACGGATATGTTACGTAATTCTCGAGCGAACTGCAATGGAGACTAAGGGTGCTGGGTTATGTGTCCAAATCGCTTGAGTCGTTTCGCTCCAGAAATCCCGCCTCCGGCTGCGCGGCTGGTCCCGCAATGGCCACGGTCAGCGGCATCCCTGTTAAGCGCTCAGCCTGGCAGCCACCTCGATCTCCCATCATCCCCATCTAACTGTGGGGATTACATGGTGATCGCACTAAAGCCAGCAAAGCGTCAAGAGTACCAAAGTGCTGATTACATTAATCGAAACCGGTGGTTGCAGCCGCGAGTCGTTTCACTCCCGCTCGTAGATTCGATAGGTCTTGAAGCGTCTGCCGCCCAGTAACTCGATGGACCGGATCATCAGGAGATTGTCATCGAGAACCCAGGACATCTCGCAGTCCTGATATCCCAAGTGAAGTCCACGTCGGATGATTTCCGTGTAGAGCGCGGCCGCCACGCCCGTGCTCCGGAATGCCTCGAGTACGCCGAGCAGCACGATGCGCATGCTCTTGATACTCCGCTTGTGGTACAGAACGTTAAACAAAAGCAGCGGAAGGAAGCGGCTGCGCGTGTGTCTCAGAGCCTGGTTGATGTCCGGCAGGGCGAGCAAGAAACCTATCAGGCGTCCCGAGGCCTCGGCCATAAGCACCAGGTCCGGCACCGCAATGTCCTTCAACTCGCGAGCCAGGAAGAAGAACTCCTCGCGAGCCATCGGCACGAACCCCCAATTCGCGCTCCAAGCCGAGTTGTAGATTTCCCAAACGCGTTGCACCTCGGATTCGAAGTTCTTCATCTCGAGCGGACGGATGCGGACACCTTTGGTTTCGAGCGCGTGCTGCGCGATGCGCTGGGCGCGTTCCACGACCAGGTCATTCGCAGAGAGGTAAAAGGAGAAGAGATCTTTCGCCGGCCGGAACCCCGCCCCTTCTATCAGTTCGGCATAGTATTGAGGGTTATAGGTCATCATGATCTGGGGGGGCGAAGCAAAGCCTTCAACCAGAAGTCCGCACTCGTAGTTCGCAGAGGGGTTCATTGGCCCCCGGATAAAGCGAGCCCCACGCCCGGATACCCACTTTCTTACCGCTTCGAGCAAAGCGCGCGACACTTCCGGATCGTTGATGGATTCGAAGAAACCAAAGAACCCTGCCGAGACCTTATGGACGCGGTTGAAATCGTGGTCCACAATCGCGGCGATCCGCCCCACGGGGAGGCCGTCGCGGCGCGCCAGGTAGCACTGGATTTCCCCGTGCCCGTAGAAAGGGTGGTGGCGGGTTTGAAAGAGCTGTTTCTGCACGGTCCAGAGAGGCTGGACCCAATAGGGATCGTCCCTGTAGAGCCGGTAAGGAAGGGCCAGGAATTCGCGCAGCTCTTTGTTGTTGTTGACCGGAGCAATCTCTGCTGTTCCCATGCGGTTGCCTACTCCCACGGACGCACCGCGCTGCAGCCGACAGGGCCTACGACCGGAGGACCTGCCGCTGTACGGTACACCGTCGCGACAACGAGGCACATTGTATAGGCAGAGTAAGTCCAGGGCAAGGGCTTTGAAATCCGCCAGGAGCGCCACTTCAGGTTGAATTGAGACCTGTATCCGAGCTTGTAGTGCCGGCATCTTGCTGGTAAGTTTGGATTGCGGAGATTGGCCGGTTCGACGCCGGCACTCGAGTAATTCATTGTCTCGATCAATCAATTCTATTCAAGGGGAGAGCTTGTCATGCGCACTCAACATTCACGGCGACAATTCTTAAAGAGGAGCGCTGCCGGGGCGGGGAGCCTGCTTGCCGGCAAAGCGGTTTTGCTGGATGGCGAGGCGATTGCATCCGCGCCCAGGCCGGTGCCGCCCAGCGACCGCGTGCGCTTCGGGATGATCGGCATCGGCATGCAAGGTTCGGGGTTGCTGCCCGCCGCCATTTCACTTCCCGGCATCGAGTGTGTCGCCGCCGCTGACCTGTACGACGGCCGCCACACGCTGGCCAAAGAGCTCACGGGCAATCCGAGCCTGCCGACTACGCGCCGCTACCAGGAACTGCTCGACCGCAAAGATATCGACTGCATAGTGGCGGCGGTGCCCGATCACTGGCACCGGCGAGTGGTGGTGGATGCGTGCAACGCGGGCAAGGACATCTACTGCGAGAAGCCGATGTCGCACACCGCGGGGCAGGGCTTCGACATGGTGGAAGCGGCGGAGCGGAACAACCGCATTGTGCAGATTGGCTCGCAGCGCGTCAGTTCCGTGCTGTGCGCGAAGGCTCGCGAACTCTACCACGGCGGCGCCATCGGCGAGGTGGAGCATGTGGAGCTCAGCCTGGGACGCAACGATCCCACCGGCGCGTGGGAGTATCCACCGCCCTTCGATCTTTCGCCGGAGAATCTTGACTGGGACACCTGGCTGAACGACGCCCCGAAGATTCCATTCGATAAGTACCGGTTCGCACGCTGGCGCTGTTGGAAAGAGTATGGCACGGGCGTAGGTGGCGACCTGATGGTGCATCTCCTCAGCGGCATGCTGGTGACGCTCGGCTGGAACGAGGCGCCGCGCTCGGCCTGCGCCCTGGGCGGCATTTTCCGCTGGAAGGATGGCCGCAATATGCCGGACCTTCACCTGGTGCTGTTCGATTACCACGGCGTGCCCGTCTACGTCCGGCTGGGTTTGGGTACGGAGACGCCTGAACTGGCTCGCTTCATGGGCCCGAAGGGGATTCTCGATGCAGGAGAGTTTGAACTGCGGCACTCACCGCAACGCGGTGTGGACACGGCTCCGAGCTACTATTCGAGCAGCTTCCCGCAGAAGATGCGCGACGAGTATTTCAAGCAGTGGCATGCCGAGCACGATGTCCCGCCGGGCCAGGAGCCGCTCGCGGATGACACCGTCTATCACGGCAACGATTGGGATGACGTGCGGCCCCACTTGTGGAATTACTTCCAGGCGGTGAAGTCGCGGAAGCCGGTGGTTGAAGATGCGGTCTTCGGCAACCACGCCGCCCTCGCTTGCCACATGGCCAACGAATCGTACTTCCGGAAGCAGCCGGTGTTCTGGGACGCCGCGTCGCGGAGCCTCAAGACCTAGCGGGACGATAGCCTAGATAACTATATAGCGGCCCCTTGCCCGCCGCCCGCGCCCAGGGCTGCGAGTTCCCCCGCCTGTGGCTGGAACCCTCCGCCGCAACGGCCGATCGTCCTCCATTACTCTTCCAGCAAAAGCGTGATTTCGACGTTTGGATATAACTCCAGAACCTTCCACGGACCGTCACTCGACACCGGTATGCTTTGATTTTCCGGAACGGCGGTTACCTTCTGAAAGGGAACCACCCCCGCATTCAGGCGCAGGTGAACGTACTGGGGATGATAACGGGCCATCACCGTCGCGTGCCAGGACAGGTCATCCACAATATGCGCCAGGAGGCGGCCCGCTTGTTTCCGGAGAAACACAAAGTAACGGCCGGGGTCCTCCGCGATCGTCCAAACCGGCTCTCCAATCGCCTCCTTCCACAGTTCATCAAGGATTTCGGGAGACTCGGAGAAAGCGGACTCCGTCACGGTCGCGAAGTAGGCGGTCCCGTCCCCCACCCGGTTGCTGGCCAGCACAGGCAGAGATCCTTCTGTTTCTACGTCCCCCCATTGCAGGACGTTAGCGGACCTGGGGCGGACCAGAATCACGGGAGGCTTCAGGCTGGCATGTTTTCCTTTCCAGTCAAGCGCGATCCCCTCGAAAGCGACCGGCTCAAGGAAGCCGGCGCCGACCACACCAAAAGCCTCGTCAACCTTCGGGGTGTCGCCGCTTCTTGCCAAGCCTGCTCCCCTGCCGAAGGCCAGGACCTTGCCGCCCCGCGCCAGAAAGTTGCGAACTTTCTCCCGCTCCGCGCTACTCAGGTTCACGCGATCGGGAATAATCAGGGTGCGGATGCCCACGGGAATCTCATCCCAGCGCTGCTGTTGGGGGCAGTTCACGAGCCGGCAAGGGAGATACCCGGCTTTGCGCAGGCTGGTCTCTAGCGCCACAACTTCCTGTCCGTAGTTAAGAGGTCCGCCCGGCCACACGAGATCCTTCGCATCAGCGGTTCCTAAGACAATGCCTACATCGCAAAAGTTGGTGGTCCCTTCCAGGTATTCCCGCCTTTGATTCAGCCATCTCCCTGCCGTCCCAAGGAGTTCAACACATCCCTCGTCGGTCGTCCCATCATGGCCCAGGGCAATAGCCAGGTAGAGGTTGATGCCTCCACCTAGCGTCAGCGCCGCCGCGCTGGCGATGTGGTCCTCGCTCCGGTTCGTCTTCAGTGGTCCGCTGCCGAGTGGAGTGAACCAATCATCGGAAACCAGGTATCCGCCCTCTACGGGTTTGGCGTACTGTGAGAGCTTTGGGACCGCGTCCTGCTGGGACTTCTCATCGTGAAGCTCGGCGCTAAAATAGTCCGCCGGTCCCGCCAGGCCGATGGCCCAGCGAGGTCCGGAGCCTACCGGATCGGAAGCGCCATTGTAAGTAACCACGGCCGAGGGCTTCGTCTTCCTCACGTAGGCCGCGACTTCCTGGATCCAGTTGGCCACCGAATCCACCGCGAAACGCCGCCGCTCTTCCGGAGTGGCTTCTTCTGCGGGCTGGCCGTATTGCTTGCGGAAGGCTGCCTGGGTCCAGGGATCAGTGGAGAAGGTGGGGTAGTTGGGCACGTCCAGCCAAAGCCCGTCGGCGTCATAATTCACGAGCAATTCCTCAATCTGCTGGAGCGCCTTCTCATGGAACGGCGAATACATGCTCAATAGGTTCTCCGCCCAGGGAGGAGGAAAAGTGATGGGGTTTCCACGCTCGTCCCGGCACGCCCATTGCGCAAATTCCGGATTACCGTCGTAAAAGATGTTGAAATAAATCATCAATTTCAAATGGGCGTGCCGGCATTCCGGCGCCAGATCCGCCAGAAAATCCCGTTGGGTTACGAAATTGGTGGTCTTCGTCTTGCGAAAGACCAGGCCGTCAATCCATTTGTCGTACCAGATGATGTCAGCCATTCCGGCGCTCTTGGCGTCCGCGACCAACTGCTTCGCGTCAAAGTTCTTCCCAATACCGTTCGCCCACTCTCTCACCGAAAAACCACGGTGCGCCGGGTCCTTGATGAACCCCACCATCAAAGTCAATTGAGGAGGACGGTAAAAGTCGATAGGGTTGGCCGTCTCGGCCGAGCCACGAGCGTGCGCGACCGGCCTGTTGAATTCATCACCGCGATGGAACGGAGACGCGGCACGAACGGATAGAAACGGCGGCAGCGCGGCGATTGCGCCGAGAAACGTGCGCCGATCGAATTGGCGAGTGGCCGCGCAACGTGCAGTTTGCGTTACGTGCCCTTTCGCCGTGTTCATGAGGATGTGTCCTTTGTTTTCAGTAAGTTCTTGGCTTTGTTTCCACGATTTTTGCGTTTTTCATCTCCCCCCGGCTTCCACCCGCGGGCCGATTTCGAACCCTGCCGCATTCCTCCGGTACCGTCCTGCCGTCGCGATGCGTGAGATACTGCCAAGCCCACTTTTGGGGGTCAATGCGGGCATTTGACACTCAAATTGGGGTTCGTTTTGCATTGCGATAAGAGTGATATCCTTTGCTTTCAATGAGTTCTTAGGTTCGTTCCCACGATTTTTGTATTCTCTCGCGATCCTGAGGGTTTCCGGTCGAGGGCCACCTCCGGAACCCTTCGGCAGTTCCGGGTGCAACGCTTCCACCTGGGCGCACGTGCTTCACAGAAGAGCGCACTTTTTGGGTTCGATCTGCGCAAAATACGCTCAAAGTTGGGTTCGTTTTCGGTTCGTTTTCAATGTGCCTTTCTTTGTTTTCAATGACATACTGGGATCGCTCGTATGATTTTGCACTTTTTCGGAGTCCCTGCCTCCCCGGTTGGTTCGTTAGATTTCGGGGTCGAGCAGTTGAGAGGTCGAGAGGTCGAGGAGTGGCAGACGGCCTTCCGGCCGGCGGCCCGAGGGTGGGGGTCGCGGTCAGTTCCCGGTTTTCCATTCCTGGACTTCTTAACTCCTCGACTCCTTGACTCCTCGACTTTTTGACTGTGACGGAGTCGACACCGCGTGTGCGGTGGGCAAGGAGAGGGAATAGCGAATTGGAACCAACGGCAGGGACCGAAAATCGAGGCAGGCTTCCCAGCATAACCTATCCGGCAGGGCCTAACCGCCTGCCCAGATACTCCACAATTCTAGCCTATGCTGTGGCATTTGTCAAGCGAAAAATGCGCGGAGATCAGAAAGTCCGATCCGGCCACGGAACCGGCATCGGCCCTCCTGCCTCGTGCCGGTGCATGCCTCCGGACTCAGGGCGGGAAGTTCATGCGGCGCAGGAGGTCCTGGAAGCGCGGGTCGGAGCGAACTGGGTCCCACGCACGGAATGTTTTCAATTGGACCATATAGCAGTAGTGCTGTTGGTAGGATTTTTCCAGCCAGGCAACTGCCCGACCTGCGTCGCCGAGGCGGGCATAAACCAGCGCGATTTCATAGGGGGCGTTGCGCCGTTTGGCCTCCGATAGCTGCCACATCCAGTAACCTTGGGGTCCCGATTGTTGGTAAGCGTGTTGGAGGCCAGCCAGTTTCTCGGGAGGAGCTCCCTGCAATGCCGCCACTTTTTGAAGTTCCGCAATGGCATCTCCGTACATCTGCTTTTGTTCGTAGTACGTGGCCAAGAACTGGTGAGCTCTGGAATCGGCCGGTTCCAGAGCGGCGGTGCGTCGCAACTGCGCGATGGCCCGCTCGTCCTGGTGCGCCAGGAAGAGGACATCGCCCAAGGCGAGGTTAGCAGAAACAGAAAGGGGATCACGCTCGACGGCCCGCTCAGCCTCGGTGACCGCATCGGGGAAGCGCCCCATAGTCGACAAAAACCAAGCGTACTCGAAGCGGGCCTCGACCAGGTTCGGATCGAGCGCCAAGGCCCTTTGGAACTCCCGATCCGCTTCCTCCCAATCCCAGCGATAGTAGAACGCGCTCGCCGCCAGTGCGTAACGCACCTCAGGATCGGTGTCATCAATTGCCAAGGCTGTTTTCAAGGCTGCCTCGAATCGAGGGAGCGCTTCCCGGGGTGGCAAGGCCCCCTCAATCCAAAGCCAGCCGTAGGTGGTGGCTAGCCCCGCGTAAGGCTCGGCCCAACCCGGATCGGCTTGGACCGCCTTTTGGAAGTACTCGACTGCGGTTCGAAAACTCTCGGGCGTCCACTTGTAATAGTGATATCGCCCCTTCAAGTAGAGTTCGTAGGCCGCGGGGTTGACCGGGCGCACCCTGGCCAAGCCCCTGGACTCTGCCGGGGAAATCGCAACCTTGATCTCCCGCGCCACCGCCTGGGCCACCTCGCTCTGTAGCGTAAGGACATCGCCCATGTCGCGCTCGTAGCTCTCCGCCCACAGGTGCCGATCGGTGGCGGCGTGGAGCAAGTTGGCCGTGACTCGAACTCGGCTGCCCGAGCGCAGCACCGTGCCTTCCAATATCGCATCTACATTCAATTCCTTGGCAATCTCCGGCAGCGGCTTCTTCGTGCCTTTGTAGCGCAGCACCGAAGTCCGTGAAATGACCCGCAACGCACTGATCTTGCCCAGATTGGTGATCAGTTCCTCGGTCATGCCATCGGCGAAGTATTCCTGCTCGGGGTCGCGCGAGAGGTTCTCCAAAGGCAGCACGGCGATGGATCGGATCTGTAGGGGCGGTTGGCGAACCGCCCCTACGGCGCGCAACATCCGGTCACGGAGACCGGCGACGTTGAAGGTGAAAACGGCCACCAGGGCAAGGATGATAATTCCTGCCCCCAGTATCACCGGCTGGTAGGGGCGGGGCAGTGCTTCGCTTGGAGTGATGCTGCGGGTCGTCTGCAGATCGGCCGGCGGTGGCGACCCCGCCGCAACACCATCCTCACCCGCCCCCGCCTCGCGCGGCCATCCTCCCCCCAGGGCAGAAGAGCTGGCCTTGAGGGCCTCGACGGGCGCAATAAAGCGATAGCCGCGCCGTGGCAACGTCTCGATGTAGCGCGGATGTTCGGTGTCGTCCCCGAACGCTTCGCGCAGCCGCTTTACCGCCGTATTGATGCTGTGTTCGAAATCAATGAAGGTGTCCTCGGGCCAGACATTTTCTCGAATCTCTTCGCGGGTCACCAGCTCGCCCGGACGCTCCAGCAGCATGGCGAGGACTCGAAAGGGCTGACCGGGCAGCTTGACCTTCAGTCCCTGCTTACGCAGTTCTCCGGTGCGTAGGTCGACCTCGAAAACACCGAAGCGCAAATGGCG
Organism: uncultured Acidobacteriota bacterium; assembly: GCA_963842495.1. Taxonomy (GTDB): domain Bacteria; phylum Acidobacteriota; class Terriglobia; order UBA7540; family UBA7540; genus CAVROP01. The sequence goes on from CAWJHY010000010.1 coordinate 49,209, forward strand.
CGCCCGGGCGTTAATTTCAATGGTGTGTTTCATGGGGGCAGGTTCCCCCTCTCGATGGCAAGTGTACCACTCCGCGAGTTTCCCGGAAAGGGCAAGCCGGAGATGTACTTCAGGGGCCAACTCGCCGCTCTTCAGGAAGTTAGCCATGTACAAACAATTCACCCCACCGTCACCTGCCGTGCATTGACGCTCGCGAGCGCTGAGCGCAAAGCTGCGATTCGCGTAGCGGGCGATTTAAGCCCGATGCGACTTCTCCAGAACAAAAGAGGACATGAACCATGACGAAATGGCTTATTCGCATCTTTGCACCAATCGTTATCGCCGCGTTGGTGGTCGTACTCGTCGCCACCACGCACGCTCAAATACGGCACGCACGCTCGCCTCGGAATTCCTCCCAGACCCCAGAGGTGGCTGTCGACCTAGGGGTGCCTCCGTGCTCCATCGCGACCATCGCCGGAGCCTGGGCGTTCACGACTACCGACATAATGTACAACTCGGACGGGACGGTGGGTGGCACCGCTTTAGGAGTCTTCAAAATTGATGCCGATGGCAACTTGACCGGCACGTATGACTCCACGTTCCTGGGGGCTCCCCCCAATTTCTACCCCGCGACTAATTATGTCGGAACGGTGAGCGTGAATCCCAACTGCATGGGTACCCTTACCTTCCACGATGCCGACGACCCCGCCGACGTGATCGTGCAAAGCATAGTCATCGCCCGTGGCGGGCGTGAAATGTTGGGCATGTTCCAGAATCCTTCAGACGCTTTGGGAACCTTTAAGTGTGAGAGGGTCGTCGGAGCGCTCTGAGTGAGCCGTGCGGCAGCACTGCTTGAGCTGAGCCTTGCGGCGAACTCTAACGACACGACACTAGTGGTCTAGGCAAGTCAAAATCGTGGTCAGCAGTTCTGGTGGTTGCCGACGAGATGGGCATTTCAGGTCGAGGCCTGATATGAGTCCATCCCAGTCGGCAGCCTTCGTCATCATTTGGAGGTGAATCTATGCGTAAACTATTTAGCATTGTGTTTTCGGCGGTCCTGCTGCTGATTGTCAGCGCGCAATGGACCTGGGCTCAAAAACCCAACGTCTATGAACTCCCGCAGGCGCAAACACAAACCAGGTATCACCAGTACACGCTTTATGATCTGGGCACCCTCGGGGGCCCCGACAGCGTCAATCAGTTTTTTGTAATTAGTCTTACAAACAAGGGAGTGATTGGCGGCGCCCAAACCGCAGCTCCCGATCCGTTCAACCCCCATTGCCTCGGTCAATTCCTTTACGACATGATCCAAACCGACTGCTACGTGATGCACGCCTTCCTGTGGAACCACGGCATCCTGACTGATCTGGGCGCCCTCCCGGGCAACGACGGCAACAATAGCAGCGTCGGTGGTGCCATCAACAACCACGGCCTGATCGCAGGGCTTGCAGAAAATCGATATCTTGATCCGGATACTGGATACCCAGAAGCCCGCGCTGTGGTCTGGGATAAGGGCAAGATTAGGGACTTGGGCACCTTGGGCGGTACTCAGAGCGCCGCATGGGACGTGAACGACCTCGGCCAGGTAGTTGGGGTGGCACTCAACGCCACCGAAGACCCGCTCTCGGCCGGATTCGGATTGGGCTACGGCATGATTTGGCCTGGCACAACCCAATTGCGGGCTTTCGTGTGGCAAAACGGCGTCATGCGGGATCTGGACACCTTGGGCGGCCCCGACGCCGCCGCAATAGCGATCAATCAGTTCGGTCAGATCGCCGGCGAGTCATATACCTCTTACGACATTAATTCGTGGACTGGAATCCCCACGGAGGATCCCTTTCTCTGGACTAACGGCAAGATGAGGGACTTGGGCACTTTGGGAGGCACAATTGGCTATTCAGTTTGGCTCAATAACAGGGGACAGGTGACAGGCATTTCCAACCTAGCTGGCGACGTATATTCTCATGGATTCCTTTGGGACCGTGGGGTACTTCGGGACCTGCTGCCTCCCAAAAAAAATGGCGGAAACTATTCCTGGGTCTATTGGATCAACGAGCTTGGCGACGTGGTGGGGGGAGCTACCCTCTCCGGGGACCAAGGTAATGACGCCATCCTCTGGAGGCTCGGAAAGCCCATAGATTTGGGAACCATTGGACAGGACGTCTGCTCCGAGGCCACGGGCATGAATGATTTCGGGCAAATCGTGGGAATTTCAAACGAATGTTCGGGTGAGTGGGGCCCCAGTGGGTGGGCCACCATGCGTGCTTTTCTTTGGCAAAAGGGCGGCCCCATGGTTGACCTAAACGCGCTCGTAGAAAACCTTACAGACCTGCATCTGTACTGGGGAGCTTATATCAACGATTCGGGAGAGATTCTCGCCCAAGGGTTGCTCTCCACCGGCGACATCCATGCGGCCCTGCTGGTTCCCAGCAGCGATTGCGAGCAAGCCTGCCAGCAGCGGATCGACGAAGCTCAGAATGCTTTGGTCGCGCCTACACACGCAGGCTCGACGATTCCGGCACTTGCCGGACCAGGGGGCCGGTTGCGCAATCCGCTTGGACGTGCCCGCGCGATACCGGGCCCGCGTTAGTTCTTTAGAACGAATCTAAATCGGTTCGGCTGGGCGCATAGAACGGGTCGAAGCAAATGCTAAGCCGTGTGATGCGCGGGGGGGCTTTGCTTTCTCTCACGTAGGACTAAGGGCAGTTGTTGAGAAGCGCGGACGGGACGCTTGCCACACAAAGCAAGTCGGTTACGGCGGCCGGAACGTACACCCGCAAGTCCTCCAGTGGAACTGTCCTTGAGACGGGCATCTGGATTGCGAGCGAACTCGTCAGCTTTGATTCGTACGGGATCGCGCCGGGTGCGCTTATGCGCGGAGGCAGGACATTCGGCCACGTCGATCTGCTCATCGCGAGGGATGCCGAAACGCTCGTCTGGGAGCCGATTCTCAACTGGCTCAACGCTCATACTTGAGATTCAACACGCTCGTGTGTTTTGAAAATCTAATTCCAGGAGGGAAATCTATGCGTAGATTAATCAACGTGGTGTTGCCGGTAATGCTATTCGTAATCTGCAGTGTACAAGGGACTTGGGCTCAAAAACAGAACGTCTATGAACTCGGCACATATCGCGGCGGTACCTGGTTTACCACGGCCAGCGTCAATGATCTTGGCGTGGTGGTCGGCCGTGGCGATGTTCCACCTATCGGTTCCGACGGGGTTGGCTACACCCACACGCTGGCCGTGCCTCTGTTCGGTCCGCATGCCGGCGAGTGGATAGATATCGGCACATTAGGTGGCGAGCAATCCCGGGGCTGGGAACTAGAGTCGAATACCCAGATCTCGAACGCCGGGCTGATCGTCAGTCACTCCACGGCTCAGGACGGGTATGGGCACGGTGTGGCCTGGACCAAGGAGTCTGGTATCGTTGATTTGGGGACTCTAGCGGATACGGGCGACCCACGGTACGCAGACTACAAATCCAGCTACGCGTACGGCACGAACAAACTCGGAACCCTGATCGTGGGTGTGAGCCAGATCTCGGACGGTGAAGTGCTTCCGGTCGTGTGGACGCCGGTTGGGAAACCGGGTCGTCCGGCCATGGGGTGGAAGATCCACAAACTCGACACATCAGCCTTTCCGGACTTCAGCTTTTGGCCTGCCTGGGGAGTGAACGACGATGGGCAGATCGTCGGAACGGGCCTCAACAGCGACTGGTCGGTTGTCATTGCGATGCTCTGGAACCCCAGCGCTGACGGAAGAGGCTGGGATGTCACGGAACTTCCACTGGCCGCGACCTACCCAAATACCGAAGCCTACACCATCAACGACAGGGGCGAAATCACGGGGGTAACTCATTCGGCGGACTTTAGCAATTTCCTTTCAGTTCTCTGGAAACCGCTCGATAGGAAAAGAACGACTTACTCCCAGGCGATCGAGTCCCCCCTAGCCGGTGGGTTGCCAAACTGCGAGAGCGTGGGCCTCAACGAACTAGGCGATATGGTTGGCGATTGTTGGAACGAAGACGGTTCGGTGGATCTACCCGCGCACTGGATGACAGCGCACCCGACCTTCTCCGAGATTATCAGATTCCCTGGTTCGTGGGGCTATTCCTGGGGAGTGAACAACAGCCGCTTTGCCGCAGTCACGTATGGTGACAGCAAGCGCTGCCCAGCCGACACCTACGGCTCATGCGGAGGGGTAGCAGCGCTGCACTGAAGGTGGATTGAGCGGAGACGGCGCAGACCTCCGACCCTGAGGTTTGCGCTCTCGTGCGCGGCAGCGCGCCTGCCCAGGGAAGGACCGAGGAGCTGAAGAACCTAGGCCCGACCCCGGCGGGTGTGGGTGCGCCGGGAAAGAGTTGAACAGTTGTGCCAGCCCGAAAGGTAGGCGGTCGTGTCCAAACGAAGGCTGTCTTCGAGTTTGGTTATCACCTGTGTAATCATGCCGAGCCTGGGAGGATTCCTGGGCCCAGGCCCGGCGATGGCCCAGAGCGGCGCCGCGAATTACACCTTCCTGGTGGGCGCGGGGTTCGTGTGCGATTCGGGCGACTCCGCGCCGTGCCCGGCGGTGGTGAAGTCGGCCCAAGGCGACGGCTATGAGATCGGCGGGGCAGGCGCGCTTACCGCGCAAAGCAAGTCGGTGACGGCGGCCGGGACTTACGCGCACAAGTCCTCCAACGGAGACGTTCTCGAGACGGGGGTCTGGGTGGCAATTGAACTCGTTAGCTTCCAATCCTACGGCATCGCGCCGGGCGCCCTGATCCGCGCAGGGCAGGCATTCGGCGCCACACGGTTCGGACCCATGCGATCGCGGATGCTCTCGGGCTCCATGCCGGCAGGTGGTCTAGCCGTGTTCCGCATCCGCCTTTTTCCGGTGCGGGGGATTTCGAGAACCGCAGCGCTCGAAGTGAATTGCGCGCTCGGCAAGGTGCCTGAGGAACATGCAACGGAAGGAATCAGGTTGGCCCTCGAGGCTGGCGGCGAATTCGACGAGCAGATGAGCGGACGCGTTCTGTTCCTCCTGGCAGGACCGGCCGCAAGCCCTCGCCCTAAGTCGCCCGCTTCGCGAGACGGGGCCAATTCCGCGGCTGCTGAGGTACTCCCATGATCTGAATAAGGGCCCGGAGCAGAATGGCAAATCGGAGCCTCGGCCGCGCGATCGTCTCTCCACTCAGGATGACGCCCGGGCTGCTTTTCGTGCTGCGCCCAAAACTTCGCGCAGGCGCCTGCCGACGATCGCGTCTTCACCAGGCCGCAAGGTCATGGAAACAATCTGCAACTGGTTTTTGGATCTGGGTTCTTTGGGATTCGGCTTGCCCTCGACCACGGCCGAAACCAGGCTGGGATTACTCGCCGTCAGGACTTCGATGCGGGGCTCGCCATCGCTTAGCTTGCGGGCGCAGTCTTCCACGGTGAATCCCCAGGCTGGTTCGTCCCAGCTCACGGTTAGTGTGGGATAACGATTGCCGCCTTTGGGGATGTGAATATCGGTCTTCACTCCCGGGAGCGTCTCAGCGAGTTTGGCGATTCGCTGCACGCGCGTATTCCATTCGCGGTTGAGGGCGGCAAGGTCCAACTTGAGCCAGGTTTCCACGGCGGTCAGGCAGCCGATGATTTCTTCCTTGCCGACCTTCATGGGACGGCAAACCGCTCCTTCATAGGGACTGGTATTAGCCATGGCGGCATCGATCAGGTCCTTGCGTCCTAGCAAGAGACCACTGCACTGCGGCCCCATCAGACCTTTCCCGCCGCTGAAGGTGAAGAGGTCCGCCCCCATTTTTGCATACAGCTTCATGTTCTCGATGGGAGGGATACCGGCGGCGTCGTCGAGGAGCAGAGGAACTTTCGCATTCTTGGCGATTTCGATCTCCTTCGCCAACTGGTCACCGAGGTCGGTGGTATAAATCATGGCGGTGTTTTCGTTAAGAGCAGTCTGGAGTTCCTCGGGCGAGTAGACGAGAGTCAACTTGGCGCCGGCGAGGCGAATGGCGCTGTCAAAGGCGCTGCGCCCGCCCACCATCAGCACCTCGTGTTTAAGGCCGGTCGTATCGGGGAGTTGCCAGATTTTGGCCGGGTCGTTGCCCGCGATGCAAGCCGCGGTGGCGCCAGCCATCGCTCCCGCCGCGCCGGAGGTCACCATCCCCGATTCAGCGCCCGTCAGCTCCGCCAGGCGCCTACCCACCCCCTGCTGCAGCTCCATGATATTCACAAAGTGTTTCGCCGCTTCGAGTTGGGCGGCGCGCACTTCGGGGAGCTCCAAGGAGCCGCTCAGATAGGTCCAGGTTCCACGGCAGTTGATAAGAGGCCTCACCCCCAGACGCCGATAGACGTTGCTCGCAGCACCCTTGCCGACGGCTTCCTGCACGTTGGCGAAGAGATCTTGGGCGGCGATCTGGCCAAGCAGAGGCAGCGCCGCAGCCCATTTCATAAACGCGCGACGATCAAAAGATGAGATTAGGTTGGCCATGTTCTTCTCCATTCATTGTTTGCCACCACCCCTTGATCCCCTCCTCAATGAGGAGGGGAGCCACGGCGGCTCGCAATCCCCTCCTCATCTGAGGAGGGGATTAAAAACGCATTGCTGCTCTGGCTGACCGCAACCGGAGATCCCCGAGCGCGTCACTGAAGAGCCGCAGGCTGCAAAGGCGGCGACCTGCGCTGCCGGCTCTGCGCTACACGCTTGGTGACCTTCTGCGTGGGCAGTTCAGGTTTCAGGATGGCGACCGTGGCTAATGCTGCCCGTCCGTTCCCGGCGCAATCGTCTGCAATATTTGTCTGGCCACGGCTGCGTACGGCCCATTGGGGGATAGCTTTAAATAAGTTTCGAAGGCCTCGACCGTGCCCGGGGGAGCAACAGTTTTTCCGCCGGGCAATGTCTCGGCCTTTGCGACCAGGGCCTGGCCCTCCCAGTAATAGGCCTCGGCATTGTCGGGGTCAGCTTGGAGGCACTTCTTGAACGCCTGCGCTGCAGCATCCACCTGACCGTGATTCCAATCAACGGCGCCCATGTTGAAGTAAGACTGGCCTGCGTGCTGGGGGTCCAGATCTGCTGCTTTCTGAAACGCCTGCACAGCTCCTTCGACGTTATTCAACCCGGTATAAACTATACCGAGTTCATTCTCGAGGTTCGCATCCGGTGGTGCGAGTCGGATCGCCTGCTGGAAGTCGGCCGCCGCCTGCGCGAGTTGCCCGGCGCTCGCTTCGTGCTGCCCTCGATCAACTAAGCCAGCGATCTTCTTCGGGTAGCGCTTAGAAGGCCTGTCTTTGGATGAGGTCATCAGCGGCCCCTCCACATTCACGCTGTTCAAACGCGGCGCCTGCCCGCCACCTCCCGCTTGTGTGGGGTTATCCTTCAAATTAAAGTTTATAGTTGTCAGGCCGCCGTCGGTCAACGATTGGCCTTCGATGGACCGCAATTCTTTGCCGCTTTGGTCCTCCAGTGTGAGTTTGTACACGTGTAGCGGCAAACCCACCAATGTGTATGCTCCCTTTCCGTTGGTTTTGGTCTTATATACGTAATGAGTGTTGAGATCCTCAACTGCAACAGTGTACCCCGCCAGCGGCTTCCCCTGTTGGTCGATCGCCAGACCTGTTACTGCGCCTCCCCCCTGAGCCATGAGCGGTGCGGCCATCCCCCAGATCAAAAGAGCCATAGCCGCCCGTTCGAATCGTAATCCGTTTGCTTTCGACATTTGATCCTCCCTGCCGCCTGATGCTAGCGCCAGCGTCCCTTGAACACAGCCGTGAGCGCACCATATACGTAGCAAGCAAGTGGTGCGGACCGCCGCTTCTGCGGTCCGCTTCTTTTCCTTCGCAATCGAAGTCAACCTGGCGTCCCGCCATGCGGGACCGCCGCGTCGGGAAAACCGGGGACAGACGGAACGTTTCACTGGTTTTCCGCAAAGGTCAGTGACTCCTCCGAAACCTCAGCGACCGTTTTGCGCGGACGGCCCCCTTTTTGCGGAGCCAAGCGGCGGCGCTGGACCATGGCCACCCCGCCGCGTCGGCTATCATCCCCGCTCTGACGGGATTCAATTCGGTATAGCGCAAAGCCGTCCACAAGTGAGCCGCGTCCATCGGGCAGGAGTAAACAGGAATTTCCATTTTGGCTTCCTGGTTCTCCATAGCGTACATCCAAACCGGTCGCTCAGGATTATTCCTTAACATATTTTAATCCTGGTCGGCCCCACCGTACGGGCGAAACGCAATCTCTGGCCCTCCGGGTAAACCCCAACCAGGGAACGGCCCTCCTGTCCAGGCGATCCTCGGCACAGACTGTCCCGTATCAGCGTCCTCTCTTGGTTCGATTTTCTCGCCTGCCAGCGGTAAGCTCTACCCCGCCGGCGCCGGCAGCGCCTCGATCCGCCCCACCATGCTTCCAAACAGACGGCGGGTCAGGTGGCTTTCCGCCAACAACAGCCAATAGTACCGGGCGTGCTTTACCAACCGCCCGCCCGTCTTCACCAACCGCTGCTGCAAACTCGTCAACGACCAGTTGCCAATCCGGTTTGGCAACACCAGCCGCCGCCACAGGTTGCCCAAGTTGTAAGCGATCACGTTCAGCCACAGGCGCACCTCGTTGGACCGGAACAGGCGGGAAGTCAGCGCCGCACCACGATCCCAAGTTTTCTCGGAACCAATCAGGCGGAACGTCGGATCTTGCGAGAGCCGCCCGGCATCGTTGACATCCTCGTAGCCGGCGATACGGCTGTAGACGGACGGGCGCAACAGGTCCGCCAGCGGAAGCTGCGTGTTCTTCCCGCGCCGTGAGTCGGTCAGGTGCTGCACGATGAGATCACCGAAGCCCAAGCGTTCGTCCAACTCGCGCACCAGAATCAGGCCAGCTTCGGAGGTGACCCGCGATCCCTGGAAATCCACCTTCAGAGAACTGTTAAAGGAGAGTTGAAATGGCCCGTTTTGTCTCTCACCCATTAGGTGTTGACCTCCGGCATGTCTTCATTGCGCTTAAACCCCTGTGAACATTGATGCCGGCGAACGTCCGAAGATTCGTGCGGGGCGTTCAAAATGGAAATGTGGGTTAAAGGGTGGTGGGCGAAAGGGGCGGAACTCAATCCTCCTCGGCGTGAAACGGAAACCTCGAGCGTACGGCCAGGATGTGAGCCTTGGCGCCCGCCTCCGAGCTGTTGTAGAAGCCGACCGTGCAATTCAGGCGGAAGAAATACGCATCGCCGGCATGGGCTTCGTGCAAGCCTTCTACGCCGTGTTCTCCACCTCCGGCGACGATCTTACCATGCCCATCCAGTATAAGATAAATCTCCTCCGCGGTTTCGTGATGGTGCGGAGTGTTTGTGCCTCCCGGCGCAAAATCCATCAAAAAGAGGCTGGTGACCACGTAGCCGGCGGCAATTCGGTCTCGCTTACTCTTCCGATCGCCGACCAGGAGCTTATAGAGAACGGACGAGGGGTGCCCTGCAACGGTTTGTTCCTTGAGGTCATCCATGTTGGCCACCACGAGCTTGGGCGGCGGCTGGAGATTTGTCCCGGCAGGAATCCTGAACCCCATCACCAACACGCGGCAGGGCTGATCGGCGGAGCCGGAGATGGTGTGCGTGATCCCCGGCGGAAGATACATGAAGTCGTTCTTTCGAACCGGAGCTTTCTCTTCGCCGTAGTGTAGAATTCCGCTGCCTTCGAGGATGAAGTAAATCTGTTCCTCGCGCTCGTAGCGGACGGGACGGCAGGTTCCCTGCGGATCGACTTTGACCTCGGCGAAACGCGCGACGCTCCGGGCGATCCGGGCCGCCGAATCGCTCTCCCCGAATATCGGCAGGTAATGACAGTTGGCAGTGCTCGAGTCGGCGGCCTTTTCCGCAATGTCCGGTACGAAGCGGTGCACCCAGGTCGGCGCGACTTGCGCCAGGGAAGGGGAGCCGCAAAGGCAAAGGGCGGCCGCCGCAAAAACAGCTGGCGTGAAGCCGGGATTCTTGGTTGACATCCTATAAACGTAGCACACACCCGAGATGAAATTCTGGAGGGATTTTGTCCGGCGCATATGGCGTACTCCTTAGACAGTCTTGCGAAAGGTGTCAATGCAATCGCGGCGGTAGTGGGTTGACATCTTGATGTTCCAGACGTAGCATCAAGTTGTGCGAACAACCTTAACTCTTGACAACGACGTGGCAGCCAAGCTCCGGGCCGAAGCACGCAAGTCCGGCGCACCCTTCAAACAGATTGTGAATGACTGTCTCCGTGTCGGCTTGAACACTCGCTCCAAAATCGCTTCGGCTCCGCCATTTAAGGTCAAGGCACGGCCGTTGGGCCTGCGCCCGGGCTTCAGCTACGACAACGTGTGGGAACTGATAGAGCAAATCGAAGGGCCTCTTCACCGATGATCCTCATCGATGCCAACATCCTTCTGTACGCTTATGATCCTTCCTCCCCACATCATCGAGCTGCCCGCGGATGGCTTGAAACCACTACCCTGAAGCCCGAGAATATCGCGCTGACATGGATGACGCTTCTTGCCTTCCTGCGCATCAGCACGAGCCCGCGACCTCTGGAGCATCCGCTTTCCACCGTTGAGGCGGCCGCCATCGTTTCAGGCTGGCTCGAGCGTCCAATGTTCAGCGTCCTGAACCCTGGTGAACGCCACTGGGATATTCTGCGCTCATTGATGACTAAGGGACAAGTCCATGGGCCTCTGATCATGGACGCCCATCTGGCAGCGGTAGCCATAGAACACGGAGCGACTCTTGCCACGAGCGACCGGGACTTCGCGCGCTTCCCGGGATTGCGCATTTTGAATCCACTCGAACTCTAGCCTCGGTGTTAACCACTAACCACCGCTTTACTCATATCTCAGCGCCACCATGGGATCGACTTTCAGGGCTCGGCGCGCGGGCAGGTAACTGGCAGTGAGGACGACACCCAAAAGAACCAACGTCACTGTCGCAAACGTGAGGGGATCATAGGGGCTGACGCCGAAGATCGAACTACTGAGCAGATGCGCCATCCCAAGGGCCAACGCCATTCCCACGGCGCCGCCGACCAGCAGCAGGCGCAACGCTCCGCCCGCCACCAAACGTAAGACTTCGTGCTGCGGAGCACCCAATGCCAAGCGCAGGGCAAATTCGGCGGTGCGCTGAGCCGCCGAATGGGAGATCACTCCATACAGACCCACGCTGCCCATCGAGAGGGCCATGAAGGCGAAGATGACCATAAGGGCCACGACCACCCGGCCGCCGGCGAGCGACCTCGAGAGGCGCTCGTCCATGGTGCTGACCTCGGTCAGGGGCAAATCAGGATCGACTGCGCTCAGGGCCTTGCGGACTGCCGCCACAAGCGAAGAGGTCTCGCTGCGGCTGCGGACCAGAAGGTATTCGCTCGACCACGGTGCTTGCAGATAGGGAACATAGATCTCGGGGTTGCTGGGTTCGTTCACTCGGAAGTTCTTCAAGTTGTTTACGACGCCCACGATTTCGAGCGCGATCGGTTGTGAGGGCTCGTTGCGGCCCGGAAGTTGTTCTGAAATCAGCAGGCGCCTGCCCAAGGGATCGCCGGTTGCAAAAAACTTCTCAGCCAGCCTGCGATTGACAATCACCACCGGGGTTGTACCCTGGCGGTCGTCTTCGCTGAAGGCGCGCCCTCTTAATACCCTGAGGCCGAGGGTGTGAAAATATCCGGCGCTGATAACCTGGCAATTTGCGACGCCGGAAGCATTCGCCGCGGCTGGGTCTCTGCCCTCGACACGAAAAGGCCGGCCGTTTTCGAAGTTCGCGGGCGGCAGGCCGCTAGAGATTGCGGCGTCCTCGACGCCGGGGATGGCGCGAACCTTCTCCAGCAATTGCGTACTGAACTCGCGCACGCGATCCGCATCGGCATACTGCGGGGCAGGGAGCGACATGTGGGCGGTCAGCAGGTCCCGGCTGGGAAAGCCCGGATCCACTTGAGCCAGACGTATGAAGCTGCGCAAGCTAAGGCCCGCGGTCACCATGAGCACCACCGATAGTGCCAGTTCTGCCATCACCAGCCCATTCCGCAGGCGGATCTGCTTTCGATCGCCCACCGTGGTGTGACCTGCCGCTTTGACGTGTTCGATCAAATTCGCGGCGGTTGTCCGCCAGGCGGGGACGAATCCGGAAATCAGCGTCGAGGCCACACAAAGTATTACGGCGAACTCAAGCACCAGGCGATTGATTTCGATAGGCGCCAGGCCCGGCGCCTGAAGGACCGGGAGAGTGGCCAAGTAGCGCACCGCGGTGAAGGCCAGCAGCAGGCCCAGGGCGCCGCCCAGCACGGCCAAGAGAAGAGTTTCCGCCAGCAGTTGCCGGATGACCCGCCAGCGGCTGGCTCCGAAGGCGAACCGGACCGCAATTTCCTTTTGGCGCGTGGTGGCGCGGGCGAGGAGCAAGTTGGCCACATTCACACAGGCCAGCAGCAGCACCAAACACACGATGACAAACAAGAGAACCATCATCAACAAGACCCCCGGACCAGCCAACGCCTGATAGAAGTCCTGGGTAAGCGCGCTCCACTGCTTGTTGGATTCCGGCGATACGAGCGCCACTCGCGCCGCGAGCGTGCGCATTTCCTCGCCTGCCTGGGAGGCCGTGATGCCCGGCTTCATTCGCCCAACTACCAGCAGGTCGCGAGTCTGGCGGTCGGGCGCCGCGTTGGGAAGGACCAACGGCATCCAGACGTCCATCCGCCCCCAAAACTCGAAATCAGCGGGAGCAATGCCGATCACCGAGTACGACTCGCCGTTGAGGCGAACGGTTTTGCCCACGATATCCGCCGCCCCGGCAAATTGGGTTTGCCACACTTCGTGGCTCAGGACGGTTACCCTGTTGCCGTCCGGGCCGAATTCCTCCGCCGAGAAAAACCGTCCTCGCTCAGGCCGCAGGCGGAAAGTGTCGAAGAAGTTCGAAGTGACGCGCGCTCCTGACACCTGAATCGGAGGGTTTCCGGACAAGGCAACGCTGGCGCTACGAGCGGCGGCAAGCTGCTCGAAGGACTTGTTTTGGTCCCGCCAATCAAGATAGGTAGGAGCGGACACGGGGCTTCGGCTGCCATCGGGCCTCGTTTCCCAGACCATCAGTAGACGATTGGCGTCCTGATAGCGCATGGGACGCCACGCCACACTGAAGATCGTCGTATTGGCGCCGATGCCGAGGGCCAGAGTAAGGATGGCGGCAGCAGTGAAGCTGGGATTCTTCGCTAACATGCGAAGGCCGTAACGAACGTCGTTGAGCAATGCACCCATAATTTACCTCGATAGTCTGCGAGCTGTCAGCCATCAGCTATCAGCCATCAGCAAGCAACTGCCAAGTTTCGGCTGGCTGAAGGCTGAGAGCTGAAAGCTGAAAGCTGAAAGCTGAGAGCTTTACTCGTGCCGCAGCGCCACCATGGGATCGACCTTGGTCGCGCGACGGGCGGGGATGTAGCTGGCCAGGAGCGCCACGGCGGTCAGAATCAATGATACACCGGCCAAGGTCAGCGGGTCAGTGGGTTTGATGCCGTAGAGCATGCTGGACAAGAAGCGCGTAAGCAGGAGCGCGCCGCTCAGGCCGACACACACACCGATCAGCGCGAGCTTGGCTCCGTGGCGGATGACCATGCGAAGCAAGTCCCTGCGCTCCGCTCCCAGCGCCGTACGAATGCCGAACTCATGAACTCGCTGGCTACAGGAATAACCGACCACGCCGTAGATTCCGACCGCCGCAAGCACCAAGGCGAGTAACGCGAATAGACCGAGCAGGATCATTTGGAATCGCCGGGACGCCACGGAGGTGGCGATGGCTGTGTCCAAGGTTTCGGCATCCGACAACGGTTGATTCTTATCGATGCTCTCGACGGAATGGCGAACTGCATCCACCAGAGGCTGTAAGTTAGGCTGCGCTCGAATCACGAAGCTCATGCTGAACGAGGGTTGTTGAAGGTAAGGCACGAAGATTTCGGGGAGGGGCTCTTCTTCGAGGGCGGCGTCCCTCGTGTCCGCAACCACGCCAACCACCTCCCTCCAGGGAGCCGGCGGGGGGCCAAAGCTGATCTGCTGCGCGAGAGGGTCGCGAGCCTTGAAGACCATGCGCGCAAAAGATTCATTGACGATGACCACGCCCTGAGCGCTGCCGGTGTCGGCATCGCTGAAGGCGCGTCCCTTGAGTAAACGAATGCGCATCACTCGGAAGTAGTCCCCACTAATCGCGCAGGTGGGGATGGGTTGCGGAGGGCGGAAGTTCTCCGCGCCCCGGACGTTGAGCATCATGGTGGAGTTGATGATGTGCCGCAGCGGGTGGCGGGTTGTGATCGCGGCGTCTTTGACGCCGGGCAGGTTGCGGATTCGTTCCAGCGCTTCATGGAAAAAGGCTGCGTGTTGTTGTGAGTCGAAGTCTATCGTTAACGGCCGGTCAACCGTGGCGATCAACACGCCGTGAGGGTCATAGCCGAGATCAACCTGCGTAAGACGCAGAAAGCTCCGCGCCAGAAGGCCCGCCCCGGCAAGCAGAATCAGCGACAAGGCGATTTCGCCGGCCACCAGAAGGGCGCGGAGGCGGTAAGGCGCGGGACCAGTTCCTGCCTGGAGCCCACCTTCTTTAAGCGCTTCGCCAACGTCGGTTCGAGAAGCCACGAAAGCGGGAACGAATCCGAAGACCAAAACCGCCAGTACGGCGATCGCGGTGGAAAAGGCCAGGACGAGCGGGTCGAGGTGGATGTCCGGCGAAAGATCGGAAGGGATGAGCCGCCCAAGAATTTTCGTCAAGGAAAGTCCTGCCAGGACACCGAGCACGCCGCCGGCGGATGCCAGCAAAAAACTCTCTGTGAGCAACTGCCGGATTAGCCGCCAACGCCGCGCTCCCAGCGCCGCACGCACCGCCATTTCCTTACCTCGCAGCACTCCGCGCGAAAGTAGCAGGCTGGCGACATTGGCGCAAGCAATCAGTTGGACGAATCCGACAACCCCTAAGAGGATTAACAACAGCGAACGCACGTTTTGGACGAGCAGCGCGTGAAGCGGTATCACCTCGACGCGGACGTGGGCGCGGAATGGCGCGGCTTGCGGCGGGTATTCCCGGTTCATCTGCTGAGTCAAGAGTTGCAGGTCGGATTGCGCCCGGCCGGTGCTGACGCCGGGCTTCAGGCGGGCGATTACTGTGAGGATGTGCCATCGCGGAGAATGCGGGGAAAAGAAGTCCGCGTCCAGCGCGAGCGGGGTCCAGATCTCTGCGGCGGGGTAGCGCAGGTTTGCCGGCATCACACCGACCACGGTGTAAGCGTCGCCGTCAAGGCGCATGGTCTTGCCCACAATGCGGGGGTCAGCGCCATAGCGAGCGCGCCACAGCGCCTCGTTGAGGAGCGCAACATGGTCCTGTCCCTGCTTTCCTTCCGCCGGCAGGAACGCGCGCCCGGCAATCGGCTGAACGCCCAACATTGTGAACAGGCCAGCCGTGACGTGCAGAACACTCACGCGCGCGGGTTCCCCCGCCGAGGTGAGATTTGCTCCTACGCCTCCGCCGAAAGCGGCGATTTGCTCAAAGACCTGGTTGCGATCCTTCCAACCCATGAAATCGGGACTGATGACGGTTGCGGCGCCCCGAGTGGCAGGAAAGCGCTCCGTAGCCCACACCAGGCTCGACGGATTCTTGAAAGGCAGAGGCCGCAGCAAGACCGTATCAACCACGCTGAAGATCGCCGTGTTCGCGCCGATGCCCAGCGCGAGCGTGAGAACCGCCACCGCCGCGAAGCCGGGATTCTTGGCGAGCATCCGTAAGCCGTAACGGACATCCTGAAGGAAATTCTCGATCCAGTTGACACGGCGCATGTCGCGGCACTCCTCCTTGATTTGTTCGAGGCCGCCCAACTCGCGCAGAGCGGCATAGCGGGCTTCCTCCAGTGTCATCCCAATTGCGACGTTTTCCTCGATTAGCCTCTCCAAGTGGAATCGAAGCTCGTTGCTTAGCTCCTGTTCGACACGACTACGCTTGAACAGAGAGCGGAACCGCAGTGGGAGTTTGTATAGCCAGCGAGTCATACGAGCTTTTGGTCTTCAGCTATCAGCAAACAGTCTAAAACTCTCGTCCGTCGTGTTGTCGAGGCGCAATGGGATGTACCGAGGCTTTTGCCCTCCTTAAAAGCCGCAGGCCACGGATTTGGGGTCTGGGGCTTGTCATGGGGAGGGAACTCCCGCACCCGGCCCGCGACGGCTGATGAAAAAACCGCCGTGGTCCACCTTCTCCCCCAAGAGGGAGAGGGCTTCTCTTGTCCCCACCTTAATCCCGACTCCTGAATCCTATTCGTATCTGAGCGCGACCATCGGATCCACTTTCGCCGCCCGGCGGGCGGGCAGGTAACCTGCCAGCAGTCCCACTCCTGTCAGAACGAATATGGCGAAAACAATGGTGGATGGGTCAGAGGGTTTAAGGCCGTAGAGTTGGCTTGCGATTAGACGCGCGGCGGCAAGCGCGACGGGAACGCCGATGGCGATCCCAATCCCGATCAGCAGGAGCGTCTGGCGCAACACCATCCACAATACCTGGTTTTTCTGCGCGCCCAGCGCCATTCGGATACCCATCTCTCGAGTACGGCGCGTTACGTTGTAGGCCATGATTCCGTATAGGCCGACGCACGCCAGCACCAGCCCCAGAATTCCGAAGAACCCTGTGAGTCCTGAAAACGCCCGCTGCTGGGCAAGCGAATCGTTCACCTGCTGTGTAAGCGTGGTGGCATCCATGGGCAAGTTAGGATTGATTCCCTGGATTGCACTCCGCACTTCGGCGGTGATGGCCGCGGGATCTCCCTCCGCTCTGATTTCGATCTCCCTCACATAGGCTGAGATCGATTCCACTTGGTATGCGGGTAGGAAGAAAATGGGCTCAGCTTGATCCCGAGCGCTCCCGTACCTTGCGTCCTCGACGACCCCGACAATCTCGAATCCGGGCGCGTTGAATGGCGATCCGAGGCTGAATCGTCTGCCGATCGGACTTCCTTCCGGCAGAAAGTGGCGTGTGAAAGCTTGATTAACGACGGCAATGGGAGTGGATGCCGGCGTGTCCTCGCGGGAGATCTCCCGCCCCGCAACAATTCGCATCCCTTCAGTCTCGAAGTATTGCGGCCCCACAGCGACGAGCTGGGAGGCACTCTCAGCCGTTGGCCGCGCTTTGCCCTCAACGGTGATATCGGCCGAAGTCTCCCCGCCGCTCATGGGGCTCGTGGTTCCGATACTCGCGGAGCGAACGCCGGGAAGAGCGTCGATGTGGTCCAGCAAATCTCGGTAAAGGCCCGGTAGTTGTGCGGGCTTGTACCCGGCCAGTTCAGGATTGATGCTCACGAGCAGTACGGGCCGGGGATTGAATCCCAGATTCTGGTTTTCGAGATTGGAGAGGCTGCGAATCAGAAGCCCTGCGTCCACCAGCAACAACAGAGAAATGGCGATTTGAAGCGTCACGAGGCTCCTTCCCAACCCCAAGCGGGGCGGCTGTCCGTTAGCCGCTAATGGGCCTCCTTTGATTGCAGGAATGAGCTGGACTTGAGTTGACTTGAGCGCCGGAAAGAGACCGGAAAGGATCGCGGTGAGCAGCATGACGAACATCGTGAATCCGAATACCGGAAGATCCGGCTTAACGTTCAGGGGAACTTTCGCGGCGATTAGAGAGACCAGGACGCGAACGCCCGCGGAGGCGAGAAGCGCGCCCGCCACCCCTCCCAACACTGCCAGCAAGACGCTTTCGACAAGCAGTTGCTGGAGTACACGTCCGCGCGTGGCGCCGAGCGCCAACCGCATGGCTATCTCTTTCTGGCGAGTGGCTGCGCGCGCCAGCAGCAGATTGGCGACGTTCGCGCACGCGATCAGAAGCACAAGGCCCACAATGGAGAGAAGAATGTGGAGGGGTTCCGCGTAATCAAAACGCAGAGAAGATAACCCCCTGCCCCCAGGCGCCAAGGTGACGAACGCGTGCTCGATTTGTTTGCGCGCATTAGCGCTAATCTTTCCGCCCAGCAACCCCGTCAGGTACTGCCGAAGCTCGCCGTCTATCTCGGCATTTGCTTGCGCCCTGCTCACCCCGGGCTCGAGGCGGCCGATCATCCCGAGCCAATAGGCGTTGGGGTTGGTCAGGAGAGATTTCACTTCCGGCATTACGGTTAAGGTTAGCTTCGATCGAAGGCTCAGAGGCATCCAGAAGTCGGCAGAATCCTTTGTGACCCTCTCTCCAAAGAAGCCCGGCGGCATGACTCCGACAAGCGTCATTGGTACGTTGTCGATATCGACGGCGCGGCCCAGCACACTCGTGTCGCCGCCCAGTTTACTGCGCCAATATTCAAAGCTCGCCACGGCAACCGGCGGCGCCCCCGGCCGGTCGTCCTCTGGTGTTAGAGGGCGCCCCAGCACGGCCCTGACGCCGAGGACGGAGAAGAAGTTCCCTGAGACCAGCTTGCCTTGCGCCACCTGCGCAGCGCCGCGATGCTGCGGGCCTTCGAAGCGGACCGATAGCGTGTCCTCGGGAGTCTGAAAAGCGCAGATCGCTTCAAAAAGACGGCTGTGATCGCGGAAATGCTCATACATTGGATAGGAGAACAACGTCCATTGACCGGATTGGAAGATGGCATCCGTGGGCGAGGAGGGCTCGTTGATCGACATTGATTCGCGTGGATTATCGGCGAATGAAACCAGCCGCGCCGGCTCGCGGACCGGGAGATACCTGAGCATTACGGCATCGAGAAGAGTGAAGATGGCTGTATTTGCTCCGATGCCAAGGGCAAGCGTGACGACGGCAACGACGGCGAGGCCGGGATTCTTGCACAGGGTGCGAATCCCAAACCGAATATCCTGAATGAGATTCTCAATGTGGTCCACACGGCGCATATCGCGACACTCCTCTTTGATCTGCTCAACGCCGCCCAGCCCGCGCAGGGCGGCATAACGCGCTTCGCTTGAGGTCATCCCTTTTGCAATGTTTTCCTCGACCAGCTTCTCGAGGTGAAAGCGGAGTTCGTCACTTAGCTCCCCTTCCACACGTCCGCGCCTGAATAACGAACGGAATCGCAACGGGAGTTTGTAAAGGTGACGGATCATTTAGCTCTCAGCCATCAGTTTTCGGGAAAACTCACGTAACCGTGTCATTCCGAGCGCAGCGAGGAATCTCGTCCTGATTCTTTCTTTCGCAAGGCGCCCGAGAGCGGAGCGAGATTCCTCGTGACGCTCGGAATGACACCCGTTCCACTGACTTCAAGATGCTTCCAACACCAGCCCGATGGCGGCGGAGAGTTTCTTCCAGTGGGCTTGCTCCTGCTCCAAGTACTTCTGTCCGGCCGCAGTAAGCGAATAGAACTTGGCGCGGCGATTGTTGTCGGACTCTCCCCACTTGGCTTTGATCCAGCCGCTTTGCTCGAGGCGATGCAGGGCGGGGTAAAGCGCTCCCTGGTTCACCTGGAGCACCTCCTTGGAGACCTGGCGAATACGCTGGGCGATGCCCCAGCCGTGCATGGGCTCGAGGGCGATGGTCTTAAGAATGAGAACGTCTAAGGTACCTTGTACAAGGTCGGTTGGCTTGCTCATAGCACTCCTCTCAGTTATCGACAACAGATTACATGCTCTCCTGTCAATAGTCAAGGGGGAGACGGCGCAAGGGCGGCCACGAGGGCCGCCCCTACAGGAGGGTCACGGTATAAAAACGGGCGGGCGCCTCGGGCGGAGAAGTGAGAGTTCTCTTGGCCCCTGCAATTTCAATAGCCGCTTGGACGTAGTAATCCAACACAGGGGCGGCCTCTTGCCATTTGACCGTGCTGGTATAGGTGCGTCGGCCGAGAAGGCTCATGGTTGTAAGACTCCACTGGTCCGAGTCTTTGGCGCGAGTGAAGAGAGTAACGCCCGCCACTTGTCCCGCCCCAGCAACCACGGCAGAGATTCGCGCCTGATCGCCTCTTCGCAGGACCGTTGGCCGAGTAGGGACAAAGGCCCGGGCCGCCGCCTTCGGATCGGGCTTGCGAACGGCCGCAAACAACTGCTCGGTTTCGGGCGGCAGTTCGCCGACGAACTCCTTCATGGAGGCCCGCAGCCGATACAAAGCCAGCCGCTCATACTTGTTATGCATCGAAGCCAGTTGCCCCAGGTCGTTCCTGGTGCTCACGATCTCCTGGTAATCGAGAATGACTTTTCGAACCAGAGGCGCCAAATCGAGCCAGAGTGGTACGCCTTCTGTCAGAATCAGGCTGCGCGCCTCATCGCTTTTGTTCTGCTTCTTGAACTCGCTGGCTTTTTGAAGTTTCTGGTTCAGGCGCGCCGCCAGGGACCACGATTCAGAATAGGGAGTGAGGAACTCGACAAAGCGGCTAAGGTAATTGAGGCGCTCTTGCTCGGCAGCGCTCGAGGCAGAATCCGTGAGTGCGCGAAGCTGCCTCGCCACCTCGGCCTGCGACTTCTTCACACTCTCGGGAGGTTCGTAGCCGTTCCAGAACTGGAACGCTTCATCATAATCACCGGAGTATTCGTGGATTTCGCTGTGGCCATCTTTAATCTGGCCGGTCCACGAGCATAGAACCAGCCGGTTGCGGTCCGTGTCATCGAGGAGCTTGGCCAGCTTGGCGGCGCGCGGTTCCCGAGCCTGGGCGGTGGCAAAGCCTTGGAAGAACCTGGTTGGGGTCAGATCCTTGTTCCACGAGTAGCCCGCTTGAAAACCGGCGTCAACGTCCATGATGCGATGCCGCCAGTGGATGCCCAGCAGGCCTTGGCACCCATATTGTTCCGCCAAGTCCATGTCGCGCACGAAGCGGTTGACGTGGAACTGAGGCAGCCACATGGCCGGATCGTCTTCGAGCCAGGGAATCGGCCAGCGCTCGCGCGATTCGAGCTTGCCATACTCCTCGCTCACCGGGTCCCAACCGAGGTTGTCGTTCAGCGACGAAAAGATAATGTCCTCCGGCAACGCCTTGTGGAAATAGGCGAAGTGGCGGACGACGCCGCCCCAGCCGGAAATCACCAGGCGCTTTTCAGGAGCATGACGCTTTAGAAAGTCGTGGGCCTGCTTGAATGGAGTGACGGAAAGCGGAACATTTTGCTTTTGACTGGCCCAGCTCATCCCTTCGTCTTCCCACAACCAGACGTAGTCTACGGTCGGATAAGCTTCGAGCAGTCGTGCCAGGCGCGCTTCCAGGATGTCCTTCGCGGCAACCGACTCGGGGTCGATGCGTGGCCCGGGGACTTTCGGATCAGCGGATGTATAGTGCGCTTCGGGAGGAACGGCACGGTAAGTCTCATCGGGAATCTGGTAAGGCTCAAACCCGACACCGGTGCGGATGCCAAGTTGCTTGGCGTATTGAAAGGCCTCGCCCCAAAGCTTCTGCGCGAATTCTTCGGCTTCCCAGCAACTCCGGGCTGTGGTGGTGGCATCGGAGCCGAAGACTTCATCCGCGAAGAAGTCCGCGGAGCCCATGCCAAAACGCGAGGTTCGCTCCGGCAGGTAGCCCCAGCGGTTCGTTGCGGTCGTGTCGGTATAGGCCAGGTGGCCGGCGCCGGCGTATTCAAAGGAAAGAAACGATTCAGCCCACTGATTCTCGCCGGAATAGACGTGCACGCCCAGCGTGTTGAAGCGCATTCGAACCATCGCTTCGAGATAGGCGCGCCAGTCTTCGCGATTGTAAATGGTGACGCAGTTGAGAAAGTCAGGCCACGGCACCAACCCTCGCGCGTTGAAACGCGGCTGCGCCTGCCAGTTCCGGCCGGCCGGCGGCAGGTTGAGGGCGCGCGCGGGCTCCAGCGGATACACTTCACCATCCAGCCCAAAGAACGCTCCCTGCCGCTCCAGGAAGTCAAATACGGCGTAAGGAATAGCGTGTGGCGTAGCGCCGGTCAGGCGGACATGGGAGGCTTTGCCGCCAGGCGATTCGTTCGAGATTTGATAAGCCTCAGGGTGCGGGTCCTTCTTGACGGCGAGAGAGAAGACGAGACCTGACGCTGGCGGGGCGCCTTT
>CAWJHY010000011.1:0-145957 GCA_963842495.1 uncultured Acidobacteriota bacterium
CTTTGCCGCCAAGGCCAGTGCGCAGTCCGGAGGTTCCTGGCCGTCGGGTGCGAGCCAATACCGATTCCACATGATCGGCAACGCGCATATTGACGCCCCGTGGCTCTGGCCGTGGCCGGAGGCCATGTCGGTGGTGCTAAGCACATTTCGCTCTGCGCTGGACCGCATGAACGAGTACCCTGACTTCACTTTCACCGCGAGTTCCGCTCAATTCTACGAGTGGGTCGCGGAAACTGACCCCGCGATGCTCGAAGAGATCCGCAAGCGGGTGGAGGAGGGGCGGTGGGATCTGGTGGGCGGCTGGTGGGTCGAGCCGGACGTGAATATCCCGAATGGCGAATCGTTGGTCCGGCAAGGGCTCTACAGCCAAAGGTTGTTCCAGCAGTTATTTGGACGCATGGCCCAGGTCGGTTACAACCCCGACTCCTTTGGCCATCCGGGGACCTTGCCGCAGATCCTCAAGCTCGAAGGCATGCACGCTTATGTCTTCATGCGTCCCCAAGCTCACGAGAAGAAGCTTCCCGCCGACCTTTTCTGGTGGGAAGGCGCCGATGGGAGCCGCGTGCTCACTTACCGCATCCCGTTCAGTTACGGGATTGATGAGCAAATGCAGGAAGAGGTCAGCCACTTCATCACGGAATTAAAGGAACCCACCAAAGAACTGATGGTCTTTTACGGCGCCGGCGACCATGGCGGCGGGCCCGCCAAGGAGAATATCCAAGCCATCCTGGATATGCAGAAGATGCCAGGCGCGCCGACTTTCATTTTCAGCACCCCGGACCGCTACTTTGATGGGGTCGGTAAACTCACCGACCTGCCGGTGGTGGCGGACGATCTTCAGCATCACTCGGTGGGCTGTTACACGGCCATGTCCGAGGTCAAAAAGAACAACCGGACTGCGGAAGCCGCTCTGACGACTGGCGAGAAACTCGCGGCCCTTGGTTCCGTGGTGGCGGGCTTCGACTACCCCAAGGCCGACTTCACGGCTGCCTGGAAAAGGGTGCTGTTCATACAATTTCACGACAGCATGGCCGGGACCGCGCTTCCGGAACATTATGACGTGGCCCGGGAAGCCCACGGACGCGCTATCGACATCGCCGGTCAGGCGATGAACAAGGCGGCGGAGAAGATTGCCTTTCAGATTCCGACGCAAGACCCCAACTCCGAATACCTGGTGGTGTTTAATCCCCATGCCTGGAATGCCAAGCTCCACGTCGAATACGATGTGGGCTGGGGTTTCGAGTACAAGAAGGGCGCACAACCAGCCTCCCTGCTGGAAGATGAGAATGGCAATAGCATTCCCCACCAATGGATCCAAGCGACGACGGTGGTGGACGATCGCATGCGAGTCGCGTTTCAGGCGCCGGTGCCCGCTTTCGGATACCGGCAATTCCGTTTGCGAAGCAGCCCGCCTGCCGCACCGCCTATCTCGGCCGTGCAGGCCACCGAGCGCCAATTGGAAAACGAACATCTGCGTGTCACTTTCGCGGACGACGGCAGCTTTACGATGCTCGACAAGGATACCGGGGCGCAGGTTTTCAAAAGCGGCGCGAGCGGAGCGCGGGCGATTGTGCTGGACGACCCCAGCGACACCTGGAGCCACGACGTGCGCTCCTACACCAAGGAACTCGGCGTGTTTCGCAACGCGCGCTTCCGGGTGCTCGAGAACGGCCCGTTGCGCGCCACCCTCCGTGTGCGCACGAACTACGGTGCGTCTTCGCTCCAAACGGACTGGCTGCTCTACTCCGGCGCCCGAACCCTCGCGGCCCGCGTGGCGCTCGATTGGCACGAGCATCGCAAAATCCTGAAGTTCTCTTTCCCGGTGGATGTGCAGGATCCCCAGCCCACCTACGAAATTGCCTACGGGTACAAGGTGCGCCAGGCTAACGGCGACGAAGATCCCGGGCAACGCTGGATCGACCTCTCCGGCCGACGCGCCGCAGGCGAGTATGGGCTGGCCGTCATCAATGACGCCAAGTACGGCTACAGCGTGCAGGGCAACGATATGCGCATCTCGATCACCCGCGGCGCGGTCTTCGCGCAACACCGGCCCCGCCAACTCGAGCCCAACGGCGAGTACATCTGGCAAGACCAGGGCACTCAAACCTTCCGCATGCTCCTCGTGCCTCACACCGGCGCCTGGCAGGACGCGGGCATTGTGCGCATGGCCGAGGAGTTTACGGCCCCCATCCCGATCATTTATCAGGGAATCCATCCCGGCAATCGGCCGCTTTCCGCTTCTTTCCTTTCTGTGGATGCGCCAAACGTGATCGTCTCGGTGGTGAAGAAATCGGAAGACGGTGATGACCTCATCGTCCGCTGCTACGAAACCGCCGGCCGCCCGGTGACCGCTAACTTGGATTTAGGACTAGTGAACCGTCGCTGGACCGGAAACTTCCGCCCACTCGAAATCAAGACGCTGCGCGTGCCGCTCAACGGGGGAGAGATTCGCGAAGTGAACGTGCTGGAACGATGATTGACGATGGTCGATGGACGATTGTCGATTGGGATAGCGGTTCCCTCCGAAACTTCAGCCCTCGCCCCCTTTGGGGGAGAGGGTGTCCGTCAGCCGACGGACGGGTGAGGGGGTTGGTCCGTCACGATATTATGTAACCCTCCGTAGGTGGGTGGTCTACTATGCCTCTCGAAATCTCGCCAACTTCAAAAACTCGACGACTACCGTTGGCTCGTGCCGCAAGGAACCAAGCCCGGCATGCTCACCGATGCGCTCATTTACACTGACGAGCGCCTGCTGCCGGACATGCTCAAAGACCTCTCTCTCGAACAAGCCATTAACGTCGCCATGCTTCCGGGCATCGTGGGCCGCTCACTGGCCATGCCGGACATCCACCAGGGTTATGGATTCCCCATCGGCGGCGTGGCGGCCACTCTGCCGGACGAGGGCGGCGTGGTTTCGCCGGGGGGAGTGGGCTTTGATATTAACTGCGGAGTGCGTTTGCTCGCCAGCACCCTGACGCTCGACGAGGTCCGGCCGAAAATCAAAGAACTGGTGAACCAGCTTTTCCGCGACATCCCTTCGGGCGCAGGCCAGAGCGGGAACATCCGGCTCTCCTACCAGGAACTCGACAAGCTGCTCAAGGAGGGCGCCGACTGGATGGTCGAGCACGACTACGGCCGGCCGGAAGACCTCGACACCTGCGAGGAAAACGGCGCCATCGAAGAAGCCGACCCCGCCATGGTCAGCGACCGGGCCAAGAAGCGCGGCCTGCCCCAGGTGGGAACGCTCGGTTCCGGCAACCATTTCCTCGAGGTCCAGTACGTCGAGCACATCTTCGACCCGGCTTCGGCTCAGGCGCTAGGTCTTTACCAGGGCGAGATCGTGATCTTAATCCATTCCGGCTCACGCGGCCTCGGCCACCAGGTCTGCACCGACTACCTGCGCGACATGGACGCCGGCATGCGCCGCTACGGCATCGACCTGCCCGACCGCCAACTGGCGTGCGTACCGGTACACTCGAAGGAAGGCCAGGAATACCTCTCGGCGATGCGCGCCTCGGCGAACTTCGCCTGGGCCAATCGCCAGGGCATGACCCACTTTGCGCGCCAGGCCTTCCAGCGCATCTTCGGCCCGCAGGAAGAGTTGCGCGTGGTTTACGACGTCTGCCACAACATCGCCAAGCTCGAACGCCATTCCGTAAACGGACGGGACCGCAAAGTGATGGTGCACCGCAAGGGAGCCACCCGGGCGTTTCCCGCCGGGCGGCCGGAAGTGCCGGAAGTCTACAAATCCTGCGGCCAGCCGGTGCTGATCCCCGGCTCGATGGGGACGTCATCTTACGTTCTGGTGGGCGCCGAGGGTGCGATGCAGGAGACCTTTGGCACCACCTGCCACGGAGCCGGGCGCGTGATGAGCCGCACCGCCGCCAGGAAATCCCCCTTCGCCCAGAACGTCCGCCAGCGCCTCGAGGCGCAGGGCATCGTGGTGCGCGCCGAGACCCGCGACGGCATCACCGAAGAAATCCCCGAAGCCTACAAGGACGTGGACGTGGTCATCGACGTGGTTCACAACGCCGGCTTGGCGAAACGCGTGGCGCGGCTGAAACCGATGGGTGTGATTAAGGGATGATTACATGCCCACCACTGAGGCGCGGAGGCGCAGAGAGAAGGCCTTTTTCGTCAGCCCTCCGCGACTCTGTGCCTCTGTGGTGATAAGGTCTTCGTTTCTTTCACGGCCTCTCGCTGGGCAGATTCACTTCCCCTCTTCTTCCTCAAGCTGCTGTGCCAGATAGTTCTGCATGCCGAGCTGCTCGATGAGGCCGAGCTGTTCCTCGAAAAAATCCACGTGGCCTTCTTCGTCGGCGAGAATTCCCTTCAGGAAATCGGCCGTACCGTTATCGCCGGCCTTGCGGCAGGTGGCGATGGCCTCGTTATAATCCGTCACCGCGCCGTGCTCGAGGGCCAGGTCGTTCTCGAGTTGCTGTTTCACATCCTTCCCGATATTGAGCCTGGGCAGTTCGCTCAGGTTCGGCGCTCCCTCCAGGAAAAGCATGCGCTCGATGAGTTCTTCCGCGTGCTTCATCTCAGTGATGGATAGTTTCTTGACGCGCTTGCTGAGCAGCTCGTAGCCCCAGTTCTCGCACATTTCGCCGTGCAGGAAGTACTGGTTAAGTGCGCCCAACTCCTCCTCCAGCATATCTTGCAGAGCTTTCAAAACTTCCGGTTTACCTTTCATGAGTCCTCGCCTCCTGTTATGAATCCGTCCGCCCAATAAACCCCTAGACCGTTTAGTTTATAAGTTCGATCCTGACGCTGGCCTTTACACGCTGCGGAAAAACACTTGAAAACTGTCATTCTGAGCGAAGCGAAGAATCTCGCTCTGCCAGAACGTCTAAAACAGAGCGAGATTCTTCGCTTCGCTCCGAATGACACAACCGCACGCATGATCACGTCACGACTCGCTCGGCGGCTTGGAGTTTTCCTCCTTCTCTTGCACATGCGCCAGCAGCTTGCGCACGCTATTGGCAAGCTGCACCACCTCGCCTTCCCCTTCCACGTCAAACTCGATAGCATAATTCCCGACCGCCGCGCGATCCACCGCCGCCTTCAGGGCCACCAGCGGTTCCACCACCGTGCGAGGCAAGACGAAGCTTACCCAGATGCTCAGGAGAATCGTCAATAAGGATACGGTGCTCAGCACCCACTCCGCCCGCCGCAGCAAAAGCCGCGCCCGCTCATGGTCCCGCTGCACGCGCTGCCAGCTTCGCGCCTCGAGCTCCGACGACTCCTTCACCACCGCGTCGCTGGAGGAGCGGAGGTCGGCAGAGATCTGGCGGAAAGCCGGATCCTCGGCCGCCAGCGAGGCCGCCACCTGCTCGTCCAGCGAGCCCAGGCGGTTGTGGAGTTCCTCCATCAAGATTGCACGGTTGGTGCGGCTCGAGCCCTTTAACAAGCTATCCAGGTCTCGGGTGTAAGCCCGGATCACATCGCGAACGTGCTGTGCCGGCGCTTCGTTCACTTCCGCCCGCCGCGCCACGGCCACCGCCATGCGCTGTTGATAGAACTGCCCCTGGGCCCGCATATGTTCGAGGGACGCTCGCTCCTCCGGCTGTAACTTGAGGCACGAATCGATGATCTGCTGCATCCTGGCCAGCGCCTGGCGGTTCGCTTCCAGTTCCACCGGGTCATAAAGGAGGAAGTAATTCCGTTCCGCCCGCAGCGCCTCCAGCATCTCCAGCGAGATCTGTTCCGCCTGCGTGGCCATCGGGGCATCGACGCTGACGATGCGGTCAACGATCCACCCCATCGCAAAGATGTAGTAAACCGTCAGGAAAATGACCGGCGCCAGGATCAACCGCACCAGGAACAGGCTATACGCCACCCGGCGGCGTAAAGAAGTGCCGCGGGCAAAAACCGTGAACGGTTTTCGAGCGACCCATGTCATCCTAGGTGCTACACGCATAGTTCGAGACGTACCAATTTGATTTCTCCGCAACTCTCATTAGACTACGATGAGTGGGATTGTAACCTAAAATCAGGCTCTCCGAGACGAATTCTGTTGGCCGGCCGAGGAGGGCCTTGGCCGGACGGCGGGCAGGGGGCAGCCGGAAACGGAACTTTCACGCACCCGGTGGCGTATACAGGATTGAATCCAAATCCGGGACAGGAGGCGAAACATGTTCTGCCCACAGTGTGGAAAAGAGTTTACTAACCGGGTGAACTTCTGTTGCCAATGCGGGACGGCGCTTTCGAAGCCGCCCGCGCCCCGCAAACCTCTCTCGCGCTCTCGGACCGACCGGAAGATCGCCGGTGTCTGCGCGGGCTTCGCAGACTATTTGGACCTGGATCCCAGCCTGGTTCGGATTCTGTGGGTCGCCTTGGTGGTCTTCGGCGGCTGCGGCTTGCTCGCCTACATCATCGCCTGGATCATTATGCCCGAGGACAAGCTCCCGCAGATCTGCCCTGCCCCCGCGCCGGGGGCTGCCCCGCAGCCCGTGCCCGGACGATAAGGTCACTGCGCGTGGTGCGGGCGTCTCGCCCGCACCACAACACCGGGTCGGCTCCCTCGACTTCCATTTCTCTGTGGGATGACAGCGTTTATCTTTTTCACGCCGCCGAAGCTGGCGGAATTCCGGCTGACTCCCCGTCGCTCACACACACTTCCGCTGTGCCGTGCTGCCCGTGCCCAAAAGCGCCAATGCCCTCATGTCCGCCGATGCGATTTGCCAGGGCTGCGCAAGGCCAGGAGCGAAAATCCCCACGCCGCCTTTTGCCCCCTCCTGTAGCACGAGTTCATGAGACGTTGTCATTTTGAAAGGATTTCTTCTTGAATCCGGAATCTTGAATCTCGCATCGCGGCTCTGCCTCGTTGCACCACTATCCTCGAATCTCCTCGCGGCGCGCCAAGATTCTTGCCGATAATCGTTTTCGTTACATGCTCTTGAATTTCAAATCTCGAATTTTGAATTGCGCCTCGGCCGCGCTGTGATGTATGCGATCACTTGGCCCTGTACTCGCCTTACCGTTCTTGTGACGACGTTATTTGAATATGGCCGGTCTTGTGGTAAGGTCATACCGGAACGATACAAAGGTGCGGCGAGTCTCTTTCGCTTTTCGGATGGAGGTGGCTCTCAACCGGTAGCTTCCGCCTCCCTTCACTCTTCCCCAGGTTGGCCTCATTGAGGACTAGCTTGCGTAACGGGTTCTTGTAGATGTTACCCAGGCCCCACGCTGATAACCATAGGTGGTCCACATGACACAGAGGAAAGATCTTCTCTTTATAGTAAGTTCCGGTCTGGTCTGTTTATTCATGGCCGGCTGCGGCGGTGGCTCTAGTTCGTCCCCACCTCCGCCGACCGGGCCCAGCTTCACCCTCGCACTGTCTCCTTCCAGCGTTGGCGTGTTGCAAGGGTCAACGAGCCAGATGGTGCAGGTTTCGGTCACGGGCCAGAATGGCTTTACGGGCACGGTGACAGTCACTCCGGCAAATTTGCCCACCGGGGTTACGGCTTCGCCTTCGTCTTTATCAATTTCCTCCGGGCAGGAGGCGAGCTTCGATCTTTCGGCCTCCGGTAATGCCCAGGCTGGACAACAGACCGTGAGCGTGAACGGCGTCTCCGGGACGACCACGGCAGAGGCCTCGCTTCAACTCACAGTGATTAGGGTAGCCGTCCAAGATCCTTACCACGCTGTGGGGGGATCGTTGGTTCATGGCTTTTATGATGAGACCCGCCAACTTCTCTTCGCAACCAATCCCGGACTCAACGAACTGGACGTTTTCTCCGGCCTGGATTACTCCCTTAAGGCCAGGGTTCCTGTTCCGCAACCCTGGGGAATCGATCAGATGGCGGATGGGAAGACCCTGGTGATCGGCACGCAGGCGCAGGAGATCGTGACGGTCAACGAGGATACTTACGCGGTCACGCAACATCCGTATGCAGCCGTCGGGAGCTACGTTTATTCATTGTTCTTCCCCATGGTCGTGGCCCTGGCCAACGGCGAGGTGCTGATGATTGGCCTGGAACAGGGAATCGACTCCGACAACATCTATGAAGCCGGTCAATACCTTTACGAATGGAACTCCAGCACCAATACCTTACCTTCACTCAGCTTGAGCCGACGCCCCAGAACAGTAGCGACTTGGACTGGGCGGTAGACAGTCTGGCCCGCAGTGCCGACCACAAATGGGCGGTATTCGCTGCCGACCAGTTCTATCTCTACAGCTCCGATTCCTCCAGCCTCACTTCGGTTCCGGTGAACACGGTCAACCCGCCACAAGATGAGTATGGCATCCGAGGCTACGCACTTAATGCGGATGGAACGAAGATAGCCGTCGCCTCGGCTTTTCAGTTAACCTTTTTCGATCGCTCTTTTAACGTGTTGGGCTCCACGACTCTTTCCGCGGCGTTTCAGACTTCTCGATCGGCGATTCAGTTCAGCTCTAATGGGAGCAGGTTATTCCTTGAATATGCCTTTCCGTTGGCATTGGTGGAGATCGACGCGAACAGCTACACCGCGCTGGGTTACCTGTCGGCCACCGTGGACCCGGACGGCGACAATCTGGAGAGGTTGCTGACGACCGACGCGGAAGGCCGGGCTTACTTCGGAATCGACGAGGGCCTGCGCATTGTGCTGCAATCGCAAACACCCGTCCCCATTACTTCCGCCAGCTTTCCCGGGCCCACTTGTCTAAATCTGAATGCGGAATCACCCCTGAACCAAACTCAGCAAATGACCCTGCCGAATCAGCCCACGAACGTGGACGTGTATATCGCCGGCCAACCGGCGACATTGGCCACTGGACAGGGGGGATTGACCGAAATAGTTATTCCCGCCTCGTCAATCGCCGGTCCGGCGGATGTTGAATGCGTTGACAGCTCCGGAGATACGGCCGTAATTCCGGCGGGAGTATCGTAAGGGGTCGATCCGGTGGGCTTTAGCGCCAACCTCTTGCCACCCACGGGAAATCCGCCAGGGTACCTCTTTGGTTATGGCTTCTTTACGACTGAAGGAACACAGGGCCCGGCGCCGTCAATAACTATGGGAGGCCAGACTATCAAAAACCCTTCGGCGATACCGGGGTATGGACTAGGCACCCTGGAGGTCGAGGGGTTTTACGTTCCAAGCGGTACTGCCGGCGACTCGGTCTCCATCCAAGTTTCCAGCTCACTGGGATCCGGAAAGTTAACCTCGGTAGCCACGTATTACCCTTCACCTACCTTCGTTCCAGCCTCGGGCTTGCTTCAAATAATCTACGACAGCCATCGTGATCTGATTTACGCGTTGAAGGCGACCGAAGTGGACGTCCTGAATCTCACAACCTTGCAATGGCAATCACCGATGGTCTTCCCGACGGGGGCAACGGGGCCTTACACGGCGATGGCTCTCTCGCCGGACGGCTCTAAACTCGTCGTTGCGGGCATTGTGCCCAACACTACGAACGGAACTTATCCGCAATTGATTGTATTCAATCCCGGCAGCAGTTCGCCCGGTTCCTTATTCACGTATATCGGCAATGCAACAGTAGGCGCCTCGATCACCATTACGAATTCGAATACCGTGGTGATGGTCGGCGGTCAGGGACTCGTGTTCGATCTTTCCAGTTTGGCTTTCACCCAACCCCCGAACTTGTTCGCCCTTGCTGGCTTCATCAGGTCTTCTGCGGATGGATCTCACCTCTATGCTGCGGCGCTCGATAGCAGCAACGGCGAAGTCTATTCCATCGATCCATCAACCTATGCCGTTCAATCTGCGGGCTATGGATATCTCTTTTGGAGTGACCTGGCCGTGTCGCCCGACGGCGCCCATTTCGCCGCGGTCGATGCCCCACCCTATGCCACAGGTTCGGCAGTCGGTTTCTTTGACTCCGGCCTTCATTACCTGAATACCAACGTTCTCCGGACTTCAGCCCCCCTGACGACATTGGCGTAATAGGCGCCGCATTCAGTCCCGCCGGCAAAGTGCTGGTGGTGCCTCTTGGCGACTCACTCGAGATTTGGGACACGGCCACTGGAGCGCTGCGGGCACGTCTGATGACTCCCGAGGAACTTCATGTCATATCCTACCCCCAGATTGGCGCGGCTCCAATGATGGCGATGGATCCAACCGGTCAGACGATCTTCGCAGTCTCCGCCTCGGGGTTGACCGTACTCAAGCTGCCCGAGCCGCTCGACCAATTACCCGCTGCGCAGTGGCAGGCTTTCGTGCCTCGCGGCGACCACAAGAATCCCGTTTACGGATCGATCACGGCCAGAATGAAGGCGATGCGCCGCAAACTTCGAAAATGAACATCGCAGCGTGTCGATGACAAGATGCGAGCGGGGGCGAGGAAATTCGGGAGAGTCCGCTGACTCCTTTGCATTTTCCGCTTGACAACCCAGACAGTGTTGTGATAGCCTATTCAGGTGGTGTCGTTCGGGACACATTGTCGCAGATCCGCGCTGGTACGCGCAGGGCGCACGAGCAAGCGGAAGGGTCCCGGCTACGGGGGAATGTAGGAATCTACAAAAAATGAAGAATAGTGGGAACGAAGCTAAGAACTGCTTGAAAACAAAGGACATCACTTTTTTGAGTGGTGCAAATTATGCGCGTTTTGCGTCGCAAATTCGCACAGATTTGACGCTAAGAAGGAGCAAAAACAGCACAATTTGCGCAAAACGAAGTCGAATGGTTCCGAGGCGAAAGGCGAGGCCAGGCAAGTGACACTAGAGTCGGCTACAGAGGGCCGCTGCCGGAAACTCTCACGCCCCCGGTGAGGCTGATGGGTCGAGCGCCGGCGCGCCGGTCAATCACCCTCCGCCCCCCATGCCAAGACTGACATTTCCCATGTCCTCGGCTGGACACGGACGGTATCAGCGCACTGAGCCCCAAAGGGGCGGCACTAGCACAGCCTAGGCCAACGGCCTGGGTCTGCGAATCCGTCCTTCGAACAGCGTTGAGCCCTGAATGGGCGAAATGAGCCTTACGGGAGCACGGGTACGAAGCCTGTTCGGTGGATGGGTTACGCCCCTTCAGGGCTTTTGCGAACCCCGGAGGAACGGTTTTACTGACAGACCCAGGCCGCTGGCCTGGGCTGTGCCAGTGCCGCCCCTTTGGGGCTGAGGTCATACATCCTATGAGCCCCTGGTGTCCAGCGCCGGCTCAAGTGACAAAATGACCTGTGGGAGCCCCTCGGCGCTACCTCGCGCAACCCGCACCGAGCACGATAAAGCGCTCGACAAGGCATTCGCCGACAGGGTATAATAATCTTGCGGCCAATAACCAGGCGAGGAGCTTCGGAACGAAATGTGGCAGTGTCCCCCGAGGCTCTAGTGACCTCCGGGTATCCCGGGCCGTTTCAGAAGACGGAACGCGAGGTCGGAAGCTGACGGGTCGCTAACGACCCGAGGTGCATCTAAGAGATTGTAGGTGGTTCTAATCCGACAGGCTGCGGCGCAACCGAACGCTCGAGCTACCAAACCGCGAGCCGCGCGCCGCAAGCTGACTTTCTTATGGACTATCTGCTCTTACTAATCCTGCCCCTCCACTCAAGCTTGCTGGGGCGGTACCTAAACTCGATATTCCACAAAGACCCCTTTCGCGGCATATACCACGCGAATGCCTTCGATCTCTCCATCCTGATCCCTTACTTCACGATTCTGAGCATTCTGTCGATTTACGGGATGCATCGCTATTTCCTGACTTACCTTTATGTTAAGAACAAGCGGAGAGCGCCCAAGCCGCAAAAGTACACTGGTCCGCTTCCCCGGGTCACCATTCAACTTCCGATTTATAACGAGCGCTACGTGGTTGAGCGGCTGCTGGAGGCGGTCACGCGGGTCGATTACCCTCGTGCCCTCCTGGAAATCCAGCTCCTCGACGATTCCACGGACGAAACGCGATTTGTAGCCTCACGCCTGGCGAGCGAGTATGCGCACGCAGGCCACCCGGTCTCCTATTACCATCGCGACAACCGGGAGGGCTTCAAGGCGGGCGCGTTGGCCGAGGGCTTGAAACATGCGAGCGGCGAGTTGGTCGCCATCTTCGACGCGGACTTTGTACCGCCCCCTCCCATCATCCGCCAGATGGTTGAATACTTCGCCGATCCCCAGGTGGGTGTCGTCCAGGGCCGTTGGACCTGGGTGAACCGCCATTACTCGAACCTCTCGGAAGTCGAGGCCATCCTTCTGGATGGGCACTTCGTCATTGAGCACGGGGGGCGGAACTTCTCCGGCCGCTTCTTCAATTTCAACGGCACCGCCGGCATGTGGCGGCGTGCGGCCATCGAAGACGCGGGCGGCTGGCAGCACGACACGCTCACCGAAGACACCGATTTAAGCTATCGCGCGCAACTGAAGGGTTGGAAATTTGTCTATGACCCGAATATCGAGTGCCCCTCGGAGCTGCCTGTCGAGATGAATTCCTTCAAAACCCAGCAGGCCCGCTGGGCTAAAGGCCTGATCCAGGTGGCCAAGAAACTCCTTCCCCGGATTTGGCGAAGTCCCCAACCGCTGCACATCAAGCTCGAGGCCACATTCCATCTCACCGCCAACATCGCTTATCCTTTGATGGTGGTCTTTTCGGTCATTCTCCTGCCCGCCATGATCGTGCGGTTCTACCAGGGTTGGTTCCAGATGTTGTACCTGGACCTGCCCATGTTCCTGGCGTCCACCTGCTCCGTTTCCAGCTTTTATATGGTGGCCCAACGTGAGCTCTACCCGAAAGAGTGGTGGAAACGCATCCGATTCATGCCCTTCCTGATGGCCACCGGCATCGGCCTTTCCGTTACCAATTCCATGGCGGTGATCGAAGCGCTGTTAGGCAAGCGGTCGGAATTTGTCCGCACTCCGAAGTACCGTGTGGAGTTAAAGGAAGAAGGCTGGGAGCAGAAGAAGTACGTCCGCCGAGGGGGCGGTTGGCAGCTACGTCGAGCTGGGCTTGGCGGTATTTCGTTTTGCAGGATATTGGAGTTAAAGGAAGAAGGCTGGGAGCAGAAGAAGTACGTCCGCCGAGGGGGCGGTTGGCAGCCCTACGTCGAGCTGGGCTTGGCGGCCTATTTCGTTTTCGCTACCGCGTACTCCTATCGGGTCGAGAACTACCTGACGGTGCCTTTTCTGCTTCTCTTCCTCGTAGGCTACTCTTATATGGGCACGATGTCCCTTTTCCAGACGCCCCTGCGCCGGCTTTGGAATACCCTGCCCGCCTTTGGCCGCCCGCGGCCCGCTTCACAAGAGACATAGTTCCATCCCAACTGCAAGCCTTGTCATTCCGAGCGGAGCGGCCCGTCGCCCGAAGGCTTTGGGCCGCACGACGAGGAATCTCGCAGTTGTCATTCTGAGCGGAGCGAAGAATCTCGCTCTGAGTGTTTTCAACGCAGTGCGAGATTCCTCGTCGCCTGCGGCTCCTCGGAATGACAGGCCGAAGCAGGGCCGGCCATGTTACACTCGTGAATTCAGAGAGGATGACATGCAAACCATGCGATCGCGCACTTTCTATCTGTTGTGCCTGGCGCTCTTGCTGCCACCTGGCGTACTTCCAGCCCTGGCTTGGGAACGCGAGCCGTTGCCGGTTTTTCATGAGCGGCGGGTGCGCCTGGTGCGCGAGACGGGCGGTGACGGAGTCATCGTACTTTTCGGCTACAAGGATGCCGACGTGGCCGCCAGCGTGACGACCTTCCACCAGAATGAAAACTTCTACTACCTCACCGGCTGGGACGAACCGAACGCGATGATGTTGCTGATCCCGAAGGCGCCAAAGCCCGGGGGCGCTCCCGAGATCGAGAAAGAGATCCTGTTCATACCGGCGCGCAACTTGTTCGAGGAAAAATGGAATGGGCCGAAGCTTGGGCCGGACGATCCTGAGGCGAGCGCGCGGACAGGTTTCTCCACCGTTAAGGCAGCATCACTCTTCCAGTCGGACCTTCTGGAAGCGCTCAAGGCTTTTCCCAAGATCTACACGGAACTGACCCCCCAGCCGGAGAGCGGCGAAGATTATTTCCAGGCTGAGGTCGTGTCCAAGCTGCGCGGGATGGCCCCCCTGGCGACCCTTGCCGACGTGCGCCCGCATGTGGAGCGCCAGCGCGCCTTGAAATCACCGGGCGAGATCGCCCTGATTCGCAAGGCCGTTGACGCCTCGGTCGAATCGCACTTGGCGGCGGCGAAAACGGTTCGGCCGGGCGTCTGGGAGTACGAGGTGGCAGCCCGTATGGAATACGAGTTCCGGCGGCGAGGATGCGAATGGCCGGCCTACCCGCCCATCGTTGGCTCGGGCTTTTTTTCAACCGTTTTACACTACGATGCCGATGACCACCAAATGCAGGACGGCGACGTAGTGGTGATGGACGTGGCGGGATCTTATAGTGGCTACGCCGCTGACATTACGCGTACCCTGCCGGTTAACGGACACTTTACGCCACGCCAGCGCGAGATCTACGAGATCG
Organism: uncultured Acidobacteriota bacterium; assembly: GCA_963842495.1. Classification (GTDB taxonomy): domain Bacteria; phylum Acidobacteriota; class Terriglobia; order UBA7540; family UBA7540; genus CAVROP01. The sequence continues at coordinate 14,375 of CAWJHY010000011.1, forward strand.
TGCTGGGTGCGCAAAACGCCGCAATAGCCGCCGCCAAGCCCGGCATGTATATGGGGCGCGGAAAGAACAGCCTGCACGAAATTGCCATGGATTACATCAAGACCCGCGGCAAGGATTTGCACGGGAATCCCCTCGGCCAGTACTTTATCCACGGCTTGGGCCACTCGATCGGCCTGAACGTCCATGACCCCATGAACTACAATATGCCCCTCCAGCCCGGCATGGTGGTGACCATGGAGCCGGGCATTTATATTCCGGAAGAGAAAATTGGCTTCCGCATCGAGGATGACATCCTCATCACCCAGGATGGGAACGAACTGCTCAGCAGGCACCTGCCGCGCGCGGTGGAAGAAATTGAGAAGCTCATGGCCGGGAAGTGAGCGTTTGTAGCGCCGCCCTCGAGGCCGGCACTTTCCTTGTGCTGCCCTGAAGGTCCGCGCTATGGGAGAGAACATGCTTCCTTTAAGACGTTTGCAGATGTACAATAGATGTTCAGCCGGATGAGGGGTTCTGCTCGAGCGGATCAAGGGCAGTTGTCTGCCCAGCCCTATGTTTGACGCTTTACAAAGTCGTTTCCAGAAAGTTTTCAAATCCTTGCGCGTGCAGGGAGTTCTGAGCGAGGACGTGGTTGACGAAAACTTGCGCGAGGTGCGGCTAGCCCTCCTCGAGGCCGATGTCAGCCTGAATGTAGTCAAAGCCCTGCTCGACCGAGTGCGCGTGAAAGCCCTGGGCGAAGATATTCGCTCCAGCCTGTCGCCGGGCCAGGAAGTGATTCGGATCGTTCGCGATGAGTTGATTGAGATCCTGGGGCGCGAGGCCTCGCTTCTCACCTTTTCGAAGGAATACCCTACGGTCTTCCTCATCGTGGGGCTTCAAGGTTCCGGCAAAACGACCACGGCAGGCAAACTGGCGCTATGGCTTTCCGGCCGGAAGCGGCGGCCGATGCTGGTCTCTACGGACGTTTACCGACCCGCGGCGCGCGAACAGTTGGCGGTGATTGCCAAGGCTATCCAGTTGCCTTGCTTCGCCGGCCAAGGGCTCAACTCGCCTCTCGATTTGGCGCTGGCGGCCCGCAAAGACGCCGCAGACCGCGGACACGATGTGCTGATTGTGGATACCGCCGGGCGCCTGCACATCGATGAACAGATGATGCAGGAAGTGAGCGATCTGCGCACGCGCCTTCGCCCCAGCGAGGTGCTGCTGGTGGCCGACGCCATGGTTGGTCAGGACGCCGTGCGCAGCGCCCAGGAGTTCCACGAGCGGCTGGGAACCTCGGGTGTGATCCTGACCAAACTTGACGGCGACGCGCGCGGCGGCGCGGCCCTATCGATCCATCATGTAACGGGCCAGCCGATCAAGTTTATCGGAGTGGGTGAGAAGTATGACGCGCTGGAGGTGTTCTATCCGGACCGGATAGTTTCCCGTATACTGGGCATGGGCGACATCCTGTCGCTGATCGAAAAGGCCGAAGAGAAGATCGATAAGCAGAAGGCCCTGGAGGTTCACCGCAAACTCCAGACCGATACCTTCACCTTGGAGGATTTTCGCGATCAGCTTCACCAGGTGCGAAGCTTGGGGCCCATGGACCAGATGCTGGGCATGCTCCCCAAGGTAGGCATTTTTAAGGACGCCGCTAAAGCCAACGTTGACGAGAAGGAACTGATCCACATCGAGGCTATCATCGACTCCATGACTCCGCAGGAACGGCGCAACCACGAGATCATTAACGGGCGGCGCCGCAAGCGGATTGCGAAAGGCAGCGGTACGAGCGTCCAGGAAGTGAATCAGCTCTTGAAACAGTACTTCCAAATGCGCAAAATGATGAAATCCTTCAGCCAGAACTTTCTGGGGCGGCAACTCAGCAGGCTGAAGATGCCGGTGGGGGAAGGTGGTGTGAAAGTTTGAAGGGTGCTGGCGCGAGGGGTGTCATTCCGAGCGAAGCGAGGAATCGTGCCTTGCTGCCGGTTCGCAGAGCGAGATTCCTCGCGGAGTTTACCCTGAGCACCCAGAGCGAGATCCTTCGCTTCGCTCAGGATGACAGCGAAGGGCTCGGAATGACAGGCATGGCAGTCAGTGAAATACTGCAGGGCTTCTCAGCCTGCTAAACTTGGATTTCAGGGGGGACGATTGTTAAGGATACGTTTGGCTCGGACGGGAGCCAAGAAAAAGGTCAGTTATAGAATTGTGGTCATCGCTGGTGAGAAAGCGCGTGACGGGCGCTTCCTGGAAATTCTAGGTCACTACAATCCGCGCCGGCATCCTCCAACGGTGGTCTTTGATAGAGAACGCGCGCATTACTGGATAAGCCGGGGCGCCCAGCCTTCCGAGACGATTCAGAGCTTACTCAAGAAGGCGCCAGAAGTCCCGACATCGAGTTGACGGCACTCGGTGGGCCACCGGTCCAGGCCGGTGCGACTTGCACTCATTTGTTCTGACACAGGCTTTCTATTGGGGAATACAAGCAGGAGTCGCGTGCGAGGGAGGGCCACATGAAGGAACTGATCGAAGCAATCGCAAAGGCGCTGGTGGACAACCCGGACCAGGTGACAGTGCGGGCCATCGAGGGCGAGCAGGTGACGGTGTTGGAACTTCGCGTACACCCTTCTGACCTGGGAAAGGTGATCGGCAAGCAAGGCCGAACCGCGCGCTCCGTCCGCACGATTCTCAACGCCGCGGGGATGAAGCTGAAGAAGCGATTCACTCTGGAAATTCTCGAGTAGGAGATCCGTGCCCGATCGCTTCCTTGCCGTCGCGCGCGTGGTTCGCCCCCAAGGACGCCGGGGGGAAGTTCTGGCCGAACCGCTGACGGACTTCTCTGCGCGCTTCCAAGAACTCCGCGAGGTATTCCTGGAGAGCCCTGGAACGGATCCTCAACCCATTAAGGTCGAGCGCGCTTGGCCCCACAAGGGCCGGGTGGTGATCAAGTTCTCCGGAGTCGACTCCATCTCGGGCGCTTCGAGTCTGAAGGGGCGGCACATGCTGATTTTGGCGGAAGACAGAATGCCGCTTCCTCCAAGTCATTACTACCTGTGGGAGCTTGAAGGTTGCCGGGTAGTCACGGAACGCAATGGAAGAGAAGTGGAAGTGGGCACGGTGACGGGCATCGAGCCCACGGGCGGTGTGGATGTCCTCCAGGTGGCGACGCCACACGGGGAAGTCCTGATTCCCCTGGCGCAGGCCATCTGTACGAAGATCGACACCGAAGCCAGGACCATCTGGATTGACCCGCCCGAAGATCTGCTGGATCTTAATGCATGACTTTTGACGTTATCACCATCTTCCCGGAGTTCTTCAGGAGCGTGCTGGAGTATGGCGTGCTGAAGCGCGCCCTTTCCGGCGGGCAAGCCAGCATTCGCCTGCATGACTTGCGGGAATTCACCGACGACCGCCACCGGAGCGTGGACGACCGGCCGTTTGGCGGCGGGCCCGGGATGGTCTTCAAACCCGAGCCCCTCTTCAAGGCCGTCGCCGCTCTGCAATCCGAGTCGCCGGATCGGCGCCTTCCGGTAATCCTGCTTTCGCCGCAGGGAAGGCTTTTTAACCAGGCCTTGGCGCAGGAGTTGTCGCGGGAGGAGCGCGTGGCGCTGATTTGTGGCCGGTACGAGGGTGTGGATGAACGCATCGCGGAGCATGTGGCCACCCAAGAGATCTCCATCGGGGACTTCGTGCTAAGTGGAGGGGAGCTTCCCGCGGCGCTAGTCATGGAATGCGTGATCCGCCTGCTGCCGGGCGTTCTCGGGAATGAGGAATCCGCCTGCCAGGAATCCTTCACCGCTCCGCGCGCCAGTTCCTTCGAATTCCGTCACGGCCTGCTCGATTTTCCGCAGTATACCAGGCCGGCAGAGTATCAGGGTTGGGGGGTCCCGGAAGTCCTGCTTTCGGGAAACCACGAAGAGATTCGCCGTTGGCGCCGCCAGCGCGCGCTCGAGAAAACGTGGCGCCGGCGGCCCGATTTATTGGCCGGTTTCCCGCTGAGCGACGAGGAACGTCGCTGGCTGGAGGCGCTCCGGGCAGAGGAGTGCGAACCGGTCGTTATTCCAAGTTCGGGAGAATAGGAATTATGAATGCGCTCGAAAAAGTCGAACAATCACAGATGAAGAAAGATTTGCCTCAGTTCCAGTCTGGTGACACGGTGCGTGTACACGTCATCATCAAAGAAGGAGATAAGGAACGGATCCAGGTCTTCGAAGGCACGGTCATCGGCCAGCGACGGGCCGCCAATCATTCCACGTTTACAGTACGCAAGATTTCCTTCGGCCAGGGCGTCGAGCGAATCTTCCCTTTGCATTCACCCACCATCAGTAAGATCGAAGTGGTCCGTTCCAGTAGGGTGCGCCGCGCCAAGCTCTATTACCTTCGCAAACTGCGCGGCAAGGCGGCGCGTTTACGCGAAGTCCGCACGGAACAGGAAGCCTGAGGAATCACCGTCCGCTTACTGCACCGTAGGGGCGGCCCTTGTGGCCGCCCGCGGGCGACCATGAGGGTTGCCCCTACTGATTTATTGACAGCACACCCCATCAACAGGTATGGTTCACACCATGCCGCCCTCACCAAGCTCCAGTGAGTTCAGGTGTACTTGGAAACTGGAGAAACAGGTCTTCCAAGCGGGATGCCGCCTCGTAGCAGGCTGTGACGAGGCGGGACGCGGCGCACTGCTCGGTCCGCTTTATGCTGCCGCCGTCATCCTCGATCCCGCCAAGCCCATCCTGGGTGTTGATGACTCCAAGAAACTCACTCCTTCGCGGCGTGAATCGCTCTCCCGGGAAATCACCGAGAAGGCCATAGCCTTCAAAGTCGTCTCCGTTTCCGCAGCCGAGGTTGATGCGATCAACGTCTACGAGGCATCAAGGCAAGGAATGATCCGCGCCTTGTTGGCGCTGGATCCGGCTCCCGACTTCATTCTTACGGACGCCATGCCTCTGGAAGGCCGCAACAAAGGCGGCGGGTTTCCGATTCCCTATCGCGCGGTGGTCCATGGCGACGCCCTCTCGGTCTCGATTGCCGCCGCCTCCATCCTGGCCAAAGTAGCCCGCGACGCGCACCTTCAGGAACTCGATCGCTTGTACCCAAGGTACGGCTTGGCGAGAAATATGGGCTACGGAACGCCGGAACACCTCGGAGCGCTAGGCACTTACGGTCCGTGTTCCGAGCACCGGAAGAGCTATCAGCCTGTATTGGATTACCTGCTTCCGCTTTTCCCGTTTTCGGGGCCGACGTAGCAAAGGCGTGAACAAAGGGTAAGGGGTCACTTCAACCGCCTATGGAAAAAGCGCGGACCTCAAAGGCTGCGGCCCCCTTGCCAGAGGTTAATGGTCATGTCGTCATTACTCATCAAAGGCGGTAACGTAATCTCGCCCGAGGACCAGTTGGACGGCGAGTTCGATGTTTTGCTTGAGGATGGGGTGATTCGCCAGGTCGCACCCCACATAAGCCTGGTGGCGGACGAGGTCCTCGAGGCCGCAGGCAAAGTCGTCTCACCGGGATTCGTGGATCTCCACGTCCACTTGCGCGACCCAGGCGGTGAGATCTCCGAGACGCTGGAGACAGGGTTGGCGGCCGCCGTTGCCGGAGGCTTTACCGCCGTTTGCTCCATGCCCAACACCAAGCCGGTCACCGACCGCCCGGAACTTGTGCGTGCCGCAATCGAGAAATCCAAGCGAATCGGGCTGGCCCGCGTATTTCCGGTCGCCGCAGTTACCATGGGAAGTCAGGGGGAATCGCTCACCGACTTTCGCGCCCTGGTGGAAGCCGGCGCGGTGGCCTTCTCCGATGATGGACGGCCGGTGAAGACCGCCGGTTTATTGAAGCGCGCCTTGAAAGTGCTGAAGGAGCTTAATGCCCCCCTGATGGACCACTGCGAAGACCCCAGCTTGAGCGCCTCCGGGGTGATCAACGAAGGCCCCGTCTCGGCCCAACTGAACGTCCGAGGCATTCCGACCACCTCGGAGGACGTTTGTGTGGCGCGCGACCTGATCGTGGCCGAGGCTCTGGGCGCACACCTGCACGTCAGTCACGTATCCAGCGCCCGCTCGGTCGATCTGGTGCGCCTCGCCAAACGCCGAGGCATCCGCGTCACCTGTGAGGCTACGCCGCACCATTTCACGCTCACCGACCAAGCCGTTCTTGAGCAGGGCACCAACGCCAAGGTCAATCCGCCGTTGCGCGGCGAGCAGGATGTCGAAGCTGTCGTGGAAGGGCTTCGGGATGGAACGATTGACGCCATTGCCACCGACCACGCTCCCCACGCTCCCGAACTCAAGGCCAGGCCCCTCGGTAGTGATTCTCCCTTCGGCCTCATCGGGCTCGAGACGGCGCTGGGCCTGGCCCTTACGCGACTGGTGCACACGGGAAAGATCTCGATGTGGCATCTCATCTCTTTGATGAGCGCCAACCCGGCCCGCATCGTGAACCAGCCGAGTGGACGACTTGGGGTGGGCGTGCCGGCCGACATCACGATCTTTGATCCTCGCCTCGAATGGACCTACCGCGCTGCCACAGGCCGCTCTAAGAGCCGCAATTCGCCTTTTGATGGCTGGACGTTGAAGGGCGCTGTTGTCGCCACGGTGGTTGGTGGAAGGGTCGTCTACCGGCGCCCGTAGTTGCACCGCTGAAAGCCGGCAACCCCGATGTGGCGCGGGCGTGTCGCCCGCGGTCGCGGGAGCGTCCCGCTCCCGCGCACGGGCAGGATGCCCGTGCCACAATTCCCAGAACAGTGCAGGAATCCTCTTCGCTTGTCAGATTTCCCTGCGGCCTTCGAGAGCTTTGAGCATGGTGATCTCGTCGGCGAACTCGAGTTCGGAACCTACCGGGATCCCCATTCCTATTCGAGTTACTTTCACACCGAGAGGCTTGAGTAGTTTGGAGAGGTAAACGGCGGTGGCTTCGCCTTCCACCGTGGGGCTGGTGGCAATGATGAGCTCCTTGACCTTGCCGGATTTCAGCCGCTCGACCAGATTCTTGAGCTTTAACTGCTCGGGACCAATGCCCTGCAAAGGCGAGAGCGCGCCATGCAGGACGTGATACTGCCCACGGAATTCCCGCGTCTTCTCAACCGAAAGTACGTTGTACGGCGTCTCGACTACACAGATCACTTCCGGGTCGCGGCGAGGGTCGGAGCAGTATTCGCACGGGTCGGCTTCCGTGAGGTTATTGCACACACTGCACAGCTTGATCTTGTCTTTGACGTCGAGAATGGCCCCCGCGAGACGCTCGGCCTCGTCACGCGCCACGCGTTGCAGGTGGAATGCTATCCGCTGCGCTGACTTCTGCCCGATGCCGGGGAGCCGTTTCAGCTCCTCGATTAAACAAGCCAGCGGCTCGGCGTAATCCTTCATAGCGATGGAAAACGGAAAATGGAAATTGGAAACTGGAAACCGGAAAATGGAAAATGGAAAGTAGAAAACGGATCGCAAATTGGGAAACCACTGGCAGGTGAAACCTCAAGAAAATCACCGGACGGATCTACCATTTTCCATTTTCCAGTTTCTAATTTCCGGTTTCTGCTACGTTAGTCCGGGGAGGTTAAGCCCACCCGTCAGGCTTCCCATTTGGCTGGCGAGCTGTTCGTCTACCTTTCGGGTTGCGTCATTCACGGCAACCAGGACGAGGTCCTGCAACATTTCGAGGTCACGGGATGCAAAAATCTCCTGCTCAATATGAACTTCGCTGAGCTGCTTCTGTCCGTTCATCTTGACTGTCACCATCCCGCCACCCGCTGACCCCTGCACCTCCAGTTCGTCCAACTGCTTCTGAAGCTGCTCCTGAAACTGCTGAACTTGCTTCATAATCTGTTGCATCTGTTGCAGGTTTTTCATCGCTCACTCCTGGCTGAGGTCTTGGACACTCTCCAACGCGCCGTCAAATCTCTTCCTGAAGGCCTCAACCCCTGGGTCGCGGTCAGCACGCTCGCGCGCGCTCAGCCTGGGCGCCTGAGACTCTGCCCGAAGCTCTTCAAGTGTAACATAAATCCTGACGGGCTGGCCGAGCACCTGGGCGCACACTGCCCGCAACGCTTCCTGTTGTTCACGACCCTTCAAAAGGTCGGCATAGAAAGAGTCCTTCTGCCTGAAAATAAAATGGACTTCACCGTCCCCCATGCGGAAGGCGGCCAAATGATCCAGACAACTGCTCAGGAAGCGTTTCGATTGGTCGAAAAGTGTCGACTTGATGGAGGAGAGCCGAGCATCTTCCGCGGAGCTCCCTACGTCCGCAGTGGCAACCCTTGGGGTCGGCCGAGTTTCCACGCTCACCGGCGGGCGGCCCTCCGGGGCAACCCTTTCTTGGAGATGTGTAGTTGCGGGAGCGTCAGTCGGTTGGGTGCGAACCGGGCCGGCGGCCTCTTCAGCTAAGGGGTCGCCTCGCACGATGACCCGCGGGGTGCCACGGGACGGCTCGGAGGCGGACGGGTTCCTCGGCGGCGCCGCTCCCATCGCCTTGTCCGTCGGAACGGGCTGCCCAAGCCGCGAAAGCAACCCCTCGAGCGAGGCCAGACGCTGGGCATGCACCAATTTCATCAGTCCCAGCTCAAGGTGAAAGCGCGGCTGGAGCGAGTAGCGCATCTCACTCTCGGCACGCAGCAAGAGGTTGAAAAAGCGAGCCAGGTCCTCTTCGCTGAAAAGTTGGGATAATTGCGCCAAACGCGCCCGCTCGGCGCTCGCCACCTGCATCAGCGAGCTATCTGCGCCACAACTCTTGGCCACCATCAAGTTGCGCACCGTGCGGGTAAGTTCGGCCGAGAAGTGTCCCAGTTCATAACCTTCGGCCGCCAGTTGCCCGACGAGTTCGAGAACCCGCCGCGCATCCCGTGCGCTAATGGCTTCCAGCACCTCACCCAGCAACTGGGCGGGAACCACGCCCAGCACCCGGCGGACGTGTTTCTCCTCGAGCTCGTTCCCACAGGAGGCGATGACCTGATCGAGCAGCGAGAGGCCGTCGCGCATGCTCCCTTCGGCAGCCTGCGTGACGGCGCTGAGGGCGCCCTCGTCGGCCTTGATCTGTTCCTGTTCGCAGACTGCTTTCAAGCGTGCGAAGATCTCTTCATAGTCGAGCAGCCGGAACGAGAAGTGCTGGCACCGCGACTGGATGGTGGAAGGAAGTTTGTGGGGTTCGGTGGTGGCCAGAATGAACAAGGAACGAGGCGGCGGCTCCTCGAGAGTTTTCAGCAGCGCATTGAACGCCTCCGTGGTCAGCATGTGCGCTTCATCGATGATAAAAATCTTGTAGCGGTCGCGCGCCGGCAGGTAGCGCACGGTTTCCCGCAATTCCCGGATTTCATCGATTCCACGATTAGACGCGGCATCGATTTCCATGACGTCAATGGAATTGCCCGCCGCGATCTCCTGGCAGGAGGGACACACGCCGCAGGGCTTCACCGTGGGACCTTGAAGGCAATTGAGGGCTTTGGCCAAAACCCGGGCGGTGGTGGTTTTGCCCACTCCGCGCGCGCCGGAAAAGATATACCCGTGCGCCACGCGCTCGCTGAGAATGGCATTTTTCAGCGTGCCGGTGATCAGACCTTGCCCCACCACGTCTTCAAAGACCTGGGGCCGGTACTTGCGGGCTATCACCTGGTAAGACATGCAAATCAGAAACTGGAAAATGGAAAGTGGAAAATGGAAAGTACAAATTTGGCCAGTGGCGCGGTGCCCTGCAACTACTGGGGATTGTGCTTCGTTCTCCTATTTTCAATTTTCCATTTTCCAGTTTCTATTTTCCAGTTTCCAAATGGGTCAGACTTCGGGTTGATCTGCGGCACACGGAGAGGCTCGTTACCGTTGCTTCCTTCCGGACCTGGCGGGGTTCGCGAACATCCGTCGCACAGAGCCCGAAGTCTGCCAAGTTCGACGCTTCTTCCCCTGCGAAGTTCATCGAACTATGGCATGTTAGCATGCGCCGGGGCGGGCCGTCGATCAATTTGCATGCTTAGTGGATATAGCGGTGAGTCTCTGGCATAATGGCAGACCAGCCCTCACCGTCCTGCGCACTTCCCGAGGGTATCGGTCCTCGACTCTACTGACTCCTGACTCCTGACTCCTGTTTGCTCTTCAATTCTTCGAGCTCCTTCTGTAAACGCGCCTGCCGCCGGGAAAGACTCCAAGCGTAAATAAAGAAGAGCACCCACAGCGCAGAGAATGCCACGAACAAATATGTGTTGAGCACGTTAGTCCTCAGAAAAGCGCGTCGCCAGAGTTCTTCGCAGAGCGCTCACTTCCCGCCGCGCTTTCGCCAGCCGGAAGCGTTGCGCGAGAAGGTAACTGAACAAGCAATGAAAAGCACCCACGCAAACCATGAAAGTCAAAAACATACGCGGGTCGAGCCCGGAACCCTCTCCGCCCGCAATCACCGGTTGAGGGTGCTGGGTACGCCACCAGCGGATCGCCATATAATCGATGGGGACATCCACAAATCCGATAATGCCCACCACCGCGGCAAGGGTAGCTGCGCGCCCAGGGCTCGAGACGTAGCTGCGCAGCATCAGGTACGATACAAAGAGCAGCCAGAGAACGAAGGTCAGCGTCAACCGGGCGTCCCAAGTCCACCAGATGCCCCATACCGGCTTTGCCCATAACGGCCCCGTGAAGAGGAGGCTCGAACAGAAAATGAATCCGACTTCTCCGGCCGCGTGCGCCAGCTCGTCGGCGAGCGGGGAACGTTTCCAGAGGTAGATCACGCTGCTGAGGAAAACGATGGTGTAGGCCGTCCCGGCCACCCAAGCCAACGGCGCATGGATGTAAAAGATCCGTTGCACCTCGCCCATGGTGAGCTCCTGCGGCGCATACAGAAAAATCATCCAGAACGCCAGGAGCATCCAGGCCAGCGTCACGAAGAGTGAGGTGGAAATTCTGGCATGTGTGGTCCGTGTCCGTAGTCCGTCGTCCTTACCTATGTGCGTTCCCGGCGCCCAGCTCAACGAGAATCTGATTCAACTGACAACGGACCACGGACCACGGACCTACTCTTCTAGAACGTACTCAAACAGCAGATAGGACAGCACGACGAAAATCACTGCGATGCCCGCCGCGAGCTTAACCCAGCTCATGTAACTCGAGGGTGGGTCACCTTTGAGCGCCCCCGTGGAAGCTTCGATTCCAGCGATAAAAATCGGGAGGGCGACAGGAAACTGCAACACCGGCAACATGACTTCGCGCATGTGGAGGTTGGCGGCGATGGCCCCGAACGTCGTGCCCACCGCCACGTAGCCCACCGTACACAAAAAGGTGATCAGCGCAAACCACTTGAGCGAGGGCACAAAGGAAAAATTATACCAAAGGCTCGCTGCGAAAACGATGACGCTTTCCGCGATGCTCAGAAAGATCAAGTTAGCCAGCATCTTGCCCAGATAAACCAAACCGGGATCCACCGGAGCAAGCGCCATCCCTTCCAGGCAGGCGTTTTCACGTTCCAGCGCGAACGACCGGTTGAAGCAGAGCACGCCCGCAAAAGCAAACGCCACCCACAAGAGTCCGGGAAGCTGGCGCAAAGATTCTTCACGCCCCGGCTCGAAGGCAAAGTTAAATAGGAAGACGACCAGGATGCCGAAGACGCACACAGACGCCAGCGTCTCCCGATTGCGCCACTCCAACCGGAGGTCCTTAACGAGAACAGCCGCGATGATCTTGAGGCTTCGCACAGGCGTAGGATTCAGGAGTCAGGAGTCAGAAGATTTCAGATTTCTGCCTTCTGCCTTCTGCTTTCTGCCTTCGTTTACTGACTCCTGACTCCTGACTCCCGACTCCTGCCTTCCACCGGCCCATCATACCGAATCCTCCCGGCCTCCAAGGTCACGAGTCTGCGCGCCAGGGCTGCTCCGCGCGCGAAATCGTGAGTGGAGAACACCACTGTTCTTCCCTCGCCCGGAAGCTGACGCATCAGGGTCTCCAAGGTGGCCACGGTAGCGGCGTCGAGCCCCGTAAAAGGCTCGTCCAACAACAAGAACGTCGGCTCATGCAAGAGGGCCCGAGCCAGCGAGACGCGCTGCTGCAGGCCGCGGGAGAGTTTCCGCACGGGTGTGTGGACCCGGTCTCCCAGAGTGAAGAACTCCAGCGCGGCGGCGATTTTCTTTTCAGGTTCCGGCAAGGCGAACAAGGTGCCGAAGAATTCCAGGTTCTCGCGCACCGTCAAATCGCCGTAGAGGAAAGTCGAGTGAGATACAAATCCGATGGCTGCCTTGGCCGCCGCCGCGTGCTGGTGGATGTCTCTTCCCTCGAAGATAACCTCGCCCTCGCTCGGCCGCGCCAGGGTCGCAAGGAGGCGGAGGAGCGTGGTCTTGCCGGCGCCGTTAGGACCGTAGAGCAGAATTGACTCGCCCGGCCCTACGCGCAGTTGCGCTCCGACCAGCGCCGCGAGGTCGCCATAATACTTGGAGACGTTTCGAAGTTCGAGGCCGGCCCTAACGGGCGGAGGTGTGTCGGGTGGCATAAGATTCGAGCAGCACGGGCGAGGCTTTCTTCAGCGTCGCGGTCAATCGCGCCTTCAGGTCCAGCCGCTCTTTCCAATACTGTTTTTCGGGTACCTTGCCTTGAGCAAAGAGTTCATCGAGATCAGCCAGGGAATTAAACAACCCATCGGCCGTAGCCGCGAGCTCTTTTTGCACTGAACTCGTTCTCTGTGCTTCCCTGAATCGTGGCCATTCCTTGGCCAGGCGAATGCCGAGCGCCCATAGCAGCAGCAACAAGAAGCAGGCCAGCAGGGGAACACCCACTCGGGTGATGGGGTTCGGGAGGATCTGGACTTGCGCTTGCGACTGCCCCGACTCCGTCCCTGCGCCCCCCGCCGCATTATCGGCTCGTGCTTCACCGCTCAAGCGAGCCTCGAGCTTCGTTCCCTGCTTCAAGCCCGAGGCCACATACCGTTGGCTGCCCGTTTCGGCGTCACTTCCGGCGGGTGTGAAGAGTGTCGAATCCACCGTGAGGCCGGGAGGCGAAACCAAGAGTTCAGCGTTGCTGATGGGATAAGGATATGAGTCGCCCAACTCCAGACGCTCCGAAGCGTAATCCACATCGTACGCAACCATGACCACGGTCACGCCGGGCTTAAGCGGATACTGAAGGTAATAATCGCCACGCCCTTTCCCGGCGCTCACGGGCTGCGGCAAGGGCATGTTCATCAGCCCTGCCACAGCCGCATTCGGCTCGATGATACCCGGCGACAAATGAAACTGAAACGTCCCGGCCGGGTTGACGTAGCTGCGTGGAGGGTCGCTCGCATTCCTGACTGCAAACATTTCCTGCACGTGGGCTTTGTTGCCTTGGGCATGGACCACTACGCGCGCCGATTGAATGCGCAGTGCTGGCGCAGAGGCGGAGGAATCGTACACGGTAATGCTGATGGTGGCGGTTCCCTCCGGATCAAATTGCGCTGGTGCGTTGTAATCCACTCCCTGATAAGCCGCCTGCACCAAATAGAAGGACGCCGGGTCGATGTTGGCAGAGGGAAATACAAAGCGCCCGCTCGCATCCGTCGTAACCGACGCCACGCGCTGCATCCCGCCTCGCGGAAGCAGCAACTGCACGGTCTGGTTCGCTGCCGGCAGGCCATTGGTGCCGTTCGAGACCGTCCCTTGAATCCTCCCCTGCGCCGACAAAACTCCAGGGAGGCAGACAAGGAACAGAACGGAGATTAGAGAGAGCGAACGCATGTTGCACAAGCCCTTTAACGCGATACTTAGAGTATTCTGAATCCTCCGGAAAAATACAAGTTTTTTGTGTCCTGGCCGAACCGGTAACGCGGACACTGTAGGGGCACGCCACGGCGTGCCCGTACGCGGGGACTCTTATGACCTAACGGGATGCCTTCGTTGCCGTTGAAAGAGGAACACGAACGGGATAATGAGCAGAAACAGGAAGCCCATGAGGCGGAAGACGCTCAAGAAGCTCAGCAACGTTGCCTGCTGTTGCACCGCCCCGTAGAGCATCGCCTGGGCGCGATGACTGGCGGTGACCGGGTCGGCGCCGCCGCGCACGAACAACCTCTGCGCTTGCTCCAGCGCTTGCCGGGTGACGGGGCTGACGTCCGTCACATGCGCAGCGAGCAGCGATTGATTGGACTGCGAGCGCCGGGCAATCCAAGTCGTGACAAAGGAAACGCCCATGCTCGAGCCGATGTTGCGCGTGACGCTGTAGAGGCTCGTGGCATATCCCGTTTCGTGCTTGGGGATCTGATCCATGGTGAGAACGGTCAGAGGAACAAAAACGAAGGCCAGCCCGGCGCCTTGGTTGAGCAGGTGCACAAGGATGTCCCAGGTGCCGGAATCCAGGTCCATGTGCGAGTAGCCGAAGAAAGCGATACCAGCCACCGCGAAACCGCACACCAGCATCCAACGCCCGTCCCAGCCTCGGCCCAGAAGGTATCCCACCAGCGGCATGAAGCACGCTGTGGCAATGCCGCGTGGGCTGGTCCAAAGCCCGGCGGTCGCGCTCGTCCAGCCGAGCAGAGTTTGCATAAATAAAGGCAACGTCACCAGACTGCCGTAGAGCACGAACCCGAGCAGCGTCACCAACCCGATCCCTGCCCCAAAGCTGCGAAACTTCAAGAGCCGGAAATGCACGATGGGCTGCTCAGCGGTCAATTCACGGATGACGAACGCAGCCAGGAAACCGGCGGCCAATACCGCCAACGAAATAATGAAGCGGCTTCCGAACCAGTCCTCCTCCTGGCCTTTGTCCAGCATGATTTGCAGCGCTCCCATGCCCACCGCCAACATCCCAAACCCCCAAACGTCGGCGCGCAACTTACCGCGCCGCACGTAGGGCGGATCGGTAACAAACAGGCCGATCATGATCAAGCTGGCGATGCCGATGGGAAGGTTGATATAGAAAACCCATCGCCACGTATAAGTGTCCGTTATCCATCCGCCCAGCGTGGGGCCAAGTATGGGCGCGGCGATAATGCCCATGCTCCAAAACGCCATGGCCTTCCCCCGCTCCGCACCAGGGAATTCCTCGAGCAGTACAGCCTGGGAAAGCGGTTGGAGCCCTCCGCCCGTGGTGCCCTGGAGCACGCGAAAGAGAATCAACGCCGGCAGATTCGGAGCGATTCCGCACAAGAGGCTCGACACGGTGAAACCTGTCACGACGGTCAGCAGCAATCGCCTGCGCCCGAAGTAGTTCGCCAGCCAGCCGGTCATGGGGAGAATGATGGCGTTGGCAACCAGGTAAGAGGTGAGTACCCAGGTGGATTCATCGACGGTAGCCGAAAGGCTGCCCGCAATGTGCGGCAGGCTGACGTTGACCACCGAAGTGTCCAGCACCTCCATCACCGCGCTGGACATCACCGCCACCGCTACCAACCACCGACCCGCCGAGGACTGGGAGACTGCTGCACCGTTCATATAAGGGAAAAGATTTTAACACTTGCGGAGTGTCATTCCACAAGGCTTGCGAAGGAAAGGTCAATTAGTGTCCTGAGTCAGAAGTTCGCTAACAAAAGTCTTCCTCATGCGGGGAGCCTTTTCGGAGCCCCGTCAGGGGCGAAATATAGTAGCCCAGGGCGTGAGCCCTGGGTTGGTCGGCCCTCACCTCGCCTTCGGCACCCCTCTCCCGCTCGGGCGGGAGAGGGGACGGGGGTGAGGGAGTCTGGCCGACCCACGGCTTACGCCGTGGGCTACATTCTTGCGCCCGCTCCGCGGGCTGGCCTGTTCAGCGAACGTCTGACGCTGGACACCAAGCCGCGCTTGCGGTGGCAATTCCAATTGCAAAATGCTAACCTTCCGGCAGCGCCCGAGGAGGTCTCCCGATGGACAATTCCACGGTGATCGTGATTGTTGTGTTCGCCTTGGTGGTAATCGTAGGGCTCCTGCTCTTCCGTCAAGTACGAGCGAAGATCAAGGGGCCGCAGGGCATTGGGTTGGAAATCGACGCTTCCAATGTATCCGCCAGCCCCAGCCCCGCGGTAAGAGTGAGTGACGCAAAGAGCCGCAGTGGCGGCCTCGCCGCGCGCGACGAAACTGGGCGCGGCGTCGAGGTGAGCAAGGTCGAGGTCGAACGCGACATCACTGCCACCAGCACGCCTCCCAAGCCCGGCCCAAAAGCCTGAGCCCCGGCAGGGCCGGGGGAGCGGGACCGTCCGCCGACGTGCGGCAGGTGGCGGCTGGCCGCGATGTTACCGTCCACGTGGGCGACGTGTATCAAGGCGTAGCACCTCCGCCCGCCACCGCTCTCCATCAACTCCCTCCGCCGCCGAGGTATTTTAAGGGCCGGAAGGCGGAACTCGAAGAACTGATGCAGGCGATCGGGAAGGGCGGAGTCACAATCTCGGGCTTGCGTGGCATGGGCGGGATTGGGAAGACGGCGCTGGCACTGAAGCTGGCGCAACAGCTTCGCGAGTGCTACCCCGACGCGCAGATTTATCTCGACCTCAAGGGCACGAGCGAGAAGCCCCTGACCGCGGCCGAGGCCATGGCGCATATCGTACGTTCCTATCGCCCCAAGGACCAACTCCCCGACGATGAAGCGCAACTCGCGGGGCTTTATCGCTCGGTGCTGGATGGCCAGCAGGCGCTCCTGCTTATGGACAATGCTGCGAACGCGGCGCAAGTGGCGCCGCTCGCTCCGCCGGCTTCGTGCGTGCTGCTGGTGACTTCGCGGCAGCGCTTTGTTCTGCACGGTTGGGTGGTAAAGGACCTGGGTACACTCGCGCCCGAGAACGCGCGCGAGTTGCTGCTGCTTCTCGCGGCGCGCATCGAGGGCGAGGCGGGCGAAATTGCCCGTCTATGCGGTTATCTGCCCCTGGCACTGTGCGCGGCCGGTGGCATGCTGGCGGCATGTGAGGACTTGGCGCCCCACAGCTACGCCGAGCAACTGCGCGACGAGCGGCAGCGCTTGGACCGGCTCGGCAAGGAAGGGGTAGACATCAGCGTCGAAGCCTCCTTCAACCTCAGCTACGCAAGCCTGGAGGAGCAAGCGGCCCGCGTCTTCCGGCAATTGGCGGTCTTTCCCGGCTCGTTCGACGCCGCGGCCGAGGATTTTGTGTGTAAAGACCCGGAACACGCGCGCCTGAGCGAGTTGCTGCGGCGCAGTCTTGTCGAGTACGACAGCGCGGCCAAACGCTACTGGCTCCACGACCTCACGCGCTTGTTCGCCGCGAAGCGACGGTGCGATCCGGAGCGCGGCGACGCCGAGCGGCGGCACGCGGCGCACTACCTTGACGTGGCATCTGTCGCAAACGGTTCCTACCTCAAGGGTGGTTACGCGATCCTCGATGGGCTCAGGTTGTTCGACGCGGAGTGGCCCAGCATTCGCTTAGGCCAAGCGTGGGCTGCGGCGCACGCTGAGGAGGATGCGGAAGCCGCCAAGTTTTGCAGCGCTTATCCAGGCCGAATTTGGCATCTGCTCGACCTGCGCTTGCATCCACGCGAACACGTCAAGTGGATGGAAGCGGCGTTGGCTGCGGCGCGGCGGTTGGAGGACCGTCAAGCCGAAGGCGTGCACCTGGGTAACCTGGGCATTGCGCACAAGCAATTGGGCGAGTTGCGCCAAGCCATTGACTGCTACGAAAAGCGCTTCGTCATCGCGCGCGAGCTCGGCGACCGCCGGGGCGAGGGTCAGGCCCTAGGCAACCTGGGCAATGCCTACCGGCTATTGGGCGAGCCGCGCCGCGCCATCGAGTACCACGAGCAGTACGTCGTCATTGCGCGCGAGATTGGCGACCGGCGGGGCGAAGGCAACGCCCTGGGCAACCTGGGCTTGGCGTGCGCCGACTTGGGCGAGCCGCGCCGCGCCATCGAGTACTACGAGCAGGCGCTGGCTATTCACCGCGAGATCGGCGACCGGCGGGGCGAAGGCAATGCCCTTTTCAACACGAGCCTGGCCCTCGACCAGCTCGGCGACCGCCCCCGTGCCATCGCCAACGCCCAAGCGGCACTCAAGATTTACGTTGAGATCGAAGCCCCCTACGCCGAAGAGGTGCGCAGGAAGCTCGCTGAATGGGGCGCATGAAATTGTGAATAGTACACGGTAAATTGAGGGATGCGGCGCTCCTACCCATTGCGGGCGAAGCCCGCCTTGGAGTGCGGTAGCGCCAGCTACCGCCTTTCCTCGCGCAACAAAGAACGACCACCACCTCCAATGCCAGCACCGAGCGCTTGTAGAGAGCTAAGCGCAACCTGGTGTCCTGAATACTCAGAGCGAGATTCTCCGATTTCCGGAGTCCGATGGACTCCATCGGAGTCCAGAATTCGGACTTCGCTCCGCTCAGAATGACAGCATCGAAGCGTTTTCACCGAGACTCTTGCGCCCTGGGCTACTATCTTCCGCCCCTGACGGGGCCTGCGAAAAGACCGCCCGCATGAGGAAGACTTTGTGACCGAACCCCTGACTCAGAACACTTGCTGACCTATGGCCAGGTACTGCGGGCGCCGTCGCCCTCGGAGCGAAGCGGACTTTCTGTCTCTTGACAAACGCAGAGTTATAGGCTAGACCGAAGTTCCCCTGACAATTAGGCCGAACCTCCGGGTCAACCCGTGATTACGCAGGACTTGGGGGAATTATGATTTTCATTATGTTCCCATGTATATGTAAATATTGTTCTTGACAATGGCTACTGTCTATGAATAATAGCTCCCATGTACATCGAAACCGTCCCCAACCGCAACTCCCCGCCCGCCATCCTCCTCCGCGAGGGCTGGCGGGAGGGCCAGAAAACCCGTAAGCGTACCTTGGCCAACCTCTCCGATTGGCCGCAACCCCAGATCGAATCCTTGCGCCGCGTGCTGCGCGGCGAGACGCTGGTCTCCCCCAAGGATCTCTTGAACACTGCTCACACCTCTCCCCACGGCCACGTTGAGGCCATCCTGGCCATGATCCGCCAACTCGACCTCGACACCCTGATCTCTTCCAAGCGCTGCCGCGAGCGCGATCTGGTCGTGGCCATGATCGTCCAGCGGCTGATCTCGCCCTCCTCTAAATTGGCGACCACGCGGGAGTGGAGCACGACCACCTTGGCGGAAGAGTTGGGGGTACAGGGGGCCAGCGAAGACGACCTTTACGCAGCGATGGACTGGCTGCTGGAACGGCAGGAACGCATCGAGAAGAAGTTGGCCGCCCGCCATCTGAGGGAAGGCGGTTTGGTGCTTTACGATGTGACCAGCAGTTCCTATGAGGGTCGCACCTGCCCGCTGGTGCAGTTCGGACACAATCGGGATCAAGACAAGTTACCGATCATTGTCTACGGGGTGATGACGGACGAGGCGGGGCGTCCGGTGGCGGTGGAGGTTTATGCGGGCAACACCGGCGACCCCAGCACGGTGAGCGATCAGGTGGAGAAGTTGCGCCAACGCTTTGGGCTGGAGCGGGTGGTGCTGGTGGGGGATCGCGGCATGCTGACCCAACCGCAGATCAACAAACTTCGCGCCCATCCCGGTATGGGCTGGATCACCGCGCTGACCAGCGGAGCGATTCGAGAATTGGTCCAGAAAGGGGCCTTGCAGCTCTCCTTGCTGGACGAACAGAACCTGGCCGAAATCACCTCCCCGGACTACCCGGGTGAGAGACTCGTCGTCTGTCATAATCCGCTGCTGGAAGAGGAGCGGGGACGCAAGCGGCAGGCTTTGCTGGAGGCGACCGAGAAGGGTTTGACGAAGATCGCCCAGGAAGCAGCGCGCCGCAAGAAGAAGCCGCTGAAGGCGTCCGAGATTGGGCTCAAGGTGGGCAAGGTTCTGGGACGCTACAAGGTCGGCAAACACTTCGAGTGCCAGATCGGGGAGGGGAGTTTCCAGTGGAGCCGACGCCAGGACTCCATCGCGCAGGAAGAGAAGCTGGACGGAATTTATGTGCTGCGCACCAGTGAACCCGCTGCGCGCCTCTCGACTGAAGACACGCTGCGCAGCTACAAGAGCCTGGCGGAAGTCGAGCGTGCCTTTCGCTGTCTGAAGGGGATCGATCTGCTGGTGCGGCCCATCCGGCATCGCACCGAGGAGCGGGTGCCCGCGCATATTTTCTTATGCCTGCTGGCCTACTATGTGGAATGGCACTTGCGGCGGGCTTGGGCACCGCTGTTGTTCGAGGATGAGGAACGACGGGAGGAGCGCCAGCGACGCGACCCGATTCTGCCCGCCCAACCCACCGCCTCGGCGAAAGCCAAGAAGCACTCCCATGAAACGCGGGAGGGACTTCCTGTGCACAGTTTCGCCACTCTGCTGGCAGCGTTGGCCAGCCGCGCAAGAGTCACCTATGAATTCAAAACGGGAGAGCTGAAGCTCACCTGCAAGCAGGTACCGGAGCCGACGCCGCTCCAGGCGCGGGCGTACGAACTGATCCGTACGTTCCCAGTAATTGGAAATTGAGTTTGGCAGTATCCCTCAAGGGATCAATAGCATATCCCCTGAAAGCTGCTGGAACTTCGGACTAGAGTATTATGGTGGGGTTGGTCAGGAAATCATGGCCGGCGGTGAACACGTTGCGGTACGGCTGTCAAATTGTCAGCCCGCACTGTTCCTCGGAGCGGCTCTGTCTTCCGGCCTGCACCGAGAAGGCTGTTCCGCAGGGTGGTCTTTGGGAGAATCAAAGGATGACGGACATTTCGTTACGACGGGGTTCTCGAATTTGCCAGAACAAAGCGAGAATGTCTATGAAAACAAACAGTCGAGGAGTTGAGGAGTCGAGGAGTTGAAAAGTTGTGGGGCCAATTCAAGAGGTCGGGTCGGATGGTGACGGTTTGTGACTCTTCGACTCTCAACTCTCGACTTCTCGACTTGAATTCGACAGAACAAAGCGAGAATGTCTATGAAAACAAACAGTCGAGGAGTTGAGGAGTCAAGGAGCTGAGAAGTTGCGGGGCCAATTCAAGAGGTCGGGTCGGATGGCGACGGTTTGTCACTCTTCGACTCTCAACTCTCGACTTCTCGACTTGAATTCGACAGAACAAAGCGAGAATGTCTATGAAAACAAACAGTCGAGGAGTTGAGGAGTCGAGAAGTTGTGGTGCCAATTCAAGAGGTCGGGTCCGGTGACGCCGGTTTGTCACTCTTCGACTCTCAACTCTCGACTTCTCGACTTGAATTCGACAGAACAAAGCGAGAATGTCTATGAAAACAAACAGTCGAGGAGTTGAGGAGTCAAAGAGTTGAGAAGTTGTGGGGCCGATTCAAGAGGTCGGATCGGATGGTGACGGTTTGTCACTCTTCGACTCTCAACTCTCGACTTCTCGACTTGACTTCGACGGAACAAAGCGAGAATGTCTATGAAAACAAAGGACCGCGCTTTTAACACCCCACGAGCCGCAGCCCCGATACGGACAATATGTCGCTCTATCCCCCCGTCAGCCGCCGGTAGTCCTCCGGGTCGTCCACATCAATGACTACCCCCTCGTCCTCGACCTCGACGAACTGGGTTGCCGGTCGATATCGCCGCACCACGGAATCCGCGCCCGCATCGCTGGTCAACCCCAATAGCTCGTCGAAGAGTTGCCGTCCGATCAGCACCGGATGTCCCCGGCGGCCATGATAGGTGGGGATCACGACGGGAGCGCCGCTCTCGTGGAAAGCCGTCACGATTCCTCTGACAGTTCCTGCGGAGACCGCAGGATGGTCCACCAGGCATAGCAGGACGGCTTCCAGATCATCCGCGGCCAGCGCCCGCAGTCCCGCCTGCAATGAGGATGTCTGGCCGGACCGGTAATCGGGATTGATGACTACTTCAATAGCCCCTATCTTGACCCGTGGCTGAATCTCCCCGGCCCGGTGCCCGAGCACGACGGCGATGCGCTCGAGCCCGCCCTCGCGAAGCGTCTCCACGATCCATTCGAGGAATGTGCGGCCGCGATAGGCAAGCGTGGCCTTGGGGGTTCCTATGCGGGAGGACTCGCCTGCGGCGAGGATCAGTCCGGCGATCATGTGGTTTCGACGGCCTTGGGTTTGTACGCGAGCGAGGGGTAGGGGGACGGGGCTTGGCGCCTTACCGCAATCAGCTCCGCCACGATCGAGACCGCGATCTCTTCCGGAGTCAGGGCCCCGATATCAAGGCCGATGGGAGAATAGACGCGCGCCAGTTTCTCCGCGGGCACACCTTCGCTTTCCAGCACTTTCGAGATTTCGATAAGCTTCCGCTTGCTGCCAATCATACCGATGTAGCGCGCCGGCGTCGTCACCGCCCACCGCAGGCAATCCAGGTCGCCCTTGTGCCCGCGTGTGGCCACCACCAGGTAAGACAGTTCGTTGACTTTGAGCCTCTGGAAAGTCTCTGCCCAAGGTCCGGCGTGGGTTTCAACCGCTTCCGGGAAGCGATCCGGGTTGGCAAACGCCGCCCGGTCGTCCGAGACAATCACATCGAATCCTGCGAGGCCGGCAATCTTCGAGACAGCAAGCGAAACGTGTCCGCCTCCGAAGAGATAAAGCGTGGGAGTAGCCAGGATGGGCTCGACGAAAATATCGAGCGACCCGCCGCAGACCAGCCCGTTGTCGTATTCGGGCTGGGTGTTCAAGTTGAAGTGCAAGCGGCGCGGTTTCTCTTCGCGCATGACCTCCTGCGCCGCGGACCACACTTCCGCCTCGACGCAGCCGCCGCCCACCGTGCCTACGATCGAACCGTCGTCGCGGATCAGAATCTTGGCGCTTTCATAGCTTGGAATGGAGCCCTGCACCTGGATAATGGTCGCCAGTGCCGCCTTGCGCCCTTCCCTTCGGAGCCTCGCAATTTCAGAGAAGATATCCATCGCCCCTCTCAAGCTAGGTTAATCGCCGCCTGGAGTGATGTCAACTTAGGGGCAGGGCTCAAACCTCGTCACTAAGCCGCGAACCGTCAGGAGACGGCAAGCCGTCTCCCTACATACGTAACCTCTTAAAGATCGCTTCGGGAATCGAACGGACGATGAGCATGATGGGGCGCCAAAACCAGGGCAAGTAAACCACACTCTTCCCCTTGGCGATGGCTCTGAAAATGCCTTGCGCTACGCTCTCTGGCGAGGCCAACAGAAACAGCCCCGGACGCCCGTAGGTCATGCGCGTGTCCACAAACCCCGGCTTCACCGTAATCACCTTGACGCCCGCCGGGAATAACCGGTTCCGCAACCCCTGAAGGTAGACGCTCAGGCCCGCCTTCGCGGCCCCATAAAGATAGTTGCTTTGGCGGCCACGGTCGCCGGCTACCGAACTGATGGCGCAGATAAACCCCGTCCGCCTGAGCTCGAAGTGATTGGCGAGAATATTGAGGGCCGAAACGCAACCTGTGAAATTGGTCTCGAGAATAAGGCGAGCTTCATCCCAATCGACTTGAGCCTTGGCCTGATCGCCCAAGTAACCGATGCAAACCACGGCCCCCGCCAAAGCGTTGCCTGATTCCGCGAGGAACGATTGCAAGCTTGCGGCGTGGGTTTGTGTGTCGAGGGCATCGAAAGCCAGGACGCTGGCGCGAACAGAATTGCGGAGGCTGAGATCGGAAGCGAGCGCGCTCAATTCGTCGCGATCGCGGCCTCCTAGAACCAGGTCGTACTTATGCGCCGCAAACTCCTTTGCCAAAGCGGAGGCAATACCCGAAGTTGCGCCCAGAATCAGTACGGTTGACAAGCCCCTAACTCCTCTCTCCCAGTGCGTGCGTCCGGCCTGCTGTCGCGGGAGTGTTTCCGGCCCGCACGGGTGCGCGGCCAAGATGGCCGCGCCAAGGCGGGCGGGACGCCCGCACCACGTCATTTCTCGATAATGCCGACCCGCCGCGCCTGGGATGAAGAGAGCAGGCCCTGCGGGTCGAGCCGGTTCTTGATGGCTCGAAATTGTTCCAGCTTCGGGTACATCGCCCTGAACGTTGGCGCGGTCATCAAGGCATCCTTCGCCAGGTAAACCCTGCCGCCATAGTCCAGAACCACCCCATCCAATTCGCGCAGCAGAGGAATCAGCCCCCTCGCGACGGGAAGATCCAAGGCCAACGTGTAGCCTTCGATCGGAAACGATAGCAGGCCGGGGTTTGATTTCCCGAAACGCTTCAGCACGGCCAGGAAGGATGCGCGGCGCGATTGCGCCAGCCTGGCCAGGACTTTCTTGAGCCCTTCGAGTCCTCCAACCAAAGGCAAGGCTGACTGATATTGAACAAAACCCCTGCGTCCGTACAGGCGATTCCAATGATGGATCGCGTCGAGGGGGTAAAAGAAAGTCTCCAGGTCGGCGAGTTTGCGGACAGCATTCCGATGCAGGGTGTAATAGAGAGAGTTGAAGGCGCGCACCGTAAGACTGTTCAAGGCCAGCGAGGGAAAATCGAAGGGAAGCGTCCAGCGGCGGCGCGGCGCCTCGGCGAGGGGATCCCGAATGCTCGCCGGCAGCTCCTTTAAAGGCGCGTGATTGCCTCGCATCAAGACGGCCCTTCCCATGTGCCGGCCGGTCGCCAGGCAGTCAATCCAGGCTACCGAGTATTGGTAACGGATGTCGGATTCCGTCATCATTCGCAGCGCGTCCTCGAGGTTTGCCGCTTGCTGGTAATCCACCTGCATCCACGCTGACGCGACCGGTCGCAGCTTCATCCGGGCGCTCACAATCACACCTGTCAGTCCCATGCCCCCCAGGGTCGCCCAAAAGATTTCGCTGTTGTTATTCGCCGAGCAGGAGAGGATGCCGCCCTTGGGAGTCAACAACTTGAAATCCAAAACGAAGTTCCCAAAGGTGCCATCTTGATGGTGGTTCTTCCCGTGCACGTCGGCGGCGATCGCCCCCCCGACGGTCACGAATTTGGTCCCCGGCGTCACCGGCAAGAAAAACCCGCGGGGCAGAAAATAGCGAAGGATTTCAGCCAGGCTTACGCCCGCTTCACACTCCAGCACGCCGCTCTGCGGGTCGAAAGCGAGAAACCTGTTGAGCCGCGAGTGACAGATGACTCCGCCTTGCGCGTTGAGCGGCGCGTCGCCGTAGCTGCGTCCCATGCCGTACGATATCAAGGATGGCTGGGAACCGGACTCCAGGACGGCCGCCAATTGGCGCCGGCTGTCGGGGCGATAGACGTTACACGTCTCGACCGGAAAACGCCCCCACCCGGAGAGTGGCTGAGTTATGAAATCGTCTGCCATTGTCGATTGTCGATTGTCGATTGCCGATTTTCGATTGGTAGTCGCATGGCGACCTGCTCCCGCGGGCTGTTTACGGAATAGTGCCCCTTTCCCACCGCAGGTTGCTGATTACCGATTGTCGGCTGAACAAATGGGCAGCAGTTATTTTCTCTATGCACATCCCAATCGGCAATCGACCATCGGCAATCGAAAATCGAAAATCTCCGTTCCTTCTAAAGGTAAATTATGAAAATGACGCTGGCCGCCCAGAACAGCACGACCGAAAGCAGGACCGAGTCCGTCAAGAACAACCGCGTCGGGTTTCCTCCCTCTTCATTCTGGTGCACGAGATAGAGGTAACGGAAAATTCCGAAAAGAACGAAAGGAATGGTCAGGTCAAGCCGCTTGCCGGGAAATTTAATCTGTACGTCGCTCGAAAGCGTGTAGAGCGCGTAGGACATTACCGTGGAAGCGGTGACAATCCCGATGAGCTGGTCGAGAAAGTAAGGCGAGTATTTCGACAGGATCGAGCGGTGGTTGCCCGCTTCTTTTCCCAAGACTACGAGTTCATGCCGGCGCTTGCTCAGCGCGAGAAACAAGGCGAGCAACGTGGCGCACACCACCAGCCAGGGAGAAATCTCGACGTGGATAATCACTCCGCCGCTCACCACCCGCAAGACGAAGCCGGCGCTGATGACGAAGACGTCGAGGAGAACCACACGCTTCAACACCCATGAATAGAGCACGTTGATGGCGGCGTAGGCCGCGATGATGACGAAGAAAGTGTGGTCGAGCGCCCACGCGCCACCCAGGGAAACCAACCCCAGCGTTAGTGCAGCGATAGCTGCAGTTCCCACTCCGAGCCGGCCGGAAGCCAGCGGCCGCAGCCGCTTCCGAGGGTGTTTCCGATCCTCCGGCGCATCAAGGATGTCGTTGAGAAGATAGACAGCACTGGAGATGAGGCAGAACAGGACCGCGCCCGTCACGACGCGCGCGTTGCGATTCCAGTCGATGATGCTGCGGGAGAATATTAACGCCGCGAAGACGAAGCCGTTTTTCACCCACTGCTGAGGACGAAGGCTCTCCAGCAGCCCGCCCCAAGCGAAAATCGAGGCGTGAGTTGCGGATTGCGGATCTGTGGGAGGTGGCGGCTCCATTCCTTTCTCCGTGAAACCTCGCGATGGCATGTCGCGCCTGCGCCATGACGTGTTTGCCGCGATTAGACTAACTTATCAACGGGCAGTTTTCAAATTCTTCGTCTTGTAGGGAAGCGCTAGCCCTAGTACTTGGTTGGTTTTATGAGCGCAATTTCAAGTGGCCCGCGGAAGGGCGGGGCTTTAGCCCCGCCGTCTGTGGTTGCGGGGTTGGAAGGGTCTTTAGGCCCTGAAGCCAAGCCGCTTCAGGGGCTAAAGCCCCGCAATGACCTCGCCACATTAACGGCGGGGCTGAAGCCCCGCCCTTCCGCTTCCAACGAATAAGTTCGCTCACTAATTCAACTAAGCGCTAGGCCCGCTCGACGCCTCGGACCATCGGAGGACTGGCGTCTTCCCCGCTACTCAGGCTGCGGATGGCCAATGAATCCGTCGGCCCACTTCAGAAAGTACCTCATGTTGGGCGCGTCGGTGTGTCCGCCGTCATGCTGGCGCCAGGCAAGCTGTCCATCGAGCAGTCCGACATTCACCGGCGGCATCTGGGCGGTGTGGTAATCCTCGGAGACGCCCAAGCCCTTTGCACCGAGCAAGGTGAAGACCGGGCTTGCTGCTACCGTGGCCATGAAGCTTCCCTGGTGGTCGAGCCAATGGGCGTCGCCTTTCTCCGGCACTCCGTAGCTGATGAAAGTCAGGCGCGGAGCGCAAAGGGCGATGAGTTCGTGGGAGTCGACAGGCAAGTCCCCGCCATTCTTGCTGCCGAACGTGGCCTCCGATGCGCCGTACCTCATGAAGTTGCCGGCCATCCAATAGTACCCGCCGCCGGTCAGACTCTCCACCGCCTCGCCGAAGTTCCGGCGCAAGAGCGTGGCGCCGCCTTTACCGGAAGAACCTACCAGAACCATGGCAAAACGCTGGTCGAAGGCCATGGTAACCAGCGCCGCCTTTCCAAAACGCGAGACGCCTTCGATGCCAACATGTTTTGCGTCCACTGCCGGGTCGGTCTCGAGATAGTCGAGGGCGCGGCCTGCGCCCCAAGCCCAGGCACGCAACGCGCCCCAGTCGTCCGGCTTGCGAGGCTGGCCTTTGTTGACGAGCCCGATGATGCCCCTGGTGAGTCCGGCTCCGTCATCAGCCTGGATGCTGGCGGGATCGATGGTCGCATAACCCCAGCCGTCGGCGATGAGCTGCCAGGTGGGAGGCAGGCTGCCGTCAGGAAGGAGCTGCGGCATCTGAAACGGGGGCGGAACTTCCAATTCGTAGGCAGGATGCCGCTCGAACACCTCGCGCAGGGAAGGATCCTGCTGGATCAGCAGTGCTTTCAGCGACGCGTTGATGCGCTCCAATTGGTCCGGCGAGGGCTGGTTGGGCGCGGGAAAACCGGGGCGGCCGAACATCATCAGGACCGGCACCGGCCCGTGCGCCCTCACAGGCGTCACCAGCATCATGCGGATATTCACGTCAATGGAAGGGCAGGCGGAATTGTCCATGTGGCCGATCACCTCTTTGGCGATGACGGGATTGAACCCAATCCACTCTCGGTCGGTTGTCTTCACACTCCAGGTCACCTTCGGAACGTTCGCGGGCACGCGGCCGTAAACCTCGCGCTCGAAGCCCTCCACGATCTCGGGCCGCCGCTCGCGCCACCACATGTCCGGCGTCGTCACCTTTTGGCCGTTCTCCATCGTCAGCGGATCAGGCAGGTTCGGAAATGGAGTGGCCTTCGACTCATCGTAGTTAGCGTGATTCGGCGCTTTCTCGTTGCCGCTGGGACCTGGACGGAGTGCCTTGATTCCAAGCTGCTGCTCCATGTTCTGTTGATCCTGTTCGGTAGTGAAAGTTACGGGCTGACACGCGGACTGCTGCAAGGCGGGGCCGGATTGGCCGAACAGCAGGCTGTAAGACAAGGCGCTGCCTATCCATAAAAGAGCGCGCAGGGCGCGGAGCACCGTGTGGGCAAATCTCATAGAATCCTCCAGAATGTCAGGACCGCAACTAGGGAGTGAAATCCGCAAGGCCAACTGCGTCCGCCATGGCGCGATATCCGGCGGGCGAAGGATGAATATGATCGCCCGAGTCGTACGCCGGCAGAAGCATCTCCGGTTGGTGCGGGTCGCGAACCGCCTTGTCAAAATCAATTACCGCATCGAAATGGCCGGGCGCGCGAATCCATTGATTCACGGCAATGCGATCGGCTTCACCCATCGGTCCTGGCTTGTAGTAGGCGGAACCGGCGAAGGGCGTGAGGGTCCCGCCTAAGACTCGAATGCCGTGAGCGTGCGCGCGCAGCACCATCTGCGCAAAAGCACCGAGAATGCAATGCACAAGATGGTCGTGCGCTGCTTGCGCCGTGTTGCCCTCGAGGCCGAAGGCGCCGATGTCATTGATGCCTTCCAGAACGATCAGGTAGCGAACTCCCGGCTGCGCCAGCACGTCGCGATCGAAGCGCGCCAGAGCGTTAGGCCCCAGGCCGTCGCGGAGCAGGCGATTCCCGCCGATGCCTTGGTTGAGGACGGCGAGGCAGCGCGTGGGCAGCGCGGCGCGCAATCGGCGCGCCAGATCGTCAGGCCAGCGGTCGTTGCCGTTGGTGGTGGAGCCGCGCCCGTCGGTGATCGAATCGCCCAGCGTTACGATGGCTGCGGCGCCGGAGGGCGCATTGACTTCCACTCCGGAGATGTTGAACCAATGCTCGAAGCGGATTGCGCCCGGCAAGTCCGCGTCTGCCACACGGTCGCCGTGCACCAGATAAGAGGTCGTTCGCGATCCCGGATGGCTGGTCTGGACCGCCGGGGGCTCGTCGACGTGGAATGTGATGGCGAGATCGGACTGCGCCTCCACCGTGAAGGCGATGGGATCAGAAACATAATCGGCGCCGGCGGGAATAGTGACGCTGGGGCGGCCGGAAAACCTCAGTGCCCGGTCGTCCGAGGCGTCGATGCGTGCCGAGGCAACCGAGGCGGGCCGCGCAACGTGCACTGACGTAAACTCGAGGGGCGCGCTCCCGAACGCATTCGAGATTCGTACTCGCAGCACCTCTCCGCCGATCGAAAGATGCACCACCTGGCGCAGCGTGGCGTCGCGCAGGTCGCCGGGCGCAAGCGAGTTGTTGGCCTCCGGCACTTGCTGAGCGGCTGCCCATGATCCCACCCAGTTCGGCGCTACTGGGGGAGCCTGCGCCAGAATTGCCTGAGCATAGAATGCCAGGCCAAGAAAAATCGTCAATACTCTTCGTGGCCACATGCCGGAGTGGTTCCTCGCGGTGAAGGAACATCGAAGCACCTCGCCGCGCAGGGCCGCTTGCCCACCGCAGTATACACAAACCGGCTGCCGGTGAACAGCCACAATCCCGGCCACAATCCCGGCCGCTAAAACCTCATGATCGTTTCAGGGAGCGGCGAGAGGGTGTTGGTTTGGATTTTCGGCGCTACCTGCAACGCGGGCAGGAGTGCCGGTGCGGCGCGGCCAAACAGCAGGGGCAGGCTTCAATCGGGCCGCGACAATTCGGCCAGCAGAGCCTCGCGTCTCTTCCAGGCGATGCCGCTGACGAGATCAAGCACGCGCTGATAGGCCACCCAAGTGATGCCCGAGAGCCCCACAAGACCAATCCCGCACCAGGCGATGTTTCCCGCCCAGCGCGAGAAGAGGTACAGGCCCGTCGCCAAGGCGACCACGGCCACCTGTACACCCAGCATGACCAGCATCGCAATGCCTGCCCCCTGTTGGCGCCGAATCTGACCGAGCTTCAGCTTGCGCGGGAAATAGAGCGAGACCAAGTTGCCGGCCGTCAGGTTCATGAGGAAAGCCCAAAGCGCCCCTGCCAGGGTCAGTCCCACGACTCGCGGCGGGGTCGGGCCCGCAACCATCTGCACCAGCACGAATACCGCGACGATTTGAGCCGCAAGGATCAGTGTGTGGAGCAGATTCTTGGCCACCATCACATCGCGGAAACCAACGGGCGCCGCGAACAGGATGGGCAACCCGGGCCCGTCATAAGCCAGACTGTTGTAAACAAGGCCCACCACAGTGAGCAAGACATACGCGACGGCCATGGGGAAGTAGGTCGAGCTACCCAGCATGAAGCCCGTCACCTTGGGGTGCGGACTGGAATGGCGGCCCACGCTCAGTGCGAGGATGATCAGCACCGGCGTCAGCAGGGTGAGATAAGCCATGATATTGCGCAGAAGATAGCGCAGGTCCTTCTCAAACAGGGCCGCCACGGTGGGGGACACGCCCGTCACCTTCCACCCCGCGCGCACAGGGGCGCGAGCTTCGGCAGACGGTCGGCGCGCCTCGCTCAGGTTTTCGCCGCGGTACTCAGCCCGCAAGCGAATGGCCAGCAGCCACCCGACCACACCACAGTAAGCCAGGAGGCCTGCGAACTCGGCACAGGCCTTGCCCAGATAGCCGACACGTCCGAACGTGATGGTCGCCGCCGTCATGCCGGGAGGAAGGACGCGGACACCCGAGGCAAGGCGGGTCACCCATGGCAACGCCCGCCGGCCATATCGATTAGCGAGCGGGGCTATGAACTGGCCGCTGATCGCCAGGAGGATGCCCACCGCGCCCAGAATTTCCCGCGTGCGGCGTTGCGCCATCCAGCGGCTTAGCCAGGCGTAAATAGCCCGGTTGATCAGCAGGTTGAGCAGTGCGAGCGCCGCGAAAGCCGGGATCGCCCAACCTAGGGCGCTTAACGATACGACGGCGATGCCGAGGAGCATCGCAGCAAGCCAGTAGATGCAAGCTGCGGCCACGGGGTCAAAGACTCCGTGCGCGAGAGCCAGAAGCATGAACGTGGAATAACGGAGAGGGAAACGCAGCAGCGAAACCGGGTCGGCTTCCGCGCCAAACCCCGAGATGACAAGCGGGAACAGCAGCCAAACCAGAAACACCAGCCAGAGTTCGCCCGAAAGCAAAGGGGGCTTGCCATACCGGATCGCATACCAACTGCCGAGGCCCAGGAGAACGCCGAACCCCACAACCCCAAGGCCGATGCCGGCGCCCATGATGATATGTACAGCCAGATTCAGCTTGCCGGTTGCGGTCCGCAGGCCGTTGACGAACAGGCGCCAGCGCATCCAGCCTACCAGGAAGAGCTGCGTGGATTTGCCCGGCGCCGAGATCACTCCAGCCACGATAGCTCCGGCACGGCGGCGCGCTCGCCGCCCACAATTTTGAGAAAAATCTGTTCCAGGCTGGGCTTTTGCCCATCATCGTGCTGGGCGGCCACGCCGGAGCGCAGGTCGTCAATGGACCCTTGGGCCACCAGTTCGCCGCGATGAATGATGGCCACGTGGCTGCACAGCCGCTCGACGATCTCCAGCACGTGCGAGGTGAGGAAGATCGTGGCGCCGCGCGCGATCATGCGGTTCAGCATGGCCTTCAGAGTGCCGGCGGCAATGGCGTCCACTCCCTCGAAGGGTTCGTCCAGAAACAGCACCTTGGGCCCGTGGATGACCGCCGCAGCCATCGCAAGTTTTTTCTTCATGCCATGCGAGTAGTCCACGATCAGCGACTTGGTGCGATCGGCGAGGCCAGTGAAGTCGAGAAGTTCCTGCGCGCGCTCGGCCGCGGTGACGCGATCGAGGCCATACATGCGTCCGGCAAAGGTGAGGTATTCCGGCCCGGTCAGGCGGTCGAAGAGGGCAAGTCCTTCCGGCACCACGCCGATCTGGCTCTTCACGCTGAGGGGATCGTTGGCTAGGTCGAGGCCGAGAATCCGGATTTGCCCCGCCGTGGGCTCCAGCATGCCGGTGAGCATCTTGATCGTGGTGGATTTCCCCGCGCCGTTGGGGCCCAGAAATCCGAAGAATTGACCCGCTTCCACGCGCAGGTTGACGTTGCGCACCGCTTCCAGTTGTCCGAAGCGGCGGCACAGTCCGTTGGTCTCTACTGCGAGGTCGGTCATGGCAGGACGCCGCCGCTAGAGTAGCATATCCGGCGGCTAAGAAAAGCGCAGAATTCGGGAGAAAGCGCAGGCCAATAGAGACACCGTCAGCGCCAGCCCGTGTCAACCTAAGAATTACTGGTGCGGCACGACCAGCAGCGTAATCGACTGCGCGGGAAAAGTGGTGCTGAGGGTGCTCGTCGTCCCGCCGGCGGTGGGCGGGGTCACCGTCAAGTCGGGTTGCGCCACGATGGCGGCCAGGTTAGTGTTGCTATAGAGGAAAACCTTCGCCGCGCCGTTGGGCGTCAGGTGGTCCAGGGAAAGACTTGCGGTGAGATCGCCGTAAGTCTTGTTCAGCACCACCACAGTAACCATGCCGTCTGCGGTGCGCAACGCGCCATAGACGGAGAGCCGGCCCTGGTCTGCGCTGGTCGAGGCGAGCGAGGTGTCACCGAACTTCGAGCCTGCCCCGTCGTAGTTGCGGTAGATCTCGTAGGCCATCAAGCCGGGGACCTGCGTGGTGTCCGGAGGCCCCCAGAGCGTCGCCAAGTCGAGGCCGTATTTTCCGAAGATCCCAAGGATGTCGGCCTGCGCCACTGCGCCGTTGATGTGCTCTTGCCCGCCCCAGTTGTACTCGCTGATCGCCGTCTTGGTGCCCGGATAGTCGTTGGCAACCCACGTCTGCATCATCGGGATTACCTGCGGAGCTTGGAGAGGCGTCGAGCAGCTTGAAGTGTAGTTCGGGTCGGTGATGTAGTTCGGTTGGGGATAATTGGGATCGGTGTAGGTGGGATCCCAGAAGGCCCGCGTCGAGTCGAGACGCGCCTCCTGCTCTCCGGTATCGCCGGCGGGGCTGAGGCCGACGCCGGAGCCGTTATAGACGGCGGCAAAATAGGTGTGCAGGTCTAGATAGTCCAGGAGGCGGACGCCGTGGTTCGACTCATAGGCGGCAAACTGCTGGAGGTAATACTCGACGAACGGTATGCCTCCGTGTGCCTTGCGATCTACGGGATTGCTCCAAGGCTCGTAACACGGGCCGGTACCCCATCCGTCCTCGACGTCCTCTTTCGAGTAGAAATAATCCCACCAGAAGTCCATCACCGGGCCGTTGACCGCAGCCGTGGGGTCGGCAGTCTTGATGGCCAAGGCGGTGGCGATACCGTTGTTGGTGGCCTCGTCATAGGTGAACGGGAGTGGGTGTACGTCACGGTGCACCGCGTCCCACCAACTGGGTTCATTGTCCAGATCGTAGATCGCCACCCCGCCGTTCGCCGCCGTGCCAAAGGTGCCGACCAGGGCAGTTACCCAACTGCCTGCCCACTTGGAACCCTCCGCGATGCTAGTGTCGGTGGGATCGTTGCCGGTGATGTTGCAGCCGCTCGAATCCGTGCAGCCATTGGCTCCCTCCGGATATACGCCATTGCCGCAGTTGCGCGAGGTGTCTACGCTTTGCTGACCAGGGTAGGTCGAGATGGGGAAACTACAGGAGGTGCTGTCCTTCGCCACCCAGCCCAACACCGGCACGGTACCCATGGAGATCGCCCCGATGGCCTGGTTACTGGTGACAAAATCGTTGAATTCGCCCGTGGGGCCTACACCGGCGTTGGATTGGTTCTCAAAATACCAGTCGCTGGCGGAGTTGCTTACGCCCAGTTGATAGTTGTATCGGGAAGTGCTGTCTCCGCCCCAGCGTATGACGGTTGGGTTCGCCTGGCTGTCTACGGAATTGACGAGACTATACCCGTTCATTCCATAGATGTACGGGTTGATAGGGTGGGTTTGGTTGCCCAGATCGACCGTCAACGCCGGACCCGCGGCGGCGGCTGGCGGCGCCAGCGCCACGCTAACGCTGCCGCTCTTGGTCGTGTCCTGCGTGCTGGTGGCCACCACCGTTACCGCGGCGGGCGCTGGGTAGGGAGTCTCATAGAGTCCGCTGCTGCTGATGGACCCGATGCTGCCCGTCCAACCGGCAGGCCCGGTCACTGACCAACTCACCGCAGTGCTGAAGTTGCCCGCGCCGCTCACTGCGGCGCTGAACTGCCGGGTAGTGCCGATGGTCGCCGTGGCAGGATTCGGCGTCACGACTACCGAGGTGATGGCCGAGGCAGTATAGTTGGCCGTGACGGTGGTGTTGGCGCTCATCGTCATCGTGCACGTCATGGTGCTGGCGCTCGTGCATCCGCTCCAGGAAGAAAACGGATTTCCGCCCGACGTCGCCGTGGCCGGCGCCGTCAGAGTCACAGAGGTCCCGGAGTCATAAGTCAGTGTGAAGCTGGTCGTGCCGCTCCCGACATTATTAGCGTCACTCGGAGAAGCGGTGATCGCCACGCCCGTGGAAGGATTGGCCGAGTTCACCGTAAGCACATAGGTGACCGGTGGCGTCGTTCCGCCACCCCCTCCGCCGCCACCGCAAGCCGAGATCAGAACCATCAGCCCGGCCGCCGCGCACAAACCCGGCTTCCACCCTTCGCCGCTCATTTCAGGCCCCCATCCGCTAAAGTGCAGACGCGGCACAGGCAAGCTGAACTCGAGGACAAAGTGACGCTTCGCGGCGTCGCGTCTGCGGCCATCATCTTGCCTTTCGCCGGGATTCAAGTCAATCGGAATTTCCAGGAGGCGCAGATTGGGTGGATATGAACCTTCTTAGGGGAGTTCCGAGGCTTGCTTCGGGCGGTCTGCCAGACCTCGCGCACTGCGCGGGTCAGGGCGAGGTGCGTGCACAACTTCCGGAGTGCCGGGGTGTTCTCCGACTCGTGGGAGGTAGATTGTAAACTTGGCGCCTTGGCCCGGCTCGCTGTCGATCCATACGGCGCCGCCGCTCTGTTTCACCGTCCCGTAGACCATCGCCAGGCCGAGCCCGGTGCCCTTGCCTTCTTCTTTGGTTGTGAAGAACGGTTCAAAAACATGCGCTTGGGTTTGCGCATCCATTCCAATCCCCGTATCGCTCACCGCCAACATCACGTACCGGCTTCAATATTTCGAGGGCATGAAGTGCGGTAAAGTGCGGCATGGTGTTGCTTAACACCAAGAGCCGTAGAGTCGCAAACGCGGCGACGCGGCCTTACTCGCTCCACGCTCGCTCAGCACGCGCTGCCCTTACTTCCAAGATCGCCGCAGCCCAGGCGCGATCCCGAAAGCAACACGTTCTATTTCTTCGCAGCCTTCTGGGTTACGGCAATGCCTGAATCTTGTTGGTAGATGACCTTCCATTGGCCCGCGATCTTCTTGTAAACCAGCGTGTAGGCGTGCGGATCGTAGGTTACCTTGTCTCCCGACTTCGTTAAGGTCTCATCCTTGCCCACCCAGGCGCAGATGACGAAGTCCTTGGTAACAATTATGAAGTCCTGGCGGGTGGTGGTCCACTTATAGGAAGTTACAGAATTGGCCCAATCCGACAGGAACTTTTTGTTCGTTTGATAATCATATGCTGATCCATCCGCATTGACCATTTTCCAGTCAGGGGATTCAGCATAGAATTGCAACGCCGCCTCCACATCCAGCCTTTCGAATGATGCGATGAGGCTGTCGCCTGCCGCCTTGAGTTCGTTCGTGATCTGGTCCTTTTGCTGCTGGCTCATTTCGTTGCTCGGCTGCGAAGTACAGCCAAAGCAGAAGAGGAACAGAGCTGCGACGGAAACGATTGCTTTCATAACGCCCCCCTCAAGATTTTGATTTCGGTATTCGGACAGCTACTTCTTAGCGATCTTCGAACCAGCCGCGGCCTCGCACTGCCAGCGGCCGGCCTTCTTGATCCAGGTGTCGGTGTAGCGACCCTGCCAGCTCTCGTCCTTACCTTTGAACTGTTGCTTGGCCGTAAGGCGGCCGAGGACCACTGCTGCATCTCCGTAAACACGGACCTTCCACTGGTCTCCGACGGCGGACGTGAAAACGTCGTCACCAGACTTGAGGTTCGCGAGATATTCGGTCTTGGTTACGATAATCCCGTCGAAGTCGATGAAGGTCCAGTCATCCGCTAGAATCCGGGTGATTGCCGCCATATCGCGCTTGACCATGGCGTCGTTCCATTCGTTTTCCAGCTTGATTAACTCCTTTTCCACGCTCGCACTCGGTGCTGGCGCCGCCGGCTTTGCTTGCGCAAAGGCCTGGCAAGACACCGCGAGCCCGAGCACAACGGCTGCTAGGATTCCTTTCATATGACACCTCCGTAGTGTCCTGTGGCTTAAGTTCGTTGAATAAATGCCGTACTCTGACAACGGCTCCGCAGCCCCGATAGGGGCGGTAGAGCTTAGCCCACGGCGTGAGCCGTGGGTAGGCGAGCCCTCCCTCACCCCCGTCCCCTCTCCCGCCCGGGCGGGAGAGGGGTGCCGAAGGCGGGGAGTGGGTGGTTTTTCCCAGGGCTTGCGCCCTGGGCTGCAATCTTCCGCCCCTTATGGGGCTGGGAAGCGAGTGCCACGGCATCAAGCGCATGCTGTGGCCACCCCCGAATTGACTGCCCGGACCCTACTTAGGAAGCTCGTATTCGCCTTCGGTGTCCCAAGTCGAACTTCCATCTGCCGCGGCCGTTTTGAGCGTATTGGTTCCCTTTGCCTTGATGCCTTTGAGCTTGCCCGTGCCGCCAACTAGGGTCCACTTCTCGCCGCCGCTTTGGGGCACCGCGTCTTTCATAGTCATGGTGCCCTCACCACGGTAATAAGCTTTGTCGCCGTTGGCCATGGTGTCCACGTAGTAGAAGCGGTAGCGGAGAGTATTGCCGCTGGTTTCAGTCAACAACGTATACACGCCTTCCTTGCCCTGAATTCCCGCAATCTCCAAGGGCTTGGTCCAGGTACACTTGCCTTGGCTGATGGTGAAGGAATGGTTCGCTCGGTCTCCTATCTGCATCGAGTGCTCCTGGTCGGCTTTTCCGCATTGGTAGGTTCCCGAGATTTTGGTCTGCGCGCTAGCCACGGCGGCCAACGCCAAAACGATGAGAAACGTGAAAATGATTTTAAGTCTCATAGATCCTCCTTGGAATACATGCTCGCCCGTGGCGTGGCCGCGGGCACAGCTTGGGTAGCCACGGCACGGGCTTTGTGGCGTGGCCTGGTTAACGCCGGAACCGTCCAAGAACCCACGGCATCAAGAGCATGCCGTGGCAATCCTCTCTCATGCTTACGCGGCGGCCTTGTCTTCGGCCTTGGCGAGCGGCGGCACCGCGCCGAGTTGCTGGAAGAAGCGCAGGGTGTCCATTTCAACCCGCTCCTCGACATTCTTGCCGCCGACAATTCGGCTGCTAGTCATGCCGCTGACTGTCACCTGCTTGCCGGTGGGTGCGAGGCCCATGAACTCCCCCTGATGGGTGCTAGTGCCACTCCAGCGGGTCACCACCTTGTCGCCCTCGGCTACCAAATCCTCAATCGTAAATCGGATGTCGGGAAAGGCGGCAAGCATTGAGGCCAAGAATTGTTTCAAAGCCTCTCCTTTGATCTCCCCTGTTGCGGGGTTGTCGTACACGCAGTCCGCATAGAGCTCATCCAAGAGGGCCAGATTGTGCTTGTTCCAGCCCTCCTCAATCAGGCGTCGATATAGAGCCTTGTTTGCTTCGGTTGCCTGCGGCAGAGCGCCGAGTTGCTGCAAGAAGCCCAGGGCGTCCCATTCCTGCCGCACCCCGACGAACTTGCCCTCGACAATTCGGCTGATGGTCATGCCGCTGGTTGTCACCTTCTTGCCGGTGGGCGCGAGGCCCATGAACTCCCCCTGAAGGGTGCCCGTGCAACTCCAGCGGGTCACCAGCTTGTCGCCCTCGGCTATCTGGTCCTCAATCGTAAATCGGATGTCGGGAACGGCAGCATATACTGAGGCCACGAATTGTTTCAAAGCCTCACCTTTGAGCTCCCCTGTTTCGGGTCTGTACCACACGCAGTCCGCATAGAGCTCATCCAAGAGGGCCAG
Organism: uncultured Acidobacteriota bacterium; assembly: GCA_963842495.1. GTDB lineage: Bacteria > Acidobacteriota > Terriglobia > UBA7540 > UBA7540 > CAVROP01. The sequence goes on from CAWJHY010000011.1 coordinate 52,256, forward strand.
ATTGTGCTTGTTCCAGCCTTCGTCAAACATGCGTCGATCTAGAGCCTTGTTGGCTTCTGACATAGGATTGTCCTCCTCATCTCAAAGAGTCATTACGTGCCAAGGCACTTACTGTAAATACCCAACCGCCGCCCGGGACCGCGGAGCCTTCGATCCGGGCGGAAGAGGGTTCGCTGATTCACCCGTGAACCTTGTAGGCGTCACGTACATCTAACGGGCCGTTCTGCCTGCTAGAGCCTGACAGCGCGGCCCAGATCAATTGCACACTCCACCCGCGCCGACGCCAGCCAGCTTTTCCTGAAGGCAGTCGTAAGGAAATTTTGTCTCCGCCACATCGCAGACATCCTGCTGCGGCAGTTCTAAAGTGTCAGTGAGATGTACCGATACTACGCGCCGGAAACTAGCAAGTCAAGTCAATGGTTTGCCGGGGCTGGCGCGCAGCGAACCTCTGCGGTTCCCGGGCACTGCGGCTCCGTCCCACTTCCCTCATCAGAGAGCTTCGCCCGGCGCCGGTCTGCCGGGTTTTAGCAAGAAAGAAAGTGGTGGTGTCTCAGTTCGACGTAGAGGCGGCTTTACGCCGCCACGTGGCGAGGTGAACTCGCCGCTGCTTCAAACTGAGACACTACCCAAGAAAGTCCTTGACAAACTAAGCTTAACGTGATAGGCTATCCTGGGGTTGCAGGGTCTTTCTGTCATGGCCGTTCAGGCATCGCCAATTGCCGCTTTCCTTACCCGCCCGGCAAAGTGTTGCTTCAGCGCTCGTTCGACCGCCAAGAAAACATCAAAAATAAACGATCAAAGCCAGTATGTTACTGAAAACAAAGGATGGCACTTTTCTTAACGTGCAAAACGAACCCAAAACGGAGCCAATTTTGAGTGTCCAATGCGCCGATTCATCACCAAAAACAGCCTTTCTGGAAACTTCGCCCGACTGGGTCGTTCCGAACCTGAGTACGGCGAAGGGGAGGAATCTCGCTCTGGTTATCTTCTCCCCGAAACAGCCAGGCAGAGCCAGATTCCTCTCCCGCGGTTGCGGGATAGGAATGACACTGCGGAGAAAAACACAAAATCGTGGGAACGAACTCAAGAAGTTGCTGAAAACAAAGGACATCACTTTTTGTAACGTGCAAAACGAACTCAAAACGAACCCAATTTTGAGTGTCCAATTCGCCAATTCATACCGAAAAGCAGCCTTTGTAGAGCGGTTCCTGAACCGCGCTGTGCTACCTGCTCACCCAATCCGAACCAGCGGAGCGATTGCATTCGGCTGCGGTCCGGCGTATGGTGACGGTTGGACCGGTCGAAGAGACACATTCGATTGGATGTGACGCTGATGAAAAGACTTATTCTCTGTCTTGCTGTCGCGTCTCTTTGTAGTGCGGTTTGGGGCGCTGACAACCCGGAACTGGCGCGCTGGGAGCGCGAAGCCCGGAAGGTCACCATAATCAGGGACGATTGGGGGATCGCGCACGTTTACGGGAAGACAGACGCGGACGCGGTCTTTGGCATGGAATTCGCCCAGGCCGAAGACGACTTCAATCGCGTCGAGACGAACTACCTCAACGGCCTGGGGCGGCTGGCGGAGGCGGAAGGCGAATCCAAAATCTACCAGGACCTGCGGATAAAGCTGTTCACCGATCCGGAGACGCTGAAGGGGGAATATGCGGCAAGTCCGGCGTGGCTGAAGACGCTAATGGACGCCTTCGCCGACGGTTTGAACTACTACCTCTACAAGCACCCCGAGGTGAAACCGAGAGTCATCAAGAGTTTCGAGCCGTGGATGGCGCTGAGCTTTACGGAAGGAAGCATCGGATGGGACATCGAACGCCTGAACCTTAGTCAGCTTGCGGCATTCTACGGCAAGCAGCAGGCGAGCCTCGCTCAAACGGAAGCTGGAATCGGGGACGAGACAGCCGAACCTTCCGGCTCAAACGGAGTGGCCATCGCGCCTTCGAACACAGCCCAAGGCCACGCTCTGCTGCTGATCAACCCGCATACGTCTTTCTACTTCCGATCCGAGCTCCAGATGGTGAGCGAGGAAGGACTGGATGCATACGGCGCCGTGACCTGGGGACAATTCTTTGTGTATCAAGGCTTCAACCCGCATGTCGGCTGGATGCACACCTCGAGCGGCGTCAATGCCCTCAGCGAGTACCTCGAGACAGTCGAGAAAAAGCCTGACAGCTACTACTACAAGTACGGAGACAAGGAGCTTCCGGTCGCAACCGGGCTAATCAGTGTGCCGTACATGACCGAGCATGGGATGGCCGAAAAGAAATTCACCGTTTATCGCACCCAGCACGGTCCGGTGGTCGGAGAGCAGGACGGAAAATGGGTGACTGTGCGCCTGATGCAGGAGCCGGTGAAAGCGCTGATCCAGTCTTACACGCGCACCAAGGCTACGGACTACAAATCGTTCCGGCAAACCATGGAACTACACACGAATTCGTCGAACAACACGATTTATGCCGATGCCGATGGCGACATCGCCTACTTCCACGGGAACTTCATTCCCCGCCGCGACACCCGATTTGATTGGACGAAGCCGGTGGAGGGCAGCGATCCGGCGACCGACTGGCACGGGCTTTTATCCGTTGACGAGACGCCGCACCTGCTGAATCCAAAGAGCGGGTGGATTTACAACTCGAACGACGCACCGTGGTCTGCGGCCGGGCCCGGCAGCCTGAAGAAGGAAGATTTTCCGGTCTATGTCGAAACCGGCGGGCAATCGGCGCGCGGCCTTCACGCCGTGAAGGTTCTCGAAGGCAAAAAGGATTTCACCCTCGATTCGCTGATTGGCGCGGCTTTCGATGGCTATCTGCCGTGGTTTGAGAGGGCCATGCCGGCACTCATCCAAGCTTGGGACCAGGACCAAGACTCGGACCTGCTGAAAGCGCAACTCGCGGAGCAGATAAAGCTTCTGCGTTCCTGGGATTACCGCTGGCGAGTGGATTCGGTTCCCACTTCGCTCGCGGTGTTCTGGGGTGAGGATATCTCTCGGCGGGTGGCTGGCGAAGCACGGCGCGCGGGCCTGCCCGTCTACGACTACGTTGGAAGCAAGTCAACTCGCGAACAGCTCCTGCAATCACTCGAGGCGGCCTCCCAGAGGCTGAGCTCAGACTTCGGAACCTGGAGAACGCCTTGGGGGGAGATCAACCGCTTCCAGCGCCTCACCGGCGATATCCTGCCGCACTTCGACGATTCGAAGCCCAGCATTCCCGTCGAGTTCACTTCTGCCCAGTGGGGGTCGCTGGCCTCCTTTGGGGCGCGTCCTTACCCGGGAACCAAGAAGTGGTACGGCAGCGGCGGGAACAGCTTCGTCGCGGTGGTTGAGTTCGGGAAGACCGTGCGCGCCAAGGCCGTGACGGCGGGGGGCGAGAGCGGCAATCCGTCGTCGCCTCATTTCAACGACCAGGCCAAGCGCTACGCCACGGGCGATTTGAGGGAAATCTATTTCTACCGCTCACAGCTCCGTAGGCACACTGAGCGAGCCTACCATCCCGGAGAATAAGCTCACTCCACTCTTGGTATAATCTCGCGCCGCAGGAGGCCACATCTCATGAACAAGTGCTGCGTACATTTCAGATCACGCCGCGCCCTGCCAAAGCGCGCCCTGAGCGGCGCGCAGGGATGCCCGCACGACAGCGGGCGGGACGCCCGCGCCACGCGCCGGCGGCGGATGGCCTCAGCCGCCGCCCTATGCGCTCTGGCCCTGGTTGGCATCAACCCGGTCCTGCTCTGCGGTCAGGCTTCGCGCACCACTCTTTCACTGGCCGGACTCAAGGCCCCGGTTCACGTCTATCGCGACACGCTGGGCATCCCGCACATCTATGCGAGTTCGACCGAAGACGCATACCTAGCGCTGGGATATCTGCACGCCACCGATCGCCTGTTCGAGATGGAAGTGTTCCGGCGCCGCGCTTCCGGCACGCTGGCGGAAGTCTTCGGCAAAGCCTCGCTCGACGACGACATCTTCGTCCGCCAGATCGGCATCCGGCGCAGCGCCGAAGCCGCGTGGAAAAGTCATCGGCTCGATGGCCGCCTCCGCCGCGAGCTCGAAGCCTACTGCGCTGGAGTCAACGCCCGCCTTGCGGAACTCGAAAAACCGGGCGCGCCAAAGCCCGCCATCTTTCAGCAACTCGGCTTCACCCCCGCGCCCTGGACTCCGGTGGACGCGCTGGTGTTCCCCAAATACATGGGCTGGGACCAGTCCGGCACCGACACCGACGTGTGGATGGGCATGCTGGTGGAGAAGTTGGGCCTCGAAACGGTGAACGAACTCTTCCCTCTCGACCGCCCGTACGAGATTCCCACCGTGCCCGACTGTGGCGCGGGCGTCTCGCCCGCGGTCGCGGGAGCGTCCCGCTCCCGCATGAGCTGGCACGGGCAGAGCCTGCCCCGAGCGCAGCGAAGGGATGCCCGTGGGACGGCGGGCGGGACGCCCGCACCACAGCTTGGCTGCGCAGACGCCCGCGTCACAGCGGGCGGGACGCTCGCACCACAGTTTCCCTCCGGTTTTGACCACGCAGCACTCGAGCTGCACCGGCGCTTTGTCAGTGGGCGGTTCGGCAGCCCGTTCGCCTTCGGCAGCAACAACTGGGTGATCGACGGAACCAAGTCCGCCACCGGCAAGCCGATTCTTGCCAACGATCCGCATCTTGGCTTCTCGCTTCCCTCCATCTGGTACACCGCGCACCTGGTGGCGCCGGGCCTCAACATTACCGGAGTCACCTTCGCGGGCTTCCCCTATACGGTCATTGGCCACAACGATCGCATTGCCTGGGGCCTGACCAACATGCAAGCCGACGCGGTCGATTACTTCATCGAAAAGACCGACCCGCAGCATCCCCACCAGTATTTCTATCAAGGCGAGTGGTGCCCAATGACGCGCATTCACGAAGATGTGCCGGTGCGCGGGGAGAAGCTCGTCCCGCTGGAGATCGAGTCGACGATCCACGGGCCGCTGGTGACGACGCACGGCGCGACGCTGGCGCTCGACTGGACCGGCCTTGGGCCCACGTTTGAGGTCATCGCCTTCCAGCGGCTCAACACCGCGCGCGGCCTTGCCGATTACCGGGCGGCGCTCAAGGACCTTGTCGTGCCCGCGCTCAACGTGATCTATGCCGATGTGGACGGCAACATCGCCATTGCTCCGCACGGAGCGCTGCCCATCCGCAAGCGCGGCCTGGGCCGCTGGCCCGTGGACGGCTCGAGCGGCGAATATGATTGGGCCGGAATGATTCCCGACGATCAGCTTCCCTTTGCGCTTAACCCCACGCAGCACTTCCTCGCTTCCGCCAACGGCCGCCCCGCCCCCGTCGGCTATCCCTATTACTTCGGCTGGATGTGGGACCCCAGCTACCGTACGCGCCGCATCCACGAATTGCTCAGCACGCATGACCACATCACCGTCGAGGATATGGAGGCGTTTCAAATGGACGCGCACGATGTGGCCGCCGAGAAGTTTGTGCCCGTCCTGCTCGCCACCTTTGATCGCCATCCTTTCGGTGACGACCAGGTACGCCGCGCCATCGACGAGTTGCGCCGCTGGAACTTCGAAGCTACGCCAGAGAGCGTCGCCGTGCGCATCTGGGCGGTCTGGTTCGAACGCTTCCGCCAGGACGTGTGGCAGCCCCAGTTCGATGCCGCCGGCGTCGAACGGTGGGACGGCGGTTGGGGTTTCGCGGATACGAACCAGCGCCAGCCCGAACTCGAAGTGCTCGAGTTCCTCACTCGTGCCAATCCGGAATCAAAGTGGTTTGGCGGAAGACTGCCGGCTTCAAAATCTGGCGCCGACGCTGCGCCGACGCGCGACGCCGTTATCGCGCGCAGCTTCGTCGAGGCCATTGCCCAGATTGTGAAGGAGCGGGGCGTCAACATGGGCCGTTGGCAGTGGGGCGCCACCAACGTGTTGCGCCTGCACTCGATGACTCAGAATCCCGCGCTCGACCGCGGCGGCATGCCCGTGCGAGGCGACGATCTTACCCTCAACCCCGGCGCCAACGGCGGCGAAGTCACCGGCGGCGCATCCTGGCGCATGCTGGTGGATTTCAGCGACCTCGGGCACAGCTTCGGCATGTACCCGGGCGGCCAGAGCGAAGATCCCGCCAGTCCGCACTACGACGACCAAGTGAAACCCTGGGCGCAGGGCCGCTACCTGCCGCTCTATTCTTACTCCTCGCCGCAAGCGTTCCCGACAGAACAGGTGGAGTCGGTGCTCGAAATGGAACCGAAGTGAGAAATCCGCCCGCAGCGGCACGTCAATAGGAGGCCATGAACCTGGCGTTGGGACGAGAGAAAAGCAGGTGCTCCGCGGTGAGCATAGCGGTCGAGAAGGCGGCAGAGATTCCCGTCGGTGTCGTGGGTCTGGGGCTGATGGGAAACGGCATTATGGCCTTCCGGCCGGACGAGTGTTCGTACGTTGTTAAAAAGATGGAGCGGGGGACGGGGATCGAACCCGCGACGTCCAGCTTGGGAAGCTGGCATTCTACCGCTGAATTACCCCCGCTTCTCAGTTCCTACTAATTATAACAGAAACAATGCGTTGCGCAATTTTTCATCGCGCGAAAGAGGTAGAATACGGCGTCCGGTGCTGCCGTCAAATCCGTGGATATCACTTCCACAGATGCCGCAGGCTCTCACCTGAACCAATAAGTCGTCGGGACCTATTTGGGGTTCCGGCATTTCAGTCATTTCAAGCTTTCCGTATTCTTTCAGTAGTAAGGCCTTCATGATTAACACTTCCAATTCGCCGTGATGAACTTACGTTCCTCCACAGCTTTTGGCTGTGACCACTCTCAATCTCACGGATCGATCATGGGAATCCTCTTAGGGACCAGACTGAGGAAGACTGTTTCCTCGAGAATCTCCTCAGCTCGAGCTTGAGCTGTGGGACTCGAGGGGAGCAGGCTGGAATGGTTTTAGGCGTTGCTATTGGGGTAGGTGACTCCTCCGCCGGGGCTGATACTTGAGCCGCCAGTTTCTCCGTTGAAGCGGTTCCACTGCAGTCTGTATCGATTTCAATCCGTAACTGACATGTTTCCGCATGGCCTCTTCGGCTTTCTGGGGGTTTCCTTCCGCAATAACGCTAATCAGATCCGCATGAAAATTAGGAGGCAAGATCCGCCGCCCCCGCGTCGTGTCGTAAAGCCAATTCAAAATAAGAATATGGGTATTTTCGATTTCCGCTTTTAGCAACCCTGAACGCGCATACTCAGTGATTTTCATGTGGAGATCCACATGGTATTGGTTCATCGCAAAAACCCAGTCGTCTCCGGGATCCTGGAAAGGTACTCTGCAATAGAGCGCGTCGACATTGGCGGCTAGCCTTTTCAGCTCTAATCGTTCCCTAAAGGCTGCCCGCTCGGCACAGAGGCGAGCCGACTGGCATTCCAGCGCTTGCCGCAATTCGAATTGCCCTCGTATTTCTTGTTCAGTGGGCACCTTAACTCTTGTGCCCGCACGGGGGCGACTCTCCAGAAGACCCTCGATCTCCAACCGTTGTAATGCCTGCGCCACCGGCACCAAGCTCATTTGAAACTGCTCGGCAAGCTTGCGCCGCGAGAGAACAGAACCAAGCGGCAGACTTCCTCGCAGCATCTGATCCAAGATCAAGTGATAGGCCTGATCGGCCAGACTAAGCCGCGGTGTCCTGTCCTTTGAAATCCCTATCATCTCCTGCGCGGAAGTTTCAATCATCGGAAGGTTCAAAAGTCAGTCAGCGTTTGCGATCTGTATAAACCTTTCAATTCCTGCGTCGGCATTCAGTCCAAAAAGCCTTCTATCCTTGAAGTGCTTCCCTTGTGGCTCGATGAAAACCGCCAAATATTTATTTTTTCAGAATGCCTCGACCTTTGTAAACCGAATTTTGGTTTGCGCGGCCAGAGTCATCGCCTGAAAGGCGCCAGCTTCTGCCCGACCGTCGTGTACAAAGGGCGATACTAAACAGACCCGGTTCAGATCTTAAACACATAAGCCGTGCCGTCAGGGCCCCTCATTGGTTCGAGCCAAAGCTGGCTGGAGTGGGCCCGTAACAAACCAAATGATCAGTAAGGCAAGCATGGGAATAGTGCCAAACACCACGAAAACAGGTGCGAACGAATAGCGTTCAACGAGCCATCCGGTCAGGAGAACAAATACCATGCCACCGAACCCGGAACCCATGCTGGCGAGGCCCCAGATTGAAGCAACGACATTCTTAGGGTATACATCCGCCGGAAATGCGAGCATATTTGCCGAGACCCCTGTGTAGCCCATCATGGCCAGTGAAACGAGCCCAATCGACACACTCGTCTCGGAAACGAGCACAGCCGGAATAGCTGAAGCCATCAGCAATATAAAAACCGTGACCGTGGACTTCCGGGCAACGGTAACGGAAACTCCGCGGCGCAACAAAAACCCGGAAAACCAACCAGCAATGACATTGCCCAAGCCTGCCACGAGATAGGGAATCCACGCGAATTTCCCTATGGACGCCAAATCAAGGTGTCGAGCCCGCTTGAGATATTCGGGAAACCAGAACACGTAAAAATACCAGACCGGGTCGAGGAAAATCTTCGCCAGGGTAAAACTCCACACAAATCGCTGGCTTAATAAGATCCATGGGAGAGTTGGAGGAGCAGTGACCTCCGCTTCGACTTCTCGAGGCGTCCGATACACGAACGCCCACAGGATTACCCACATGAGCCCGGTAACCCCCACCGTCACAAAGGCGGCGCGCCATCCCCATCTCAATACGATCAAGACGATCAATGGCGGAGCCACAATTGCCCCGAATGCCGCTCCACTGTTGAAAATACCCGAGGCCAGCGCGCGTTCGTGCACGGGGAACCACTCCGCCACCACTTTCACGCTGCCCGGCCAGTTGCCAGCCTCTCCCATACCGAGAAGGAAGCGGCACAGTCCCAGCGACCATGGCCCTTTCGCCAAAGCCTGAAGCATTGCCGCCACTGACCACCAAGCGGTGGCGAGAGCGAAGCCCACTTTCGTACCCAAAAGGTCAATCAAGGGTCCCGAGACCCCGTTCATAATTGTATAGGCCAGCATGAAAGCGAAGATGACCCTTGAATAGCCGACGCTGGTCATCTGAAGTTGGTCCGTCAAAACTGGCACCGTTACGGACAAGGCCCCCCGCTCCAAATAGGTGATCGCCGTGGCCAGAAATGCCATGCCGATCATTACCCACCGCAACTGTGAGACTCCAGACTTCAGTGGTTTTTCCCCAAGACGACCGCGCCCCAATCCGCAGGACGACAGGTCCTTTGGATTCAATCCCGAATTCATATCATCTCGCTTGGTTTCCAACTCCGAACAAAAGCTGCCACTCGCCGCTCCCTAGTCGGCGGTTCCAAAAGCCCCTACAATTTTGACGTGCGGGAAGTCAAGGCCTTTAGGCTGGCTACATCGAGGTCCGGGAACAGGACCTTCGCTTCATATTGCCACCCACGCCGCTCGTCAATGGCGTGCCGGCTACGGTCAAGGTAATGCCGCAGTTCCTCCAATCCGTATTGCTTGGCGAGTTCGCGGGCACTCACTCCGGGCCGCTTGGCTCGGAGGATAAACCACTGCTCCAATTTCATCCATTTTTCCTGCTGGACATCTTCCGGGTGTTCTTTCAGCAACTTGTCCCGCTTATCGAGATTGAAATTCTCGTGATAGATGCCGCGGTCCAAATCTAACGTGACCGTGGCCACGTTGACTTTCTCACTGTTCGAGTAAGAGAGCTTTTCGCCATTGATGTCGTACACAAGGCAATCGCTGGTTTGAGTCACAGAAACGATATAGAAATGGTGATTGATAGCGTGAGCTTGCAGGGAGGTGCCTGCGGAATACGCGCTGGGCCAAATCACCACCTCAGCTCCTTTCTCCGATAGCCGCTTCCAAACTTCGGGGAAATTGACGTCGTAGCAAGTCGCAAATCCGAGCAATCCAAAATCCGCAGGGTAAACCTGAGCGTCTTCGCCGACATTGGCTGGCGGGTGAACATCAAATTCCGTCCAGTACGGAAAAATCTTATCGTAGGTGCAGGCCACCTGACCGTGTCGGTCCAGCAGTACCACGGTATTCAGTCTGAGGCTGCCGTTCCTCCGATCGATTGGACACACGACATAGGTCTGGTGTTTCTTTGCGAGGGCCGCCATTGCCGTCACCGTAGGCCCGTGCAAGTCTTCTTCGCTTTTGTCGTTCTGGCCGCGGCAGAGCTCCGGCAGAGCTATCACGTCCACTCGGGTCGAGCCGGCCCTGTCCACATTCTCGGCGATTTCGTCCAGCGACAAACCGTTTGGAAAACTGATGCTGGTGATTCGGACGGGTCGGCCGATTTTATCGCCTGACCTGCCCTCATGTTCAGCGTCGGGCTGGGGCATGTTATTGGTCTGCCCTAGTGTCAAGCCCTTATATCCGAAACCTGCGAGGCCACCCACTCCCACCATCGAATTCTTTAGGAATGTTCTTCTTTCCACGTTTTCTCCTTTCCCTCAAAGAATCCCTTACGCTTCACGACTCAACTACCCCCAACGTGTCGCTCAGGCCAATGCTATCACACGATGCGCATTGCCATGCCGCCGTCAACCGCAATGGTTTCACCCGTAACAAAGTCGTCCGTGACCAACATCGTGATTACCTCTGCGACATCTTCGGGTTTTCCTTCCCGATGCAGGGGGATCCGGTTTTGGATGTTGTTTTCGACCTGCTCCGGAGTAAGGTAATCCTGAAAGGGCGTACGGATGATTCCCGGCGAGACTGCGTTAACGCGTATGTTGTCGTCAGCGAGTTCTCGAGCAAGAGAACGAGCGAATTGGGGAAGAGCGCCTTTAGCCACTCCGTACGCAATCGCACCCAAGCAACCCCGGGCGCCCGCCGCTGACGAGATTAGAATGATCGCTCCTTCCTGTTTCTTTTTCATGAAGGGGACAGCAGCGCGGCAGAGATGAAATACGGCGTGCACGTGAACATCAAAAGCCCCGTACCACTCCTCGGGAGTAACCTCGAGTAAATTTCCAGGAACTCCTCCGCCCGCGGCGTGAACCAAGACATCGACGCTGCCCATTTGGGCGGCTGTTTCCAGGACCGACCGCGTCACTTCTGCGGGAACGCTCATGTCGGCCTGCAACATCAAGCAACTTCTCCCCAGACAACGGATCTTGTCCTGGACTTCCTGCACTCGGCCATCGATCCGCCAGTCAACAATCATGATATCCGAGCCGAGGCGAGCCAGCTCCAGCGCCGTCGCCGCGCCAATCGCTCCGGCGCCGCCGGTGATCAAACTCACTTTGCCGTCTAACTTCATTGCCCAGTTCTCCTTTACTAGCCAAATTAAAAGGCAAGATGGGATACCCCTTCAAAGCGATGTTGACCCTTAGGGAAAGTTCACCTCAATTCTGACCAGGGCACATTTCGTATGGCCCGCGCGCACCTCGAAGGTGCCCTCGGCCGCGTACCGACGACCCGGCCAATTTAGTGCTTGCCCGCGCTTGATTGTGCCTGGCAAGGCATTAGGCATCACCGCGTCACGGAGAGCCAACGCCGCGACATCGTCGGCCCTGTGTTGGTTTTGCGCTCCGGCACAGCGGTGGCTTTCAAGATCAGATTGTCCTGCGGCTTGTCCGGCACGTGCAACGTCATTTGGAAATCACCCGCGCCCAGAGCTGCCAGGTCAAATGGCCGTTCCGCCTTGGCCAGCGTTTCGCCTTTTCTTGTTTCCAGCGTCAGAATAAGCTCTCCGCCCATCGGGTGGTCGTAATCGTTGATCATTTTCACCAGGAACTCGTGAGAGGTGCCGGCCTGGAGCGTGGGGTGAAAGAAACTGATATAAACGCCCAGCGGCTTGAAGGCTTCGCCCATGTAATCCGCAAAAGCCGGATCAAGTTCGAGCCGCCTCACGTCGCTCCAGTTGTCGGACGTGGCAAGATCGGGAAGGTCGGAAGTCAAATACACGAAATAATCGATGCCGGCCATGTGCCGATACGCCCGCCAGTATTCCGTCTCGCCCGCCAGGAGGTAAGCCCATTCATTGAACCGCTCACGCGGCGTCACATTGGTTCCCATGAGTCGGGCATAGATTTTCCCGGTCGTGCTCGTCGGGGTGCCGTCGCGGTGGAGCCAGAGCGCGCCGTATTCATTGATGACCACGGCGTTGTGGGTGGAAGGCAGCGCGCCGGGAGAAGGCCGGCCATCCATGGTTTCAAGATCGCTCATTTTGAAGTGGTGGCCGTAGAACAGGTAGGGATGCCATTCCTCCACGTCGCCGGGACTGGCGGGCGGATTGTAGCTGTCCTCCCAGGGCCGATGCGACAGGTCCAATCCGCGCACGGCGGGAATGACTTGGGCATTGAAGATTTCGTTCGGCGTTTCGTTGGTGGCGTCCCAGACCACGACGCTCGGATGGTTCCAGTTGTCGCGCATCCAATCCTTGAATTGACGGATCATTTCATCGACGTCGTAAGTCCGCGAATAGCCTTCTACTTTATTCCGCCCCTCCCAGATGGGGAATTCGTTTTGGACCATCAAACCCCCTTCGTCGCAAACATCCAGCCAGTGCTGCGGCACCGGCCCGATGGTGAACCGGAAATAATTCCAGTGCATTTCCTTCGGAATGGTTCCCAGCAGTCTGCGGACCCAGGCATCGTCCCATGGCAAACCGCCGCTCGGCGGGTCGTCAAAGAAACGGTGGAGCGCAATGTTCGCGCCGCGCAGATAATAAACCCTGCCGTTCAAATAGGCGCGCTTGGTGACCGGGTCAAAATGCAGCTCGCGCATCCCGAACCGCGCCTGGACCGAGTCGCCTCCGGCGCGGGTTTCCAGAACGTAAAGAAACGGGTCTTCCGGCCACCACAAGTGCGCGTGCGGAATCTTGATGGTTTGCGTCACGACCTTTTCACCGCCGGGTTCAATTGAGATGCCATCCACCCCCGATGTGGCGACTTGTTCATCGGTTTTCCAGGTCTTGACCACATAGGACAGCGAGCCGGAATACGCCGCGGCGGAATTGTTTTTTAACGTGGCTTGAACGATGATTTCATCCGAGGCAATGCGCGGCGCCACTTGAATGGTTTCAATTTCCGGATTGTCGCAGAAGAAAACCGACACGTCGTCGTAGATACCGGGCGTCCATTTGGTCTTCTCGTAGTCCGAGCCGATGGGGAAATCATCCGGCAACACCCCGGGATCCGCGCCGATGCGGACGAGGAGTGTGTTCTCGGCATCCCAGCGGATATCCCGGGTCAAGTTCCAAAAGCTGGCGCTGAAGCAACCGGGATATTCAGAGTGCCAGGCGCCATTCTCTGGCGTCAGTTGCCGCCCGTTCAGCCAGACCGCCGTGCCGAATTGCGCCTTGTCGATCCTCAGCATCGCCACCGCGCGGGCCGACGGCGCGCGAAACGTTTTGCGATACCAGAAATAATCTTGGTCCTGCTCCACCTGTTCGCGGCCGATAAACCGGTGCACGTGCTGGTCCGCGTCCGGGAACGGTGGTTCGGCCAAATGCACTAATCCGGGCACCGGGACGGTGTGGGTGAAGCTCGCGGGAATTTTGTCAGGCAATTTGCTCTCCGCAATCTGCCATTGGCCGTCCAACGACAAGGTCGTTCGCCCCGCCGGCGCGGCTTTTGCCGGAGTGCAAAACACCGCCGAGAGCATTGTCATCGCGAGCAACGGACCGACAGAAAATCGGTTCGAGGTTTTCATTTTTCAGTCCCCTTTCCTTGATAACCGTCCGCATAAGGTGTGCTGCTGTCTTGCTGCCGGTTGCCGAAGGCCACTTCGCGCGCGCACAAGTTTATCGCCTCGGCAGCTTATGAGTCGAAGCCTCCACCGCGCCTGCAGGCCAACGATTGTGCTGGCCGTGCCGAGTTCAGTCCGTCACCGCTCCCCACCGTCCCGGCTTCCAGTTTAGATGTCGCCGAAGAAATTCAAATGTCCCCCTGCACCGTCTCCTCGCCGGGGCGCCGGCCCGTATTGGTCACATTCACCGAACCCCGAGCACGGTAAAGAGGAGTGTGGTTTTCTTCATTGGAATCTCGCTCTTCGTTTCTCACGGAGGTTCGCCTTCAAGTGGGAAGGAGATTTTGGCACGCTCTTATGAAAGAAGTGGGTGTGGACAGAGCCTCTACTATCCAGCTTCAGTGAGTGGACGCAATTGAAAACGCGGGCTGGCAAGATGTCTTGCCAGCCCCCGCGTTGTTAATGGTTTAGAACTTCAAACGCATTGAGAGTGTGATCTCCCTTGGGCTGTAAAAGTTCAGGCCCAAAGCCCCGGCGCTGGTGTTTGTATTCTCCCCAATCTGGGCGCCGTTACTGAGCGACCCGACAAACGGGCTGCCAAAGCCATTGCTCTTCAGCGCGTCGGGCAGGAAGTTAGTATAGTTGAACAGGTTGTTAGCCTGAGCCAGGAACTGCAACTTGAACCGCTCCGTGAGATTGATACTTCGCTCGAGGGTGAAGTTTACGTTCTTGAAATAAGGCATCCGGAGTTGGCCCGTATATTGCGGCGTGGTTCCGTACCAATATTGGTCGACGGCATACTGGCCATTGGGAAATTGGACAACCGGGGACGTAAACGCGTCGGGGTTCCAATAGAGATAGGAATACTCCGGGGGAGTAAATGTGCGGCCATCCGGCAGGGTGACGGGCGTCGAGCCATTGTACCAACCCCGCAACGACTTAGGCAGCAGCAGCTTCTGGCCCGTGGGGATACAGCCACCGTTCTGAGAGCCGCAATTGGGAGCCCAAGGTTGGCCACTTTGCAGCGTGACCACGGTACTCGCCGTCCATCCGCCCGCTATCGCATTGATAGCCTTATTGCTGGAAGCGAAACGCATACCCTTGCCGAAGGGCAGCGAATACGACACTATAGCGAGGAAGCGCGACGGAATGTCGGAGCCCAGGAGCGACATCTGGGGATCCCGGTAGTTGATCCCACCGCCGGGCGCGTCTCCCCCATTAAAACCGCCCACTTGTGATTCAGCGTAGGTCCCGTTGCCATTCTCCGCAATGCCTTCGGCTCGGGACCAAGTGTAGATCAACTGCGTTGACAGTCCGTTCGCATAAGAGTGGGACAATCGGAGTTCCAACGAATCGTACCTCGACTTGCCGGCGCTCGCGTATTCTGTCTGCCCCAGAAAGCCGAGATAAGCCTCTTCCGATTGCATGAGTGTGATCGACGATTGGCCAATCGGACCCGTCGCGCCCCCAATTAGAGCCGGCAGAGGATTCGGAACCAACTGCTGCGCCGGATCAAACGCGCCACTGGAGGCAATCCACTCGCTTCGCCAAGCCTGGAGAGTTGTATCGGGGATATTGAAAATCCCGTTCATGGGATACGTACGGAAGCCAAGATCGGTGCCCTTGGATCCCACATAACCAGCGGACGCCAGCCACCCACGGAAGCGGTGCTCGAGCGTGAAGTTCCACTGGTCCATATAAGGGTTCTTGTAACCGGATCGCAGGAAATAATCCACGGAAAGGGAGCCGTTCGCGTTGCCGTACAGGTCAGGCTTCTGCTGAACGCCCCCGGCTGGGTAAAACTGCGTAGTCGCCAGGCCGTCAAATGTGCCATGCGGCAATCCATCCGGAGTAAGACCGTAGGGAACGGGCTCCACTCCGCCCGAGAACGCGCCCCCGCCATAGACGACGGTGTTGGCATTAAAGCCCGTGTTGGCGGGAGCATAGATCCGCCCCCACCCGCCACGGAGCACGGTCGAATTGTTCAGCCGAAACTCCGCGCCCAGGCGAGGAGAAATGTTACCCCACTGCGTATCCCACAGATTGCGGGAGTAAGAACCGGTTGCGGGGAAAGCTATCGTTCCATAGGCGGCCAGCGGATTAGTAGCGCTGGAGAAGCATGTGCCCGCACCCGGCGTACCCGCCGGGACACACACACTGCTGCTGCCCGGAGAAACCATCGACGTAGCGTAAGGGTTAAGCGAGGTCAAATCCGCACCGTATATATGGTTGTGCCGTTCCGTCGGTCCGGGCTGGATCTCGTAGCGCACGCCCAGATTGAGGGTCAGCCTGTTGGATACTTTCCAGTCGTTCTGAGTGAAAAAGGCAAGGTATTTTGCGGCCAGCATAGGCTTGGACGTAGTGCCTGGATCGAGCTTCCAGCCCAGGGTGCCTAGCGCGACGTTCCCCGGGTAATAGCCGTTCTGCTGATTTTGGACGATGTACGGACTACCCTCGGGGTTGCCAGACTGGTCGGCGAATTGCGCGGTGTAGTTCGGGGTGTCGCCCCAAGTATCGAGGCCAGGAGTGGCGTGTCCCAAATCCACCCAGTTGCCAAGGTAAACGCGGTAGTCAGCGCCACCTTTCAAGGTCCACTTGCCTGTTACCTTGGTAATGCTTCCCGCCACGTTCCAGTTGGTCTGGTGTTCGTTCTTGCGGTTCCATCCGTCACTATTCAACTCGCCATACTTAAAGTTGCTCAAGTTCCCGGCTGTCGGAGTAACCCCCGCAAGGGCAATGTACTGCTGGACCTCGGGAGGCATGCCCCAGGCGGTGTACTTCGACGCGTCGAAGTAGTCCGGGGTTGGGAAAGTCGTGTTTGTTGCCACCCGCTGCAGACCCACGTGAAGATCGAGAACGGTGGTCGGGTTCAGCGTGATCACATCACCCAGCGCAACGTAAGGGTTGTAGTCATGAATGTTGTTCGAGCTCATGTTGTAAAACCCGAGCTTGTTCCCAACAGCCCCCCACTGGTTAACGCCCAAATTGGCGCCATTCTGCATGCCCCCGGAAGCATAGAGGGAGTTCTTGCTGCCCAGATGAACATCCAGCCGCGTGTTCAAATTGTTGCGAACCTCCGACCCAGTGCCGCTAAAGTAATAGTTGTGATCGGAGAATGCGTCGGTCCCCGAGTTGGCGCCGTTGAAGCTGCCGTGGTTCGGCTCAGGAAAGGCCTGGAGGTACATCAGGGCATACGGGCTCACCGCATGAGGCGACCCATTCCATGTCGGTTCCCCTGCGACCGCCATCGCCGCGGCCAGGTTCTCAGTCACTTTCCCACTCGCGTCATAAAACGGCTGCCGCTGGTAAACATTGGCGGTGCCCGGTACCAGCGTCGCAGTCCAGGGATTATAGAGCGTGACGGGTGTCGGGTTGCCGTTATTATCCGGGACCATCGAGTCGCTAAAGTTTCCCTGGCGCTCTTCGAGCGTCGGAACCGCCCCGAGGTAATTGACCGGCGTAGCGTGCGTCAGACGGTCAAAGGCAAAGAAAAAGAACACCTTATCCTTACCGTTGAAAATCTTGGGGATAATCAGCGGCCCCCCGATGCTGCCCCCACCCTCTTGCACGCGGAACTTGTTCTTGGGAATTCCTTGCAGGTCGTTCGCAAACCCGTTGGCGTTGAAGGCTTCGTTGCGCACGACATAGTTGAGACCGCCATGGAAACTGTTCGTTCCGCTCTTAGTGACCATCTGGATCAAGCCTTGGCCGCCGCCAAGGTCCGCAGACAAGTCATTCGTCTGTACGCGGACTTCCTGAAGCGCGTCACTGTTGGGGATGACGGCAGACGTATGCCAAGCCGCCTCCTGCACCGGAACGCCGTCAAGCTGCACGTCGTTGTTTCCGACCATGCCGCCGTTAATCCGCAGCGCCGAAAACTGTATGCGGTCGGCGTAGCCCACGCCGAGATCCCCGGTATTGTACATCGCCGGAGTCGGCACCACGCCCGCCGCCAGAGTTGCGTAGTACAGCGGGTTGTTGGTGATATTGGGAATGGTATCGATGACGTGGCTCCCCACGCCACCCGACACCGTAGAGCCTGCGGTTTGCAATTGTGCCGCGGAGGCCTTGACTTCGACCACCTGTCTGGTCTCGCCAACCCTAAGCTCAGCATTGGCTTGCACCGTACCGTTTGTTGCGACTACAATGCCACTCGAAATATAGGTTCGGAACCCAGGCGCCTCCACCGTCACCCTGTATTCACCTTGCGGGAGATAAGGCACGGTGTAAATGCCTGCCGCATTGGTTTTGGTCACCGACGCGGTGTTTGTTTGTTGATTCGTAACCCTAACCGTGGCGTTGGCAACCAGCGCGCCGCTTTGGTCAGTTACAGTCCCGGTAATGGTACTGTTCCTCATCTGCGCCATGGCCACGCCGATGGTGAGGGAGAAAACGAAAATCCTACATACGGCCCTGACGACTCGTGTCATTACAATAACCTCCTCTAAAAATTAAGATCCAAGACCCGACGCAAAACCCCAAATAGGAGCACCGCCCTTCTAATTGACAAGTCAAATAGACTTTCGGCTTTGCAGCCACTTTCGCTCAAAGGCGGTTCATTTAAAGCCCGATATTGGGCAAGATCCCCTTTTTGCCAATGAATCTGAAATTTCAATTTACCGGTTTAATCCTGAACGCCTTGCTACGGTTCTAGGGAGGCCTGCATTAAGAATAGAAATGCAGCTCTTTCTCAGCCACCCATTCAAGAACTCGGCCATTTTTACATCCGAGGAAAAGATCACTGCAGACGAACATGCATTAATTAACATATCAGAATTTGATTGTCAAGCTCTTTTTTTCGTTTAATTTTGGCCTATATTTGGTATTTTGGCCGCGAATACTGGCAAGTCTGGGACATTTGGCCCGTCGCGCCCCACAAAAAGATGGTATATCAAACTAGCGCGACGTTCGCCTTATTGAAAAGACTGTGAAAGTCGCTAGATGATATGTGTGATTACAGGAGGTGCGAACAGCGTGGGCGCAACGAGAGCGGTTAAATTAAGATTTAGAGCCTAAAGAAAGTGTGTGCGACTGTTGCTTTGCACCGGATTGTTCCCGCCACGATGCCAATCGCGCTCGATGGCTTCCAGGCGACCTGCCCGAGATTCTGTACCAAACCGAGGGAGAGAGTCTAGCGAAATAGTTGGGTCACAACGCGATACACTACTGTTGCGGCGGCACGTCATGAGGGTAGTAACGATGGCCTACTTTCAAGAAGACGCGGCGTTCTTCTCCTATTTATCAAGCGCTTTCAATCGTTCAAATTCTTTGTATTCTCTTTGGGCGTCCTCAGCTCTGCCGAGGCGGCGGTACGTTGTAGCAAGAACATATCGGACCTCGCTGTTCGAAGGTGAAAGTCCTCGCGCAATTTCCAGTTCCTTGCATCCCTCATTTAACTGGCCGGCTCTTATGAGCAGGCGCCCCAAATATAAGTGAGCAAGATAAGAATCAGGCCTCATCTTCGAAGCCTCAATGGCGTAAAGCAGCGCTTCGCTGATTTTGTCTGAAGTCAAACCCAAAGAGGCAAGCGCGAGCCTTGTAGATAAACTGCTCGGATTGAGAGCTAATTCCGCGCCAAACTCCTTCACCGCAGCGTCGTATTCCCGCCATGACACAAGGAGGCTCCCGTACGTGAAGTGCAGCATGGGCTCCCTTGGGTACCTCAGAAGCAAGCCCTCAATTAACGATTTTGCACTAGAGCGGTCGCCGCTGGCATTCGCATACTGGGCCGCTCCCAAGTCGTGCACCAGGGCGGTTTGCTGAGGCGAGAGGGAGGCATCTGTGGATCTTTGCAGGGAAGCATACCCGAAGACGGTGATGAGTTGGTCGCGCTCCTCCGGGCTTTCAGCAGGCACGAGTTTTGCCAGGAGTGCAACGGCTGTTCCGAAGTTGCTGAGGTCGGTTTGGGCGATGGCACGATCCAGCAAGGCCACACGTCGCATGCCGGACTGCTCCGGAATCCCAAGGCGATCAGCCCGGGCAATGTCTTCAATTGCGGCCTGGAATTCGTGACGCTGAAACTCGCACATTCCCTGGAGGGCCCAGGCGACGCCTCGAGTCGGCTCAACCTGTGTGAGTCGATTGAGATAACCCCGAGCCAGCTCGAACTGGTTGTCTTGGTAAAGAGCCAGTCCGGCTTTCCACAACCCGTCTTTCCACTCCGGGTCAATCCTCAGACCCTTCTCGATGAGGGCAACGGCCGCGCCAAAATCTCCGGCGACGATTGCGTCGTCGGCTTCTCTACCGATCTGCGCGAGAGTTCGGGTATTGCGGTCATTGTGAGATACCTGCGCTGGCGGCCAGAGCAGTCCGACCAACAGGATACCAGTAAGTGGCATGGCTGGGTTCTTGCCCACAGTTCTCTCGCTATTGTGCAGAACGCCCGCCTCCAAGGCGAGCACACCCACTGCCGCTGCCGTGGGGCCAGCGGCCAAAAACCAGTTCTAGACGATCTGAATTATATAGTCTATAGAGGCCATGTGCACGATAAAATGATATATCAAAGCGGCACCGGGCGGACGCCTGAGGGAGGAGCATGAAACTCGCTAGATGATAAGCCTGATCACACGGGGTTCGAACGGTGTCGGCGCAACGACCTGAGTCAAATTGAGATTTAGAGCCTAAGGAAAGCGTATGCGACCGTCGCTTTGCACCGGATTGTTCCCGCCACGATGCCAATCGCGCTCGATGGCTTCCAGGCTCCTCCCTTTGGTCTCGGGAACGAGCTTGAGGCAGAAGAGGAAGGCCAAAACGCCAATGCCGGCAAAAATCCAAAACGTTCCTGCGCGACCGGCAGCATGAATCAAAGAGAGGAAGGTGCCCGCCACGAGCCAATTCGCTCCCCACACCGAAAGCGTCGCGAGCGACATAGCCTGCCCTCGAATCTTGGTTGGGTAGATCTCCGAAATCAACAACCAGACCACAGGCCCCAGTCCCACGCCGAAGAAAATGACGTAGCTGCGTATCGGTGAGACGGAAATCGGTGCAGAGAAAAAGCATGGCGCCCGAAATAACACTGGTATCATAGCCGAAGAGCAAGCCGCCCAATGCGGCAACGCTGGCCGTGAGAATAACCACGCCGCGAGCGGCAGGTTTCACAATAGTTGGTGAACCAGACTCAATGACATCCATCCGTACCTCTCGCTTAGTGGGACCAGTGCTGCTTGATATTTCAGTACATACCTTCGCGGAAAAGTATAAGGGACCGAATTACTACGGTCGATAGAAGTCGCCGAAACTCGATCGTCGGCTCGATGGGTTCGAAGTCTGATATACCAAGAATGTGAAGGCAGCCGCTCGATATGCTTTGACCTTTAGCGAGCGCGCTTAATGCGCAAGGCAAGGTCCAAGGTATACGGGGGAGTGTCGAGTTCCATTCTTCCCCCTTGGTGCGTGAACGTGACACTGCTGATTATCAAGCCCGAGGCAGGGTCAACCCAATCTGCTTTGTAGGTCCCTCCAGGCACATCCAACACGAAGGTCCCGCTAAAATGTCCCGGCATCGCTATGTAGTACATCAGGTCTGGCGCAAGCCGGCTATGGTGGAAATAGAGAGCATACTGCTCTCCTCGCTGGCTCATGCCTCGACAGTATGCTCCCTCGGGCACGCCGCTGACCACGAAGCTCTTATCCGCACGCATCTGGATGAAGTCGAAGCTGTAGATGAAGTTCTTCAGGTTGCGCAAGGCGCCCAGCACTTGAGCGTTATCAGGAGTGTTGCCCGCTGGGTCCTCAACCGTGTACCGCGAGTTCAAATGGTTAAAACCTGCTCCCCCTCCGACCATGAACTCCCAGGCTTCCACTCGAGAGTCCAAAACGGGGTCACCTTCTCCGTATTGAAATGGGTAGTATGGGGTTTCATTCATCTCAATCGGCTTGTTGTAGTGGTATTCATAGTCCAGGCCCTTCATCCCTCCCATCTGCTCGCTATCCGCTTCTCCTCCCCACACGTACTGGCCGGTAATAATCGATAGAAGGGGACTTCCCGAGAAATCAACAGGACCTCCTATCGGTCCTTCCACCATCTGCGCCACGAGGTGCTTCTTGGGCAGCTTGGCTTCGGTATCATGCACTACCTGCAACATGTGACCTACCCAGGGACCGGCTTCCGCGTGCGGAGCGAAATTGGACGGTTCATCGCAAACCTCCAGAATGAGATTGTCATACGCATTCACTTCCTGAGTGATTTTGCTCACGTACTCACTCTCACGCTCGACCAGGTCGGCGTATTTGAGCGTCTGGGCGTCCTTATAATCACACTTGCCTACACCCTGGATGTTGTTCTCGTAATACAGGGGAGAGAGGGGCCACCGGTATGTGTACTGCGAGTTGAAGAAACACACCTCAACCACAATGCCGCGCTCCGCCGCCCTAGCGATGAAATCCTTCAAACGCGCGAAAAAATCCGGATTCCATTTATCGAGATCAAACTTGTTGCCCCCGTAGACATACCCCGGCTCGTTGCTACGCGCCCAGGGCACAATCGTCCTTTGGGGCTTCGGCCCCATAGTATTCCCTTTCACAAACTCTCCTACCATCTCGAGCACGGCGCCTGGCCAGATACGTGTGTAGTTGAGTCCATAAGCTTTTAGCGCGTCGAGGTAACGAACGTAGTCAAAATCCAAGTTGATCACGGCACCGTAATGTTCGGCCGAGGTGATCAGAATTGTAGGTTGGCCATTGAACAGGTAATAACGCGGGTTGGCAGGATGGAGCGTAATTGGCTCGGAGTAGGCTGGAGAGATGAAAAGGAGCAGTACGAAACTGACAAGCCCTAATTTTGTCGTCATGCCATCAATTTTCTTGGTTGGATTATAGCCGCGCATTCTTTCGAGTTCCTCCCGGTCAGTGCGAACTATTCAGAGATGCCTACCACCGGTAATAGCGGTAGGGATTGTCTCCCATAGGGAAATCGGTCCGATAATCGGGGCAATAATAGTTAAGAGTCTGGACGCTCTCGGGATTGGGACCCAGAGACATTTCCAAGCCAACTGGCGGGCCAGTGCATTGATGCCCCGACCGATCGCCGTCCGGGGCCACTGGCAAGCCCACCTTGCCGCCAAAGCCTCCCGAGCCAAAGCGATCGAAGAGCCGCACTGCAATGAAGTTTCTGCCGGCCTTTACCAGCTTCCCCGGCACCACGTAATTGCGAGGCGCCAGCCACCACCTGGTCGTGCTGATGTCCGTTTGCCCGATTTCCACGCCGTTGAAATAGGTATTGTCAAAATCATCGAGAGTGCCAAGCGCGAGAAGCATATCCTTACCCGCCTCGTCACTGGGCACGACGATTTCTTTGCGGAATACCGCCTCCCCATCGTTATCCGTGAAGAACTGAACCATCTGGGGCAGCGTTACGGGTGTCCATCCTCCGGCTGGCACGCTCTGCCCAACCAGTGCTTGTGCGGCCGGAGTAATGCCCGGATCGGGATGCGCTGTGGCCTCATTCGCAGCGGGCGCCAACTTGAGGGTGGCCTTCATCTGCCACTCGCCATCCAGGTTAAGGGCCCAGGTGTCAAGGGGGTTGAAGATTCGACTGTCCACAGGGAAACTGGCACCCAGGTTGGCCAGGAGCTGGGTTACGACACGGGTGGACCTCCAGCGCGTGTAGCGGAAATACGTCTTCTCATCCGCGTGGAATCCCTGCGGGTCCACTTGGCAGAAGATCGCCACGCCCTTGCCCATCGTTTTGCGGCCAATCAGGCCGTCCGCACCGACATCCGCGCCGGCGCTCAGGACCCAGGGTGGACTGTCCATGTAAGTACGCCACCGAAGATCTGACGCGCTCAGACCTCTCGCTTCGGGCCAGTCGGGTACTGACAGCGACCCCGCGAAATCGGCTGCCGCCGGTTTCAAGGTGGTGCCGAGCCACCCGTCTGCCTGCGATCGCGGCAAGAAGAACACCTTGCCACCTTTTTCCAGGTAAGCGTTGAGTGCCGCCGTGTCGATGGTCGCATCCGCGCCAATGATTAGCAGCCCAGCGTCTGCATCCAGCATGGTGGACTGCTGATAACTCACCCTGATCCCGTCCAACCATGCCGCGCCGGCGGCGCCACCGAGATACGCGACTTTATTCACTCGCGGAGCCCGCGGGGAGTGCAGCGCGTAATCCATGACGTGCTCAGCCGTGCGCCGCGCTGCCGGGTCCCACGCCACATGATCTTCCAGGTCCAGAGTGCAGACGATCAGCCGCCCACGGCCGTAGTCCAGTTCCATCAGCGGCGTATAGGCCAGGTCAAACTCGCATTCCAGCAGGGAACGCCACCCGCTGCAGTGGGGCTTTTCGATGGCAGCGCTATTGACCCCACCGCGGTTGCCCCACTGCCACCCGGCGTAAGGCTGATTCCCTTCGTTCCCTCTGAAATAATCTCTCACGTATTCGGGGTATGGCTCAATGAGCGTACTGCTTCCCGTCCAGTTGCGGAGGTCGTCCGCATCGATCCATTGGGTGACCGAGGAATCCACGGGGAAAACGCGCCGGGCCACTTTCGGACACACCCGCCACCCGAGGGCTCGAGTCATCCATTCGGGGTCTTGGGCAAAGATCAGTGCTCGGCCCCCACCTCGCACATAGGATTCCAGCCTGGCAGCCACCGACGGGTCGTCCTTCAAGCCATTGCGTCCGATGACCACCAACGGCGCCGCCCCGCCATTCCAGGGACGGGTCGTATAGCCCAGGCTCGCCAGCATCTTGCTGGTCATGCCTCCGGGATCAACTGTTGGGGTCTCCCCGCTGGCCGGCTGGTCCTTGCCAAAGACCCGAAACTCAAAGGTATCTTGGTGCCTTGTCTCGCCGATAGTTGCGGTTAGTGTGATCTGGCCGTCGGCCTTGCGGCCGGCCTCAACCTGGGGCGTGGCGATCTGGATGGGAATTCTGCGAATCTCCGAAACGGCCAGGGTGCCTCGCAGTTCGCCCTTGCCCACTTCCTTGCGGCTGACCGTGGCGGTCCAGTCCGCCGTAAAATCCTGCGGGTGCCGCATATCGTTGATCAGGACGATCTGCTTCTCGCAGGTCTGGCCGGAGCTGAAGTGGTGATCCTTTGCCGTGTAATCACCGGCCGGGCCGGCGATCCACGCCAGCGTCGGGCCGTTGACCTCCTCGAGTCTGTCCTGCATCCACGACCAAGTGCGCAGGCCGCCCGACAGCCCCGCGGTACGCCAACTTTGCCAGGTATTCTTGCGGAAAAGCTGCTGGATTTTATGGTTGTCGGCGAATTGATCCAACTGGTCCTGGGAGCTGTTGTAGAGCATTCCACTGCGGAACAGGTCGTGAAGATACTGCCGGTACTTTGAGCCCTCTGAGTTATAGGCGTCTGTGCCAAAGTAGATGGCCGCGTATTCCGTCAATAGGGGTTCGCTAGTGATGTTGCTGTCAAAACCATCGTGCCCGCGGCGGAACGTGCAGTCCATGGGAGTGCCGAACTCGACCATGGCAATCGGCATCTCGCCATCTTTCGCCCACGCGCTCAACCACTCTTCCCGCTCCTGGAGCGGTAGGAGGTCCAAATAGCAGTTCATCGTATAAACCTCGCCGGTGTAAGTCCCCTCGTGGCTGTAATGGACTCGGGTCGGGTCCAGGTCCTTTAGTCCAGCGAACATCTCATCGGCAGCAACCATGATCCCCTGCCAGCGCTGGTCACTCAGATCCCAGCCGCGGCGGCCCACGTGGCGCGGATCCATATCAACCGCGTTATTGAAGAAATTCCAGCCGGCGACCCACATCACCACGGACGGATGATTGCGGTAGTGACGCATCCATACGGCGGCGCGCTCCAAGGCACGGTGCTGGTTCTCCTTCCAGATAAACTTGCCGCTCGAATTCATCATGTACTTGTTGGCGTTGAGGATATACACTGCCCCCAAGTAGCCTTTATGATCGGCACGGTCAAGTTGCGGCCCCAGGTCGGAGTCATCGCCGCGGGTATCCGGAGTCCAGGATCCGAACTCCGAAAAGTTGTCCCCAACCGAGCCGAGCGGACCATTGTTAAAGTTAGGCTGCCGTAGGTGGATGACGGTGCCGTTGAGGTAGAATTGCCGGCCTTCAATCCAGAACTCCCGGAAGCCGAATTCCTGGTTATACTGGTCATTCAAGCCTGCCCCCGTCGCGGTAAGGCGGAGCGCATAGAGGTTGGGCTGATCCACGTCCCACAGACGCGGGCGCGCCCAAGGCCACGAAACGGTGACGGTCTGCGTTGGCTTGGCTTCGACCGCCGCGTCCGCGGTGAAGCTTTTCTCCACCTCAGCCTCTTCGTTAAGCATGTCCGCGACGAAATGCACCCCGCCCGCCTGCTTGACGCTGGCAAGGTTCATGACCAGTGTGATGTCCTTTCTCCGGGAGGAGGTGCGGATGAAGACGTCGCTCACGTGCGCCTCGGATAACCGGCTTTCCAAATAGACGCTTCCGGTCAGGCCCCGCGTCGCCAACCTGGCCGTGCTGTAGGTGACGTCCATGAAGGCATTCTGCCAGAAGTGCCCCACCATCCCCGAGTCGGCGATGGCAGCCACCAGCAACCGGATATCCGCCGTTTTGCCCGCACTCACCGCAGGCGTGATGTCCACCGAGCCCCAAGGCCAGGCCACTTGTCCGCATTCCTTGCCATTGACATAGACAATCGCGTCCGTACACACCCGGTCAAAGCGCAGGCTGATCACGTGGCCTTGCCATTCGGTCGGAATCGGCACTTGGCGCTCGTACCAGGCGCTAGCCAACCGCTCCCCATCATAATCTTCCCACTGCGGACCGCTGCCGCGGGCCACTAAATCAGAAGACCTGCCCCTGCCCCGACGACTCGCCCAACTGCCTGGCACCTTGATAGATCCCCACCCCAGCTTCGGCGGACCGCCTTTTCCGGCAACCGCGGGTATGAAGCGCCAGATGCCATTGAGGGAAACCTGTGCCCGCTTCGCATTGACCGGAGTCACCTTGGTCCCCTGGGTCATTCCCAACATCAGCGCACCTGTGGCGCCCAAGGCTGACTCCTTCATAAACTCGCGGCGCGTGACATAGAGTGTCCTGCTCATCAGATATCTCCACACTCATCTAGTCGGGGACGGAGAGCACTAAGCGGTCTCCACCTGCAACTTGAAGGCATAAGCCTGCCGACACGGTTTGTGCTCAGCGACCTCCGTGGGGATGTCAACAACGAGAAGATCCCCGTTCTGCCGCCATTTCAACGGCTGGTCCACCCCGAGCATGGAAACGGGGGATCCCTTGATAGCCCGTACCGATCGAAGAGCCAACTGGTTGCCAGGCCATTTAAGGCTGATAGCGTAAACCGTGTGGCCATCTTTGCTGGATGTGAACCAAATATCGCTTCCCTCGCGGTACACTTTGCGGGGTCGCGTATTGTAAATCGCCTCGCCGTTTACCTTTAACCAATCGCCGACGTATTCCAAGCGCTCCACAGCTTCCGACGCCCACTTTCCATTGGGCATTGGACCAAAGCCCACCTCGAAGACCCCGCCCTTGGCGCAAATGGTAATTAGACTTTCCAGGACCCATTCCGCTGACTTATACACATCACTCGGAACATACGAAAAGGAGGTCCCGCAGGGATATATGACTTTCCACAATCCTGGCGAAGGTCCGGCGGGGATTTCTCTTTCAGGCGTGTAATAATCCCCGTAAGCTCCGATCCCGCGGCTTCGCATGATCACGTCAGGTTGAAGTCTCCGGACCATCTTGGCAATATCGGCGATGTCCTTTGCAGCTTCCTTCGGCCAACCGATATCGAAGTCGAGGACATCAATCTTGCCGTAGTCGGTCATCAGCTCCCGCACCTGCTCGCGCTCATGGTCAATGAACATCTGCCACCTTTGGGGATCAGTCTGCTTCGTAAACTTGGGGTCGTAGTGGCAATGAAAGGGGTCCCACGCGAATGCTGGGTCATGCCAGTCGACGTGGGAGTAATAGAAGCAAGGCTTAATGTCCTTCTTCCTCGCAGCCACAACCACGGCGCGGACAATGTCCTTTTTGTACGGGCTATCCATGATGCTATACGTGTTCGTTGCCGTGGTCGTGTACTCGCAGCCATGATTGAAGGCCTCGGCAGTAAGAAAAGTGGACGGTTGTGTTGTCTTTGTGGGCCACATGCAGAAACCGTCATGGTGTTTGGTCGTAAAGGTAAAAAACCTGATCCCCGACCGGCCAAAGAGGTCCATCCAAGCATCGGCATCGAAGTCCGTAGGATCAAAAAACTGATACAAAACGTTGTAAATATTCCAAAACCCTTGGTTGGCACCAGCCAACCCCCAGGATTCGTGGCTGCCAATCAAGCAGTACAATCCCCAATGAATCCGAATCCCGAACTTAAGATCCTTGAAGGATTCAATGGCTGCGTCAGGGCAGTGATGATAATCAGGGCTTACAATCCGAGCCCAACCCCGTTCCATTGCACTGCGGTCCAACGCCTTGCTAAGAACCCAATATCGGCTCACCTTGCATGGCTCTGAAGGAGGATCACCGGATTCAGCAACAGAAACCGAGGGGATTGCTTTCCGATTCACTCCGCAAAGACCGGCCCCCACTCCCATCAACCTGCTCATGAAGTTCCTTCGTAGCATCTTCGTCTGTCTCCTCATTATTCGTTGGCCTATACGATTTGCGACCTTGCGGGTGCAAGCGGGAATAGCGACACCGCCCAATGCGCGCCCATTCTGATATATCAAGTCTGTGAACCTGTCAAGCCCTTTCTCTAGCCGCCGACTAATTTGCGTTGCGGTTTAACGAATTCAACAGCTCTGAACTCGCGCCTCGATTCTGTCTTCCACAGGACCGGTGATCGCAAGTCTGGAAGAGCAGCGCGGGATGCGACGCTTCCGGCCGCGCCGTCTGGCAAGTCCTCAAGCGTGGCCTTAAAAGCCCGCAAACTGAAACAGGGCTTGACATCGGCGCAGTGTTGATATATCAGAATTGGGTGTGCGGCGCGCTCGAACTCTTGCCGCTGGCACGCGCCACCGCGTGTAGGGGCGACCCTTGTGGTTGCCCGTGATCCCAGGACTCGGCGACGGGCGGCCACTAGGGCCGCCCCTACGACCCGATTTTCCGCCGAATGATCGCAAGCCGAATAGGCCAATAAACAAGGAGGCACGCAAAGATGCTGCGAAGGAATTTCATGAGCAGGTTGATGGGAGCGGCGGCCGTTCTGTGCGGAATGATTGCGATATCAATCCCCTCTTTTCCCGCCAACGCCCGGCCAGCCGCGGCGAGTTCGCCGGAATATAAGGTGAATGCAAAGGGCATCGCGGTGAAATTGTCGGCCAAGGGTGAAATCGTCGGCATGATTGCCGGCGGTCGCGAAATCGACGTCACGGGCCGGACAACCCTCGACGGTTGCGCTCAAGTCGGCGCGGCGAAGGCGGAAGAATTAGCGGGCGGCGCGGTTCAGTTCACTCGGACGTTGCAGGACGGCGCCTCGGGACGGACGCTCACGGTGGTGGACCGCTTCAAGCCCGCTGACGACAGCGTGCGCTGGGAAATCGCAGTCGTTTCCGAGGGCAAGCCGTGGACGAAGGTCATCACCACGGAACTGAATTATCCCGCCACTCCGGCGACGCGATTTTGGACGGCGTGGTCCGATCCCGCTTGGGCGGATCGGCCCGACCCTGATAAAAAGACCGGTGAGTGGCGCGATCCGATGGTGCTGCGGCCGTTGATAGACGCGACCTGGACGTACGGCGGGTGGAACACGAGCGCCGATCATATCGTGTTGCCGCTGGCGACCCTCGCGGAACCGGCCGAAGATTTTGGTCTGAGCCTCGTGTATTCGCCGGAGGACACCATCCTGTGCGCCCCGCAATTGACAACGACGCAGTCAGGTGCGATCCGGTTTTCGCGCTCGAATTACCGCCTTGGTGGCGGCAAACCCGTGCGTTTCGAAATGGATTTGATCGCCCACGAGGCGGACTGGCGCGGCGGGCTGCGGTGGATGACGGCCCGCTATTCCGACTTCTTCGAGCCGCCCAATCCTCGCGCCGATATGATGGCCGGCTGCGCCGCCTATTCCGGCGACGAAGAGCCGATTGACGTCGAAGAATATAAGAAGATGGCGTTTCGCGTCAATTGGAAATTGGATGACGATATGCCATACATGGGCATGTACATCCCCCCGGTGACGAATGCCGATGAAAGATGGGAGCGCGAGTGGGATAGAGAAGCGCAAACACCCGACAAGCCGCACTGGACGAGCGCCCGCCGGATGAATGACTACGCCCATTATCTGAAGACCAATGGTTTTTATTTGCTGGATTATTTCAACGTCTACAACTTTGGTGGATGGCGGCGGAAACCCGGCGGGCCCTTGTGGAACAACCCGCGCGCCTTCCTCGCCGCGACCTTTCCTCACGCGCCGTTAACCACCGAGCGGGGCGTGGTCGATTGTGGCGACCCTGATTTTGAGAACTTCCTCTTGGAGCAGGCTGAGCGGGACGTCCGATGGATCCCCGATTCTGCCGGTATCTGCATCGATAATACGTATTTTGCGATGTTAAACAACAATCAGGCCGACGACGGTGTGAGTTGGGTCGACGGCAAGGCCGTGCGTTCGCTGTGCATTTCGTGGAACGATCTCTTTTCCAAGCTTAGCCCGATAATGCACGGCGCGGGCAAAGTGGTTTTTGCGAGTCCGCTTTTCGCGCGTCTTGATGTGTACCGACTCCTTGACGGCTTCTACGATGAATACGGTTATGACGGTCGCGGGCTGAACGGCAGCGCATTCATGGGACTCGACAAACCGGTGCTGGTGTGGACCTACAACGAGTCGCTTTTCCGGCCCGATCCGGATTCGTTTTTCCAGCGGCATCTGCTGATGGGCGCCTATCCGACCGCGCCGTATCCCTGGAACAACCACTGCATCCTTCCCGATATGAGTTGGGACGATTTCTATTTCAAATTTGGCTCGTTGTTCGAGCGGGACACCGGGCACCTGTGGATGAAGCCGGAACAATATTATCTCGCTTACGGCCCGCTGCTGGACGCGATGCGCGGGAAGAAATGGGTGCTCGCGCCGCATTGTGTTGACGTTGCTGGCGGCGCCGCAAAGGTCAACTTGTTCAAGGTCCCCGGCGGCTACGCCATGCCGGTCTGCTTCGGTGGGAAAGCTGAATTTGCGGAGGTTATTATCAGAAACATCCCGGGCCTCGACAACCTGAAGTACTCCGTGATCCATCCTGGCGCCGAGACTGCCGTTCCTGCCACTATCTTCTCCAAGGGCAAGGATGGCGCGACCAGGCTGCGTGTCCCGCTGCTGCGGGGCTGCGCGATGGTGACCTTGCGAAGCTAAAGGGAAAAAGGGCGACGGGTCGGAGGTTGACGTCGCCGATTAAAGCAACTTAGAATGCCTTGGTGACTGATATGTCAAAGGCCGATCACAACAAATAGAAAGGAAAACATTGCCTGTTCTCCTGGAGACTTTCCTATGACGACAACGGCAGCGCGACGAAAGCAGGCGGGTTTGCGGGAAGGCTTGTCGAAACTTAGCCTGGCCGAAAAAGCTTATCATTTAGTTCTTGATCAAATCCTCCGAGGGTCTCTTTCCGTTGGCTCCTCCGTCTCGCGCCGCAAATTGGCCAAGCAGTTTGGAATGAGCCTTGTGCCCGTGGCAGAAGCGCTACAACGTTTGGAACTCGAAGGTCTTGTGGAAAGCCGCCCACGTGCAGGGACACGCGTTCGAGTGCCAACCGCTGAGGAGGTACGCGAGCGGTTCGAGTTACGCGAAGCGCTGGAATGCCAATCCGCTCGCCTCTGCGCCGAGCGTGTGACTTTTCAAGAAGTTCTGCAGTTCAAAAGACTGGCCGAATATGTGGATACTCTGTTCGCGACAGGAGCTACGAAAGGGCTGGATAAGGACCTTCTCTTTGCCGTGCAGAAGTATCATATTGACCTCCACATGAAGATCGCGGAATGTGCTCGGTCCGAGTCTTTGAGATCCGCAATTGAGAAGAGCCACATCCTGACATTCAACTGGCTTTATGACACAACCTCGGGTCGCCAAAGTCTGCCTGCCAATTTTCATCAAGAGCTCGTTGCGCGCATTGTAGAGGGATCCCCCCAAGAAGCAGAAGACGCTATGCGCGCCCATGTCCGGTATGGCTTAGAAGACGTAGAGCGCGCAATAGGCCAGCTCCGAACCAAGAGTTGGCGGGTGAAAGGCCCGAGGAAAACAAAAGCAGGGAAAAGGGAGGTTGCGTTAGCGAGGATAGCGGAAGTACCCTCATCCGCATAGCGACGTTTCTTCCTTGAAGCGAGGTTGACACGGCATCGGAAGCAAGGGCCAAGGTCTCGGTATGGAATTGTGCGATCAAATTACTCGGTTCGCCGCTTCGACGATATTACTTCGCTTCTCTCCATGTTAGCAATCTCGTGCGTCCTTGTTTCGATTTCTCCGGCATTCGAATGCTCGAGGGGACAAGCAGCGCTGCAGAGTGACGACTCCCAGAGTGCCCGAGTCCCGCTCCAGCAGACCAGCCATCAGTGCCCTGCTTGACATCACCCGGTCAAGAGATCCGGCCTCGCCAAATCTGATGTGACCACATATTCATGCCTCGCTGGCATTTCAGTAAGGTCAGATGCGGTCTCGATAGAAGGTAGGCACCTGGCAGGAAACACTGCGTACAGAAGATTCACGCGTTAACTGCGACGGCATACTCGAAAGCAGGAGATAAAATGCGAAGACGCACATTCCTACGAAACACAGTGATGGGAATCGGGACTCTTGCCGGATTGCATGGCTTGAAGGCGGAGGGGGCGAGCAGCAATCAACAGCCCGTCGTCGCAGCGCAATCCGGCGCCTCCGGGTTTGTGGAAACGAAAGAAGCAGGGCAACTCGTTTGGAGAACCAACGCAGTTGTTCTCAAGTCGCCCTGGAGCAGATCGCCTTCACTGGATGATCTTCTTGCCGACCAGGAGCAGACTCTTGTGCTGAACCAGTTTTATCGTTTCGGCGGTGATAATCGCCCGGTGACGCCAACCGAATGTCGCATTGGCTACGATACCAACACGCTGCTGGTGGTTTTTCGTTGCGAGGAAAACGACCTGTCTTTCCCCGTCGGGCTGCAAAAGGCGGATTGGTATGCATTGCGCGGTTTGCCTTCTGGATCAGATTCCTGGCCCCCTTTTCCCGACGAAGCAGACCTTCTAATTCAGCCCGACACGGGAAATGCATGCTATTACCAATTCGCGGTAACGCCGGAGGGCTTGAAGTTCGGCTGCGAGCGATCGTTGAGCTCGAATCCTGATGAGAGTGCTGATAAAGTGGCCCGCGCCTCCGTCCGTGTTAACAAAGTCGAGGCGTATGAAGCGTCTGTTACCAGGGGAACAAATGCATGGATGGCATTCTTCCGGATACCGTGGGAGACTTTGGGCGGGAAACCGGAAACTCAATTTGGCATTCTGCCCATGCGGACTCGCTGGCGCGAGGGCGAGTTCACCAGCCCGGCGGCGATTGATTTCGATGAATGCATGCCGGTCGACCTTTTAATAGAAACCCACTTTCCGGGCACCGCGCCAGTCCAGGAGTCTACGAGCAGCCTCTGCCAGTTGCCATCCGGCGTACTTCGCTGGCAAAGGCCGGCAGTACTGGCCTACCCCGATAACGAAACACTCCAACAAATTTGGCAGATGCAATCATCATTAACTACGCCGACGGATAGGAATAATCTAGGGCAACGCCTTTATCTCACACAGCGATGGATGGACTTGATGACGCTGGAGGGCTTCACTCCTCTCCCTCGCGCCTGGGGGATCTTGACCAACGACCTGACGCTGGCGTCCTTCCGGCAGAAAATGAACGCCGCCTTTCAGAAAAATGACCTGGGTCGGGCGTGTCGCGCATTGGACACTTACCTGAGCCAGCTCGATAAGATGTCCAGATGGTGGTATGCCGATGGCTCGCCGGGCAACATTCTCAAAGAAGAATGGAAACCGATTACAAGCGCGGCCACCCTGGAAGTGAATGGCAACATACTACTGATGCGGTGCGTGGCCGGCGGCCACAGGGTTGACTTGCGTCTCTGCCTGCCGAAAACGGGTGGCATAAGAATCTTCTCCAGTCACGAAGGTAATTTCAAGCCGGATGATGTACTGCCGTTAGTACCCGTCCAGTCCTTAAGCACGCATACCATCGAAACCGTCAACGGCAGGATTATTATCCGACGAAGACCGTTTGCAATTTCATTGTTTAACGCCGCCGGCAACGCGGTGATGGAAATCGGCGCCAATGACCTGGCTTTCCGGTTCGGTCAAGAGGGCGAGATACTGGCGACGGATTTCAAGAATCATCTTGATCCGGGCGAGGTTATTTATGGCTTCGGAGAGAAGTATGATCACTTCGATCAAAACGGAAATGTGTTGACGCTTTGGGGAACGGATGACTGGGTTGGGAACGGGATGGGTTTGAGGAATACGACTTACAAACCTCTGCCCATCTTTCACAGTTCCAAAGGTTATATGGTTTTTGACAATTCATCCTGTCGTTTGAGGGCCGACATCGGGAGGACCAATTCGAACCAATATCGACTCACACAACAAGGTCCGATATTTGATTATTACTTTTGGATGGGTACACCCGAGAAAGCACTGCAATCCTATACGGCTCTGACCGGCAGACCGTATGCGGTAAGCAGGGTACATCTACCGTAGGCCCCCTCGGCTCGATACGCTGGGGGCATGAAGATCCAAGGAATAACCCGGCAACAGCGTCAGGTGTCTGCGACTCGACGGCTGCAGATGGTCGAGCAATTCCGGCGGAGCGGTCTCACGCGCGCCGCATTTTCCCAACAATACGGAGTCCCTTTGGCCACTTTGAACTGGTGGCTGGCAAAAGCCAAACATGCTGCGCGTCTGCCAGCGCCCGTGGTTTTCCGGGAGGTCAAGCTGGCACCCCCGCCAACGACACCCTCCAACCCATGGGCCATGGAAGTCGTCGCTCCCTCAGGTCTGACAGTCCGTTGCCGCGAGCCTCTTCCCGCGAACCTCCTGACCCGCTTGCTGCGAGGGACCCGGTGCTGAGCATTTCGCCGGCCACGCGTGTGTTCGTAGCACTCCATCCCCTGGATATGAGGCTCGGCTTCAATGGTCTGTACGCGCTGACTCAGACAGTCCTCAACCAGGAAGTCCTCAGTGGGCATTTGTTCGTCTTCACCAACAAGCGACGAAACAGGATCCGGCTTTTGTTCTGGGATGGCTCGGGCCTATGGCTTTGTGCGAAACGTTTAGAAAGGGGCACTTTCGGGTGGCCAACGGGCGAGGGCGCCAGCCTCTGCTTGCGCCCCGAGGAACTGCAACTGCTCCTGCACGGAATAGAGGGTACACCCCGCCGGCACTGGTACCGGACATGGGCAGGCTGGAAATCTCGGCCGGATTCACCTATGGCAAGTCGATGGACGATTCCTCGAATTTGGGAGAAGAGGTCAACCCAATCAATCCTTCACTCAGCTATGCACTCTCGTCGTTCGACATCAGGCATAACTTCGTCGTCAGCTATAACTACAAGCTTCCAGTCGAACGCCTCTTCCGCGCCGCAGGTCGCTGGACACAAGGTTGGGAGCTATCCGGGATCACTCATTTCAGCACGGGGCTGCCGGTGACGCTCGTCAATTACGGCGACAACTCGTTGTTGGGGGCCGAACCGAACGGGATCAACAATTATGGTGTCGATGAGCCTGACCTGGCTCCCGGCCCACTCGAATTGAATCGCAACCCTCGCGACGGACAGCCGTATTTCAATACCTCTCTATTTCGCCAGAATGCCTTAGGCACTCCGGGAAGCGCCAAACGCCGCTTTTTCTCCGGGCCGGGAATGGACAACTATGATATGGCCCTTTTGAAAACCGTGGGGCTTACCGAATCGAAGTCTCTGCAGTTCCGAGTCGAGGCGTTCAACGTTTTCAATCACGCGCAATTCTTCGGGCCGCAATCCGTCAACGGCAACATCAGCAGCCCCACCTTTGGTCAAGTCGTCAGCGCCAACCCGCCCCGCCTCGTCCAGTTGGGCGCGAAGTTTTTGTTTTAGGAGAGATGCGACGATGTTTTGGGGCTGGTAACGCTTCGAAAATTGCCCGAACTTCCCAACTCGATTGAGTGGCCGTTTCGGCCAAGGTTGTCGGTTATCGTTTCTTCGTACTCCCGATTTGCTCTTTGGCTGATAGAATATTGCCCATGGCAGATTCCTCAAATAAGGTTGGGCAGACACTGACGAAGGCTTCGATATTCTCCAGCTTGACGGAAGGTGAACTGGAGTTCCTTGCCAAACGCTCTGTTCTCCGCCGCTATTCCACGGGTGAATTGGTGTTCGGCGAGGGAGAACCGTGCATGGGACTCTACGTCGTGGAGTCCGGACAGGTGCGAATCTTCAAGAGCTCTCCCGACGGGCGCGAACAGGTACTGAGCATCGATGGTCCAGGCAGTTCCATTGCCGAGCTGCCCGTCTTTGACGGCGGAGCGTATCCAGCGTCGGCTATCGCCATCGAGGATGCCACCTTGCTTTTTGTCGGTAAGCAGGACTTTCAAGCGCTTTGTCTCGCTCACCCCCAGGTCGGCCTCAAGGTCCTGCGCGTCGTGGGAGCCCGATTGCGCCGGCTGGTTGGAATCATCGAAGAGCTCTCTTTCACCACGGTGCGGCACCGGCTGGCCTCCTATCTCTTTCGACTGGCGCAAAAGTCCGGAAAGCGAACTGCCGAAGGTCTGGTGCTCTCCCTTCCCGTCACCAACCAGGAACTCGCGGCACAAATCGGCACCGTGCGCGAACTGGTTTCCCGTAACCTCTCCCGCTTGCAGGCCGAAGGCTTGCTGAAGATCGAAGGCCGCGAGGTGACCCTGCGCAATTTGAAGGCCCTCGAAGAAGAGATCCAATAGACAGTGGTTAGTGGTTAGCGGCCAGTGTGGCGTGATCCCCTCAGATGTTTGGCAGAAGATCGAAGTATTCGTCGTCCTCGTTCTTTCCCCCTTCTCCCTCACCCAACCGCTTCTCCGACTCGATGAATTCTATCCGCTCAATCCACTTGACCATCTTGTAACCAAGTTGGTTCTCGACCCGCAGTCGCAGCGGAGCGCCGTACACGGCCGGAAGCGGCTGCCCATTCATCTGCGTGGCGAGCAGGCATTCCGGCTTCAGTACATTCTCCATGCGCTGCGTATCGTAATATGCGCCGCCATAGAGCGCCTCGCCAAAGGAGAAGAAGGCCACGACTTTGGCTTCCGGTTTTGGGCGTACCAGTTCGATGAGCTTCTTCATTGGAATGCCACCCCACTTCGCGATGCCGCTCCAGCCCTGGATGCAGTGGTGCATGGTGATGTGCTCGGTTTGCCCCAGTTTCGCGATGTCGGCAAGGGAAAGCTCGACTGGATTTTCCACGAGACCGCTCACCTTTAACTTGAAATTCCGGAAGCCGTCCCCGGTCATTTGCTTCCAATCCTCTCTCACCGGCATCTTTCCGTTAGGCCAGAAGTAGGGCGAGATATCCTGCTCGGAATAATCCTGGTGCGGAATCAGCCGGTTCAGGGTGAGGAGTTGCATGGGGTACGTCACGGTCTTAAGCGCGTGCTGCAACCCGCGTGGTCGTTTCCATGAGATGTAGTGCGCCACAACCCACGAGAGGACGACCACGCCTATGCCCACAAACCCCAGATACATACCCAGGCGTCCCTGATCGTTAGTCCCCAGCACGATGTGGTTCATGTTCCGCGCAAACCCGGTCATCACGACGAGCGTCACGTGTACCACGAGGAATGCCAGGAAACTAAGCATTGTGAGGAAATGGATAGATCTGGCCGATTGCCTGCCGCCGAAGATCCGCGCGTACCAGGGAAAGTGGTTCACCACGGCCGGCGACATGGCGATGCCTGTAGCGATAGCCAAAGGGCCGAATACAAAGGAGACCGTGAAATAAGCAATCTGCTGCAATGCATTGTAGCCATAGAACCCGTTTGGCTCCGGAGGCAAGTGAAAGGTGGCATAGTGCACCCAGGTGTTCCATGCCTGGGTGAGCACCAGAGGTGAAGTGGGCACGATCCGGCGCCACTGCTCGGTCGCGAAGAGCATGACGGCGAACACAACGCCTGTGATGATGAACCCGTGGACGTTGATGAAGTGCCAAACCCGCGCGATACCTATTGTGTGTCGATAACCTGGCGTGCCAATGAGCGGCGAAAGATAACGGGCATCGTCTTTTGCCGTCCAGAGGCGGTCGTGGGGGACCTTGAGTGGCGTGAACCGGATCCATTCGCTATCCGGCGTGCAGTCATCATTGAAATACAGGCGAGGGTGGTCAACAAGGATGGAGAGACCGCTGCGGATCAGCAACATCACAAAAAGGAAATTGAAGAAGTGGCAGTAACGGACCCAAAGGGGGAAGCCGTGCGGCCCCGCGAAGTTGTTGGGATATACCTGGGGAACGGGCGGAACTTCAGGCAGACCCGCTACGGCAAACTCAATCCAAGCCGCAAGGACTGCCGCAAAGGCCGCCACAGCGATGCCGATCAGGATGGAAGGGCGAACCCAGATACGCAAGCGGCGGTCCTTTGGGTAGTGCACTGACTCATGTGCGGCATCGAAAGAGACCATACTAATTCTGATGACGGCGAGGGTGCGGAGGTTCACACTTGGCGGCCGTGACAAAAGTCATCGGCACGCCTCGATTGATTCCGTAGCATCGATTCATCAAAGGTGGCCAGAGCATTTGCATGCCGCCGCCAAGGAGGAATCGATGAACGCAATCGCAGAAAAGACAATTCGGGAATTGGTCCTCGAGAAAGTGACCGCCATGCAGGTTTTTGAAAGGCTCGGTATCGATTATTGCTGCGGCGGCAACCACACGCTCGAGCAGGCTTGCCATGCGGCCAATATTCCTGTCGATCAGGTGCTTAAATCACTGGAGGAGGTGCAGCTATTGTCGCCGGCCGGTTCGAAGGACCGCAACTGGCAAACCGAGCCGCTGGGTGACTTGGTCTCCTATATAACGAATACTCACCACAAGTACACCCATGACGGGATTGCTCGCCTCACGCCTCTCTTTGCTAAGGTTTGTTCAGTGCACGGGGCGAATCACCCGGAACTCGTGGAGCTTCGCGACGTCTTTACCGGCCTGACCCAAGAGCTGACGGTCCACCTGATGAAAGAAGAAAGGGTTTTGTTCCCATACATCATCCGGATGGAGGAGGCGGTTATGGAAAAGGCGCCAATTCTGCCACCGCCCTTCGGCACGGTCCAACACCCAGTGGCGATGATGGAACACGAGCATGATTCCGCCGGTAACGCCCTGCGTGCCATGCGGGAAATCAGCCACGGCTATGCCGCGCCGGCTGACGCCTGCGTCAGCTATCAGACTCTCTACAAGGCTTTGGCGGAGCTTGAGGCTGACTTGCATCAGCACATTCATTTGGAGAATAACATCCTGTTCCCGCGGGCCATTGAGATGGAAAAGGCCCACTGATCTCGAAGGCCGAACAACGTTCCGCCCTCTGGCAAACGCCGCGCGGCCACTCGGAGCTAGGACGTATGTCTCAACTTGCCTCGACAATCGAAGTAGAGGTCCCTGGCCGAGCCACACCAGAAGAAATCTTCAGAATTAACGCTGCCCGCGAGACCGCGCTCTCGCGGCTGCTGATGCTCTATGTCGGCAGCGGGCTGTTTTTCATGTTGCTTCCAGGGACATTCCTCGGAGTCTGGAATCTGATAGCAATCAGCAGCCAGCGGGCACCACAATCCGTTTCCGCAGCATGGCTTCAGGCGCACGGTCATGCCCAAATCTTCGGATGGATCGGAACCTTCATCCTGGGAATTGGGTTCTATTCCATCCCCAAAATGCGTCACGCGAATTTCGGCCTGTGGGTGGAGGGCGCCACCTGGAGTCTGTGGACCTCCGGCGTGGCCCTGCGCTGGCTGGCCAATGTTTACCTGTGGCACTGGCGCATTCTGCTTCCGTTCTCCGCGACCCTGGAACTCGGTGCCTTTCTGATTTTTCTTTCGTACCGTGTCCGGCCATCGCCCGCCGGATTCCCGCAGAGGAAAGCTGGACGACTGGATCTTGGTGGTGATCGCGGGAACGGCCGGTTTATTGCTCGCCCTCGCCCTCAATTTTGGAACGACCGTTCGGCTCGCTCTCAAGGGTGCGTCACCGGCGGTCGGGGCGGATTTTGACCAGAGTTTTCTGGTCCTCCAAGCGTGGGGTTTCCTCGTTCCATTTGTTTGGGGATTCAGCGCCAAATGGCTTCCCGTATTTCTCGGATTGCGGCCTGTAAGAGGGCGCCTCCTGTGGCTAGCCGTGGCGCTCAATACCCTTGGGGTGCTAGGATCGTTCTTACACTGGGCGAAGGTGGCAGCGCTGCTGCTGTTTTTGGGGGTGGGCGTGGCGATCCACGCACTCAATCTTTTTCGCTCGCCAGTGCGGCCTGCCAAGATCAA
Source organism: uncultured Acidobacteriota bacterium (assembly GCA_963842495.1). Taxonomy (GTDB): domain Bacteria; phylum Acidobacteriota; class Terriglobia; order UBA7540; family UBA7540; genus CAVROP01. Next base: position 92,368 of record CAWJHY010000011.1, read on the forward strand.
GGGCGTCCATGGCACGTTCCCAACCTTTGTGCGTCTGGCTTATGTGTGGGCCTTGGTGGCGGCAACACTGGGCGTATGGGCTGCGGCAGCGGGGAACGCCCAGGGTATTGCCGGCGCCTCGCGGCACGCGTTGACGGTCGGCTTCCTGGCCATGATGGTGTTTGCCATCGGCCAGCGAGTGCTCCCGGCCTTTGCCGGAAGCTTGCTTTTCAGCACGAAGCTCATGTTTACGTCTCTGGCATTCTTGACCGCGGGATGTTTGCTGCGGGTGAGTGCTGAGATCCTTGCCTATCAGGGTTTTCTTCATTCCGCATGGTCGTGGCTTCCCATTTCGGCCATCGCGGAGATGATGGCCGTGACCGTGTTTGCAGTCAATCTCATCGTCAGTTTCGCAAGGAAATTCTAACTCATAATTAAATGGGGGCATGAAATGGCAGACACCTCAGGTAGTGCTACAGGGCTCTCACCGTGGTGGCGGCACGCGGCGATTCTTGTCATGATCGGCGGCTTCTCGGTTCTCTCTTTGGTAACCGTCTTGACCTATACGAACGCTCCACCCATCCCCGATAAGGCTGTGGACGCAGCGGGCAACGTGGTATTCACAGGAACCGATATCCAGAAGGGTCAGGACGTCTTCTTTAAATACGGCCTCATGGAACATGGGACCCTTTGGGGTCACGGGGCTTACCTCGGTCCTGACTACAGTGCCGAGTATCTGCACCGGCTGAGCGAAGTGACTCAGGATGCGATCGCGGGGGAAAAGTACGGCAGACCCTTCGCGCAGCTCTCGCCGGATGAGCAAATCGTCGCGTCCGCAGAGGTGCGGAAGGTTCTTAAGGAGAACCGGTACGAACCGGCCTCGCGGACGCTTCTCCTCACACCCGGGGAAGAGGCAGCCTTTCGCAGCCAGACGACGGAATGGAGCGATTACTTCAGCAAGCAGGGCGACGCTCCCGGGTTACCAAGTAGCTATATCAAGAGCCCCCAGGAGCTTAAAGCGCTAACCGCCTTCTTTGCCTGGGCCGCTTGGGCGGCATCGGCGAACCGGCCAGGCAAGGACTATTCCTACACCAATAACTGGCCTTATGAACCTCTGGTAGGCAATCGGCCGTCCGTGGAGGCTTATGTCTGGAGCGCCCTGAGTCTCATCACCCTCCTGGGGGGGTTGGGCCTGATCCTCTTCGTGGTGGGGAAGTTTGATTACCTGGGCTGGAAGGGTGAGGGCGACTCCGCCCACGTTACACACTCCACTCCCGCGGGTCTGAAACTGACGCCCAGCCAATGGGCCACCGGATGGTTTTTTGCCGTGGTGGCGCTACTCTTCCTGGCGCAGTCTTTGTTGGGAGGTGCGATCGCCCACTACCGCGTGGAGCCGGGAGGCTTTTACGGCTTCGACATCGCGCGGTTCCTGCCTTACACTCTGGCCCGAACCTGGCACCTTCAGCTCGCCATCTTTTGGATCGCCACGGCCTGGGTGGGTGGAGGCCTTTTCCTGGCGCCATGGGTGGGTGGCGGCGAGCCCCATGGCCAAAAGGCCGGCGTTTACGCGCTCCTTGGCGCGCTGGCCGTAGTGGTTTTCGGCAGTCTTTTTGGTGAATACCTGGGCATCAACGACAAGCTAGGGAGCCTCTGGTTCTGGTTCGGACATCAGGGCTCCGAGTACTTGGATCTCGGGCGGTTCTGGCAACTCCTCCTGGCAGTAGGTCTTGTCTTCTGGCTTTTCTTGATGTTCCGGGCTTTGAAACCTGCCATGAAGAGCCCTGGCAAGCGTGAGCTATCTTCGCTGTTTCTCTATGCGGCGGTGGCCATTCCGGTTTTTTACCTGCCCGCGCTCTTTTACGGCCCTCAGACCAATTTCGCGGTGATTGATAACTGGCGATTCTGGATCATCCATCTTTGGGTGGAAGGATTCTTCGAGCTCTTCGCCACGGTGCTGGTGGCCATCATGTTCCATCAGATGGGCGTGGTCACCACCAAGACCGCCACGCGCTTGATCTACCTCGACGCCATCCTTTACCTGAGCGGCGGGATCATTGGTACTGGCCATCACTGGTATTTCACCGGTCAGGGGACGCTCAACATGGGCTTGGCGGCGTGCTTCTCCGCGATGGAAGTTGTGCCCTTGACGCTCCTAACCCTGGACGCCTGGGACTTCATTAAACTGAAGAACCAGCAGTGCTCCGTCTGCGGCCGCGAGTTCGCCGCCACGCAGAAGTGGGCCATCTATTTCCTGATGGCGGTCGGGGTGTGGAACTTTGTCGGCGCAGGGATTTTCGGCTTCCTCATCAACTTGCCCATCGTCTCCTACTTCGAGATCGGCACCACACTTACCCCTAACCACGGACACGCCGCGCTGTTTGGCGTCTTCGGGATGTTGGCGCTGGCGGTTCTCGTCTTTTGCCTGCGGGCCATGCAGTCCGACGCCGTTTGGAAGGGAACAGAGAAGTTCATCCGGGTGGGGTTTTGGGGGTCGAACGTGGGTCTCGCTCTTATGATCCTCCTGGACCTGTTTCCCGGAGGCGTTCTCCAACTCTGGGACTGCATCGTCCATGGGTATTGGCACGCGCGCCGGCTGGATTTCCTGATGGGTGGCCTCTTCCACGAGCTGGAATGGGCGCGCATGGTGGGGGATATGACCTTCATTCTCGTTGGTGCTGTACCCATCGCGTTGGGGGTGCTGCGTAGCGTGTGGAAGCGGGACCTGGCGCCACTCACATAAAGGGGTGGAGTCCACCGATCTCAAGCGCAAGGACCCGCGTCGGCGTGAAGCCCATTTTGGGTACCCATTTCCGCCGTGGCTCACGCCATGGGCCAAATGGTCCGGCCCGCTACGCGTACTTACTGGCGACCAGGCGCTTATTCGAGCGCCTATGCCGGAGTGGGGTGGCGCTCCGGAGCCTCGACATCAAACTCATCGCCGGAGGAGATGGCCGCAGCGCGCCTGGCCTGGAATCGAACACGACCCCCTCTTGCTTCCACGCTTACACGTTCAAAGCCTGCCAGCTTTAGCCTTTCAGCCAATCGCCCCGGGTTGAGAGTAACCATCGTATCTGCGAGGTGAAATAGCCACATCTGCACGGACCAGGTACTATCGGAACCGGCGAAGACTCCGCCAGGTTTGAGAACCCTGTGCGCTTCAGCAAACAACCGATCCTGGAGGTCAGATGACGCTACATGGTGAAGCATCGTAAATGAAAGTACAGCGGAAAATGTGTTGTCGCGGAACGGCATTGCGGTCGCATCACCGAGCTGGACAGTCACATTGTTATTTCCCACACGCTGTCGGAGAGAATGCGCCAGCGTTGGGTCCAATTCCAGGCACGTGATGTGACTGCATCGATGGCGCAGCCAATCGGTGGTGAGGCCAGGCCCTGGCCCGAGTTCGAGCACCTCTCCGCCCAGATCCACGCCGTCGAGCGACCAAGGCAGGATCTCATTCTCAAGTTGGTGTTTCCAACCGCTGGATTGGCAGTACCAAAGATGCAGCCGATTCATGCTTGCCCCTCCGTGTCCAGCAAAAGGTCCTGAATCTGGATCAGCCATCTCCGTAAGAGCACTGCAACTCTGACGCAATGACGCACAGGGCTACCTCCCAATAATCCGACATCCAACCTACCGTGCCGCCACTGGTAAAGATGCACCCAGCAGTTTCGAGCTGTGAGTGTGGGCGAGATTCATGGTACGCCACAATTCCACGCCCCACCAGCCCAGGGCGATGACTTCAATGAATCCGGTCAGGCCCACCAGCGGGAACGCCGTGGCGGGGATGAAATCGGTGAGCACCTGCAACAAGACACGCCCAGAGCAGCCCACATTCAACAGAATGAACGGGCCCCACAGGCGGCTAACGTGTTCTGAGTCCACTCCCGCCAGGATCGGCACTACACGTGAGGCCACTCCCATGATCATCATGCTGATGAATCCCACCGTGTAGGCGTGCCGGTGCGAGCCCATAAACGTATGCGAAAAGCCCTGGTGCATGAGCACCCCATAGAGGATCAAGAAGGGTAGCATGGCCATCGCAAATACCAACCACACATAGGCGGCGCGAATGAACTTCAGGCTGCGGTCAGGCTGGGAGGTCGGCGCAAACACGCGAAGCTGCTGGACCAGCAGAACCGCCCAGACCACCATGAGAATGTACGAGAGTTCCAGGCCGGCCGTGAAATAAGTGTTGCCGGTGGAGAAGAACAGCAGATAGCTGGCCACGTCCAAAAGAAGGGCGCCATTAATGAGGTAGAAAATCAGCGTCTGCCGGTCGCGCCGGGGCTTCCCCAAGCCGTAAACGGTCGGCACGAAGCGCTGGCTGACTCCGGCAACGATCAGCGCCGCAAAGCCGAACAACTGGATGTCGCGCAGCGGCCCGTCGAGCAGCGCAATGCGCATCACCAGTTGCTGCTCACTCGCGGCGGTCACCTTGGCGAAGAAGAACACGTCGCTGAAGATGGCCTGTACGAAGAACCAGAACAACGCGCCAAAGATGAACTTTTCGTAGGGATTGCGTGGCTCCAGGGATTGCCGCGCGGTTTTCATGATGATGGCGATGAATATGAGGATGGCGGCAAGCTCCGTGCCCGCCGCCAGGATCCCCAGGCCCACTCCCACTGGCATCGGCTGAAGCATTTCCGCCCCAGCGCGCGAGACGATGCCGATCAACATGAGATACAGCGTCAGGTTCGCAAGGTCCGGCCGCCAGAGGGTGACATATTTGAATCGCGGAAACGATTGATACGCGAAGCCCATGACGAATAACCCGACCCATCCGAAGATCATCGCGTGCGCGTGCGCCTGAATGGCAGGCACCAGATGGAGTTCGAGGAACGTTCCGCCCCGGGCGATCTGCCAAAGATTAAGCGCGCCCCAGAGTGCGCCGAGCGAAAGTACAATGACTATGCCCGCTTTAAAGAACCGCCGATAGATGTAATCGCCCAAGGATTCCCGGTAGACATACTCTTCCCGGGAGGGATTCCGCATCTCGGCGTTCAACTCCCGGACAAGCGCCTCCACATCAACCTGGTGAACCGCAGCGAAAAAGTCCAGAGATTCCTTGGGACCATGCTCGCCGCCGCATCCTTTTAGGCCGTGTTTGTCGAAAACCTTGCGGGCGGTTGGGCAGGCCTGAACGACTTCTGTCACGGGGGTGGTCTTGGTAATCTCGGTCATCAACGTCCCTCCATTCTCGATCGTAAGACTCAGAGTAGGAGGCTGGCGTGACGGAGGCGATGACTGAAGTCACAGAAAGGCAGTCGAGAGTCGAGAGTCAAGAGTCGAGAGTTCCGGCTCGCAGGTTTTGACTTTTGACTCTCGACTTTCAACCTTGAACTGCCTTTCTGTGACTTCAGTCATCGCTGGGCATCGAGCGGTGTTGTTTACTGGGTAGTGAGGTGGAGCGATGCAAAACGGTGGGGAAGGAAGCACAGGGCTCGATTTCAACCAGCGGCCTTTTATTGCTATTTGGGAGGCGACTCAAGCGTGCGACCTGGCGTGCGTCCATTGCCGGGCGAGCGCTCAGCCCCTCCGGTCGTCGCTGGAGCTATCAACGAGCGAGGCGCAGAAGTTGACCGATCAGATTGCCGAGATGCAGGTTCCGGTCTTCGTCATCACCGGCGGCGACCCGCTAAAACGGCCGGATATTTACGACCTTGTGGGTTATGCCACGGGCCGCGGCGTACACACGTCGCTGACACCGAGCGCCACGCCTTTGCTGACGCGAGAGGCGATTGCCGAACTAGAGCGGCGCGGCTTGGCGCGGCTCGCCGTAAGTCTGGACGGCTCGACGCCAGAGATTCATGACGCATTCCGGCGCGTTCCGGGCTCCTACGATTGCACGCTCGAGGCCGTGCGCTGGGCGCGCGAACTCGGCTTGCCAGTTCAGATCAATACAACCATCACGCGACGCAATCTCGCGGATTTTGAAGACATGGTGCGGCTGCTGGAAACCCTCGATATCGTCATGTGGAGCGTATTCCTTCTGGTGCCAACCGGACGGGGCCAACTGGAAGACCTGATTTCCGCGGAGGAGTTCGAAGCTGTCTTCGCCAGGCTTTACCAGGTTGCACGGTGCGCCCAATTCGACATCAAGACTACCGAGGCGCAACATTATCGCCGCTACATTCTTCGGACGCGCGCGGCAGAACGGAGATGCCAAGGGCTGGCGGCCGTCGTCAACGCCAAGGCCGCCCCCACGCAAGCAACGTGGAACGAAATCGCAGTAGAAAACTGCTCGGTTGGTATTGGCCGGGCGCCCCGCGGGTTGAACGACGCCAAGGGTTTCGTTTTCATATCGCACTTCGGCGAGGTCTTTCCCAGCGGCTTCCTTCCCCTATCTGCGGGCAATGTGCGCCGGCAACCGTTGGCGACTATTTACCAGCACTCGCCGCTGTTTGTTTCCTTGCGCGACACCTCTCGCCTGCATGGGAAGTGCGGCGCCTGCGAGTTCCGCAACGTGTGCGGCGGTTCGCGCGCCCGCGCCTTTGCCCTCACAGGCGATCCTTTTGCCGAAGAGCCCTGCTGTGTGTATGAACCGAAAGGCGCGGCAGTTTGCTCCCACTAGTGGCGAGTTAGCAGGAGTTTCATACCCCGCTGGGAGCCGTTGGGAGGGCTTTCGGATGGGTGGGGGCGGGCCAGCCCAGCCCACACGCCCGCTGCGGCACCAGCGCAGCCACCGCGTGTGCGATTCCCCGATTCAGAATTCGCTCGCTTGGCGCGGGCGATCCAGGAGCGCAGGGAAGAACATCGCTTCCTGCTCACGGCGTGGGTGTTCCTCACTGGCATGCGATTTTCTACCCGCGCAGTCCGCTCACCATCTCCAGGGTGATGGAAGCCATCCAAGATGGAGCGACGAAGCGAATCGACCGTTCGCGTGGGGAAGTGCGACGCCTGCTCTAGCCTCGCTTCGTTGATCGGGCACTGCACACCGTGCAGGAGTACAACGAGAAGGTGCAGCACATTCATCTGAATTCGGTGATGGCGGGGCTGGCGCACGTCCGCGCAAAGCTGCTCCTGCGCGTGACGTCGCCGCCCAAATCTGGTAAAAAGAAGGTGAAGGGACGGGAAGAAGATGGCAACCCTCGATTGGTCCCAATGCCCCGCGGTAGAGAGTATCCCCGGCAAGGTGAGCGGCGCCTGGGTGTTTAAGGACACCCGGATGCCGGTGGCCACGGTATTCGAGAACCTTGAATCCGGGGCTACCATCGACGAGATCATGGAATGGTTCGACGTGACGCGGGACCAGGTCATCGCGGTGTTGGAATTCGTCGCCCGCAGCCTCCAATCGCCGACTCCCCACCTGCCCGTGAGCCCCTCCGAAGCCCCTGTCGATGCGCATACTGTTTGATCACGGCACTCCCGCGCCGCTCATGCCGTTTCTCGCGAGCCACACCATCACCAAGGCAAAAGATAAGGGTTGGGAAACGGCGAGTTGCTCCAAGCCGCTGAGGAAGCCGGATTCGAGGTCCTGATTACCTCCGACAAGGCCCTGGGGGCGCAACAGAACCTACGCGGCCGAGCCCTGGCGATCGTGGTGCTTGGGAATTATCAAGGCAGCCTGAATTGTGCACCCACGACCCCCAGCGGCCTTTGCGTCGATCGCGTTCTGCTGCCCGCCGATCCACGCAACCGGATTTAGAAGAGCCGCAGAGGAAGCCAAACTACGGCTACCTCTCCGCCTGCTCCCGCGCCGTTCCGGTGACCTTGCACCTATCCGCATCCAGGGGGTAGATTGGCGATTGTTCCCGAGTGACGGCGCAGACTCCAAACAATGCTGTCTACGCCAGCGCCCAACGCGGTGTATACTTGAATGCTACGAAGGCTTGTGGAGGCGCCTATGAAAACAAAGGTCACAGAACAAGGGCTGCTGATTCCCAAGGAGTTGCTCGAGGGGTTCGATGAAGTCGAAATCCGAAAGCAGAATCATCAGCTCCTCATCGTCCCTGCCTCCGAGAGCGATCCCATTCTCCAGTTAGGCCGCGAACCCGTACGCGCAGACATTACTGACGCCTCAACCGATCACGACCGCTATCTTTATTGAACATGAGCCCAGTCTTCATCGACACCAGCTACTTCTTGGCGCTGGAGCTTCAGGACGATCAAAACCACGAATCGGCTGCGACTCATTGGCAGCGGGTTCTCGCATCGCGGCCTGACATCGTTACCACCTCGTACATCTTCGATGAGATTGTGACGTTTTTTAACCGCCGAGGCCATTACCAGAAGGCCTGCCAGGTTGGCAACGCTCTGTTGCACAGCCCTTCGGTGCGCCTCCTCCACGTCGACCCAGCTTTGTTTGAGGCCGCGTGGGCCTACTTCGAGCGGCATCTTGATAAATCTTATTCATTCACCGATTGCGTCTCCTTTATTGTCTTAACGAACCTCGGCATCTCAACCGCCTTAGCCTTTGACAGACACTTCCTCCAAGCAGGTTTCAGGACAGAACCTTAGACTGGGCACTCAGCAGCGGGGTGCAGCAGCCTCCGCCGTGTTGGGTCTGTGATCCCTCGAAGGCAGACCCTTTGCTGCGGCCCGCCAAATCGAACCTGTCCGTACGGAGGAACTATCCATGTCCTGAGTGGAAAAACCGGTCTTCATTGTGTCCCTGCGGGAAATCGCAGACTCCAAAAGCCAGGAGTCTGCTCCACCCCCAGCGGCCTTTCCACCGACCGCGTTCTGCTGCCCGCCGATCCACACACCCGGATTTAGAAGAGCCGCAGAGGGAGCCAAACTACGGCTACCTCTGCGCTTGAGTCTTAAAGACAGAAGTTTGCCAAACTAAGATCAATTCAAAGCCCTTGACCGGCGTCGCCAACCGATCGCCCGGCACACGCCCAGCCTAGTGGGCGTCCGGTGCAACGCTCAAGCCAAGACCCGTGTCGCGAACCATCATTCGCCCGTCTTTCCGTACGGAGGATACCGCGCAATTCTTACCTTAGCCTGCACATTATGCACACTTGTGGCTTCCACTCCCACTCAAGAACCCCCTGTTAGCGGAACAACTTACGAGGTTGGCAAGCATACTGCTCCGATTACGGTGACGCGGCTTCCAAGCGAATGCAAGGGGTCTTTCCCGGTGAACCGGCAGTTACCCGTAGTTTGCATTGCATGAGTCCGCGCCAGGGTCCAAGGCTTGAGGAGAGTTAGGCATTCCCGGCTTGCCTTGGAATTAAGGAGACCGCCATGAATAACGCATTCCGAAAGGCAAATTTATGGGTTTGGGGATGGATTGTGATTTTGGCTTTTCTTCTACCCTCCGCCATATATGCGGGAAGAAATGATGTGATGGGAGAGGTCCGATTGACAGGAAAATCCGCAGTTGAAAAGACTTCCGGCGTCTGGGTAGACGGCCAGTACGTAGGATACCTGAAGGAGCTCAAGGGATCGAAGAAGCTTCTGCTTTTGCCCGGTGAACACCTAATTACCGTGCGCCAAGATGGTTACCAAGACTTCACCCAACAAGTGCAAATCCAGCCCCAAGAGACGGTGTGTGTTTATGTAGTGATGGAAAAGGCCGCGAGGGGGCCAGTCTCGGCTGTGATGTCCACGGTCAAGGTCGCGGTCAAACCGTCGCGTGCCGCAGTTTTTGTGGATGGCCTTTTCGTGGGACACGTGGGGGAGTTTGATGGTATGGGCCGAGGGATGCTCGTTGCGCCAGGGACGCATCAGATCAAGATTGCGCTTCCCGGCTACCAGACTTTTGAGACGGAGATCAAGCCGCTGGCCAATCAAACGGTCGAGATTAAGACTGACCTGCTCAGGAGTAATGGCCCGCTGTCGGAGCCCCTTGTCAACAAGGAAACAAGTGCAGCCACACCACGGACGGGTGATACAGCCACGGCTCAAGCCCAGTGAAATCTCGTACGCTATGTTGAGCGAGTAGCGCGGACCACCGGTTTTGTGGTCCGCGGCCTTTCCGTGGACCGCGCTCTGCTCCCCGCCGATGCACACACCCGGATTTAGAAGAGCCGCAGAGGAAGCCAAACTTCGGCCACCTCTGCGCTTGTATCTACCCGCTCAACGGCATCGATCACGGAACTGGCAGATGCCCACATGACCGTCGCCATTCGGGCCTTAGTCACGGCGGGCTTCTGGGACATAGGCCATACAGGCTGGCAGGAAGTGCCGGTCCCGAAGCACAGCGCTGACGGCCAGGTGATCCCACGGCCTATCTATCCGCTCCAAATAGTAGGCGCCTGACACCCGATGATGATGGGGCGCGACCTTCCAACCATCGCAAGGATTCCAGGCCTCGGAATACTCCATATTCGGGTTGATGTGAAGACCTTCCCCGCCGATTAGGTACTGCCCGCGCGAGTCGCTGGCTTCGATGACCGGCAGCGTTATGCCAACTGCCATGAAATCATTCCTTGCCGGTCCGAAGACGTCTTTCATTCGGAGTATGGCCGCTAAATCAAGTACGACTGTGGCAATGTAGGAGTCTGACCTTCGCTGCAATGGGAGGATATGTTGGAACGGGCCGCCCAGCAGGTAGTTGACCTCATCGTCGGGACTGGAGTACGGACCAGCCAGGCCTAGCCCATTCGAATCGTAGCGGTCGCAGACCCATCGAATGACATTCTTCAGGACGGTAGTCAGTTCCCCGGTCGGCGCGCTGTTGCGCAACACAAGCACCGGTGGAATAAGAGACACTGCCCAGCGGTCGGAGATCGGATGCGATGCCCCTGGATTGTTTCGGAGGAACGCCAAAAGAAATTCGCGGACCTTATCGGTGGGCCTTCCCTCGTCCTGTTCCAAAAGCGCAAGTAGCGCGAGAATCTCCGCGACCCGAAGGCAGCGAACAGGGTAGGTCACATGGGCTGAATGTGGCTCATGAGCATGTATGAGCTTCAGCGGGTCAAGAGCGTCGTCGCTGCACCGGCTGAGCAGGTCGAGAGAGTAGTGCCGGAATAAACTTCTCCCAGTGTTTGCCACAAGGAGCCCCACGCCGTCAGGAGGCTCTGATCCGTGGTTGATTGTCCACGATGCTCTGATTAGACAAAGAGCCACGTAGCACGCGAGGTCGAGCCGATCTTGGCGACGGAGCCTGTTTGCGACCACGGCTGCCTCAAGGGCTGCTTTATACAAAGACACTCCAGTCCCCGTGCACCATCCGCGTGAGAACTCTTCAAGGCCTAGTTCGTGAACTTGGTTCTGGTCTATGGCGCCCAGGAGGCCCAGCAGTGCCCCCGTCGACGCACCCGTAAGGCCGACTTCGGGGCTGTCGCTGATAAGCTGAATTAGGGTCTCTCGGTCCCAGGTAGTGAAATCGATCTCTCCGAGTGTCTTCAAGTGCTCCGAGTACTCTTGCGCCGCCAAGGCTGCGCCACCGACGAGGCGTCCGGTTGTCACAAGCACGGCCCTGCGGGGCAACTGTCGATCAAATGCAGGGTGAGCTAGCGAACTCGTTCGGAGAAGATCAATCTGGCCGCGGCAGTCGTTCCAGGCCGGGAGCTTGAGGTCGCCAGCCTTTGTTTGAAATGCGAACTGGCAGAACGTCCCCCCATCATATCCCTTTGCAATGAAGTCCTTGCCGAACTCGAAGGGGCCGTGCAGGAAATGAATATCTGTGAAGCGGAGCCCACGAAGTAGGGACATGAAGGGGGCATCGAACTCCCGCTCTTCGAGATTGTCAAGATAGCTTCCGATGACGTTGGCGATCATTAAACTCACCCCTCTTGCGTTCGATCATCTCGTCCCAAGCTCGAATCTCTTCGTCGGTAGCAGGCGGCAAGTCCTCCAGTTGCTTCAGCATATCTGGGTGCATCACGATGGTCGGCATTATTGGCTGACCGGCGGCATCGAAATTGATCCGCATCTTTTCGAAGCTTTCCCGGATTAACTTACGGCTGAGCTTTTGACCGCCCGCGTCTGTGGCGGTCCCGGCAGCCTCGCAGAGACGACCCGCGTAGGCGAATATTTGGGGCATGACTATTTTCAGGCTCACTTCGGCCCCCGTCTCGATGCTCGCTTCCAAGCTCGCTAGGTTGCCTGCTATCGCGTCCTGAAAAACCACGACGAATGGCATAGGGACGGCCATCGGGTTGTTCTCCACGATCTGGCCGGAGGGCATTGTGTTTCGGACGGTTGCGACCTGTGGCGATTCAACGATCTTGATAGAAGCGAAGACCGGATCCTTCCGCCTCATTAGCTCCTGTGTGGCCCTGGTCACGAATCTCGCAAAAGACGCACTGTACTCGGGAAGGTCAAATATATGGCCCATTCGCGTGAATCCTCCCACCTATATCACCCCTGTTTTCCGTAAGAAGGGAATGAGAGATCAAGGTTTACGTCACAAAGGTCCCCGCTTTGGCGCCGGTGGAGCTTGAGAGAAACTGCCGCAATTTACTAAAATAACTGGTAGCATGGGGGATCGAACTCCCGACCTAGGGATTGTGGGACCCTCGCTCTGCCACTGAGCCACCCAGCCAAAAATCCTGGTTGGGCCCGGCAAATAATACGGAATACTCAAATTTGTTAATTGTGCGCAGTGCGCCGCTTTCTTTTTGAATCTCCGTTTCTGTTCCTCTGAAACTTAGCAGGATAAATCCAGTGAAACTTAGCAGGATAAATCCAGGCCCACACAATTGGGTAAACCAATTCCAATCGGGTGGGGGATTGCCGAAAAACCAATGTGCACCGCTTGTGATCCACATTTCGCGTAACTGCTCATGGCTGAAGTCCTCGTCGTCGTTCCCAAACTCAGTGCCGCAGCACGGACAAATGTGGTAATCGGTCGGCGGGTATGGCAGCGCATCGTACATGCATACTGGGCAGCGATATCTCATAGGTTTACCCGTTCGCACTCGAAAGCAAAAAACAAATCAGGACCACCATGCCGCGCAATTTTCATTGGATTCACAGGATAAAATGTCCTGATGAATACTGGGACCACGCAAGCTACCCCAAAATGCCGATTCGTGCGGTTGAACCTCAGACGATCCACCAAACTTGGACGCATGCATTCCCTAATTGGAGGTGCCATGTCGCCGAACATAAAGGTGTCAGCCATATGTTCGTATTCTTCCTCGCTAATAACACCGAATTTGTGACCATGCTTGGAGAAATGAATCTTCCTCTCCCACGAGTTCATAAACGGCATAATTCTTATGATATATCCTTCGCCAGACTTTGTTAAGCGCGGACCAGCGCTGACGCCGGCTGGCGCAGAGCGGAGCTCTGCGGTCTTGATGCATCGCAACCATTGAAACCTGGGGCTTCGCCCTGCGCGGGCCTCGCACCCCGTCGTGTTTGGTTGCGACTCTGCCGCATTGCGCTACATTCGTGGCCTGCGAAGTCGCAGAGATTCTCGATAAGCGTGGAAATCCGTTTGTTAGCTGCGCCTGGGACGCAATGCCCGCCCGACGCCTTGGGGATCGCGCGCGATGACGGTGAGGTAGGCTTTAGCCGGCTGGTCGGGCTCCGAGCGGCCCTGTTCCCAATCCCGCAGAGTTCCAAGAGGGATTCTGAATCGTGCGGCAAATTCCTCCTGGGTCAGCGCGAGGACGCGGCGAAGCGTTTTGACACGCGGCTGGCGCACAGCGAAGTTGTGGGTGTCGCTGCGGTCAACGCTTGGCTGGAAATTACGCCGATCGCTTGCGTCTTCGGACAGGGCGGATCAGGACCTCGGCGGGGATATGGAGCGACTTATGCAGCCGGCGGATCATGGCAAGCGACAGGGCGCGATCGCGGCGGAGGACTTCGTGGACCCGGGTCCGACTGCCGATCACGCCGATCAGCGCCTTCCGGTCTCTGCCTTGCTGTTCGAGGCGGAACTTGATGGCCTCGATGGGATCGGGAGGATCGATGGGGAAATGAGCCTGCTCGTACGCCTCAACCAGCGTCGTCAACACCTCTAATCGATCGCCAGCCCCGGTTCCCTCGTCCGCGCCCCAGAGGCGCTCAATCGCGCGTAAAGCCGCGGCATGGTCGGCTTCAGTCTTGATCGGCTTAATGGTCATATTGCACCGTCCTCACATCGATCTTGTCGTAATCCGTGTGGCTTCCCAGCCATTTGATGAAAACAATGCCGCGGCGGTAATCAATGGCCGTGACCAGGCGATAGTCATTCCCCTTGATATTAAACACCACCCTGTCAGCCCCTACGATGCTGGCATTTCCATAATACGCCTTCCCATCGGCCGGCTCTTTCCACTCCGCTTGCCTGACCTCGTGGAACCATGCGTCAAGTGCGGCTTTCGCGGCGCGGTGATCCTGATGGCCGGCCAGGCTCTCAACGAAACGAACCAGCGTGTTCCGGGCGAGGATGCGCACACCTGCATCTTACCACGTTCCCAAAATGGGTACAAAGGGAAAACCCGTCTGTTAGCTGCGCACGGGATGCAATGCCCGCTCGACGCCTTGGGGATCGCGCGCGATGACGGTGAGGTGAGCTTTAGCCGGCTGGTCGGGCTCCGAGCGGCCCGGTTCCCAATCCCGCAGAGTTCCAAGAGGGATTCTGAATCGTGCGGCAAATTCCTGCTGGGTGAGAAGGTATGAAAAAACCACCCAGCCCTGTCATTCCGGGCGGAGCGAGGGATCTGCATTTGTTTGTTTTCAAGGAGAGAAATGCAGATGCTTCGCGCAGTTTACCCTGAGCGAGCAAACTGCAGACCTTTCGCTTCGCGCAGGGTGACAGCGAAGGGCTCAGCATGACAGCGCGATTTTTTCACACCTTCGGATAACCTGGAGGCGTTCCGCCTGAGGCGGACCAGCGGGCGCTGATGTCGTCGGTTTTATTGACTACATTGATACTTGACCCATGGGAGGAAATAGGCTAGAGTTGTTCTGTGGGGTTGGGCAGGCGGTTCGTCCCTGCCAGTACGCTATGCCAGGAAGTCCTCTTTTGTTTTCGTCCGTAGTTCCTGCCTGTGGTTCCTGCTTCCAATTGCAGTCAAGAAGTCGAGGAGTCCAGAAGTCGAAGAGTCAAGGAGTCGAGGAGTGAGAGAGTCCAGGAGCGGGAGACCAAGAGCCGACCGCACGGCTCGGGCTGCGGTTCGGAAGGCGGCGCACGGCTCCTCGCCGTCTCGACTGCTCATCTTATCGACTGCAAAATCGAGAGAACAAAGCGAGAATGTCTATGGAAACAAAGGACAAGTACAAAAAGTCGAGGAGTTAAGGAGTCGAGAAGTTGAGGAGTGGAAGAGCAAGACCCGACCGAGAGTCTCGCCCTCAGGCCGCGCAGGCCAAAAGGCGCGGACGACTCCTCGACTTCTGGACTCCTCAACTTGTCGGCTGCCAAATCGAGGGAACAAAGCGAGAATGTCTATGAAAACAAAGGATGAGGTAAAAAGTCGAAGAGTTAAGGAGTCGAGAAGTTGAGGAGTGGAAGACCAAGACCCGACCGAGAGTCCCGCCCCTCGGGCCGCAGGCCGGAAGGTGGCGGCTGACTCCTCGACTTCTCGACTCCTCAACTTATCGACTCCTCAACTTATCGACTTCAAAATCGAGGGAACAAAGCGAGAATGTCTATGAAAACAAACGACAAGTACAAAATGTCGCTGAAATCGTACAGTGCCTCAGCGTAGTTGGCGTTGGTGATCAGCACACGCAATTGCCCGGTCTCGGAATCATGCAGCGCTAGGTTCGCCTAATCGTGTGGCCTCACTCGCCGCAAACCGGCCGAAATCGCCGCCAGCAGTTCCCGAATGTCGAGCTGGGATACGAGGACGTTGGTGATTTCCAGCACCACCGCTTCCTCGGCGCGTTTGCGGTCCGTATCCACCGCAAATCTAAGTGACACCCAAACGGGAGGGGACAACAAGCCAGCAAAGAAAAAGGCTGCAAAGAGAAGAGGTAAAGGCCGAAAATTGCCCGGTTTCTTCCTCTCGGATGAGACTCTGCCGGAAGCGGGGACTTTTGCCGTGGTGGATGCGCTGGACGCAAAGGGCCGTGACGGACTCACTTCAAGAGTTTTTCCTTTGGGGAGCACGGGGTGTTGGAAGAGTACGCTTACAGGGGTGGCAGGGGAACAGAGTCGGTGCGGTCAGCGACGCAGAAGGGCAGGAAGAACTGACCTGGGAGGCCCGAAGCGAGTCCGCGAAGAATCCCTCTGAGCCGCTTGACCTCAATCCCTCGAGGTCAATCACGTAGCGTGACATGGTTTCTCTAATGTTCGAATCGAGTCATTGCATGCATCAGATGCTGGTGAACGATTGTAAGCAGAAAATCGCAAGGTGTTTCTCCTGCGGGAGAAAGCTGTGCAGGACCTTCGCACTACCCTTCGACAACGCCGAAAACAGAGGAGTTGGAATCCATGCTTGGGAATTTGACGTTTAGGGTCGGGCAGGTGTATAGCCTCGGCTGAAAGGTATAATAGTAGCATTGCGGCGTTACGGAAAGGCAAAGCCTTTCCGCAACTCAAGCGGCGGAGCCACTCCCTCCGAACCCTCTAAAGCGAAAATGTAGAAACTCCCGCGCACGGCCAGGATGGCCGTGCCACATGACACCCGCACGTGCCGGGGAGAAACCGCCACTTTTCCTAATCGGAATGCCAACCACTGCCGATAAGAAAAGTGCGAAGATCGCAGGTAGTGGATGGGGGAGGTACTTGTATAGTCCCCCCTGACTTCTACGGATTTGGATCCTCCGGCCTAGCGCCACACCTGCCATGGACGAACGAACGAGCAAGAACGTTGTCGAAACCATTCATGCCCAAGCTAATGAGAGGATTCTTATCTACATTCCGATTATCCATACCCAAGCCGACATGGGAGCGCTGAGCCCAGCAATCCAGCGCTTGAAAGTGAAGGAGTTGGGGCGCAAAGGCTGGGAGCGCAACGTGAGGCAGGTGAACAAACTGTGGGCTCAGATCGAACAGGCCATCGAGGGTCTGGCGCTTCCCTATCAACGAGTTCGCCTCTATCAGGATGGATTGCCGGTGTGTGGTCGCGAGGTGGAGATTGTCACCGAGCTGGCAAAAGCTGGCAGCCGCAACCACGGCTTGCTTCATCGTTTGCTGGAGAAGGGCGCCACGATCATGGGCACGGAATCTTCCGAGCTTTTGGTGGAGGAATATCAACTTAGCAAGGAGGACTTCGCTTCCGGGAAGCCGAAGTTCGCCACTCGAGAAGAACCACGCCGGAAAGCCTTGAGAGATTCCTTGCTCAAAAGGCGTGATGAATACATCGCCGGTCGGATTAACGAGACGCTTCGGGCAGGGGAAACAGGCCTGATCTTCCTCGGCATGCTTCACTCCCTGGGCTCCTGGCTCGATAAAGATATCCAGGTCGTCTATTTGATGCACCAACCCTCAGGTCGCGGAAGGACTTAGCAATGACAGACGGTGACCGTAAGGTTCTAATTGTGGACGGGAATGAGCAAATCGCCTTGCTTTCCGCGTTCCTCCAGCAAGAGGTGATAACCCCCTTGGTGGCTCACACCGGGCAAGCCGCGCTGGACAAGATCCGCTCCGAACATCCCGATGCTCTGGTCGCGGACATGAAGCTGCCTGACATGGACGGCATGCAGATCATGAAACTGGCAAAAGCCCTGGACGAGGACCTCCCCATTATTCTAATTACGGGCTATCCGGAGATCCGGGACGCGGTGGCGGCGATGAGGGCAGGTGCTCACGACTACCTGGCGAAACCCCTCAAACACCACGAGGTGCTGCGCGTGGTCTTCCGCGCGCTGAACGAACGCGCTCTCAAGCGCAAAGTGCGACATCTCTCCTGCCAGATCGAGGACGAGTCTTCGCTGCGGGAGTCCATGGGACCCAGCGCTGTCGTGAGGCGTTTGATCACCGATGTAAACCGGGTAGCCGGAACCACCTTCAGCGTCTTGATACTGGGAGAAACCGGAACGGGGAAAGAGCTGGTGGCGCGCGCCATCCATCAAAAAAGTCCTCGCTCCAAGTGTTCTTTTATGGCCGTAGATTGTGGGGCCATCCCTGAGACCCTTTTGGAAAGCGAGCTGTTTGGACATGAAAAAGGAGCCTACACGGGCGCGGACAAACAGAAAATTGGAAAAATCGAAATGGCCCATGAGGGAACTCTCTTCCTGGATGAAATCTCCAACATGCCTTTAGGCTCCCAGGGCAAGCTTCTGCGCGTGCTTCAAGACAAGATGATCTGCCGCATTGGCAGCACCCAGGCCATCAATACGGATGTGCGGGTTCTGGCGGCCAGCAACCGGGACCTGCAACGTTTGGGGGAATCCGGCGCCTTCCGCCCCGATGTCTATTTTCGCTTGAACGAATTCGCCCTCTGGGTTCCGCCCTTGCGCGAGCGCCAGGAGGACATCCTGTATCTGGCGAAGCGGTTCGTAGACCTCACCAATCTCGAGTTGCAGAAGAACGTTAAGGGCTTTTCACAATCTGCAGTCGATGCTTTGCTCGCCTGCGACTGGCCCGGAAATGTTCGGCAACTTCGTTCCGTGATCCGCCGCGCGGTTCTGTTGGCGGACGATGTGATCACCGAGCAGCATATGAGGATCGATAGTGCATCCCCCAAACCCGCCCTTGCGGACTCCGGAGGCAAGCAGGAAATTCAGGACACGCCCACCGATGGTCTTCCCCTCCGAGAAATCATGCAACGGCGGATCATTGCCATCGAGCGGGAGATCCTTGCTCAGGTGCTGCGAGAAACGGGAGGGAACAAGGCCAAAGCCGCTCGCTTGCTTCACATCGATTACAAGACCATACATTCAAAAGTCAGGCAATATGGCATTCCCATAGATTGAAAGGAATGAGGTGCGATATGGCGGGAAAGAAGAAAGAACGAACCTCGCAGGGCGGGGTCGAGGGCGGCCTGGGAGGGATCCTCAAGGGGTTGGGAGGCTTGGTGGAGAAGCTCGGTGAACTATCCGAAAGCGGTCGAGAGCTCTCCAAAACGGGGGAAATTCACGGATCCGGAAAAGAGCTCAAGGGGATTTACGGATTCACCGTTAAGGTCGGGCTGGGAGATAAGGGGCCGAGCCTCGAGCCCTTCGGAAATATCCGGCGGGACATCAAATCCGGACGAACCGAAGTTCAGGAGGTACGAGAACCCATGGTGGACGTTTTTGAGGAGGAGGACCACCTGCTGGTTGTGGCAGAGTTGCCCGGCATCGGCAAGGAGGACGTGGCGTTTGAACTCAAGGATGATGTTCTGACGATTTCCGCCGAGAGAGGCGACAAGAAGTACCGCAAGGAGGTTCTCCTGCCCCGGAGCGTTTCCAAGGAAAAGATGCAAGTCACTTGTAACAACGGTGTGCTGGAAATCAAGTTCCTTAAGTAGCCCGTTTGGAAGGAGTCACCATCGAAACCGCAGAGAAGTCGTTCAAGCTCAAAGTCAGCGAGGCGCTCAGCAAGGACGTGAGTCGTGGGTACGCCCGCATGGGGCCGGAGGATCTCGCGCTCTTGCAGGTGGAGGTGGGAGACATTGTGGAAGTTGTGGGCAAGGGCAGGACCGTGTGCAAGGCGATGCCGGCTTACAAGGAGATGCGCGGTCAGTCCCGGATTCAACTGGACGGAATCACGCGCGAGAATGCCGGGACAGGACTGGACGAGTTCGTTCAAGTGCGCAGGACCGCTTGCCCACCCGCCGAGCGGGTGGTGCTGGCCCCCACGAACATTACTCCTTCCGAGCGCGACTTGGATTACATCGGCAGCCGGCTGGATGGCTTGCCGGTTTTGGCTGAGAACCGTATCCGGGCCATCCTCTTTGGAGCCCGCTGGGCGGATTTCAAGGTGGAAAGCACAGTACCCAAAGGTCCCGTGCTCATTAACCCAACGACCCAGCTCGTGATCTCCAAAGGGGCCCAGTCCGAGGAAATGGCCGCCGCCGCGATTTCCTACGAGGACATTGGCGGCCTGAAACCCCAACTCCAGCGCATTCGCGAAATGATCGAACTGCCCTTGCGCTACCCCGAGGTCTTCGAGCGCCTGGGAATCGACGCACCGAAAGGTGTGCTTCTACACGGGCCTCCTGGATGCGGTAAGACGCTGATTGCCCGCGCCATTGCGCATGAGACCCAGGCGAACTTCTATGCTGTCAGCGGGCCCGAGGTCATCCACAAGTTCTACGGCGAGAGTGAAGCGCATTTGCGGAAGATTTTTGAAGAGGGCAGTCGCAGGGCTCCCAGCATCATCTTCCTGGATGAGATCGACGCCATTGCTCCCCGCCGCGAGCAAGTGGTGGGCGACGTTGAGAAGCGGGTGGTAGCCCAGTTGTTGGCATTGATGGACGGACTCGCCAAGCGGCAGAAGGTCATCGTGATTGCGGCGACCAACTTGCCGAATGTGCTCGATCCGGCCCTGCGGCGGCCAGGGCGGTTTGATCGAGAGATCAGCATCCCCATTCCCGACCGCCGTGGACGCCAAGAGATCCTGGAGATCCATAGTCGGGGCATGCCTCTGGCCGAACGAGTAAACCTGAATCACCTAGCGGAGATCACGCATGGTTTCGTGGGAGCCGACTTGGAAGCCCTTTGCCGGGAAGCCGCGATGATTTGCCTGCGGCGCATCATGCCCGATGTGGACTTCGGCTTGGCGCAAATTCCCTATGACCAACTGGCCAAGCTCGAGGTAGAAATGGATGATTTCCTGGAGGCTCTCCGGGACATAGAGCCTTCCGCGCTGCGCGAGGTATTTGTCGAAGTTCCCAACGTGCGCTGGCAGGACGTCGGGGGTTTGGGTGCGATCAAACAGCGCCTGGTGGAAGCCGTCGAGTGGCCTCTCCGGTACCCCGACCTGTTTTCCCAAGCGGGGATCAAGCCGCCCACAGGAATCCTACTCTCGGGTCCCCCGGGCTGCGGAAAAACCCTCCTCGCCAAAGCGGTGGCCAGCGAAACGAAGGTGAATTTCGTCTCGGTCAAAGGGCCGGAACCGCTTTCGAAATATGTGGGGGAATCTGAGAGAGGCGTGCGAGAGGTATTTCGCAAAGCGCGCCACGCTGCACCCTGCATCGTCTTCTTCGATGAGATTGACGCCCTCGTGCCCAGTCGCAGCGCCGGTGCGTCGGATTCACACGTGGCAGATCGCGTCTTGAGCCAGTTCCTCGCGGAGCTCGATGGGGTGGAAGAACTGAAAGGGGTTTTGGTCCTGGGTGCGACCAACCGGTCAGATCTGCTCGATCCCGCCATTCTCAGGCCTGGGCGGTTTGACGAGATTGTGGAGATTCCACTTCCCGATGAGAGCGAGCGCCGCGAGGTTTTCGCGATCCATTTGCAGAACAAACCTCTGGGCAAGGGAGTCAGCTTAGAGAACCTGGCCTCGCGCACAGAGGGGTTTAGCGGCGCCGATATCAGTTCGACGTGCGCCCGAGCCGCCCAGCGAGCGGTCCGGCGAGCCGTTCAGGCGGGCGATAAAGCACCGGCCGGGCAGCCTCGTGTAACCGTTGAGGTCAGTGACCTCGAGGACGCACTGCAAGAAATCCGTCAGCAGACTCTCGACCGACGTGGTGAACGATAGATGGAGACGGTCCAGAGGGCGCTTTATCTGTTTTGCTTTGCACGCTCGAACCTCATCGGGGAGCTCGCGGGGACGGGTGTGGATGGCCGGCAGCCCCTGTCTCTATTTCGGCCCTCCCCAAATCTTTGTGCCGTCCTTAGCGAGGTGCGCTTGGAAGATTTCTGCGGCGGAGCGGCCGAACAACGCATGCAAGATCTGGCTTGGTTAGGACCGCGCGCCCTGCAGCATGAGGTGGTAGTCGAGGAGGTGATGCGCCATTCCCCCGTGCTTCCCGCCCGCTTCGGAACCCTTTTCTCGTCGCCGGAACGCTTGGCAGAATTTGTGGAAAGGCATGGTGCGACGATTTCGCAGTTCCTGGAGCGGGTAGCCGACCAGGAGGAATGGTCAGTCAGGGGCTTGCTCGACAGAAAGCAGGCTGGGCGCGCCCTCACGTCCGCAAGTCTGACCGCACAGGAAGCACAGCTCGAGGCGCGGCCGCCGGGGAGACGCTACTTCGAGGAACAGCGGATCCGGGCCGGTGCAGAGAAAGAACTGAGCCTGTGGCTAAACGAGACGCGCCGCCAAGTTGCCAGCGACCTGATAAAGCAGGCTTCGGACTTTCGCGATTGTCCGGAAGCGCCGCGTGAGCCCCCAGAAAGCGGAATCGAGGTTGTGCTGAATTGGGCCTTTTTGCTGCCCAAGAGCGCGATGCCGGCATTTCGGGCGCGAATCGATCAGGTAAACGAGAAACATGCAATGGGGGGGCTGGTCCTCGAACTGTCCGGACCCTGGCCCCCTTATCGCTTCGTTCCTCCTCTATCGCAGGGAGCAGGCGAGTGAGTTACCTACTCTACTGCATCTTTCGTGGGCCCTTGCCGGCCGACCTCGGAACTCCGGCCGGGGTGGGGGGGCAACGTGTGTCCACAGTAGATCACGGGGGGTTGGGCGCCGTTCTTTCTGAACTGGCAGAGGCCGATTCACCTCTTGATACCTCGGAGCTTCTCGCGTATGAGAGGGTCGTTGAGTGCTTTCATCGTCAATTGACTGTGATTCCCTTGCGATATGGGGGTCGAGTTGAATGTCCTGGCGATGCGATTGTATTGCTGAGAGAAAATCACCGCGCTTACTGCACACTCCTCCACGAACTCGAGGGCTTGGGGGAGATGGGCATTCGTGCCCTCCTCGACACTTCCGGAGCTGCAACGGAGCGCAGCCCAGGGCCTGTCATTCCAAGATCCTTTCCCCTTTCTTGTGCTTCCGGGGCTGCCTATCTTGCAGCAAAGCGACAAAGTTTCTTGGGCCTGGACCGAGCAGCCCTGGACCAACGCCGGTTGGCCGAGGAGCTTTGCGGGTGCCTGGCCGACTTCTTTGTTCGCCGCAAGGTGGAATATCCCGAATCGAGCGGGACGCACCTCCTGTCCCTTTACTTCCTCGTGCACCGCGATTCAGTCGGATCCTTCCGCCGCGCCGCCTGCCATCTCCGTCCGCAGGCGTCCGTCAAGTTACTCCTGAGCGGCCCCTGGCCACCGTACAACTTTGTTGATTCCCTGCAAACGTAGGTGGACACCCAAAGAGTTCTGGAACAGGTGAAAGGTTGGGGAATCCATTCCCCACTTCTAGTGCCTCCATTCCACAGGTTGAATGTACCAATCATCCGTTGCCCAGCCAGTTATTCTTTGCAGGCCATCGCCTTTCTCTTGCGAATCAAGATGATGGAAAGATCAAGTGCAATCTCTCGGGTTCGGCATCCAACTTGCCTTAGTTTGGGCTAGGCAGGTCGCATTAACGTGAGGCGTGCCCTAATCAAAACTAGGGTAACTTGTTACCCGGAAGGAGAACTCTCATGGCGAAAGTTGCAAAGTCGACTGACTCATCGAGCTTGGCGGAAGTAGTCGATCGGATTCTCGACAAGGGAATCGTGATCGATGCCTGGGCCAAGGTGTCGCTAGTCGGGATCGAGTTGCTTTCGGTCGAAGCCCGCGTCGTGATTGCCTCGGTCGAGACTTACCTGAAGTATGCCGAGGCTATCGGTTTGACAGCCGCTGCTGCCGCTCCCGCTTAATACCGGTGGGAGACCGACCGCTGTTGGGCGGGGGGGCTCCGGTGCCGCCCCCCGCTCAGCAGATGGAGGAGACGCCAAATGCAGGAAAAATCAAAGGAGGACTACGATGGGTAAACTGTTGGAGGATATGACTCGGTTGTGCGGCGAGATCCACACGCTGCGTGGAAGCCGTCGAGCGTTCCGAGATGAACTGCTGGATGGAAACAGGAACCGCGAGAAGGACATGGCTGAAATGTGTGCCGATTTCGCGGGTACACAGGCCCGAATGGCGGAAAGGATGAGAGCGGGGCGTCTTACTTTCCTGAAGAACCTGAAGCAAAATGTCAGCCGGCAGCAACGGGACATGAGAGCGGATATTGCTGCCGCGCGTCGTGCCTGGGCGGGGAGGAGCGCATAGCGGCCCAGCAATCAGCAAGCCCGCGGGAGTTGCGATCGAAGTGCTGCCTGTTGGAGGCTGCGTGGTCCTCGACAGGTAGTGGCGGGAGGGTCCCTGCCCGTGGCAAAGAGAAGAGGCCCGAACTGAAGCCGCCTGCAAGACCACAACCAGCTTAGAAACAAGGAGGAGGAAAACCATGGGTGTGCTAACAGAGGATCTGAGTAGATTGCGGAATGAGATTCTGGCTTTGCGAAGCGCGCGCCAGGGATCGGCCCAGGCTTTGGAGCGAGAGACCGAGGAGCGGCGGGCCGATGTCTCCCAGACGCTGGCCAACTTTTCCGAAAGCTTCGCCGCTCGGGCCAGGAGTATGAAGGCTTGTCGTTTGGGCTCCCTCTCGGACCTCAAGCGTACGGTTAACGGCCTCCGCACGGAGGTCCGCACGGACCTGGGCGGCATTCGGCAGGCTTGGCTTGGCTCGAGTGCTCCTTCGCTCGGGGTGGTGGAGGAATTGGCTAGTCAACCGAGTGAGGAAGCGGGAGCCTTTCCGGAAGAAGGGCCGAACCAACCAAGTGGCCTGCCACCGCTCGCAGTCGGCGGCGGGAAGATGCCGGCACGAAAGAAACGGAAACACTAAGCTCACCGCCCTAATCCGGGCAAGGATCCACCTGGACCACAAAGCTCAATGAAAGGGAAAAAACAACTATGAATGGGGATGATGGGAAGGTTGGCTCAGTAACCTGCGAAGTAGTCGAGCCCGTAGGACAAAGCATTGTCCCGGAGGCTAGCGAAGAATTTGTCTTGACCCCGCATATTCAGGCATTGACGGACCGCGCGCTCAGTTATCTGGGTGTGGGATACGCCGTCCATTTTGCCGGCCTGGCAGGAACGGGGAAGACGACGCTCGCCCTGCACGTTGCCGCGCAGCTCGGCCGCCCGGTCGTCCTCCTCCATGGCGACGACGAGTTTGGCAGCTCGGACCTGATTGGCAAGGATTCCGGCTACCGTAGGTACAAGCTTATCGATAATTACATCCACTCCGTCGTGAAGACCGAAGAGAGTATGAGCACTGTTTGGGAGGACCACCGGCTTACTACCGCCTGCCTCAATGGATACACGCTGATTTATGATGAATTTAACCGTTCCACGCCGGAGGCCAACAACGTGCTGCTCAGTATTCTGGAGGGCAGGATTCTCAATCTGCCCAACCTGGGCAGGAATGGCGAGGGGTGTGTGCGCGTACACGAGGACTTTCGAGCAATCATGACCTCGAACCCCGAAGAATATGCCGGTGTGCACAAAACACAGGACGCGCTGATGGATCGGTTGATTACCATCAACCTTGGCCATTTCGATCGCGAAACCGAGATCCAGATCACCCAGACCAAGTCGGGCCTGTCGCGCACCGATGCGGAACGGATCGTAGATATCGTGAGGGAACTCCGCGGGGTGGGGGTCAACAACCACCGCCCCACCATCCGGGCTTGCATCGCCATCGCCAAGATCCTCGCCCACCGTAACAGCCATGCGCAGATCGAGGATCCCACCTTCTGGTGGGTCTGCGGCGACGTTTTGAAGACCGACACCGCAAAGGTTACTCACGACGGGAAGTCGCTCATGCTGCAAAAGGTGAAGGAGGCGATGGAGAAAGTCTGCGGGAACCATTCCAAGCGACGCAAGAACCACCACCGCCTCGCGACAGCATGAAAGGAGCACACCTATGCCTATACCTCTAAGGGGCTTGAGAACCATTCGCACGATGGCCGGTCGAATGGAGCGCTTGGCTACTCCCCACAGGACGCACTTGCAAATTGCATGCCTGGAAATCGAAAAGGCTCGGCGCGCCGCAGAAAGAACAACCGCCAGCCGCCGGGTGTCAGAGCTTGATGCCCGGCTGCGCGAGATCGAGACCGAAGAGTCCACCCTGTTGCAGGGCCTGGCCGACCGCAAAGCTGCGGGTGTGCCTGGGGTCAAGGCCAAGCCCGCCATGCGGAGTAGTGCCGCTGCGCTGAGGATCAGGTACTGAGGCGTGGGAGCGCGGGGTTGACATTGAAGAGATGCGCCACCCGAAGCCACGTGTATTGTCGTGCGGGGCGGGGAGAAACGATTCTGGAAAGTGAAGCTGGAAAGTGAAGAAGGAGTTCCGGCAGGGCGTGGAGGTTGCAGTGTCTACGGCGCTGGGTCGTCGCGGCTTTCCTACAAGTGCCGCTATGGCGTGCTATACGAGTTTCATGGAGTGCAAGCATGCCCAAGCCTGCGAAAGCTTGCTCGCTCGTATCTTGGAACTTCACGTCTCGG
Source organism: uncultured Acidobacteriota bacterium (assembly GCA_963842495.1). GTDB lineage: Bacteria > Acidobacteriota > Terriglobia > UBA7540 > UBA7540 > CAVROP01. The sequence goes on from CAWJHY010000011.1 coordinate 118,459, forward strand.
GCCACACGGCAAGCGAAATCGCCGCGCAGATTCTTACCACCGAGCCCGAAAACGCCATGTTCCGCGCAGCGCTGCTCGTGGAAATGATCATTCACTGCGTCGGTCGCCCTGCGGAGGAGAAGAATCCGTGAAGACGGGCCAAGTATCGAATCCGAAGACGACTGAGAAACGGCCGGCGAATCACGCAGCAGGCAGGAGTAGGCCTTACCTTTACGCGGTCATCGCCGACAGCCAGGGGCGGACGTACGGAGACTTCGGCATCGGCGGAAGTGAGGTGTATTCCATCTCGGGGGGGCAAGCAGCAGCCGTGGTCAGCAATGTACGAGTCGAGAGGGTGCGGCCAGAACGCTCCCATCTTGCCGCCCACCAGGAGGTCCTCAAGAAGCTGATGGCGGAGACCACACCTCTACCCATGTCCTTCGGCATCCTCGCGGACAGCCCGCAGGCCGTACGAAACCTGCTTTCTCGCAACCAGCATGCGCTAATCGAGCAACTGCGGCGCGTGGCGGGCAAGGTCGAGATGGGAGTGCGAGTCACCTGGGACGTGCCCAACATCTTCGAATATTTCGTCAACACCCATCCAGAGCTGAGGCGGGCCCGGGACCAATTCCTGGGAGGTCCTCGCGAGCCTACGCAGGAGGACAAGATCGAAGTGGGCAGGATGTTTGACCAACTGCTCAAAGAGGATCGGGAGACCCACGCCGACAAAGTGGAAGCGATTCTGGCACCCCACTGCGCCGAGATCGTGCAGAGGAAGTGCCGTACTGAACGCGAGGTAATGAACCTGGCTTGTTTGGTCGAGCGTCCAGCGATGCCGCAGTTCGAGAGCTGCGTTTTCGAGGCCGCACAGCAGTTTGATAACAACTTCGCCTTGGACTACAACGGCCCGTGGGCCCCGCACAACTTTGTCGACATCGATCTCAAGCTCTGAGACGGGCCGTGCGGGAGGATGCAATGGTGCTTGTGGACGACCTCTTGTTGTTTCCGATGCACAGTTTGCTCTGGATCTTTCGTGAGATTCACAACGCCGCCCAGCAGGAGCTTGCCAACGAGAGCGAATCCATCACCGCGGAACTGAGTAATCTCTACATGATGCTGGAAACCGGAAAGATCTCTGAAGAAGAGTTCGCAGGCGAAGAAAAGACCTTACTCGACCGACTGGACAGAATGCAAAGGCGTGGCAAAGGCCTCCAAGAGGAGCATGGCGGAAAGGAACAGCGAGGCCAACGTGAACACAGAAGGGTGGCGTAAGGGGTGCACCAGATGCGCGGAGAGCATGGCAGCTCCACCGTTTTTGGATCACCAAGGCCTGCATCTGCTTATCTTTGGCGGTAAAGGTGGGGTTGGAAAGACTACCTGCGCCACCGCCGCCGCGTTGCGTTTGGCGAGACATTCACCTAATTCCTCTTTTCTCCTGGTTTCCACAGACCCGGCTCATTCACTCGCCGATAGCTTGGCGAACTGGGTCCCCCCTAGGAACCTCGAGATTCTCGAACTGGATGGCCAGGAATATTTGTCCAAGTTCAAGCAGAAGCACTCTGCGAAGCTCCGGGAAATGGTCTCGCGCGGGACCTTCTTCGATAGAGAAGAAATCAACCGCTTTCTAGAGCTATCCTTGCCGGGCTTGGATGAACTCATGGCCTTCCTGGAGATCTCCATGTGGGTGGAGAAGGGCAGCTACGATTGCATCGTTGTGGACACGGCCCCCAGCGGTCACACCCTGCGCCTGCTGGCCATGCCGAAGTTCCTTCGCCAATGGCTCGCCATGCTAGAAACTCTGCTGGCCAAGCACCGATACATGAAATGGGTCTTTGCCCGTTCCCGCGAGCGCGATGAACTCGACGCCTTCCTGGAAGAGATGACCGCCTCAGTAAAACGCATGGAAGGAGTGCTACAGGATTCGCGCCGTTGCCGTTTTGTTCCGGTCATGCTCGCCGAGATGATGAGCATTCGCGAGACCGTCTCGATCGTAAGGGAAGTGGACCGCCTCATGTTGCCGATGACCGACATCGTGATCAACCGGCTCTATCCCATTAATCCGTGCCCCGTTTGTGGGGACGAGCGCCTCCGCCAGATTCGGCAACTGCGGAATCTCTTCAGCCAAACCTCTTTGGCGAGGTTTGCACTCTGGGGGCTGCCACTTTATGCAGAGGAGATTCGGGGGCAGAAAACGCTGGAGTCATTCTGGGATCAAGTGGGGCAAATCACCGAAGCCCCTCCCGCAACGACCGAAACATCGCCCGCTCTTGCGCTCAGAACGGAGGTAGGCATCCGGTGGCCTCCATCCCAAACTACGCTTCTGATCTTCGCGGGCAAGGGCGGCGTGGGCAAGACAACTTTAGCTTGCGCGACAGCTCTGCACCTGGCGCAAGATCGCGCAGGGAAGAAAGTTCTTCTTTTCTCCACCGGACCTGCCCACGCTTTATCGAGTTGCTTGGGGACACCCATCGGCTCCCGGCCGAAGCCTGTGCTTTCGGGCCTGACGGCCATCGAGATCAATGCGGAGTCGGAATTTAAGGCTTTGAAGAAACAATACGCCGGGGACATTCAGAAATTGCTGGAATCCATCTCGAGTAACTTTGATTTAACCTTCGACCGCGAAGTGCTGGAACGGATTCTCGACCTTTCCCCACCGGGCCTCGACGAGGTGATGGGCCTGACCCGGGTCATGGACTTGCTCGCCTCGGGTCGCCACGATGTCCTCGTGCTCGATTCCGCAGCAACAGGTCACCTGATTCGTCTGCTGGAACTTCCTGGGATCGTCGATCAATGGCTTAAAGCATTCTTCGACTTGTTTCTTAAATACCCGCAGATCTTCCGACTCACCAGGTTTTCACAGGAGCTAGTGTCGATGTCAAAAACCCTCAAGAGGTTCAGAGGGTTGCTTACTAATCCGGCAAAATCCGCCATCTATGCGGTCAGCATCCCCACCGATATGGCTTTTGAGGAAACGCGGGACCTGCTGGCCGCCTGCGTGCGCTTAGGCGTCAGTGTGCCCGGACTTTTTCTCAACCTTGTCACGCCCCCCAGTGACTGCCTTTTCTGTTCTGCTCTGTATCGCCGGGAATCGCTCGTGCGCCGGGAGTTTCAGCGGTGTCTTCAAGGAAAGGAAATGACGGTTGTCTATCGTTGGGGGGAGATTCAGGGCCTTCGCCGGCTGGCAGAGTTGGGACAAGCCCTTTACCAACCCAGCCGCGTGGAATCGAGTGTCTATGCCTGTTGAAAGCAACATTGCAAACCGGTCGACCCTGCCATCCGAACTCGCCTTAGATGACGCGCGGCAGGTCTCTCTGTGCGAGGTGCTTGACCGGGTGCTTAACAAAGGAGTTGTGGTGGCAGGAGAAGTGACCATTTCAGTCGCGGATATCGACCTCATTTACCTTGGACTGCAAGCCGTGCTCACGTCCATGGAGACGGCGCGTCAAAGGGTCCGCCTCGCGCCGCTGCATTTGGGCGCCGGCATGGGCATTGGAAAGGAGAAGGCAAATGGGCTCAACCGAACTGGCGCGGGTGGAGTCTGAGGCCGTGCATGATTTCGCCCAGGTGATGAAAGTGGACAATTTGCTCGGGTCCCAATCGTCCGCTGGTCAGCGCCCACGAACCGGCCGAGTCAACTTCGATGTGAATGATACCAAGAACGGGCTCGGGCAACTGGTCCTGACCCTGGTCAAGCTCCTGCACGAATTGCTGGAGCGGCAAGCCATCCGCCGGGTAGAGGCAGGTTCCTTGAGCGAGCAGCAGATAGAAAGGCTCGGACTGACGCTGATGAAGCAGGCACAGGAAATTGAACGGCTGCGCAAGGAATTTGGCCTCGAAGAAAAGGACCTAAACTTGGATCTTGGCCCACTGGGAAGGCTTTTGTAAAAGGAGATCTTATGGTGCAGCAACGCAGCATGTCACACGCAGTGGAAAGTTCGACTTTGGCCGACGTGCTGGAGCGTGTTTTGGATAAGGGGATCATCATCGCGGGCGATATCAGAGTCAAACTGGTGGACATCGAACTCCTGTCGATCCAGATCCGCCTAGTCATCTGCTCGGTTGACAAGGCCAAGGAAATGGGCATGGACTGGTGGGTGAACAACCCGATATTTCGCCGCGAGGAAGACCATAAAATGCTGGCCAATTCGCTCGCAAGCATCGAGGAAAGAATGGCAAGGCTGGAGGCCTCTTTTACGAAAGAGGAAATGCGAAGCGGCCAACTCGTCTCGTCGTCGCGAGATGTCCACGTGCCATAGAGTTTGCTCAGCGTCGTGAAGCAACTAGGGCTTTACTGGCTGGTGGTGAATCGACCCCCACCGGCTGCGGCCTTCCAGGGGAAATGAAGGACGAGGTCAATAAAGAGGCTGGCATTCTACCGCTGAATTACCCCCGCGCTTTGGGCACGCTTCGAGCGGCACTCCGTACCCGCTGACTATACCATATCAGGGCCCCAATGACGCACGCCAAATGTTAAGCCTGCGAGGAAGGTGGCGCCGATCTTCAGGTCGGAAAAGGCCCGGACGCTTCGGCGCGCCTCAAAGCAAGACCGGACCTCAGCAAATGAATGACTGCTGAAATCGATTCGAGTTCCCTAATGCGGGAGAGCCTTGAGGTCCTTCAACAGTTCGCGTCCATTTCTGCGTGCGCGCGGTGGTGGTACACTTTAAAGCTGTAGCGGCGAGCTTGCGCTGTGAAATGGCGGCGCAAGGCCGCCTCGGCATGGAAGCGTACTACTATTGCAAAGGAGATTCTATATGCTCAGCACTTTGCACAGCACCTTTTTGAAAGCCGGTATGATCGCCATGGCCGTCGCATTGCTGTTCGGAATCATACCCGTAGAGGTAAGCCAGTGTTGGCAGTCGGAAGGGCTGACGAGATGGCAGATTCATGATATGAGCAGGCCGCAACCCCCGGTGGTCGCGCCTGGCGAAGCAAGGGACAAGCCTGGCCAGCCTCCCTCGGATGCCATTGTGCTGTTCAACGGCAAAGATCTGTCGCAATGGCAGGGGGCAAAAGGAGAGCCGGCGCCCTGGAAAGTCGGCAACGGCTACTTCGAGGTCGTTCCGAAGACGGGCGATATCTACACGAAGCAATCCTTCGGCGACTGTCAAGTGCACGTGGAGTGGGAGTCGCCGGAGTGGGCCGGCGACACTTTCGATCCTGGGAATAGCGGCGTCTTTCTCGCTGCGCTCTACGAGGTCCAGGTCATCGACTCCGTCCACAGCAAGATTTACGCTGACGGGCAGGCGGCCGCCATGTACGGGCAGTACCCTCCGCTCGTCAACGTCTGCCGCGCCCCGGGCCTCTGGCAGACTTACGACGTCGTCTTTCACGACGCCCGTTTTGACAAGGATGGCAAGGTCCTCCGCCCCGCGATCATCACCGTCTTCTTTAACGGGGTGCTGGTCCAGGACCATGTGGAATTGACGGGCCCCACCGCGCATCATCAACGGCCTCCCTACCAGGCCCACCCGGCGAAGATGCCGTTGCGCCTGCAGGAGCACAACTACAAGGTCCGCTTCCGGAATATCTGGATTCGGGAACTGGGTGAAAGTGCAGCAGTAAACAGTCGTAAGGGTCGGGCACGCGGCTCTGCCGCTGCACGTCATAGCAGGATTAAACCCGCGGAATGACACTTGTCCCGATATGCGGTTATAATTGCGATTAACTCAGATGGACAGGCTTGGGATTACAAATCGTTCGCTCGTTGCTGGTTACTTGTCACTCGTCACTCGTCACTTGCTCTCTCGTCACTCGTCACTCGTCACTCGTCACTGCCTCCCCCGGGAGGCCCAATGAGCGTTCGGGTCTGCGTGCTGGGAAGCGGCAGCAGGGGCAACTGCACCCTTGTGGCCACCGAAAGGGCGCGGCTGCTGATCGACGCCGGATTGAGTTGCCGGGAAAGCTACGCACGATTGGCGGCGATCAATGAACCTGCCGATGGTCTAAGCGCCGTGGTCATCTCTCACGAACACACGGACCACATCAACGGCCTCCGGGTGCTGGCGCAAAACGGCGACCTGCCAGTTTATGTTTCTCGGGCCACCTGGGAGGAAGTGAGCCGTGATGAGGAGATCAGGAAGAAGATTACGAAATTCGAATACATCGCTGCCAGCGAAAAGTTCACGATCGGCGACATTGAGATCACGCCCTTCCCCGTCCCGCACGATGCCGTGGATCCCGTGGCCTTCACGTTGGACGCCCAGGGCATTCGCATCAGCGTGGTCACTGACCTCGGATATATTCCGGAGATCGTCAAGCAGCGCGTGAAGGGCAGCCATGTTCTGATTTTCGAGTCCAACCATGACCTGGAGATGTTGAAGATCGGACCGTACCCGTGGGCCGTGAAGCAGCGCGTGATGGGCCGTCAGGGCCACCTTTCCAACAACGCCACCGCCGACTTCCTCACGGAAGAGTTTGACGGCGCGGCGCAGGTCCTGGTGCTCGCCCACTTGAGTGAAACCAATAACCATCCCGAGATTGCCCGCCTCAGCGCTGCACAGGCTCTCGCCCAGCGGGCCCGGCTCCAATTCACCAAACTCCACCTGGCCAGTCAGACGAAGCCCACGGAAGTTTTTAGATTTTAGGATTGAGGCGACAGAAGCCACAGTTAGTCTGACGGTACAAGTCGCTGGCCACATCCGGCTTCTCCGTGTCCTCTGTGCCTCGAAAGCCTCAACACAGAAACCACAAAGGTTCTCGGTGGCCTCTGTGTTCAATCTTTTCTAGAGCGCAGAGAACACGGAGAAGAGAAACTTTCGAATGTTTATTCTGACTCCTGAATCCTTCCGCTTCTTCACCTTGACACGCGAATCCCAAATGCCGTTTAATTTTGTCTCCTGACTTGGGAGCCCTGAATCCCGAATCCACTTGGAGGTCCCCGTGATTCCTCGCTACACACGCCCGGAGATGGGCAGCATCTGGACCGATCAACACAAATTCCAAAAATGGCTAGAAGTGGAAATCGCCACGGCGGAGGTTGAGGCGGAGGCAGGCCTGATTCCCAAGAGCGCCGCGCGAGCCATCCGGCGCAAGGGGAGCTTCGAAGTCGAGCGCATCCTGGAGATTGAGCGCCAGGTGAAGCACGACGTGATTGCCTTCACCACCAATGTGGCGGAGCACATTGGAAAAGAAGGCCGCTACCTGCACTACGGGCTCACCTCGAACGACGTGGTGGACACCGCCCAAGCGCTGCAAATCCGCGAAGCGTCCGCGCTGCTGCTTGCAGGTCAGAAGCGATTAGGCGAGGTTCTGAAGAAACGCGCCTGGGAATTCAAAGACACGCCCATGATCGGGCGTACGCACGGCATTCACGCGGAGCCCATCACTTTCGGATGCAAACTGGCCATCTGGTTCGAAGAGAACCGGCGGAACACGGAGCGCCTGGCCTACGCCGCCGAGCAGATGCGCGTCGGCAAATTCTCCGGGGCCGTGGGCAGCTACACGCATTTGCCGCCCTCCATCGAGGAGAAGATCTGCGAGCGCCTTGGCTTGCTTCCCGCCCCCGTCTCCTCTCAGGTCATCCAACGCGACCGGCACGCTTTCTACCTCTGCACGCTGGCCGTCTGCGCCGCCTCGCTCGACAAGATTGCCCTCGAGGTGCGCGGCTTGCAGCGTACCGAAGTGCGCGAGGTTGAGGAATACTTTTCGCCGGAGCAAAAGGGGTCCTCGGCCATGCCCCACAAGCGCAATCCGGTTACGGCCGAGCAAATCTGCGGCTTAGCGCGTGTGGTGCGCGCCAATGCCCAGGCCGCACTCGAGAACGTGGCGCTCTGGCACGAACGCGATATCTCGCATTCTTCCGTCGAGCGCGTTATCCTGCCAGACTCGACCATCCTGCTCGATTACCTTCTGGCCAAGACCGCCAAGCTGGTGGAAACCATGTTCGTGTATCCCCGCCGCATGCTCGAAAACCTCGACCTGCTCAAGGGCCTGATCTTTTCCGGGCGGTTGCTGCTGGAACTCGTGGAAAAAGGGGTGTCGCGCGAGGAGGCCTACCGTTGGGTGCAGCGCAACGCCATGCAGGTTTGGGAAACACGCGAGGATTTCCGCAGCCTGGCGGAACGCGACGCAGACATCCGCCGCCACCTCGACCCGAAAGAGATCGCGGCCGTATTCAATGTCGAACGCTATCTGAAAAACGTGGATGAGATCTTCCGGCGGGTGTTTGGGCGAGAAAAGGGCGCGAAGGTCTAAAGGGGGAACGACACCTAAAGTGCCGAAGCACATCCAGCGCGGCCGGGCTCTCACCCCCAGTGCCCGACTCTTCGGTGCAGACTCATCCGCGCCCGAGCAAATCGTAACTCTGCATGTTTTCCAATGCAAGTGGAATCGTGAAACAATTCATAGTTCGCTTCTTCCAGCTTGAATCCCAGGGCGCTACCCTCGAGCGCGAGGTGACGGGCGGCATTACCACTTTCCTGGCGATGTCTTACATCATCTTCGTACAGCCGGGGGTGTTGTCTCAGGCTGGAATGGATTTCCGCTCCGTCCTGGCGGCGACCTGTCTTGCCGCAGCACTTTCCACGCTGCTCATGGGCCTCATCGCCAACTACCCCGTCGCCCTGGCGCCGGGGATGGGCGAGAACTTCTTCTTTGTTTACACGCTCTGCGGCGTGGCGCCGCTGGGATTTGGTTTGACCTGGCAGCAGGCGCTCGCGGCGGTATTGCTGGCAGGGCTTTTCTTTGTGGCGATCACCCTGACCGGTATTCGCGCCCAGATCGTAAACTCCATTCCGCACGCGTTGAAATGCGGGATTGCCGCAGGCATCGGATTATTCATCACCTTGATTGGCCTCGAGTACGGCGGCCTGGTAGTCGGTTCTCCGGGAACACTGGTTCGTCTAGGCGATTTCCGCCACCCGGTTACCCTGGTGAGCATTCTGGGCCTTCTGGTGATGCTGGTTCTCCTGGCCTTTCGGGTTCGCGGGGCAATCCTGATTGGCATCCTGGCCACGACGGCCATCGCCGCCGCTTTCGGCCTGGTCCATTACCAGGGCGCTTTTTCCTCCGAACTTCATCTGGCGTCCACATTTATGAAGTTCGATTTGCGCGGGCTTTTGGCGACTCCGCCCGCCAAGCTGGCTTCCGCAATTTTCGTTTTGTTCTACCTGGCCCTCTTCGATACGGTGGGGACGCTGGTGGGCGTAGGTCAGCAAGCCGGATTGCTTCGCGAGGGAAAGCTTCCCCGCGTGGACCGCGCGCTCTTTGCAGACGCCATCGGGACGACGGTGGGCGCCGGACTCGGCACATCCACGATTACCTGCTACATCGAATCCGCCGCGGGTGTTTCCGACGGCGCGCGCACCGGCCTGGCCAGCCTGGTCACCGCGGCGCTGCTCTTTGCCGCCATGTTTTTCAGCCCCCTGGCCGCGATGATCGGCGGAGGAGTCCGCGTCGGAGCCGACGCCGCCCACAATCCCATCCTGCGCTACCCCACGCTCGCGCCGGCCCTGATCGTGGTGGGCTCCATGATGCTCAAAGTGCTGCGGGAATTCGAATGGGACGACCCCACTGAGTATCTGCCCGCCTTCCTGACCGTGGTGGGAATCCCCCTCACCTTCAGTATCGCGAACGGCATCGCCTTCGGCCTCATTTCCTACGCTGTCGCCAAACTCGCCACCGGACGCTGGCGCGAGTGCCCCGCCCTGACCTACATCTTCGCGGCTTTGTTTGTAGTCCAATTCCTCATCCTATAGGGCTACGGTTGTGGCCGTCAACTTTTCGATCGCCTCACCTCTCCGATTTTCCTTGACAAACACCGCGCGATAGGCTATCATTCTGACGGTCAGGGCCCTGGATGGACCTCAGTTGGGACAGAGTATTGCGGACGAAACCGATGTTGAGATGGGAATCCTGGAAGGGAAGCGATGAGAAGTCCTTACCCTGCCATGCCGCCCTGCGCGTGGCGTTGACATGTAGCGCCGACCTTCAGGTCAGCAGCCTCGTCGAGCGACAAGACAGCTGACCTGAAGGTCGGTGCTTCCCCAAAAGGGGAGAACAAAGCGAGAATGTCTATGAAAACAAACAGTCAAGGAGTTGGGGAGTTGAGGAGTCGAGGAGTTGTGGGACCAATTCAAGAGGTCGAGCCCGGTAGTGACGGTTTGTCACTCCTCAACCGGCGACTTTCGACTTCTCGACTTTGAATTCGACGGAACAAAGCGAGAATGTCTATGAAAACAAACAGTCAAGGAGTTGAAGAGTTGAGGAGTCGAGGAGTTGTGGGACCAATTCAAGAGGTCGGGCCGGATGGTGACGGTTTGTCACTCCTCAACCGGCGACTTTCGACTTCTCGACTTTGAATTCGGCGGAACAAAGCGAGAATGTCTATGAAAACAAAGGATCGCCACGTGGAAACTCCTCCCGCAACATGTGTAGGGGCGGTTCGCGAACCGCCCCTACGTGGCTTCCAGCACGAAAACGGCGGCGTCGGCTCGCAGGTTGGGGAGGAAGGTTACCTGGGTGTACTTGGCGCCGGCGGAGGTTCGGAGCGGGATCTCGTGGAGGACCTTTAGTCCGGCTCTCCCGCAGAATTCCCGGAAGTCATGGACGGTTGTGAGATGAATGTTGAGGGTCTCGTACCACTCATAAGGCAGCTTGAGAGTTTTGGGCATGCGGCCCTTGAGGCCAAGCTGCAAACGCACCCGCCAGTGCGCGAAGTTGGGAAAGCTGACGATACAGCGCTTGCCTACCCTGGCCATCTCCCGGATCAATACCATCGGCTTATGAAGCACCTGGATGGTGTTGGTCGAGATCACGTAGTCCACCGACTTGTCCGGGTAGTTGGCCAATCCCTCATCGAGATCGCCGTGCTGAACACTGAACAGACCGCGAGCAACGCAGGCCTGGATACAAGCGTCCGACAGTTCGATGCCCTCCGCCCGGACTCCCTTCAGCGCCTGGAGCGCCAGGAGAAGATCGCCATCCCCGCACCCCAGGTCCAGGACCCGGGAGCCGGGTTCAACCAGGGTAAGAATCACCTTGTGCTCAGGAGTGAGGCGGACGATGCTCCCGGCTTCCGGCAAGCGGATTTCTTCGGTTAGGGCACCCATTGGATTTTGGCAACCCTCGTGGTTGCCCGCGGGCGGCCGCAAGGGCCGCCCCGACAGCGCGAACAATGGCGGACCTGGTATTACGACTTCTGCTTCCACCCGTGTCCGAGAAAGTTGGTGATGAGCGAACTCAGTTGCTGCGACTCCAGCAAGAAGGCATCGTGCCCGTAGTCGGTCTGGATCTCGGTAAATATCGCGTCGGCGTGCACACGCCTTAAAGCGCTGACAATTTCTTTCGACTGGTAGGTCGGGAATAACCAGTCGGAGGAGAACGAGATGACGAGGAACCGGCTCTTGACCCCGGCAAAGGCCTGCTCGAGGCTCCCGTAGGGCTGGGTCAGGTCGAAGTAGTCCATCGCCTTAGTAATATACAGATATGAATTAGCATCAAAGCGGTTAACGAAATGGTTTCCTTTGTACCGCAGATAGCTCTCCACCTGGAAATCGGTGCGGAAATCGTAACCGTAGTCCGACTTGTCTTGCAGCCTGCGGCCGAACTTCTGGTGCATCGACCGGTCGGAGAGATAGGTGATGTGGCCGATCATCCTGGCAATGGAAAGCCCGCGACGCGGCACCGCCTTGCCGTAATAGTCGCCTTCCCGCCAGTTCGGATCGGACTGAATGGCTTGCCGCCCAACCTCGTTGAAGGCAATGGCCTGGGCCGAGAGCTTGCTGGTGGTGGCGATGGGAATGGCAAGGCGCACCATGTCAGGGTAACTGACCACCCACTGCAAGACCTGCATCCCTCCTGTTGATCCGCCCACAACGCCCAGCAAGCGCTTGATCCCCAGGTGGTCGATCAGCACCTTCTGGGTGTCCACCCAGTCGCGCACGGTGACCATGGGAAAGGAGAGCCCGTAAGGCCGGCCTGTGCAAGGGTCGATGGAACTTGGCCCGGTCGAGCCCTTGCACCCTCCGATGATGTTGGAGCAAATGAGAAAGTACTTCCGGGTGTCGAATCCCTTCCCCGGGCCGATCATGATGTCCCACCAGCCGGGTTGCTTGTCGCGGGCGTGATGGTATCCGGCGGCGTGCGCATCGCCGGAAAGCGCATGCACCACAAGAATGGCGTTGTCGCGGGCCTCGTTCAGCTCGCCATAAGTTTCGTAAGCAAGCGTGATGGGTCCGAGGGTGCGCCCGCACTCAAGCGTCATCTCGTGGGGAGGCTCGGCAAACGTGAGCTGCTTGGTTTCGACGATTCCGACTGAGCCTTCTTCCGGCATTTTCCCCTCATTCTCCCGTACACCCTGACCATTGCTCCCGCGTTCTTGCCTACTTGCTTGCGGCGCGAAGTGCCTGGTCAATATCCGCGATGATGTCATCGACATCCTCGATGCCGACCGAGAGCCGCACGTACTCCTCGGTCACTCCGGTTTCGAGCTGCTCCGCCGGCGACAGTTGCTGATGCGTGGTGCTGGCGGGATGAATGACCAGCGACTTGGCATCTCCAAGGTTGGCCAGGTGGGAGAGCAGTTTCACGGCATTGATGAACTTGATTCCGGCCTGCAAGCCTCCCTTGATGCCAAAGCCCAGAATAGCTCCGAAACCGTGCTGGAGATACTTCTTCGCCAACCCATGCGTGGGGTGGCTGGGCAGCCCGGGATAATTCACCCACGTCACGGCGGGATGCTGCTCGAGGAATTGCGCCACCTTGAGGGCATTATCGCTGTGGCGCTGCACTCGCAAGGATAGAGTCTCGACGCCTTGCAAGACGAGGAAAGCGTTGAACGGACTCAAGGCAGGTCCAAGGTCGCGCAGCAACTGCACCCTTACCTTAATGATATAGGCAAGATTCCCGAAGGTCTCCACAAACTTCAGGTTGTGATAGCTGGGATCCGGCTCGACCAGCGACGGGAATCTGCCCTGCGTCCAATCGAACTTTCCTGAATCGACGATGATCCCTCCGATCGAATTCCCATGGCCGCCCAGGAACTTGGTCAGCGAGTGAACGATGATGTCTGCGCCCCATTCGAAGGGTCGGCAAAGGTAAGGAGTGGCCACTGTGTTGTCGATCATGAGCGGGATTCCCGCCTCATGAGCGATCTTCGCCACCGCCTCGATATCCAGCATGTCGTTCTTGGGATTGCCCAAGGTTTCCGCGAAGATGAGTTTGGTCTTTGGGGTTATGCACCGGCGGAAATTCTCCGGGTTGGAAGGGTCGGCGAAGAGCGCTTCGATGCCCAGCTTGGGAAGGGTGTGGTGGAACAGGTTGTAGGTGCCGCCGTAAAGGCTGGTGGAAGAAACGATCTGGTCCCCGGCCTGCGCGATGTTCAGGATGGCAAGGGTTTCGGCGGCTTGGCCGGACGCTGTCGCCAGCGCCGCGACTCCGCCTTCCAGCGCCGCCACTCTTTCCTCGAGAACCCCCCAGGTGGGATTCATGATGCGCGTGTAGATGTTGCCGAATTCCTTTAGCGCGAAAAGATTGGCGGCATGGGTTGTGTCTTTGAACACAAACGAAGTGGACTGGTAGATGGGCACCGCGCGCGCCCCGGTGGTTGGATCAGGATGTTGTCCTCCGTGCAGTGCGATCGTGTCGAAACCAAGTTTCCTTTCCAAAAGATCCTCCCTCGTGAAGTAGTGTGTTACTGCCAACCGGAAACCATGAATATGGTTCCCTCCTTTGCCTGCCTGTAAGGGGACGGCTTGCCGTCCCCTGACGAACGGGTAGGGCAAGCCCTACCCGTTTTCAAAGGTCGCGTGTTAAACTGCAACCGCCTCTGCCGTGTTCAGGTATCGATCTTCAAACTCGGCCAACTTGGGCCGAATGGCTTCCTCCTCTTCTTGCCGACCTTTCACCGCGCCAATCGTCTTCAGGCCGTTGCCGGTGATGGTGATGACGATGGACTCGTCCGGATTGAGTCGTCCTTGGGAGAGCAGCTTGCGAGTCACCGCGACGGTGACGCCGCCCGCCGTTTCGGTGAAGATGCCCTCCGTTTCGGCCAGCAAGCGGATGCCCTCGACAATTTCCGTATCGTCAACATCCTCGCCGGCGCCGCCTGACTCGAGGATTCGCTTCACCGCCAAATAACCATCCGCAGGATTGCCGATGGCAAGAGACTTCGCGATGGTGTGCGGCTTCTGCGGTTCGATTTCGGGCGTGCCGCGCTTTGCCGCGGTCGTGATCGGCGAGCAGCCCGTCGCTTGCGCTCCGAAGAACTTCGTGCCCGCCGCCTCCACCCAGCCCAGCTCTTTCAACTCTGCAAAGGCTTTATAGATCTTGGTGATGAGCGCGCCGCCGGCCATGGGCACAACGATGTTCTGCGGCAGACGCCAGCCGAGCTGCTCCGCAATTTCGAATCCCACCGTCTTCGAGCCTTCCGCGTAGTAAGACCGCAAGTTCACATTGACGATTCCCCAGGAGTACTTCTGCGCGACTTCCGAACAAAGGCGGTTCACTTGGTCGTAGTTGCCCTGGACCTTCACCAGGTTGGCCCCGTAAATACGAGTGGCGACGACTTTCTCGGGTTCGAGGTCGGCGGGAACGAAGATGAAGGTTTTGAATCCGGCGGCGGCGGACTGCGCCGCCACAGCATTGGCGAGATTGCCGGTCGAGGAGCAGCCCACCGTATCAAACCCGAACTCGCGCGCCTTGCTAAGAGCTACCGCCACCACGCGGTCTTTGAACGACAACGTGGGGTGGTTAACCGCGTCGTTCTTGACGTAAAGCTCGCGCGCTCCCAGTGCGCGCGCCAGGCGCGGCGCAGCGACGAGCGGAGTGAAGCCCGTATGTTGACCCACCCAGGGCTCGCCGTCGAGTGGTAGTAACTCACGGTACCGCCACATGTTTGCCGGACGCTCGCGGATATCTTCTCGCCTCAGGTCCGCCCAGAGCTTGCCGTAATCGTAAACGACCTCCAAAGGCGCCCAACACTCCTCGCAAGCAGCTAGCGGTTCTAAAGGGTAAGTCCGGGAACATTCCCGGCACTTGAGATGAATAGCGTAACTCACGACTCCTCCAATGGATTCCCGCCTTCGCGGGAATGACTTCTACTTGTGGATCCCGCCGTGGCGAGAATGACTGGCCCTTGAGAATCGCTCGAGCGCCGGTCATTCCCGCGCAAGCGGGAATCCATCGCCTTTGCTTGCCTGCTCACCTGAGTTGCCCGATTTTGGCTGGGGAAATAACCAGAGGTTGTCGAAGAGGCTCAAAAATCAAAAGCCCCTTCCGGCTGGGAAGAGGCTCATCAAAAATCTGTCGGCCCCTCTCATCTTCCCCATATCCGGGCGGGAGTTGGCACCTGTCCCCCGATCAAGTATCGGAGCGGTTGTCGTGGCGTCATCGGGCCCGTCCCTCGGCCACTCTAGATGAGATTCAGGGTTACTGAATCAAATATTCAATTGTCTTAAGCATCCTACGGGAAAAGCAGGGAGCGTGTCAAGAGAAAATCACACTAAATTGTCATGATTTAACTCGGCGGGCGGCAGAGACTTTCGTAGCGCAGTCGTCTCGCCTGTAACAAGAGGGCGGCTGGTTCACCTCTGACGTGTTACCGGCCGGTTCCGCCGGCGGCAGGGCGTGGCGGTGGCGGAACAACTGCCATGGGCACTCTCGCGAATGCGACGCAGTCGTGGGCCGGATCGAGCACGTTAACCTGCAGGGTGTAGCGGCCCGGATGGAACTTCTCGAGTGGAATTTGCACAAGATAGCTGGCTTTGCCGTCGGATGACTTCCCCACTGTACCGGCAAAGGGACCGGCATCCGCCACCTTCGCTCCTTTGCGGAAAAACGCCAGCGCCACGGAAGGCGGAACTGCCGCGGGACTTGCACCTTCCGCTGCGTTTGCTTTCGAGCTTGATTTTCCAGAATAGGACTGAAGGAACACGAAGAGATGCTGATTGGTTCGGAAAACGTTGGTCACGCTGGGTAGCACGGTTTTATCTTCCAGCTTCAGCGGATCGTCGCTCGCGCCTCTGGATTTGCCTTTCTTCGCCTCATTGCCTTTCACCTCGTTCGAGAGCACCACTGAACTGAGGGCGAGCCCGCCCTTGGAGACAGAGGGCAAGTCGAGCGGCTCCTCAAAAGTCCCCATCTTGCCGCTCTGGTTTTCTCTGACCAGGACCTTCAATTGATACTTGCCGGGCGGCAGGATCAAACTTCCTTCGTACAGGAAATTTCCGGCCAGCAGCATGTCGTACGATTCCCCGCTCACCTTCACCGGAAGCGTGTCACGCAGCACTCCAGCCGGCTTTCCGGATGCGTCGGTTGCCCTCCAGATGAAATCGAATTCCGTTTCGTGACTATTCGATTTCTTCAGCAATTGCACGGCGGAGCCGGGAATCTTGGCTGCCAGCACAACGTGATACGTGTTGTCGGGGCGCAGGAAGTAGGAGGCGTCTAGCACGAACGGCAAATCAAGAAAGGGTTCGTCGAGATTGATGGCTTGCTGAAGCTGCGCTTCTTTGTCTTCGCGAGTAAACTGGCGGAAGTTCTTGGGAGCATAGTAACCGGGCCGGGCTTCGACTTTCATTCCGGGACGGCTCACCTCGACGTGAATTTTCCGAAAGCGGCCATCGGAGCGAGTGTTGGTCGGAGTATAGCCCAGCAGATAGTAACTGGAATTCTCAGACTGGATCTCCTGGAAAGCCTCACCAAAGTCGTTAGTGTCGTAGAAAGTTCTGCCGCCTGTATCCTGCGCCAGTGAGGCCAGCGTCTCCCTGCTGCTATGCATGGAGGAGAGCTGGGACGAGACCGCCGCGTCTCGATAGATTGCCGAACCGGAAGGACTGGCAGCGGTGGCGTCGCCGCCGGGCGGCAAGGCCATCAAGCCGCGCGTGTCCATGGTGTAGAGCGAGACATTCGACTGGTTGGCGGCCGCGACCGTGGCCATCAACTGCGCCTGGTTTTCAATTCCGGTTCCCGTGATCCCGCTGGAAAAGTGAATGACCAACTTCCGCCCCGGAACCGCGCGCAGCATGTCGGCCAGGGATTCGATGGCGGCAAGCTTTTCGTCGGTGTTGAAGATATTGAACTCCGTCTCGTCTGGCGTGAAGGCGTCGGAAGTATCCTGCGTCACCACTTCCTGGCCCGATGCGTCGGTCGCGCCCGCCGCGCCCACGCTTCCGTTGGAGGCCAAGTTGGACGATTCCTCTCCCACCAAAATGCCGTTCAGTGACTTGGTAAGAGCATCGCGGTCGTTGGTGAAGTTCTGGACCACCCGCAGACTCGAGGTGTAGGTGACGACCGCCACCAAGTCTGCCGGCGTTAGCCGTTCCTTTACAAAGGCGGTAGCTGCCTTCAAGGCTCGCATGAGGTCGTCCGGCTGCATCGAGGACACGTCGAAGAACAGCAGGTTTAGCCGGTGGTCCTGTAACACCTGCGCCGGAGAGACTTGAGGTGGAAGCTTGTCAAGATTGATGATTGGCGGCGGGCCGTTGGCCGTGCTCGCCTGCGCCAGCCTTTCGATGTTTTCGAGGCTGAAGGAGGTGATGGTTTGCGGCACGCCATCTTCAAACACCCGGAAGTCTTTCGCCGTCAGATCGCTCACGGGTTTCCCTTTAGCGGTTACCCGCACATCCACCAGCACGACATTAGTGTGGCTCTGCAATACAAACCCTTGGCGCGGCGTGCCGGGCTGTTGCCCCGTGGCGTCCGGACTCTGCCCTTCGAGCGCCAGAGGCGCCACAGACAAACCGAACACCAGCCCTGCGATTGCGAGTCGACCTCCCAGAGGTTGTAGCCATCGATGCATCGTTGTTTCCTTTAGTCGAAAGTCGAAAGAACGAACTGAGATCGTATTTTCGGCTTCTATTCTCAACTCCCCGCTCCCTCCGCCGAGTTCGATGCTTTGCGTTTCCGACTCTCGACTGTCGACCGTCAACTGTCGACTGTCAACTGCCCTTAGAACCTTAGCCGCAGCGAAAAGATCACGCTGCGCATCGCTCCCACACTGGTCACGCGCCCGAAGCCCTGGCCGTTCACCGTAGTGGCGAGGCCACCGGGGCCACCGAACTTGGGCGTATTAAAGATGTTGTCGGAGGTGACGCGGAAATCACCTTGAATGCCGTGCTCGCGGGAGAAGACAACTTGCTTGTCCAGCGACATATTGAAATTCACAAATCCGGGACCTGGAATTGTGTCGCGCCCCGCGTCGCCGTAATCCCCAGGAGCGGGAAGTGAGAATGCGGCGGTGTCGAAGAAATCCAGCGCCGTGCGTTGCGCGCGGGGGAGCACGACGGGCAGACCCGTGGCGTCAGCGCGTAAGTTGGAGATGGCCGCCGTGCCCGCCCGGTTGCTCAGGTTGCCCAGAATCTGGGCGGTGTAGGGAGTGCCGGACTGAATTGTGGTCACGCCGCTCAACTGCCAGTCGCCTAAGACTCGGCGTGCCGTTCCCGCTTTATTGAGCCAGCGGCGCTGCTCTCCAAAGGGAAGTTGGTAGATGTGGTTGATGAGCAGCTTGTTGCGCACGTCGAAAGTAGAGAGACCGCGCTCCGCCTTCAGGTCGAGGTAATTCTGGGCGACGATGTTGCCCGCGCCGCCCACGCTCGCCGCGTCGTCGATCGACTTCGAAAAAACGTACTGGCCGCTCATCGAGAAGCCGCCGTGGAACTGGCGCCGCAGCCCCACTTGCAGTCCGTTATAGATGGAATCCGCGCCGTCGGTTTCATAAGTGAATGCCAGGGTATTCTTAAGCGCCGTCTGGGCGCCAGTGGTGATGGGCGCGCCGGGCGGTGTCTGGTCGGGGGCCAGCAGCAGTTGCAGCTTGGACCCCTTTGTGCCCAAGTACCCGAGGGAAAGTATGACGTTGCGGACGATTTCATCTTCGAGCGAGAAGTTCCAGGTCTGCGCGTAAGGAGTGCGGAAGTTGGGGTCCAGTGCGAACGTATTGCTCAGAATATTAGGCCCTAGTGCTGGAAAGCCGTTTTCCAGAGTCAGCACTTGCTTCGGAGTCGTGACCAGGGTGGAAGCTGTAGCAAAAGGCGGCTGGCTGGCCATGTTCGTGTAAATCCTGGAGTAGATACTGCCATCGTAAAAAATCCCGTAACCGCTGCGCAGCACCAGGGAGTGTTTCGACCAGGGACGATAGGCCAGACCGATGCGAGGGGCGAAGTTGTGATCGTCACTCCGCAACAATGAGCTCGGCAGATTGCCTGGGTTTTGGCCGGTGACGACCTCCGCCGAGGCGAAGCCTGGGGCGAACGTCAAGTCCGAGAGGCGGTCGTACCTCTCTGTGAAGGGCTGGAAGAATTCGTAGCGAAGCCCGTAGAGGATTGTAAGGTGGGCAGTAACCCTCCAGTCGTCCTGAACGAAGCCATTAAAGACCCATGACCGGAAGTAATTGCTGTCGTTTCCCAGTTCGACTGCGGTGCGGATTGAAGTGGTCTGCGGGAGACCCAGCAAAAAATCCGCGAAGTCGAATCCCGTGTTGGCAACCGGAAGACCGTTCGTACCGAACTCGCTGGTGGTATAACCGCTGAATGCGAACGTGCCGCGCGCGTTGGGGTCTGTCAAGAGGTTCTGTTGGACCCGGCGGACCTCGCCGCCCAATCGGATGTTGTGCTTGCCGACATTGCGTAGAAAAATGTCCACGGCACGTAGAGTTTGATTGCGGGTGAGGGAGGGAATGACATCGTTCAGCCCCGTGAAGTTCGTGAACTGGGTCAAGGGCAGGCCCCAGTTGATCGGACTGGTCGAAATTCCCTGAATGCCAAGGTCCCCGGCGATGTCGTCCTGGTACGCATACTTGTTAAGCGTGGAAGTTCGTTGCCGGTTGAAATTCGCCGTCAGGATATTAAGCGTGCGGGAGCCAAGGGTGTGAATCTCGCTCAAGTTCAGGTTCTGGCTGCGCACGGAAGTGCTCGAGGTGAGATCGGGAAAGTTGGAGACCGAGTTGCTCCGCGCGGAATTGAAGAAATACATCGCATTGAGGCTGTCCTTGGCGGAAAGCTGCTCACCGATGCGCGCCATGACCCGATCGTTGGCGGTGGGCAGAGACTCCTGAAGGTGGAAGTTCTGGATGGTGGCACCCGGGACGTTTGGCAAAGGAATGTAACTCAACAAACCCAATGCGGCTTTGTCCAGACAGGTCGCTGGAATCGAGTAATTTGGGAACAGGGCGCCGGGCGCCACCTGGTGGCACGAGGACAAGGAATTGTAGATGATTGGGACAGTTCCGGCCGCAGATCCCGTGGGGATCACGGCCTGCGAGAAATTACCGTTGCGCTCAAGAGAAGTGGGTACCGTGGCAAAGCTGTCGAACGGACTCTTGCCCCGCGTCAGGTTATAGTTCACGAAGAAACTCGTTTTGTTCCCGCCATTGTAGATCTTCGGAATCACCAGGGGACCGCCGATGGACCCAACGAACTGCTCGGAGTATGAAGGGATCTGGGGGGATTCTGCCACGTTCAACGGGTAGGGGTGAGCATCAAACACCGAGTTGGTGTAGCTCTCCATGATATTGCCTCGCAGGCGATTCACGCGGGCCCGGCCTCTTGCCCAATTTCCTCCCCCGCCTCCAAATCCTCCGCCGCCGAAGCCACCGAAACCGCCGCCGCCGCCGAAACCACCTCCGCCCGGCCCGCCGCCTCCCGGTCCGCCACCTCCCGGTCCGCCACCACCGAAACCCGGAGCGCCCTGCCCTTGCATCATGAAGAGCTCGCGCATTTGCTCGAACCGTTGTCCACGGCCCTGGCCACCCCCCGGCGCCGAAGCAGAAATGCCTTCGCCTCCGGTCAACAGCAGCGACTCGGAAGCGCTTGCGGAGGTGTCAGTCTCGACGGGATTCTCAGTCTGCCCGCCGCCTCCCGCCGACTGCTCCCCAGAGAATCGCACATCGCCTCCATTGCCATTCATTCCAGCCATCAGCGACTGATCCAACCCTTGCGCTCCGAGAGTTCCCTGAATTTGTCCCGGCAGATTCTGGAGGTTTTGCGGCGACCGCTGGCCCGAAGGGTGATTGCCGGAAGCGTTCGCCAACACCGGCGTATCTATTGTCAAGGCAACGTTTACCTTAAGTGACTTACCTTCGCTTATAGGAATCGGCTCCCGCACATCGTTGTGGAATCCCACCAGCGAGACTTCCAACTTGTAATTGCCCGGCGGGAGTCCGTTGAACGCGTAATTCCCGGCGTCATCCGTCCAAGTTTCCTTTCTTTCGCCTGTCTGAGGATTGGTCAGCACCACGGTGGCGCCGGGGACGGAAACTCCTGCGGGCCCGTGAACGTGCCCTGCGAGGGCCCCGGCGTTGCTGGTTTGGGCGCCCAGTTTCATAGGGGAGAGTCCCACCAACAGCACCAGGAGCGCCGCCAACAAGAGACTCTTCTGCCCTCGCTCCATGAGGAGGCTTCCTATTCTTGAGAAATCCATAACCGGCCCTGACCTTCTTCTCTCGTGTAGGGACTCGCTCGCCTGCGATTTATAGCGTAAAGTCGTGCCCCGCGCCGCCCCTCTCACAATCATTACGTGTTTGTAGCGTGCACGGTTACATTGCCTCGGCGCCAGAAGTCTGGGAATCTGCCCCCCTATTATGATTGCGCCGTAACCGCACAGAAGTTCCATACGTCAAAAAGTCAAGGAGGGGTTTATGCGCAAACAGTTCGCTTTGGTCCTAGGGTTTTTCCTTCTTACTATAACAAGCGTTGCGTTTCCAAAACAGCAGGATGAAGCGAAGAAGACGCCGCAAAACCCGCCGCGCCAATTCGCCGGACGACCGGTTTCAGGAACAATCACTTCCGTAGGCGTAGACCGCTTCGAGATTAAGAAGACGGATGGCTCCAGCCAAACCGTCATGGTGGACGACCACACCCACTATCGCGAGGGGCAAAAGGACGTCCAACTTGAAGATCTAAAGCCTGGGGACCAGGTTTTTGTGCGAGGACAGACGAACGCGAACAAGGAGTTTGTGGCTGAAGACGTCCGCCGCATCACCGCGGAGGAGATGCAACGCTTTCAAAACGCTGGAGAACGAGTCTTCGGCGCTATCGTCTCCGTCGACAAGAATCAAATCAAGGTCAACAATCCCCGCCAGGGAGAAAAAA
Source organism: uncultured Acidobacteriota bacterium (assembly GCA_963842495.1). Taxonomy (GTDB): domain Bacteria; phylum Acidobacteriota; class Terriglobia; order UBA7540; family UBA7540; genus CAVROP01. The sequence goes on from CAWJHY010000011.1 coordinate 140,463, forward strand.
CCATCACAGTCAACGACCAAACTCAGTTCATCAAAGACGGCCAACCCATCGCCCTCAAGGATCTCAAAGTCGGCGACCGCATCTTCGCCATTGGAAGTGAGAACCAAGGACAGTTTCTGGCCACCCGTATTATGACGGGGCAATTCGGGCAAGGGCGAAGGCGAGATAATCAACAGTAGGCGGTAGGCTGTGGGTAGTACGCCGACGGCGGCGAATTCAACCAATCCTCATTCAAAGGTAACCCGTCCCCTTGGGCGGTGGCCCGCACGGGGGCTTTCGTCAGGCGACCCGGGCCGGGTGAAGCGTGATTCTCGCCGCAAAGGGCATTCCTGGGCTTATAATGGTGGCCGCTGTGGCGACGCAACGGTCGCAGCAAAGCGCCAGGAGTCAAGGAATGCGAAACCTATTGGTCCGATTCTTCATCGCCATCTCTTTCTTGCCGGCGCTTGGCCAACATTGGCTCGCTGGGCAAGAACTCCCGCCAACCCCTCCAACCGAACAACAGGCCCGTATGCCCCGTGGCCGGGTGGAACACGAACTGCAACGGATGAGGGAGACTCTGAACGTTACCGATGATCAAGTGGCCAAGATCAGGCCCATCCTTGAGACGCGGAATCAGCAGCTTAAAGACTTGCGAGCGAATTATTCGCTGCCCCAAGGAGAAGCGCGGGCAAAAGCGGCTGAGATCCGAAAGTCCGCCCGGAGGCAAATCGAACATATCCTAACGCCGCAACAGAGACAGAAGCAAAAGGCGCTGCGACGGGGCAGGAACGAAGGCAGTTAGGCAGATCGGCAGATGGTCAGGTGGCCAGCCATCGGATCTACAGCATGCAGAAGTGACCCTTAAGGCCGATAACTATTCACCCAAGCCATCTGCCCACCTGCCGATCTGCCGATCTGCCCGGTTGCTTACTTGCGCATCTGCCTACTGTTCAACCACGATCGCGGCGTGAGGCGGCAGGCGCAGCGTATTTCCGTCAGACGCCAGGGACGCTCCACCTATCGCGTAGACCTTTCGGAGCCTGCTGACCATTCCGCCCAACCCAACTATCCTACAAGCTACTGGAAGCTCAGTGAAATTCGCCACGGCGGCGCGCGCTCCCAGCGGGAAGACGGCCACGCGCGGGGGCGCATCCGGCGAGGTCACCGTGAATTCTTCCACGATCTTGCGCAACTCCCCCAGCGCTTCCCGCTGCGCCTCCGACATTTGACCAACTCGATTATTTGAATCTACATAAGTGAGCCGGGGCAGCGAATCCGAGAAAATCACCAGGCTGCCGTTCCCTTCCGGGACTTTGAGCAAGTATTTGTCCTTGGGAAGGTCGGTTGGAGCGTCCGAGGGTAAGCGAGGGTCACCGTTCAAAGCATGCGCCAAGCCCTCACTGACCAGTGCAGTCCCGCCGGATTCCAAGAAACTTGTCAGCCGCGGAACGAACTCGACATCTTTGAGCGAATGAACAGTGAAGAGCGCGGCGCGGGCCTTTTGAGGGAAGTGCACCGTGGGAGCAAGGGGGATCGCGAGCATCCCAATCTGGTCGAATAGATACGGTTCGCCGCCAGGCTCGCTGGAGACAGGCTTGTAGGCTGGAATCCCGGTCCAGTTTGCGACCAGCTTACTCAACGCTTCGTATTCCGTGCGATGGGCGCCCAGAGCTTCCACCTGCCCGTTGTATTGAGAAGAAGCCAAAGAGCCGTAGTGGAAAAGGAACGCCTCCGGAGCGCCGGCAAGGACCGTAATAAGCGCCTGATCAAGGTAAGTCACCGCATTCGTCCCAAAGGGATCGAACCAGCCGCCGCCGGTTTTTTCGCCGCCGATATCGCGGAACCAACGGTAGATGAAATACCCCGTGTATTGCTGCTTATGACCCCATTCGTCGGAACTGGGATCGCGCAACTCGGTGCCTACCCAGATGCGATCGAAGAGTTCCGTTTCTTTGTCGACAATGTAGCCGCGATCTTGAAAGTTGTCGTACCACTGCGGGTATTTCAGAATGACCTTCACCTTGGGATTGACTTGCCGCGCAGGGCCGAGCACACGATCCCTTGCCATCTCGAGCATCAGCTTCTCGCGATATTGCGGCCAGCTCAGGGAGCCTTTCGCGGCCGCGCACTCGGAACACTGGCAATCCGTGAAAAAGAAATCATCAATGATGATTTCATCGAAAATCCCGGCGGCAAACCGGAAAATGGAGGCCAGCTTCTCCTGATTCTTGCGGTTCGTATAGCACACCGCCACATCCCAACCGCTGGAGGGCTTGCCAATCCCTGTGGTGGTGACACACCCCGAAACCCGCAGCCCGGCATGCCGGAAAAAGTCCCGCGCGGTCTTGGGCATCTCCGCGTCGGGTTGGTACCCGTCGCGAAACGCTTCAATATAAACCTTGGTGATTCCCAGCTTGCGGCAGAACTCGAGGGCATCCGCTCGCCCCTGATCTGTAGACAGGTGGTCACGCACATCCTGGGCAGTGAAGAGCGTGGACCAGTCGATTGCCCGGAGTGGAAGGGGATTCAAGAACAGCGTTCCAAGAAGAAGTAGGATTGAGAGCACGGGCAGCCTGCTCCGTTCCAATCGGTCTGAAGAGCCAGGAATTGAAAACACGGCGTGACGCCTCCAAGTCATAGGATGTATTCCGGCGCGGCGTTCGCCATCGTCCGTGCGCCGCGCGGCACCACAAGATAACTCAGTCAGGCAGGAAAGGAAAGCCACTGCACACTTCCGATGTGGAAGTAAAATGTTTGCGTTGCGATCTTGCGCAGCAGGATGACAGGCGTTCACTTCATCGCGCAACCTACAACGCGGGGAGATTCCCATGCAGAATTTGAAAGTCAAGTTATTGAAGCACACGGATCGAGCCGAACTCGACCGTTACTTGCGCCTTTACAGCCGCAGCTTTAATCCCGATGAAAGGGTGAGCACGCAGATTTTGCGCTGGGTCATGCAGCCTTCGCCGGCTAGGGTTAATCCCGTGCACCTGTTTGCCGCTTACCTGGACAAGCGACTGGTGGGCGGCGCCTGCACGCTGGTCCTCCCCATGTTTCAGGTCGTGTTCGGGAGCTACATCTTCGTGGATCCCGCGCTCCGACGGCGGGGGCTGGGCCTGCGGATTCTTCGTAAGGTGCTCCGCCTGGAAAGGAAAGGGCCGCATGGCTGGAATTGGAGATTTTACGCCGAAGTCACTGCCTCTTCAGGTGGCTGGTGGCCGAAAGTCCTGGCCAAAGCAGGCTTCCGCTTTTTCCAGACGATATGGCCGCTAGGTTCGTATCAGGACCCCAACAAAATCGTGGCGGGGCGGCTGTGCTATTTCAATTACCGTAAACCACCACAACGATTTTCCCAACCCGCGCTGTTGGCTTACATCCACGCCCTTTTTTATGGACCCGACGCCATGCACCGCCACCTGCTGCCACGGCTGAAACATTTTGTTCAGGTCGAAGCCGGGGAATAGGGACATCGATCCAGTGTCATGTAACACAAATACCTTGTCATTCCGAGGAGCCGCAGGCGACGAGGAATCTCGCACTGCCTTGAAAACATTCAGAGCGAGATTCTTCGCTTCGCTCAGAATGACAGATGTCCGCTGTGGTCCTAGCCCCCAGTCCCTAGCCCCTGGCCCCAAGGTGTTTTTGGTATTGCAGCAGGAGGTAATTGTCTGTCATCCCGGCAATGTAGTCGCAAACGACGCGATGCAACGGTTCCTGCCGGCTTTGCGCGACGTAGAAGGGCGGAAGACGGCGAGGGTGCTCGAGGTAGTAACCAAAAAGGCGCCGCACGCAGCGCACGATGACCTGCCGCTCCGACCCAACTCGACGATGGGAGTAAAGATAGGCGTTTAGGAATTCTTTCAGTTCCCTGTCGTCGCGGGCTCGCCGGGGGCCGAATCCTACCAGCCGCTTGGGATGCGCTCGCACCTGCGCCACCGATCTTATGCCTGCCCTCGTAAGGCGCGAGCGCGTCGAGTCGATGAGGTCGGTTACGAGAACATTCAATACACCCTTCAAGGCCTCGTTGAACTTCAATTTCTCGCGCGCTGAAGGGTACTTCCGGTCGACAGCCCGATAGAGCGAATCAAACAGACGCACGTGCCGGCGGATGAGCGGAAGCGTGAGGAGTTTCGCCTCGTACCCGTCGTCAAGGTCAGCGCAGTTGTAAGCAATCTCATCAGCGGGGTCGATCAATTGGGCTTCCAGCGGGGGCCGGGCGTTCAGGGCGTAGGCTGCGAGTTCTGGGTAATGCGCGGGATCGTAATCCCTTGAGTGCTTGATGATTCCTTCGCGCACCTCGAAAGTGAGATTCAAGCCGGGAAACCTCACGTATTTCTGCTCAAAATGCTCGACAATGCGCAGCGCGTGCAGGTTATGGTCAAAACTTTCGTGGTAACGCCCCATCAGGCGGTTAAGTTCGGCTTCCCCGGCGTGGCCGAAGGGCGGATGGCCCACATCGTGCGCCAGCGCCAGGGCCTCTACCAAATCGGTGTTCAGCCGCAGCGCCTTCGCTGCCGTTCGGCTGATCTGCGCCACTTCCAGAGTGTGGGTCAGTCGCGTACGAAAATGGTCGGAGTAGCGCCGGGTGAAAACCTGGGTTTTATTTTCAAGCCGGCGGAAGGCGCGCGAGTGAAGGATGCGGTCGCGGTCCCGCTCATAATCATTGCGGAAGGGATGGGAAGGCTCGGAATAGCGGCGGCCCTGCGATTCTTCAACTCGCATGGCGTAAGCGGCCAGGTGGTTGTTTCCTTGGCGGCGCATAGATGACTCTCTACGACGTTTCTTCCGGCGTTGCAAAGCGGTAGCCCACCCAGGGTTCGGTCAACAGGTAGCGGGGCTTGGAAGGTTGAGGCTCGATCTTCTTGCGTAATTGGTTGATAAAGACGCGCAGGTATTCCACCTGATCTCCGTAGTCGGGCCCCCAGACAGCTTGCAGCAGTTCGCGGTGCGGAAGCGCCTTGTTGGAATGGCTCACGAGGTAATGGAGGAGCTCGAATTCCTTGGGCGTCAGTCGCGCCTGATGGCCACGTGCGATCACTCTTCGCTTCGCAAAGTCGATGGTGAGATCCCGGGTCTCGAAGGTCGCCGGCAGATCGTCGTCACCGGGTGCGTGGCGGCGCAAATTGGCGCGAATACGCGCCAGGAGCTCCTGGATGCCAAAGGGTTTGACCACATAATCGTCAGCACCGGAATCGAGCGCCCTCACCTTGTCGCGTTCATTGTTGCGCACGGAGAGCATGATGATGGGGGCGTCGCAAAACTCCCGTAGTTCGTGGCAGACTTCGAAACCACTCATGCCCGGCAGGTTAATGTCAATAATCAGCAGGTCCGGCTTTTCTTCCCTGATCATCTCGAGCGCCTCTTCGCCTCGGCGGGCTTCGACGCACCACGAAGCCGCTTGCCACCAGACTGGTCCGCAGCGCGCGGCGAATCTGCGCCTCGTCATCGAGGACTAAAACCCTGCCCGCACTCATAGCCCCCTCGCCCTTTCCGGAGACAGCGGCAAGTTGAAA
>CAWJHY010000012.1:0-31570 GCA_963842495.1 uncultured Acidobacteriota bacterium
CCACAGTTCTGGAAATTGATTGACCGTGAGGCGAAGTTGAGCCGCGTGGGAACGGGCTTCGGTTTTACGGAGGGTCCGGTGTGGGACCCGCACGGATTCCTTTACGTGAGCGACGAAACCCTGAACAAGATTTTCCGCCTTTATCCGGACGGGCATCGGGAGGAACTAATCTCTCTCGGCGACCCGGACGGCAACACCTTTGACCAGCGGCTTCGCCTGCTCGATTGTGCCAGCGTGCTGCGCGCCGTGATTCGCATCGAGCCGGATGGACGCTATACAATTCTGGCCGGCCGGTATCAGAACAAGAGATTAAATAGCCCGAACGATCTGGTGATGGGTCCGGACGGTGCGATTTATTTCACTTATCCCACCTTGGATCTGCCGAAAGGACAGCCGCAGGAGACCCCCTTTCAGGGAGTCTATCGCCTGGACAGCAGCGGCGAGGTACGCTTGCTCACACGCGACCTTGCCCAGCCGAACGGCTTGGCGTTCTCGCCCGACGGCAAGCATCTTTACGTGGACGACAGCGAACGACTGGATATCCGGGTTTATGATTTCCTGACGGGCGGGACGCTCGCGAACGGCCGCCCATTCGGTGAAGAGAAGGGCGGCCCGGACGAGGGCGTTCCGGACGGCATGCGCGTGGACATGGAAGGCAATCTCTTCGTCGTAGGTCCGCTGGGAATCTGGGTTTGGGACGCGGCGGGACATCATCTGGGTACGATCGTGCTGCCGGAGCAGCCGGCTAATCTGACTTGGGGGGAATCCGACTACGGTACGCTGTTTATTACCGCCACCACTTCCGGTGTATCGAATACGCTCCCTTGTACGGGGCTTTGTCCCCTATCCATCCGAAGGCAATCGACGCCCGGTTCGCCAAGTCAAGCCCACACGGCCAGTCAGGGCGTCTGCCGGCCGGTAATGGAGATGCGGACTCCCCTCCTCGGCGGAGTAGGGGAGCTAGGTGTAGAGGGCCTTTTAACATGCCAAGTCCATTCCGGACGGCAGTGGCCGTCCTAGTATGTATGATTTTTGCCGTCATCCCCGCCAACCCTGCGCAAGCCGCTCAGGCGTCCTCAACTTGCATTGTGGACCGTACTCAGTTCCACGGCTGGGATGCCGAGCGCATGTCCAATCGCTGGGTCACGTTGATAATTGTTCCGAAGCTCGGCGGGAGGCTGATGCAAGTTACATTCGGCGCTCATGACTACTTGTTCGTGAATCCGCTTTATCTAGGGAAGTACTTCCCTCCCTCGCAGGCCGTGGCGGAAAAGAAGTGGTTCAATTATGGCGGCGACAAAATCTGGCCCCTTCCAGAGGGCCCCGGTGAAGACCAGTGGCCCGTAGCTTCGGATATTTTAGACGATGGGATTTATCAGCTCACTCCGGTTCGAACCGGAACCGCAGCTTGCACGGTACACTTGCAAGGTCCGCCGGATGACCGAACCGGCCTGCAATATTCCCGGGACATCAGCATTGACGCCGAGTCGCCCAAAATCAGCTTTCAAGCGCAAATGCAGAACATTACCGGGCATGAAATCAAGTGGTCGATGCAGTCCGTGACGCAGTACAACACCGCCGATCCGCGCGATGCCGCGAACTACAACCACGATTTCTGGGCCTTCACGCCGGTCAACCCGGCCAGCGTCTTCAACCGCAAATTCGACGCTCATTCCGGCCCCGTCGATCACCCTTCGTATAGCGTCCGGAACAACTTATTCACCCTGCATTGGAAGTACCTCGAGGGTGAAGTCGGCGTCGACTCAACCGCAGGCTGGGTTGCGGTGGTCGATGGGCTCTCCAGTTTCGCCATGCTGGAACGCTTTCGTTTCTTTCCCGGCGCTGACTATCCGGAACGGGCCTCCGTCATCTTCTTCATTGATGGACCCAGCTTGCAGCTCAACAACCAAGGAATGCCGGAGATCTTGCGCACAAAGCTCGAAGACGCGCCGTACTACATGGAAGCGGAACTGAACAGCCCGCTGGTGGTCTTGGCCCCGGGAAAATCCTCGGTCCTGGAAAGCGAGTGGTTTCCAACCCGCATGACGCCGCAGCTCGTTAACGCAGTCGAGGCAGGGATGATCGGGCGCCAACTCGCTGCCGTCCCCGCTCCCGGTGGAGTGCGGCTTACCGGTTTGTTCGGGGTATTTTATGCCGGCCGTCTTGTGGCCCGCGTGTACGACGCTCGGGGCGTTGCGCTCAAGCCCGTGGACCTCGCGCAAGCCGACCCGTTGGAGACGGTTTCTTTGGATGCCGTCGTTCCGCTGCCTCCCGAGGCTGCCACGGCGTCTCTCCATCTCGTCGATGAGCATGGGTTGGACCGGGGATCGCTGGGGGAAGTGGAGGTAGTAAAGAGTAATTAGTGTGAAGGTACAGCCCTCTCCCTTGGGGCTGAGCATGTCGGACATTTTTTGTTGGACACCGGGGGCGAATTGAATTGAGCCGTCGGTGAAACCTACGGAAAGCGCTAGCTACGAGAAACCGCCAACCCCGCAGGAGTTGAATTCGACCCCTCCAGGGTCGGGGCAAGCACCAGGCAAGGGCCATTTCTCCGTAGGTTTCACCTACGGCTAATGACATTAATGCCCTTTGGGCATTCAAACGGGCCGTGGGCTCGCGCCCACGGCCACTCACAGTCCACCGCTTCGCGGTGAGAAGATGCCTGAACCCGATCTGTCCAACAAATCTATGCTGCGCCACAAGGGGCTTCGACGGACGAATTCTGCGCTGCTGGTTGTCGGATTCTGCCTCCTGACAACCGATGCGGCGGGCCAATCGGGACGGGCTCCCGTCTCGATGGACGCCGACATTGCGCCGGAACGACTGCTGGTTTCGCCTCCGCAGCAGGACTGGCCTTCCTACAACGGAGACTACACGGGACGACGCTACAGCGGGCTGGACCAAATCAACACTGAGAATGTCAAACACCTGCGCGCCCAATGGGTGTTCCACTCCACCAACTCGGACTCCATGGAGGTAACCCCGGTCGTCGTGGGCGGGGTCATGTACATCACCTCCGGCAACGATGCCTTGGCGCTCGACGCGCGCACCGGCCGCGTGCTGTGGCACCACTCGCGCCCGCTGACCGAAGGGCTGATCGACGACGCGTCGGCCCATCATAATCGCGGTGTCGCGGTTTGGCATTCGCGCGTTTATATGGAGACCGATAACGCCCACCTGCTCTGTCTCGACGCACGTTCCGGCAACTTGATTTGGGACGTTACTTACGCTGACACTCGCCTGAATTACGGAGCTACCAGTGCGCCTCTGCTGGTTAAGGACAAGGTTCTGGTGGGGACTTCGGGCGGCGACGATGGGGTACGCGGGTTCCTGGCCGCCTACGACGCGATCACCGGCAAGCTTGTCTGGCGTTTTTGGACTATTCCAGCTCCGGGGGAACCCGGCTCCGAGAGTTGGATCGGTGATGCTTACTTGCACGGCGGCGGCACAACCTGGATGCCCGGAACGTACGATCCGGAGTTGAATACGGTTTACTGGGGCACCAGCAATCCCGCTCCGGATTTCGTGGGCGATACGCGCCCAGGCGACGACCTCTACACTGATTGCGTGCTGGCCCTGGACGCAGATACTGGAAAGCTGAAGTGGTATTTCCAGTTCACCCCGCATGACCTCTACGATTACGACGCCACGGAGACTCCCGTGTTGCTGGATGTGCCGGTTGACGGAACGGTCAGGCGCCTGCTGGTGGAGGCTAACCGCAACGGGTTTTTCTATATCCTCGACCGCGCCAACGGGAAGTTTCTGAGCGCTACGCCTTTCGTCGAGAAGCTGAACTGGGCAACCGGGATCGACGCCCATGGCCGCCCCCTGCTCACGGGGCTGAAGCCCACCCCGCAAGGCACGCGAATCTGCCCCTCGATGACCGGCGCCACGAATTGGTTCTCTCCCTCCTACAATCCCTCCACTCGCCTCTTCTATTTTCTCGCTCTCGAAGACTGCGAAATGTACTTCGCGGGCGCCAAGAAACAAGTCTACAAGCCCGGCCAGACCTATTACAGCACCGGGGCAAAGCGCATTCCGAAAGAAGCGGCAAAGAAGATCATGCTGGCGTTTGACGTGCCAACGGGCAAACCCGTCTGGCGCTACCCGCAAATCGGCGACGGTGATTCCTGGGGCGGAACAATGACCACCGCGGGAGGGCTGGTTTTTTTCGGAGATGATGCAGGAGAATTGGAGGCTGTTGACGCCCGTTCCGGCAAGCCCTTGTGGCACTTCAACACCGGCCAGAGCATGCACGCCTCGCCTATGAGCTACGCCGTCGATGGCGTGCAGTACGTCTCGATCGCCGTGGGAAGTGATTTGTTCAGTTTTGCGCTCGGTCCCATGCAATAGCCCTCTCCCTGGGGAGAGGGTGGCTCGCTGCGGCGCTTTCATCAACCGAAGCGAGACGGGTGAGGGGTTCGTTCCGCAATCGAGCTATCGCCGCACGGTCGGCAAGCCGGCCTGAGTAAAGCGGCAGCAAGCTGCCGCGCTCCAAGGCTTCGCTACCTCAAAGCTGCGCAGAGACCACGGACACCGACTTGATAGCCTCAAAGAGTTCCCTGGGCTGAATGGGTTTGGAAATGTAGGCGTCCATGCCGACCTCCAGGCAGCGCTCGCGATCACCTTTCATGGCGTGGGCAGTCATGGCGATGATGGGCATATGGAATCCCGTGGCTCCCTCGCGGGCGCGGATCGCCGCGACGGTCTCAAGTCCGTCCATCTCCGGCATGGACACATCCATGAGAACCAAATCGAACTTCTCTTTGTCCAGCGCCTCCAGGGCGCTGCGTCCGTTATTGACCACAACGACGCTGTGCCCCTGTTTTTCGAGGAGGCGGGACACCAGTACCTGGTTGACCAGATTGTCTTCGGCCAGCAGGATGCGCTGGTGTTGCCGGGCTTCGCGCAAAGAATGACGAGTAACTAAAGGAGTCTCGCAACCCTCAGAGCCGCGGCCCCGAGGACCGCTTTGCGGCCCAACTCCTTCGGGCTGCACGCTGGGGGCCTTCGCTTCCCGGGGCTTTGCGGCCAGAACATTCAGCACGGCGTCGAGGAGCTGCGACTGGACGATCGGTTTGACCAGATAGGCGGCAATGCCTAGCTCCCGGCAGCGCGCCGCGTCACCCCTTTGCCCCGCCGAAGTCAGCATCATGATGGTCATCTTGCGCAAGTCGGTTTGCTGGCGGAGGCGTTGCACCAGCGTGAAGCCGTCCATGCCGGGCATCTGCGCGTCCACCAGCAGCAGGGCGAAGCCGACGCCCCGGCGATCGGCTTCCTGGAGCATGGTGATGGCTTCCGCTCCGCTGGGCGCCAACTCCGGCCGCATGCCCCAGTGGTGAAGCATCTCTCCCAGAATGCGACGGTTGGTCAGATTATCATCCACCACCAGCACCGGCAGCCCGGCTAAGTCTCCTCGCTCCAGCGGCTCCATCGCGAGCGCGCCCCTCGCCGTCCGCACCGGTACCGTGAAGTGGAAGCGGCTGCCTTTCCCCAACTCGCTCTCCACCCACATCCGGCCGCCCATCATGGTCACCAGCCGCAGGGAGATGGTCAGCCCCAGCCCCGTGCCTCCGAAGGTACGCGTCGTGGAACCATCGGCCTGGGAGAAGGCCTCGAAAATGATCTTCTGCTTCTCGGGAGCAATGCCGATGCCGGTATCCCGCACCGTGAAGTGCAACAGCGCCTGATCCGGAGTTCCGGACTCCAAGACCACTTCCAGGCTCACGTCGCCGCGCGGAGTGAATTTGATGGCGTTGCCGACCAGATTGATGATGATCTGGCGCAGCCGGGTGGGATCGGCAACCACCATCTCCGGCACCTCGGGGTGAATATCGCAAGTCAGCTTGAGGCCCTTCTCGTCGGCCCGCAAGGCCAGCAGTTTCAGAGTATCTTCCAAGCCATCGCGCAATCCGAACCGAATCGGGTCAAGGTCGAGCCTGCCGGCTTCGATTTTGGAGAAGTCCAGGACATCGTTGAGCACGGTAAGCAAGGCGTCGGCTGAAGTTTTGGCCATTCCCAAGAATTCCCGCTGCTCGGGGGTCAGTTCCGTTTCCAGGGCCAACTCTGTCATCCCCAGGATGCCGTTGATGGGGGTGCGAATCTCGTGGCTCATGTTGGCCAGGAACATACTCTTGGCGCGGCTGGCGGCCTCGGCGGCTTCCTCCGCGCGCTTACGCACGATGACCTCCTCTTGCAACTCTTCGGTCCGCTCCTTCACGCGCGATTCCAGCTCCCGTTCGTGCGCGCGGATTTGCCGGATGCGAAGCCGATATCCCCCTACGGCAGCAGCCAAAAGCAACACGCCGGACAGTGTGTAGAACCAAAGGGTCTGGTAAAAATGCGGCTGGAGATAAACCTTCAGTGTTGCACCTGCCAGATTCCAAACCCCCTCTCCGTTGCAGGCGATTACACGAAAGGAGTATTTGCCAGGAGGAACATTCGTGTAGTAGGCGATGCGTCGAGATTCGGCATCGACCCAGCCCTCGTCCAGCCCTGCCAACTGAAACTTGAATCGCACCTTGCGCGGCGCGGCAAAACTGAGACCGGTATAGTGGAACTCCAGTTTACTGTGCCCCGCCGGCACTCGGATGTTCCTCAAGTCAGGCACGGGTGTGCCGTCTATTAAGACTTGCTCGATCATGACGCGCGGCGGATGTTCATCGATCTTCAAACGGGCCGGGTCGACGACGGCAACTCCCTTGAGAGTCGGGAACCATAACCTTCCGTCTCTGGTCTTCCACCCCGCGGGTTGGAAGCCACCGTTGCATTCCCGGCTGCCCATTCCGTCGGAGACGCCGTAGGAGACGCAATGAATCGACTTGATGACCCCGGCCGCGAACTGGTTCAACTCCTTCTTGCTGGCGCGGTAGACGCCCCGGTTGCAACTCATCCAGAGATTGCCTCGATCATCCTCGAGGATCTGGAAAACGATGTCGTCAAACATTCCTTGCCGAGTGGTGTAGGCGGTGAACTTGCCGTCCTTAAATCGGCTCAGCCCTCCGGCGCAGGATCCGACCCAAAGCGTCCCCTCGTGGTCCTGATAGACAGAGCAGGTCGCGTCGTTTGCCAGGCCGTCCTTGGTCGTATAGGCTTTGAAGTGGAAGCGCCCGCCAACGTCTTCTGAGTTCGCGGCTCGGACACCTTCCATCGCCGCCAGCCCTCCCTCCGTTGCGACCCAGAGCGTGTCTCCCGGATCCTGGTAAAGACCCCTGATGACATCGGAAGGTAACCCGTCGCGAGTCGAGTAGAAAGTGAATTTCCCGTCACGGAAGAGATCAAGCCCACCGCTTCGTGTGCCAATCCAGAGTTTGCCTTGCGAGTCTTCAAGCAGGGCTCTAATGGAATCGTTCGAGAGGCCCTGCTTCGTGGTGTAGGTGGTGATTCTGCCGTTTTGAATGCGCGCCAGTCCGCCGCCATTGGTTCCCAACCAGATGCTTCCATCGCGGCTTTCGAGCACGCTCCACACTTCGTCGCTGGGCAAGCCCTGTTTGCGGGTGTAGTGAGTGACCTTCCCATTCTTGAGCTGGTTCAAGCCGCCGCCCGACGATCCGATCCAGATGCTTCCGTCGCGACTTTCATAAACTCCGTTGACATCCTCGATGCTCAGACCTTGCTCAGTGCCAATGGTCATGAAGCTGGCGTCCTTCAATCCGACCAAACCGCCGCCGAAGGTACCCAGCCAAAGATTGCCTTCGTCGTCTTCGAGAACTGCCCCTACAGTGTCGTTCGGTAGACCTTGCTGGCTGGTATAGGCGGCGAGGGTCCCGTTCTCAATCCGTTCCAACCCGTGCCCCTCCGTGCCGAGCCATAACGTTCCATGCCGGTCCTCGAGTACGGACTTCACAGGGTATTTGTCCTGAGCCTGCTTTGCGGGGTAGGCGCGTAACTTCCCGTCCTGCATGGAACAAAGGCCGCCGCCTGTTCCCACCCACAAGGTCTGCGCGCTCCCCAGGCCCAATGACCAAACCACGTCGCTGGGGAGTCCATCTTTGGTCGTATAGAGGGCGAACTTGCCGTCCTTGAGCCTGTTAAGGCCGCGGTCCGTACCGATCCAGAGGCTTCCGTCGGCGGTTCCCTCCAGAGCCCAGACGAAGTCGTTCGCAAGACCGTCCTTGGTGGTGTAGCGCGAGAATTCGCCGTCCTTCCAACGCCCGAGCCCGTGTCCGGCAGTTGCAATCCACAGGCTCCCGTCCGAGGCCTCGAAAAATGCCCGAACATCGTCACTCGCCAGGCCATCCGGGGTCTGGTAGGTGCTGAACTTTCCGTCTTTCAGCCGGTAGACGCCACCCGCACTGGCGCCAATCCAAAGGCTCCCGTCACGGCCTTCCAGCAAAGCAATTATGTAAGGACTGGTCAGTTCAGGCGTGTTACTTTTGTCGAACACGGTGAAGTGGACGCCATCGAAGCGCACCAAGCCTTCCTCGGTGCCTAGCCAGATGTAGCCATCCCGCGTCTGAATGATCGCGGTCACATCGTTCTCGGGCAATCCCTGTTCCTGTTGAAAGATTTCATGAACGTACTGCGTCAGAGCCTTGGACGGATCGAGAGCCTGGACCGGAGCACCACCTACGAAGGAGACAAGGAGGGGAAGGAGGGACGCCCACGCGAGGGTGGGAAAGCGTCGAAACAATTTGAGAGTCGGCATATTCGTTTGTGCCCAGCGCCACTACCGGAACGGATCCATTTCGCCTGCTTACACACACACTGCAACTCTCGTTACGAAGGGCACCTCACCTCGTCACGATCTGTTTCGAACACTCTCTTTGTTCTATCGGACGTTGTCGGTGTGATCTTTAAGGGTGGAATTACAGTCCGGGTTTCCGGGCGGCCATCTGCGTGCCGGCGACTCGTGCGCGGATCTTCTCGAACGCGGTCTCCTGGCACTCCCCGGAGGGGAGCACATTGAATAGCCTGGAGTGAAACTCCTGGATCAGGCCCCCTCCCTGCCGCCCGTCGGCTGACGGGCTGGACTCTTCAACAAACTTCTAACCCAGGAAGTTAGCGACGAAACAGATCTGCGACTTTCAGGGCGAGCGCTGAGGGGTCGAGGTCGGTTCGATTGGCGAGTACGATGATCGTCAGTCCGTCGGAGGTGAAGCGTTCGATGACCGTACGGAATCCGGTGCTTTCACCGGAATGCCACATGCGCCCGTGGCCGCGATAAGGGTCAAGAAACCAGCCAAATCCGTACTTGACGGGCCCGCCGCCTTCTGACGAAGAGTGGAAATCTTGGGGCAATGCAACTGGCGTCAGAGCTGGCCGCATCGCGGCCTCACTTAACAGAGTGTGGCGGCGAAGCGCGTCGTCCCATTTGCGCAAGTCGTCAAGGGAGCTATAGACTCCGCCGTCGCCGAGGGTCGCCGAAGTCGGACTCTGATCGGTCTCCAGCCAAGTACCCGCGTCTTGGGTGTACCCGTAGGCGCGGGCCTTCACCTGATTCTTGCCATATTCGTAGGCCAGCGTGTCGTGCATTTTCAAAGGAACGAAAATGCGCCGGCGGAGGAAATCAGCAAAGCCCAGGCCGGACGCCTTCTCGACAACTTTGGCCAGCACGCAGTAGCCGGAGTTACTGTATTCCCAGGCCGTGCCGGGTGGGAACTTCGTGCCCGCCTGTTTCTCCATCAGTTCGAGCACGCCGGCGTCGCTGATCTGCGGAATCTCCTGCCAGGATTTGCACGTCTTGTCCATCAGGTCTTCGTAGGCCACAAGCCCGGAAGTGTGATTCAGCAGGTTGCGGAGGGTGATGGCTCTTCCATAGGCAGGAAACTCCGGAAGAACCTCGGCGAGCGTTTCGTCCAGACGGAGCTTGCCGTCGTGGACGAGGAGCAGTACGGCCATGGCGGTAAACTGCTTCGTGCAGGAAGCCAGGCGAAAATTCGAGCGCGCATTGACAGGGGCGCCTGAGCGCAAATCGCGGCTCCCATACCCACGCTTGAACACGGTCTTGCCGTTGCGGCGGACCAGCACCGCGAGGCCCGGCTCATGGCGCGAAACCAGCGGCGCAAAAATCGCCCCGATCTGCTGAGCGTAAGGATTTTCCGAGGCCCAGGCCGGCGGGGAAGAACCACACGAACCCCAGAATAAGGCCAAGCCGAAAAGCCCGCCGAAGAGACGGCGAATGTTGTTGAGAAGCAGTCGAGAGAGCACTCGAGATCACCTGGCCTGTCATTATAACCCGGTGCGCTCGCCTGTCGTGCTGAGGTATACTGCAAACCTTTCAAGAGTGCGGGATGGGAGTCCCAGTTTGCGAATCCCGGCTAAACTACAGGAGATCCTATGAGCAGCGCTTTTGATCGTCGTGACTTTCTAAAGACCGCCGGCCTTGCCGCCGCGTCGTTATCGGTGGGCGCGGCCAGGCTTCCGGCCCGCCCGCCCGAACTCATCAAGAATTCCACCAACCACCCCAGACTGCTTTCGGGTTGCTGCGCTTACTCCTACCGCAAGTACCTTCAACACGGCCCGATGACCATGGAAGACTTCATCCTTACCGCCGTCGAGCAGGAGATCGACGGGGTGGACATGACCACGTACTATTTCAAATCCACCGAGCCTTCCTACCTGCTCGGACTGAGGCGTCTGGCGTTTCGGAACGGCGTGCCGTTTTCGGGCGCGGCAATCGGCACCAACATGTGCCAGCCTGATCCCACCCAGCGCGCCACGGAGCTCGAAAAGATCAAGCAGTGGGTCGACTCCACCGAACTGCTCGGGGCATCCCACTTGCGGGTGTTCGGCGGCGAGATTCCCAAGGGCGCAACCGACGAACAGGGCATCCAGTGGGTGGTGGAAACCATGAAGCCGGCCTGCGATTACGCGGCAGCGAAAGGAATCACCCTCGGCATCGAAAGCCACGGAGGAATCACCTCCAAAGCCGCTAACATTCTCGAGATTCTCCGCCGTGTCGATTCTCCCTACGCCGGGTGCAATCTGGACATCAGCAACTTTCCGGAAGATCCTTACACGCAGATCGAGGCCTGCCTTCCCTACGCGACTCATACACACATCCGCGACTTCTACGGCGAACCCAGAAAGCCCCTGGATCTCGAAGAGGTATGGAAGTTGTTCGCGCAGGGTGGGTACAAAGGGTTTACATCCGCCGAATACGAAGGCGAGGAAGATCCCAAGACGGGCGTGCCGAAGCTTCTCGCCCGGATCAAGGAACTCAATAAGAAGTATTCAACTGTGTAACATCGTAGGGGCGACCCTTGCGGTCGCCCACCGCGCGGCCCAAAGCCTTCAGGCGGCGAGCGGCCGCCACGGCCGCCCCTGCATCACACGCAGGGCCGCGCGGCCCTGCTCTTTCGGAGGAACATCATGCTTACTCGACGCACATTCGTGAAACAGGCAGCCGCGGGAGCGGCAGCCTACGCCGCTTACAGCCTCACGCCCGCCGGCCGTGTACTGGGGGCAAACGATCGGGTCCGCTTCGCCCTGATCGGGGCGGGAAACCGCGGGAGACAGATCTTCAAGGCCGCGCTGGAATGCCCGAACGTGGAAGCCGTCGCGGTCGCTGACGTTTACACGCGCCGCCTGGACGAAGCCCGGCAAATTGCGCCTAACGCCGCCACCTATCAAGATTTCCGCAAGCTTCTTGACGACAAGACGATCGACGCCGTCCTCATCGCCACCCCCCAGCACCAGCACGTGCTCAATTTCGTTCCCGCGCTTCAGGCCGGGAAGGACGTGTACCAGGAAAAGACCATGGCCTTCAACCCCGACCACGCCCGGCGCATGCGCAAAGCGTTCGAGGGCTCGAGCCGCGTGGTGCAGATTGGAATTCAATCAACCAGCGGTCCGGCGCAACCCAAGGCGGGCGAGTACGCCACGCCCGAACGCATGGGTGTCATCACCGCTCTTCACGCCCACCATTACCGCAATGCGCCTTACGGCGGTTGGATGCGCAAGATTCCCCCCGACTGCGATACCCAGCACATCGATTGGAAGGCCTTCGAAGGCGAGGCGGACCATTATGCCTTCGATCCCGAGCGCTACATTAACTGGCGCTTCTATTGGGACTACTCGGGTGGAAACGTGTTCGAGAATATGGTCCACCAGGTAGGCTTCTGGTACAAGGCGCTGAATCTGAAAATCCCGGCCCGCGTCATGATGACGGGCGACAACTACCTCTCGCCGAAGATGCAGGTTCCCGACACCATGAGCGCCTGCCTGCATCAGCCCGAGAAGATTTTCTTCACTTGGAACTCGATGTTCGGCAACAACTTCTATGGGGAAGGTGAAGACCTTCTGCTGGGCAACCAAGGGACACTTCTCTGCAAGGAACTGGACGGATTGCGCTACGTCCCCCAGGCCAGGCGACATTCCGGAGCGTCGGCCGAGGCTGCTCCTGCCGTTCCGGACGTCGAAGGTATCGGAGACGCCGCAATGACTAAGGCCCACATGCAAAACTTCTTCGACTGCGTGCGCAGCCGCCAGGAACCCAATTGCCCGTTCGAAATCGGGTTCCGGTCTGCCATCACCTGCCAGATGGCCAATGCTTCCTACCGCCTGGGCCGCAGTGTGCAGTGGGATGAAAGCCGGCAAGACATCGTCTGACGGGGCGCCTATTCTTGATCGGAAGAACTAGGCGGAGGCCTCTTCGCGGGTTTGTTGCTCGGGAGCTCAAACAGCCCAAAGGGCCACAGCACCAAGTCGATACCCTGCTCCGCTAGATCGCCGAGCGCGTATTCTCCGGGGTCGAGGGGCTGTAGGAGCTTCAGACAGTAAAGGCCGGGAGCTAACTGTGTGCGCTGCAATTGCACCGCAGCAGAAGCCTGCGATGCTTTTCCCGGGCCGGCGCGGCTTGCCTCGACCCTTTCCACAATTCGCGACTCTTTCACCACCTTC
The DNA here is from genome assembly GCA_963842495.1 of uncultured Acidobacteriota bacterium. Classification (GTDB taxonomy): domain Bacteria; phylum Acidobacteriota; class Terriglobia; order UBA7540; family UBA7540; genus CAVROP01. The sequence continues at coordinate 12,844 of CAWJHY010000012.1, forward strand.
ACGGGAATCAGTTCCACCTTGGCGCCTAGCCCCTGGCTAGACTGGACGTAAAACGTCGGCATCGCTTGCTGTAGCCGCACGGCAGCCTTGGGACCAGGAAGTTCAAGGATCACCTGGCCTTTCAGCAAGTGCCCGGGAACTGCCATGGCAAACGCCGCCCGCCTCTTGTCGGTGATCACTTCCGGAGTGGATTGAATCAGCCGGATCACGCGACTTCCGTCGAACGCGAAGACCCCTTCGTCATTGGGCAGGTGAACGCCCGGGGCAACCTCGAATCCCGTGTCCGGAGGCTGGTAGAAGCGTTCCTGCTCAATCTCGTGGCCTTCCTCGAGTTGTTTCTTCTGGAGCGATTTCTCTTCCTCCTGTGCGCGTTTCGTCGCCTCGAGGTCAACCAGAGATAAGGGGACTTCTTCCCACTCGGAGCGCTCGACGCTATAGTAGCGAACTCTCTCCCCGTTCACCTCGTAGCTGGAAACAAGTTGAAAGGTCCCATCTTTCAGAAACAGTTTCTGGGTGGTTGCGGCCGGCAGTGATACCCACGTCAGGGATGCCAACACAGCCAGCATGACCATCAATCTGCACAGGAGAGGTCTCATGGTTCGGCCGTCGTTAACTTGGATGCCTCGGCGCGACGGTAAGTGACTCATTTGTCCTACTTCATGTCGATTCGCAGTACGCTGTCGTTCGGGTCGGGCGCCATGGAAGGCACCGTAATCAGCAAGCGGTCTTTCTTTTGCTTGAAGCGGATTTTGTGGCCCGTCGCCAGCAGGGTGACTCGGGAAACCCGGCTCGTTATGGCAGGCAATTCCAATTCAGGTTTCGATGGCCAGTCAAACACGTGGAGATAAATCGCCTTGCCCTTTGCTGTGGTCCTTCCAAAGGGGAGGTTTTGCCACGGCCCGTAGGTGGTCCCGTAGATCGAGTCGCCGTTGACCTTCATCCACTCTCCCATCGCCTGGAGGCGTTCAACGAATTCAGGTTGAATTGTGCCCTCCGGGGTGGGGCCGACATCCAGCAGGAAATTGCCGCCTTTGCTCGCCACGTTAACCAGGTCCTGAATGAGCACTTTCACAGACTTGTAGTGCTGATCGTTTTTGTTGTATGCCCAGGTGCCGTTGATCGTCATGCAGGTTTCCCAAAGCTGAAAATCCTCCGTCCCGCTCTTGGTTGGAACCCGGTCCGGAATCTGCTGCTCGGGAGTCACGAAATCGCCATCCACCCCGATCCGGTTGTTGATGAGCGTGGCGGGCTGTAACTCATGAATCAAGTTGATAAATCGCTGGCCTTGGTACTTCTCCTCTCGATCCAGACCATCGAACCAGATCAACGCCACGGGACCATACTTGGTCAGCAATTCGCGAAGTTGGCCCTCCATGTAATCAAGGTAGGTAGCCCACTCCGGCCGGCTCGGGTCGCCGTGCCAACTGTCCTTGACAAGCTTGGTGGTGTCCCTGTAGCCGGGGTGGTGCATGTCCGGCGGGGAGTAATAGAAGCCTAGGGGCATTCCCGCTTCGTGGGCGGCTTTGGCCAGCATGGCGATAACGTCTTTGCCATAGGGAGTGTTGGTAATTTTGTAATCGGTCAGCGCCGAGTCGAACATGCAAAAGCCGTCGTGATGCTTGGTTGTAATCACCATGTAACGCTGTCCGGCCTGCTTGGCCAGCTCAACCCACGCCGCAGGGTCGTATTGGGTAGGATTGAATCTCTTGTACAATGTTACGTACTCGAGTTCGGTGATATTCCAGCGGCCAGGTACCATGATGGGCCAAGAAGCCTCCACGCTGGCTACTGAATACGGACCCCAATGGATGAACATTCCGAATTTCGCTTCCCGGTACCAGGCTGTCCTCGCGTCCTCTGATTTCTGTGCCCCCTGGGGCGGGTTCACGCTCTCCGCGCCGCTTACGGACGATATCGCGATCAGCAAAGACCCCGCCGTGAGTGCCAAAAGAAAGACCAGCTTTCCAACCCGACTCTTCCGCATGGCTTCCCTCCCACTGGATTTTCGTGGCGCCCGATGTTTTCGATTCCTGCGATGCGTGCTGCCAAGCGCCCGCCCTTTCACGCGAATCTTCAGGTCAGCGCAGTGTGCGCCTGCCGAAGAGTCAGCAATATGAAATGGAGAGCATAAATGACGCAACGCCGAATCCCACGAGGAGGGTAAACCTGCTCCTCAGTTTGCGCAAGCGAAGAATTGCCATGGGTTCTGAGTTGGCCTTTCCTGCCCTCTTGTTGTAGACTTCACAGGCTAGGACCGCAGTTGATCAGGGAGGAGACAAGGATGCATTCTCTAACTCGGCGTTCGTTCGTCAAGTCGGTCGGCCTGAGTGCCGGCTGGGCCTCGATGCCACCTGTTGCCGAAGCGTTAAGCGCCAGCCCCGAGCCCAATGTAGCGGTTCCGCAGAGTCCACCCAAGGAAGGAGAGCTGCGTTTTCGGCAGGTTCACTTGGACTTTCATACCTCGCCCCTAATCGCCGATGTGGGAGCGGATTTCAACGCCGACGAATTCGTGCAGGTCCTGAAGGACGCCCACGTCAATTCCATTAACATTTTTGCCAAGTGTCACCACGGCATGGCTTACTACCCCAGCAAGGTCGGCCCGATGCATCCGGGGCTGAAATTCGATCTGCTGGGAAAGATGATTGAGGCCTGCCACAAGGCGGATATCCTGACGCCCGTCTACATCACGATCATGTGGGACCAGTACGCTGCCGAGCAGCACGCCGATTGGCGCGTGCTGGACGAAGAAGGGCGGGCCGACGGAGCCCAGCCGCTCCAGGCAGGCTGGAAACGCGTCTGCCCCAACACTCCCTATCTTGATTATGTAACCGCGCAAGCCGAAGAGGTAGCCAAGAACTACGAAGTGGATGGATTCTGGTTCGATATCCTCGAGTATTCGAGTTTCGGATGCTTCTGTCACTACTGCCTCCAGGAAAGAGAAAAGCTGGGCCTGGATTCAGCGAAGCTGGAAGACCGCTCAAAGCATGCGGAACTAGTCCTGCTGCGGACGGTGGACAGGCTCTATTCCACGGCCCGCCGCTACCGGCCCAACGCTCTGATGTTCTTCAACGGCCGGGTTCGCGTTGGGATGCGGCCTTATTTGAAATATCTCACTCAGGTTGAAGTCGAGTCCTTGCCGGGCGGCGGATGGGGGTACGCGCACTTCGCGATCATGTCCCGCTACGTGCGGAATTTGGGCTTGGATTACCTGGGCATGGACGCCCGCTTCCACCGAAGCTGGGGTGATTTCGGAGGCTTACGGAATCAGGCAGCACTGGACTACGAATGTTTTCGGATGCTGGCGCAAGCCGGGAAGTGCTCAGTAGGCGACCAACTCCACCCGCGCGGAAAACTTGTCAAGCCGGCGTACGAGCTGATCGGACGGACCTATAAGAGCGTGGCGGAGAAAGAGCCGTGGTGCACGGGTGCGAAGGCAGTAACTGAAATCGGATATCTCTCGACCGCCCATTTCGTCGTGCCGGCCAGCGTCGCGCCCTCGGATGAGGGAATTACCAACCTGTTGGAAGAGCTGCATTATCAATTCGACACGCTCGACCACGAATCGGATTTCTCCCGCTATTCAGTCATCATTCTTCCGGACGGCCATCGTTTTGACGATCACTTGCTGAGCAAGGTGCGGGCTTATCTGACGGGCGGAGGGAAGTTGATCTTGAGCCACGAGTCGGGCCTGGACGCGGCGGGCAAACAGTTCGCACTGACGGAATTAGGCCTCGAATACCTGGGGCCTTCGCCGAATCAGGGTAACAAGGGCGACTACTTCGAGGTGCTGGAAGGCGCCAATGCGGGGATTGCGCCCATGGTCCATTTCACCTATGTTCCCGGTTCAGTGGTTAAGGCCCAGCCGGGAACCACCACCTTGGCCCGCATCTGGAGGCCCTATTTCGACCGCAATTACCAGCACTTCAGCTCGCACCAGCAAACCGCCTACGATCAGCCTACGGACCATGTGGCCGCGGCGCAGAAAGGGAACCTCATCTACATCTCATTCCCCGTGTTCAGCGGTTATGCGAATAATGCTTATGAGGCCCAGAAGCTTTTGGTGAGAAATTGCATCCAACGCCTTCTGCCCAACCCGCTGGCCAAGACGGACCTTCCTTCGACGGCGGAACTGACGGTTACGGAGCAAAACGGGAGGCGCATCGTGCACGTGCTGCATTATCCGGCAGAAAGGCGCGCTCCGGACCTGGACATCGTTGAGGAGGTCATCCCGCTTTCCAACGTGAACATCGCCCTGCGCACAGATCAGAAGCCCAAGCAGGTGTACCTGGCCCCGCAACGGCACACCCTGAAACTCGATTACCACGATGGCTATGCAAGCATTGTCATTCCCTCGGTACAAGGGCACCAGATGGCAGTCTTCGAACTGTAAGGTCAGCATGAGCTGTTTCGGTGATATTCTGGTCGCGAAGTCATCGCAGAGGGATGTCCGCAGTTCGCAGGCCTCTACGAGGCTGCTGAAAAACCCTTTGCTCGGTCATTCCGAGGATCCGTAGGCGACGAGGAATCTCCCTTTGTTTTCAGGGCGAGATTCCTCTCTGCGCTCGGAATGACAGGTTAACGAGAGGGACTGTGCCGTTTCTTTTGATCTGGCTGTTAACGAGTTTGGGAGCGCCTCTCGAGCAGCCTCGTTCTGCTGCGTGGCAAGGCGTGCTACGCGATGCGAATGGGAAATCCGTTTCGGGTGCCGTGGTTATCTTGATAGAACAGCGTAGCGCAGGTGTGCCTGCCACCGCAGGCCAGTTCCCTCTCTCCAAGTTCGAGTGCACCACGGACGAACGCGGTGTTTTCAGCTTCGCAGAACTCCCCGCCGGAAACTACCAGGTGTCAGTGCGCTGGCAGGGGTCAGCGGCAACTCTGAGGGACACGCTGGAGTTGCACGCGCGAGATCGCTTGCAGGCTGGGTTGCGCATCTCTGTGCGCCGGAAGGACCTTACTCTCGCTGTGATCTCAGCGGGAGGCGACGAGCCGGTGAACACCGGCGGGCTGCAAGCCAACCATGACGGCGAGCGCGCGAGCGGAGGTGAGCAACTGTCAAGCCAGCAGGTCTCCGGATTGCCTCTCAACAAACGGGACTTCACGCAGTTCCTCCAGCTCGCGGCAGGCACCACGACGGATACCAACGGCGCGGCCAACTTCACGCAGCAATTCGCGGTCAATGGACAGCGGGGAGCCACCGCCGTGTTCGCCATGGACAACGTCGACACCACCGACCCGGAGATCGGCGGGGCCGCCTTTTCGAACTTCAACGTCGAGGCCATCCAGGAAATCCGCAGTGACTCCGGCGTGCTGCCCGCCTCCGTCGGGGAAGGAGCGGCGGCTTTCACCAACGTGATTACGAAATCGGGGACGGACCATCTCCACGGGTCGGCTTTTGAGTTTGCGCGCAATGCGGCGTTTGATGCGCGCAACTTTTTCGATCAGCGAAGTATCGCAATCCCGGGCCGCATCCCGCCCTTCGTCCGCAACGAATTTGGCTTTACCAACGGCGGGCCAGTCCTCCTGCCTGGCCTCTATGATGGGCGCCACCGGACTTACTATTTTGGAGAATATCAGGGTTTCCGGCAGGTGCTGAGCAGCACCCAGGTGCTCTCAGTTCCCACGGCGGCAGAACGGCAAGGAATCGACTCCACGGCGGCGCCGGGAGATACGCTGTTCGTTCCGGTGAATCCGGCAGTGGCGCCGGTACTGGCGCGCTATCCCCTGCCCAACGATCTGCAAGGCGCTTACGGAGCCCGGACCTTTGCCACTTCCGTGAAGGTCCCTACCGATAGCGACCAGTTTTCCGTCCGCATCGACCACAAGATTTCGGAGCGCGCCAATCTGCTGGTGCGCTTCACCCTCGATAATGTTTCCGGGCCCACAACCAACCCCGACCAGAGTGCCATCGACCCCTCATTCGGCATTCGATTTGTTGACCACCAGCGGAATCTGGGTCTCGTGTATACTCGCCAGATTTCCGCCAATCTCGCCTCCGAGTCGGTGATTGATTTCATTCGCACCACACCGTCATTCCTCACCACCAACACCACGCAGCCGGGCATGGTATTTGCCGACGGCCTTTACGAACCCTTCAATACGGCTTCCGGGTCAAATATGGAAATGTGGACAAATCTGTTCCAAGTCCGGCAGAGTTTTGCCTGGGTGCGTAAGTCCCATGCTTTTAAGTTCGGCTTTGAAGGACGGTTCAATCGCGATTCCGCCACGTATGCGTTCTCGGCGAACGGCACGTACACCTTCGGAGGAGGACCGGCCTACTCGCCGGTCGCCATCCTGTCCGCCAGCGGCCAACATAACATTCTGCCTGGCGGCCTTCTGCCGGATTCGCTGGCCGGATTCTTAACTGCCACTCCCTACGCCTCGGATTTTTCGATCGCCGGAGCGGACTTCCCGACCGGCGAACTCACCGGACTCACTGCAATTCGCCGCAACGCTTACAATGTATACTTTCAAGACACTTGGAAGATGTCTCCGAAAATGACTTTGACCTATGGCTTGCGCTACGAGGTCAACGCCCCGTTCCACGAGGCCCACCGTGAGCTTACCGGCGTGGACTTTGTCAGCCCTGGCGGGCAGCCCGTAAAATCCTGGGAACCGGGAGCGCAAGAACAGTTGATCTTGAATCCCGACCCGATGTATCCACGGCAGTGGGGAGGTTTCGGTCCCCGCCTTGCCTTAGACTGGCGGGCGCGAGACCACACTACGCTTCGCGCGGGCGCCGGCATCACAACCCGCCTTCCCAATTTGGGCATCGACAATGCGGCCACCGGGGGATTCCCTTTCGTCATCAATCCCTATTTCACAGCCAAGGCAGGTACGCCGGTGTCCTTCAAAGATTCGGTCATCCCCTTTACCGCGCCGCTAGTCTGTAGCATCGAGGGCCAACCGCTTCTCGTAAACGGGGATTCCCGGAACCTCGCGCCCAACACGGTGGTTGATCTCCAGCGGTTCGAGAACGACCTGGCATCTCTTTCGCCCGGGCATCAGTCCAATCCGCTGCTCGTTTACGACACGAGCAACCGGTACCTGGAAGGCTACATCGAGACGTTCACTGCGGGTCTGGAGCACGAGTTTGGCGACGTACTCTTCAACGCCTCCTACGTGGGCACGGCAGGAGTGCACCTCTCGGCGATGGACTTCCCCAACGGATACGGCGGCGCCGATCCCGGTTTCGCCCCGTTTACGACATTCGATTCGGCCGGCGAGGCCACGGGAGGATTTGGCCCGGAGTACGTCGTGGGTAGCGCTGTGCACTCGACCTATCACGCGTTCAACACGAGCCTCTCGAAAACTTCGCCACGTCTGGGCCTCGGCTTTCAAGCCAGTTATACGTTCAGCAAGTCTCTCGATTCCGCGAGCTCAGGAATCATCGGGCTGGGGCAAATCCCTTCGGCGGGAACAATCATCCAGGCGCCGCCGCAAGATCCGCGAAATCGCGGCGCTGAGAAAGGCCCCTCCACTTTCGACATTACGCACATCGGAAGTTTTGAGTTTATTCAGGTGCTGCCCTTCGATCGCCTTTCTTTTCTGAGGCCATTGGGCCGGCCTTTCACTTCGGGCTGGCAACTTTTGAACATCAGCACCCTCACGAGCGGCTCACCCTTCTCGGTGTTTTCCGGCGTGCAGCAAACGGGCCTCGGGACTAACGGCGCCGATCGCCCGGACCAAATCGCGCGGCCCTTCTTTTCCACCAGCCGGAAAATCCGGGAAGACTACTTCGGACTTGGAGACGATAACGCCTCGTTCTTTTCTATTCCCATCGGTGTGCCGGGTGGCAGCGGACCCAACTCCGGCCGACTCGGCACCTTGGGACGCAACACCTTCCGCGGACCCGGCTTTCAAGATTTCGACTTTGCGTTGGTCAAGGACACTTCACTTCTGGCGCGACGAGGCGGCGAGCCGCTCACGCTGCAATTTCGCGCTGAGTTCTTCAACGTGTTTAATCTGGTGAACTTCGGTCTGCCGGCCAATATCGTTCGGGGAAGCGGGTTCGGCCTCATCAACCACACCGCGGGATCGTCGCGGCAGTTGCAGTTTTCGCTGAAGCTGCTTTATTGACGGCAGAATCTTGTGGTGCGGGCGTCTCGCCCGCACCACACCGACCCGAGGGGCTTATTTGTGCTTTAGAAACTCGCGGATCTTTTCGAAGTCTTCGCGCAGGATCTTCTCCTCGCGGGGGTTGCGCAAAACGTAGGCAGGGTGAACGGTGGCGAGGGCTTTGGAATGTGCAAAATCGAAGAACTGGCCATGAATCTTAGTAATGCCTTCCTTAATTCCCAAGACGGTCTTGACTGCCGGCGCGCCCAGGCAACAGATCAAACGCGGCTGAATGGTCTCGAGCTGCCGGAAAAGAAAGGGTGAACAAGTCTCGATTTCGTCCTTCTCCGGCGTGCGGTTTCCGGGCGGACGGCACTTGACGACGTTACAGATGTAAACCTCCTGGCGTTTCATGTCGATCATCTGGATCATGCGATTCAGGAGCTGCCCGGCGCGCCCCACAAACGGCAGGCCCTGCTCGTCTTCGTCGGCCCCCGGGCCCTCTCCCACAAACACCAATTCGGCGTGGGGATTCCCTTCCCCGAATACTATCGTCTTGCGGCCGCCGGCGAGCTTGCAGCGCCGGCAATCGCCCAGGTCCGCCCGGATCTGCTCGAGTGTTTCGGGGCCTATCGGCCTTGGCGCCGGTGTTTCGAACAGGCTGAAGGAGGCCACGGGCGGCCTGATGGGTGCGGCTGGGACTACAGTTGGGGACACCTCGACCCGAGGCGGCGGGGCGGCAGGAATTGGTTCGCGAGCGGCCGGCGGCGTCGCAGTCGCAGTGGCGGAAAGCGGCGGGATGGGACCTGCGTTAGCAAGACCGCCCGGGTCGCGCCGGTAGAATTCCTCGATTCCGAGTTCGCGGTAAAATTCGAGCCAGTTAGCAAGGTCCTGCCGGAGGCGCTCATCCATAAGTTATACCTCGACGGGACCCCCTCACCCGGCCCGCCCCGCCTGATGAAAACGGCGGCTGCGTCCCACCCTCTCCCCCAAGGGGGCGAGGGCCTAACATCCCTACTTCTTCTCTTTCTCTTCTGACTTCCGACTCCTGACTCCTGACTCCTGTCTTATTGCCACAACCTCGTCGAGGATTCGCTGTGCGACCTCAAGCTTGCTCATTTTCTCGAGGGGCTTAGTGTGACCGTCGGGGAATACCAGGGTGACGATGTTGGTCTCCACATCAAAACCTGCGCCCGGCTGGGAGACGTCATTGGCTACGATAAAGTCGAGGTGTTTGTCGCGCACTTTGGCGGCAGCGTTCGCCAGCAGGTTTTCAGTCTCCGCCGAGAACCCGACCACCACTTGTCCTGGCCGCCGCCGGGAGGCCAGCATGGCCAGGATATCCGGCGTGTGCTCGAGCCTAAGGTGGGGAACGCCGTCCTGCTTCTTGAGCTTGTGAGGAAAAACTTCCACCGGCCGGAAGTCCGCCACCGCGGCTGCCATCAAAGTCACCGTAGCCTGCTCGAAGTGATGCAAGACGGCCTGCGCCATCTGCTCGGCGGTGCGGACGCGCTCCAGTTGCACCCCGGCAGGAGGATCGAGGTGAGTAGGCCCGCTGACGAGCACGACTTGTGCCCCTCGGCGGCCACCGGCCTGCGCCACCGCATATCCCATCTTCCCGGAGGACCGGTTGCTGAGGTAACGCACCTCGTCCCAAGGTTCCTGGGTTGGCCCAGCCGTCACCAGCAGGTATTCACCGCCTAAATCATCCCCATCCCCGAGGGTGGCAAGCACCGCCTTGGCGATGCTCTCCACGGAGGTGAGGCGGCCCGCCCCGGTCATTCCGCAAGCGAGATAGCCCTCGTCGGGCGGCAAGACCTTGACTCCCCGCGCGCGCAGAATTTCAATATTCTTTTGCGTGGCAGGGTTTTCCCACATATTCACATTCATGGCCGGAGCTGCGATCAGGGGAGCCTTGGTGGCCAGGCAGAGGGTGGTGAGGAAATCGTCGGCAATGCCGTGGGCCATCTTTGCCAACACGTTGGCCGTGGCGGGAACAATCACCAGGGCATCAATGGCCTGCGCCACGGCGATGTGCTCGATGGCGCTTTCCACGTTGGCTGCCCCCTGCGGTCCGCCGCCAAACATCTCCGTGATCACTTTTCGGCCGGAAAGAGCTGCAAAAGTGAGCGGAGCAACGAATTCACAGGCATTCCGGGTCATTACGACCTGGACTTCCACGCCCCGCTCTTGCAGCAGCCGCAAGAGTTCCGCAGCTTTGTAGGCGGCGATGCCGCCGGAAATCCCTAGTGCAACTCGCATGACGAAAACCAGGATTCGGGGATCAGGAGTCAGGAGCCAGGAGTCAGGAGTCAGAATTCAGGATTTCAGATGATTCAAAGCCCAGTCCCTAGCCCCTAATCCCTAGCCCCTACTTCTTCGGCTTCTTGTTCTTGTCGATCTCGCCGGCGGCCGGCGTCAGCAATTCGAAAGGCACCAGGCCCGCCGTGACTTCTTGCTGGGCTACTCTTGTCAGCCGCTTTTCGCTGCTCTGCATGAGCGGGCGCGCGCCGGCCTGAAGCTGCCGGGCGCGCTTGGCAGCGACCAGAATATAGCGAAACTTGCTGTCGATCTTCTGAGGCAAATCCATCCGATTCATCCTCCAAATGTCCTGCAAATCTCTTGAGCCCGCCCCGCCTGGGTCTGGCGCCGCAACCGGCCTGCCTGGACGATCGCTCTCAGGGCCTGAGTGGCCCGCGGGAGGCGGTCGTTCACGACCAGATAATCATATTCAGGCCAGTGGGAGATTTCCTGGCGGGCTGCCGCTAACCGTCGTTCTACAACCGATGGCGAATCCGAATCCCGGTGCGTCAGGCGCCGTTTCAGCACCTCGAAGGACGGCGGCAAGATAAAGACGCTGAGCGCTTCCGGCAAACGCTTCCTGACTTGTTGATGCCCCTGAACATCGATATCGAGCAGCACATCGCGCCCCTCGGCCAAAATCTTCTCGAGCGGCGCTTTCGAGGTGCCGTAAAGGCGTCCAAAAACCTCGGCCCATTCGATGAATTCGCCCGCAGCGATCATCCGCTGGAAGCGCCGGCGGTTCACGAAAAAGTAGTCGCGCCCTTCTTTCTCACCGTCTCGCCGCGGCCGCGTGGTATGCGAAACCGAAAAAGCCAGATCGGGCAAAGTGGCAATCAGCCGTCTTACCAGGGTTGATTTCCCGGCTCCCGACGGCGCCGAAATAACCAAAATGCTGCCGCGTCCGCAGGAAAGTTCCTTATTCTCCATCATTCAATGTTCTGAGCCTGCTCGCGCAGCTTCTCGATTTCGCTCTTCATCTCAATCGCCAGGTGCGCGACCTCGAGGCCGACTTCCGGCAAATCCGTGGTCTTGGAGAGCAGCGTGTTCGCTTCGCGGTTCATTTCTTGCAACAGGAAATCGAGCTTCTTGCCCACTTCCGGACTCTCTGCGAGCAGTTGCTTGACCTGGGTGACATGGCTCCGGAAGCGCGTCAACTCCTCGGTGGTATCCGAACGGGAGGCCAGATACGCAACCTCGGCCGCCAGCCTCGCCCCGTCCAATTCCGTACTGCCCATCAAATCCCTTAGACGGCTTTCCAAGCGATGCTGGTAAAGCTTCGGAAGGCGTTCTGCCATTTTTGTCACTTCCTCAGTCAGCATCTCGAGCCGAGCCAAGCGGGCCTTGAGATCGCGCCCCAAGTCTTCGCCTTCGCGGCCACGCATTTCGTTCAGGCTCAACAAAGCTTCGGTGGCCACTCGCTCCAGCAGGACGCGGACCCGCTCCAGGTCCTCCCCGGCAAGCTCGCCGTTTCCGCCCGTCGCCAGACCGGGGACGCGCAGCAGAGCCACCAAATCCGGATCGGAACTGCAGCCGAATTCCGCGCGCAACGTCTGGTATGCGGCCACGTAAGCAGTCAGGAGCTTACGGTCAACCACCAGTCCGGCATTGCCGGACTGTTCGAAATTAACGGTCACTTCCACATGCCCCCGGGTAATGTGATTCTTGATAAGCCGCCTCAGCAGGGGATCCATGGACTCCAGTACCGACGGAAAGCGAAGCTGCACGTCCAGAAAGCGGTGGTTGGTGCCACGAATGCTCACTGCAATCGAGTAGCCTCCCTCCTCAGCTTGAACCTTACTGTAACCCGTCATGCTTCGAATCATATCGTCTCGTCCATGCTCCGGCAGCGATTCCACGTAGGGGGGATCGCCCCCATGGCGGCGTGTGGCCGCCTCGACATCAGGTTGACTTACCGCTGATCCTGCTATGTTAAGCGCGGCGAAGCATCGCCGCAATGGTTATATGTCGTTGAATTCTTTCACACGTTCGCTTCCCTGCGCAAGGGGCAGCTACGGTTCCGCGTCCACAAATTGCAGCTCGTGCAACTTCTGGTACATGCCCCCCCGGCTGACCAGGTCCTCGTGGCTCCCCACCTCTGTGATGGTGCCATGGTCCAGGACAATAATTCGTTCCGCGCGCCGCACCGTCGAGAGGCGATGGGCAATCACCAACACGGTGCGGCCCTGCATCAAGTTGGCCAAGGCTCTCTGGACCAGCAGTTCCGATTCCGTATCGAGTTCGGAGGTGGCCTCGTCCAGGATCAGTATGGGTGGATTCTTCAGAAGCGCGCGCGCAATGGCAATGCGCTGCCGCTGCCCCCCCGAGAGCCGTTGCCCGCGCTCTCCGATCACCGTCTGATACCCCTCGGGCATTTCCAGGATGAAGTCTTCCGCCAAAGCCGCTCGGGCAGCTTCCCGGGTGGCCTCCTCGCTGGCCAGTTGGCTGCCGTAGCAGATGTTATTGTAGACGGTGTCGTTGAAAAGTATGGTTTCCTGGGTGACGATCCCGATTTGGGCGCGAAGTGAATCGAGCTTTAAGTATCGAACGTCGTGACCGTCGATCAGGAGCCTGCCGCGCGTGACGTCAAAGAACCGCGGAATCAGACTGGCCAGTGTGGTCTTACCCGCGCCACTCGAGCCCACAATGGCCACGACCTCTCCCTTGCGAATTCGCAGGTCGATGTTGCGCAGCAGCGGCAAAGACTCTTCGTAGTCGAAATCCACGTTCTGAAACTCAATCTGGCGCTCGAAAGGCGGCAGGGTCGACGCCCCCGGCTCGTCGTGAATATCCGGGTGGAGGTCGAGGTAGTGAAAGACCTGCTCGGAGGCGCCCACGGCCTGCGCGGCGGCGTTATGGACGCCGGTAAGCCGCTTGATGGGTTCATAGGTCTTAATCAGGGCATAGAGAAAGACCACAAACCCTCCGGTGGTCTGCGCGTGATGCAAGATCTCATTGCGGGCGTAAAGGAGAAGACCGGCGACGGTGATGGCGCCCAGGACTTCCATGATGGGGGAAGTTGCCGCCTGGGCTCGCACCCAGCGCAAGCTGACCCGCAGCAGGCGCCGGGTGGCCGCCTTGAATTTCTCCACCTCCAAACGTTCCATGCCAAAGGCTTTGACGATGCGGATGCCGGAGAAAGTCTGCTGGAGCACATTGTTCAACTCCGCCATTTTGTCCTGGCTGGAGCGGCTCGAGATGCGAATATACCGCCCGATATTGTGGGAAGGAAACACCACCAAGGGGACCAGGATCAGCGAGCCCAACGCCATCCGCCAGTCGATGTAAAACAGAACCCCCAGCAACCCGATCAGCGTAAAACTTTGCTTCAGGAAGTCTGCGGCAGTCTGCGAGACCGCAAACTGGATTCTCTCGATATCGCTAGTGACCGCGGACATCAGCCGTCCGGTGGAGGTCCTCGTGAAGAAAGCCATCGACTGCTGGATGATCTTTGAATAGAGCAAATTCCGAAGGTCCCTCACTACGGAATGGCCGATGAAATTGATGAAATAGGTTGCCAGGAACTCAGCGACCCCTTTGAGCAGCGTTACCGAGACGATCGCAATGGCCACAATAGTCCATGTATTGTGGATCCGAGCCGGGAAAAAAGACTGGAGATAAATCGCCTGCCCTCCGAAGGGCCATTTGAGCAAGACAATCTTGCCGGCATCCGTGCCTGGAGCAAGCACGGCGTCAAAGACAGGTTTAATGAGTAACGCCGTCAGCGCCTCACAAGCCCCCACCAAGGCCATCAAGATGAAAGCGACCAGAAAGCGGAAGGAGTACGGCTTTAGAAAGGCGAGCAAGCGTTGGACTTGGGTCTTCACGTCAAAAGCCCCCGCTCGACCAAGCCCATAGGATGCCCATCACGCAGAAGTTTAACCTCCAGGCGCAACCGAGTCAACCCAAAAGCTTAAGGTGGAGTCGTAACCCACCCTGATGTGGCGCGGCCATCTTGGCCGTGACCGTGCCCGGGCAGAATGCCCGTGCCGCCGGAAATTGAGTCACTGCCAATTGGGGGCCGGACGTGGTCTGGGAGGGAATTGCCTCGTTCAATCCGAAGCTGGGCTTTGTTTGGCAGGTTTCCCGGAGCGACAAGATGACGCTAGCAGAGAAAGCCGGCGGGAAGCCTTTTTTGCATTTTTCGCTTGACAAGCCCAGTTCCCTGTGATAGCCTATCATTGTGGTTATGTTGTGGACACATTGTCGCAAGCGAGCGCCGAGGCGCAAGGGAAAGCGGAAGGGTCCCGGCTATGGCGGAATGTAGGGAACTACAAAAAATGAAAAATAGTGGGAACGAAGCTAAGGAGTACTTGAAAACAAAGGACATCGCTTTTTTTGATGTTGCAAATTATGCGTGTTTTGCGCACCAATCAACCGCAATCTGACACCAAAAGGACCAAAAAACGCCACATTTTGCGAAAACGAAGTCAGGACTTGCAACCCCGGCGCGGCGGCAGGAAAGCGACGAATAGTCGGCTAGACAACCTCGTACCTTGCCTCGGCGCCGACCTGATCTGCGGCCGGGTCGCTGCACCTTATCGACGGATTGGGGAGGCGCACCTTTGGGCTTGAATCGACGCAGTGGTTGGCGTACTCTGGGGTACTGAGCGGGGAGCTGCCTCCTGTCTCAGCCTTTTCTTTCCGGTTTTTTTGCATCCCGCGTTACCGGTAATTCGAAGACTATTGCCGAGCGTTTCAAAGTGGAGGTGATCGTCATGCGACGCGCCCTTGGTTCCTCTGCGAGCGTGATTCTGGTGCTGTATCTCGTTTGCGGTACAGGTTTGCGAGCGCAACAATCTCGAGGAAGTTTCACAGGTACGGTTACCGACACCTCCGGCGCAGTGGTTCCCGGCGTTGTCGTGACCGCCACAGAGGTCGACACCGGCATCAGCCAAAGCTCCGTGACCCAGGAGGACGGATCCTACACCATCCCCCTCTTGCCTCCCGGCCGCTACCAATTGAGCACCCAGAAAGCGGGCTTCGAGAAGACGACGCAAAGCATCATCGTTCTGGCCGTTGACGCCCACCCGAAGATCGACTTCCAATTGCAGGTCGGCTCGCAGGCCACCACCATCGAGGTGCAGTCCACCGCCCCGGTTTTGGATACTCAAACCTACTCGGTGGGCACGACGGTCGAGCAGGCCAAAGTCAGTGAGCTTCCCTTCAACGGCCGCCAGTTTCTCCAGGCAACGCTTTTCACTCCCGGCGTCGTGCCGGGCTCGCAGGGTTCCGAGCTGAACGACAATCGAGGCGGCTCCATCAACGTCAACGGCATGCGGGAGAGCATGAACGACTTCCTGCTGGACGGCATGAGCGACACGTCGATTGCCGTGGGCACCTACTCGGCCACCCCGCCGCTCGATTCGATTGCGGAATTCCGCATGGAGACGGGAGTCTACGACGCGAAGTTCGGCACCACGGGCGGCGCCCAAGTCAACATGGTGACCAAGTCCGGGACCAACCAATTCCATGGCTCGCTTTACGAATACCTGCGCAACAACGATCTGGACGCCCGCAACTTTTTCGAGCCCGTCGTTCCACCGTTCCATCGCAACCAGTTTGGAGTCAGCCTGGGCGGGCCCATTGTGGTCCCGCACATTTATGACGGCCACGACAAGAGCTTCTTTTTCCTCAACTACGAAGGCCTGCAAGACCGCCTCACCTCGTTCAGCCGCGCCCATGTGCCCACGCTTGCGGAGCGCGGCGGCGACTTCTCCGACCTCCAGGCGTCCGATTGCAGCACCCAGACCGTACTACTCGATCCTTTGATCCTCTTCAACTCCTCCGCGCCGCTTACCGTGCCCGGCAACAACGTGAACAACCTCGCCCCCGCATTCCCTTCCGGAGCCCTCGACCCGGTGGGTAAAGCGATGGTCAACCTCTACCCCAAGCCCAACCTGGCAGCGGGCTGCGGCGGAGAGAACTTTACGGCGCCCGTGCTTACCATTATCAATACCAACAGCTATGTGGGCAGGTTCGACCACCGCTTCGGATCGAAAGACAGCATTTTTTACCGCTACAACCTCACCACGGATTCGGAACTGTCGCCCTCCGGCCTGCCCACGGGTGTGCCGGGCTATGGCCTCCGCCGGCTCGATTGGTTCACGGCAACGGGACTGGACTGGGTGCACACTCTCTCACCCACCGTTATCAATGAAGCGAAGGTTGACTACAATCGCTGGCAGTACGGCTGGACGGCCGAGGACCAGGGAGACCTGATCAACCAGCAACTCGGTATTCAAGGCGCGCCCACGGCCCTGCGCGATACCGGGTCTCCCAACATCAGTTTCTCACCCTATGACGGCCTGGGATCCTTCACCAGCGCCCCGCAAGCCGGCGCCGTCAATACCTTCGAATACGCCGATACCTTGACTCAAATTCACGGCAACCACTCGCTGGCTTACGGCGTTCAAATCCGCTCCATCAAGCGTGGCAACTTTTATGAAGATATCGACGCCCGCGATTCTTACGGCTTTAACGGCGTGGTGACGGGGGCTCTTGTGGAAGCCGGACTTGAGCAGTCGTTGCCCTCCTCGGTCGTCCAGCAGCTTCTGGGCCAAGCATGTCCGACTGGCAACTGCACCTTCGGCAACGGCGTGGCGGATGCCATGTTCGGCCTCCCGACTTCCTGGATTCGCGGCTTTTCAGGCTACATTTCCGGGGCCGGAAGTGAAAATGACTTCTTTGCTCAGGACACCTGGAAAGCGCGCCGCGACCTGACTATCAGCTTCGGCCTGCGCTACGAGTACAACACGCCCATCACCGACAAGGCCAACCACCTTGCCGGTTTCGATTTCAACAAAGGTGAACTGCTGGTAGCCGGCACGACCCTGGCCACGCTCGAAAGTTTCGTCGGAACCTCGCCGGCGAGTACAGCATCCGGGTATCCGGTCGGGAAATTCGTCGCCGTGGGTACGGAAAACCTCGGCAGCATTGGAGCCAATCGCTCCCTTCAACATTCCGATCCCCGTGATTTTGGCCCTCGCATCGGGTTTGCCTGGCAGCCGTTTGACAGCAAGAAGACCGTCCTGAGGGGAGGATACGGCGTCTACTACGACCAGATGACCGGCGAGCTTTATTTCCAAAAGAGCTTCAACCCGCCCTTCTTCCAAGCCAGCTCGGGCAACCTCCAGGACAACGAACAGCCGGTGTTGGCAGCCCTGTCTACGCCGCCCTCACAGGGCGGCTTGCTGTTGGGCACCGGCCTCTTTCTTCAGGACCTGTTCACCTCGCCCGCCTTGGCGCCCACGCTTTTTCCCACCTTGAATCCGGTGATTATCAACTTGCACGATTCCACCATTCAACAGTGGTCGTTGGACGTGCAGCGGGAGTTGCCGGGTTCGTGGCTATTGGACATAGGCTACGTCGGGACTCATGGCGTGCACCTGCCCTTCATGTGGGACCCGAATCAACCGGACAATTCGAATCCCGCAGCCTGCATAAGCAATGGCGGCGCGTGCCCCCGTACTTACACCAACTACCTCAACATGTCTTATACCGACTCGGCTGGCAAGTCGAGTTACAACTCACTGCAAGTCAAGGCGGAGAAGCATTACTCGAAAGGCATGGCGGTTATCGGGGCTTACACGTATGGTAAATCCCTTGACACCAACTCGACCTACTACGGAACTAATGGCACTGCGAACTTTCCCGAGAACTCCTTCGATCGCGCGGCGGAAAAAGGGCGCTCCGACTTCGATTACCGGC
This sequence comes from uncultured Acidobacteriota bacterium, assembly GCA_963842495.1. Lineage (GTDB taxonomy): Bacteria > Acidobacteriota > Terriglobia > UBA7540 > UBA7540 > CAVROP01. The sequence continues at coordinate 30,910 of CAWJHY010000012.1, forward strand.
AGCGCTTCTCGCTGGCTTACGTCTACGATCTGCCGATCGGTAGCACGATGTGGAAGTCGTCGAACCGGGCAGTGAATTACGCTATCCAGGGTTGGGAAGTCGCGGGCATCGCCATGGTCCAGTCAGGCGCTCCCTTTACGCCCACCGTCAACGGCAACCCGAGCCACAACGTGGACGGCAATGATCGGCCCAACATTGTCCCCGGAGTCTCTTTCTACCCAGCGCATCAGACCGTCGAGCAGTGGGCCAATTCTGCTGCGTTCTCGACGCCCGCACAATACACGTACGGGAATGCCGGCCGGGATATCTTGAACGGCCCCGGCGAGGCCGCCTGGGATTTCTCCCTGATCCGCAATTTCCCGCTGGGCGAGTCGAAAAAGCTGGAATTTCGCGCCGAGATGTTTAACATTTTGAATACAGCCAACTTTACCCTGCCGAACGGCGACGTCAGTTCCCCCTCCTTCGGAGTGATTGGCAACACCGTCCAGCCCATCGCCGGACAGGCCTCCGGCGGGCCGGGCGACCCGCGCGAGATCCAGTTCGCCCTGAGACTGACGTGGTGAGGAGCAGGATTCGGGATTCACGATTCAGGAGTTAGGTTCCTGTGGTTTGTTCCTCCGCGCTCCAAACCGTTATAATGCCTATTTCACGCTGCTCGCGG
>CAWJHY010000013.1:0-15516 GCA_963842495.1 uncultured Acidobacteriota bacterium
GCATCTGCCTACTGTTCAACCACGATCGCGGCGTGAGGCGGCAGGCGCAGCGTATTTCCGTCAGACGCCAGGGACGCTCCACCTATCGCGTAGACCTTTCGGAGCCTGCTGACCATTCCGCCCAACCCAACTATCCTACAAGCTACTGGAAGCTCAGTGAAATTCGCCACGGCGGCGCGCGCTCCCAGCGGGAAGACGGCCACGCGCGGGGGCGCATCCGGCGAGGTCACCGTGAATTCTTCCACGATCTTGCGCAACTCCCCCAGCGCTTCCCGCTGCGCCTCCGACATTTGACCAACTCGATTATTTGAATCTACATAAGTGAGCCGGGGCAGCGAATCCGAGAAAATCACCAGGCTGCCGTTCCCTTCCGGGACTTTGAGCAAGTATTTGTCCTTGGGAAGGTCGGTTGGAGCGTCCGAGGGTAAGCGAGGGTCACCGTTCAAAGCATGCGCCAAGCCCTCACTGACCAGTGCAGTCCCGCCGGATTCCAAGAAACTTGTCAGCCGCGGAACGAACTCGACATCTTTGAGCGAATGAACAGTGAAGAGCGCGGCGCGGGCCTTTTGAGGGAAGTGCACCGTGGGAGCAAGGGGGATCGCGAGCATCCCAATCTGGTCGAATAGATACGGTTCGCCGCCAGGCTCGCTGGAGACAGGCTTGTAGGCTGGAATCCCGGTCCAGTTTGCGACCAGCTTACTCAACGCTTCGTATTCCGTGCGATGGGCGCCCAGAGCTTCCACCTGCCCGTTGTATTGAGAAGAAGCCAAAGAGCCGTAGTGGAAAAGGAACGCCTCCGGAGCGCCGGCAAGGACCGTAATAAGCGCCTGATCAAGGTAAGTCACCGCATTCGTCCCAAAGGGATCGAACCAGCCGCCGCCGGTTTTTTCGCCGCCGATATCGCGGAACCAACGGTAGATGAAATACCCCGTGTATTGCTGCTTATGACCCCATTCGTCGGAACTGGGATCGCGCAACTCGGTGCCTACCCAGATGCGATCGAAGAGTTCCGTTTCTTTGTTGACAATGTAGCCGCGATCTTGAAAGTTGTCGTACCACTGCGGGTATTTCAGAATGACCTTCACCTTGGGATTGACTTGCCGCGCAGGGCCGAGCACACGATCCCTTGCCATCTCGAGCATCAGCTTCTCGCGATATTGCGGCCAGCTCAGGGAGCCTTTCGCGGCCGCGCACTCGGAACACTGGCAATCCGTGAAAAAGAAATCATCAATGATGATTTCATCGAAAATCCCGGCGGCAAACCGGAAAATGGAGGCCAGCTTCTCCTGATTCTTGCGGTTCGTATAGCACACCGCCACATCCCAACCGCTGGAGGGCTTGCCAATCCCTGTGGTGGTGACACACCCCGAAACCCGCAGCCCGGCATGCCGGAAAAAGTCCCGCGCGGTCTTGGGCATCTCCGCGTCGGGTTGGTACCCGTCGCGAAACGCTTCAATATAAACCTTGGTGATTCCCAGCTTGCGGCAGAACTCGAGGGCATCCGCTCGCCCCTGATCTGTAGACAGGTGGTCACGCACATCCTGGGCAGTGAAGAGCGTGGACCAGTCGATTGCCCGGAGTGGAAGGGGATTCAAGAACAGCGTTCCAAGAAGAAGTAGGATTGAGAGCCCGGGCAGCCTGCTCCGTTCCAATCGGTCTGAAGAGCCAGGAATTGATAACACGGCGTGACGCCTCCAAGTCATAGGATGTATTCCGGCGCGGCGTTCGCCATCGGCCCTGCGCCGCGCGGCACCACAAGATAACTCAGTCAGGCAGGAAAGGAAAGCCACTGCACACTTCCGATGTGGAAGTAAAATGTTTGCGTTGCGATTTTGCGCAGCATGATGACAGGCGTTCACTTCTTCGCGCAACCTACAACGCGGGGAGATTCCCATGCAGAATTTGAAAGTCAAGTTATTGAAGCACACGGATCGAGCCGAACTCGACCGTTACTTGCGCCTTTACAGCCGCAGCTTTAATCCCGAGGAAAGGGTGAGCACGCAGATTTTGCGCTGGGTCATGCAGCCTTCGCCGGCTAGGGTTAATCCCGTCCACCTGTTCGCTGCTTACCTGGACAAGCGACTGGTGGGCGGCGCCTGCACGCTGGTCCTCCCCATGTTTCAAGTCGTGTTCGGGAGCTACCTCTTCGTGGATCCCGCGCTCCGACGGCGGGGGTTGGGCCTGCGGACTCTTCGCAAGGTGCTCGGCCTGGAAAGGAAAGGGCCGCACGGCTGGAATTGGAGGCTCTACGCCGAAGTCACCGCGTCGTCGGGCGACTGGTGGCCGAAAGTTCTGACCAAAGCAGGCTTCCGGTTTTTCAAAACGATGTGGCCGTTGGGTTCGTATCAGAACCCCAACAAAGTCGTGCCGGCGCACCTGTGCTATTTCAATTACCGTAAACCACCTCAACGATTTTCCCAACCCGCGCTGTTGGCTTACATCCACGCCCTTTTTTATGGACCCGACGCCATGCACCGCCACCTGCTGCCAAGGCTCAAGCACTTTGTAAAACTCGAGGCGTGAGGCTAGGGGTAGCCCTTAGCCAAGATGCCTGCGATATTGCAGCAGGAGGTAGTTGTCTGTCATACCGGCAATGTAGTCGCAAACGACAAGATGCAACGGCTCCTGCCGGCTTTGCGCGACGTAGAAGGGCGGAAGACGGCGAGGGTGCTCAAGGTAGTAACCAAAAAGGCGCCGCACGCAGCGCACGATGACCTGCCGCTCCGACCCAACTCGACGATGGGAGTAAAGATAGGCGTTCAGGAATTCTTTCAGTTCCCTGTCGTCACGGGCTCGCCGGGGGCCTAATCCTACCAGCCGCTTGGGATGCGCTCGCACCTGCGCCACCGATCTTATACTTGCCTTCGTAAGGCGCGAGCGCGTCGAGTCGATGAGGTCGGTTACCAGAACATTCAATACACCCTTCAAGGCCTCGTTGAACTTCAATTTCTCGCGCGCTGAAGCGTGCCTTCGGTTGACAGCCCGATAGAGCGCATCAAACAGACGCACGTGCCTGCGGATGAGCGGAAGTGTGAGGAGTTTCGCCTCGTACCCGTCGTCAAGGTCAGCGCAGTTGTAAGCAATCTCATCAGCGGGGTCGATCAATTGGGCTTCCAGCGGGGGCCGGGCGTTCAGGGCGTAGGCTGCGAGTTCTGGGTAATGCGCGGGATCGTAATCCCTTGAGTGCTTGACGATTCCTTCGCGCACCTCGAAAGTGAGATTCAACCCGGGAAACTTCACGTATTTCTGCTCAAAATGCTCGACAATGCGCAGGGCGTGCAGGTTATGGTCAAAACTTTCGTGGTAACGCCCCATCAGGCGGTTAAGTTCGGCTTCCCCAGCGTGTCCGAAGGGCGGATGGCCCACATCGTGCGCCAGCGCCAGGGCCTCCACCAAATCGGTGTTCAGCCGCAGCGCCTTCGCTACCGTTCGGCTGATCTGCGCCACTTCCAGAGTGTGGGTCAGTCGGGTACGAAAATGGTCGGAGTAGCGCCGGGTGAAAACCTGGGTTTTATTCTCAAGCCGGCGGAAGGCGCGCGAGTGAAGGATACGGTCGCGGTCCCGTTCATAATCATTGCGGAAGGGATGGGAAGGCTCGGAATAGCGGCGGCCCTGCGATTCTTCAACTCGCATGGCGTAAGCTGCCAGGTGGTTGTTTCCTTGGCGGCGCATAGATGACTCTCTACGACGTTTCTTCCGGCGTCGCGAAGCGATAGCCCACCCAGGGTTCGGTCAACAGGTAGCGGGGCTTGGAAGGTTGAGGTTCGATCTTTTTGCGTAATTGGTTGATAAAGACGCGCAGGTATTCCACCTGATCTCCGTAATCGGGCCCCCAGACGGCTTGCAGCAGTTCGCGGTGCGGAAGCGCTTTGTTGGAATGGCTCACGAGGTAATGGAGGAGCTCGAATTCCTTGGGCGTCAGCCGCGCCTGATGGCCACGCGCGATCACTTTTCGCTTCGCAAAGTCGATGGTGAGATCCCGGGTCTCGAAGGTCGCCGGCAGGTCGTCGGCACTGGGTGCGTGGCGCCGCAAATTGGCGCGAATGCGCGCCAGGAGCTCCTGGATGCCAAAGGGTTTGACCACATAATCGTCAGCACCGGAATCGAGCGCCCTCACCTTGTCGCGTTCATTGTTGCGCACAGAGAGCATGATGATGGGGACGTCGCAAAACTCACGTAATTCGTGGCAGACTTCGAAACCACTCATGCCCGGCAGGTTAATGTCAATAATCAGCAGATCCGGCTTTTCTTCCCTGATCATCTCGAGGGCCTCTTCGCCTCGGCGGGCTTCGCGCACCACGAAGCCGCTCGCCACCAGGCTGGTCCGCAGCGCGCGGCGAATCTGCGCCTCGTCATCGAGGACTAAAACCCTGCCCGCACTCATAGCCCCCTCGCCCTTTCCGGAGACAACGGCAAGTTGAAAGAGAACACCGAGCCGCTTCCCACCTGACTGGTGACCCCCACACTCCCGCCGTGGGCCTCCACAATCGCCTTGCAGATGGCGAGCCCCATTCCGGTGCCCTGAACTCGGTAACGGTGTTCCCTGCCACGATAGAATTTGTCGAAGATAAGGGCCTGCTCGAAGCCGTCAATTCCCGCTCCACGATCCGCCACGCTCGTGACGAGAAACCGGCCGGAAACTTCGCTGCTGATGACGATCGGGCTTCCCGCTGGAGAATACTTCACCGCGTTGTCGAGAAGTTGTGTGAGAACCTCCCGGATGCGCACGGGATCCATCGGCACCAGGGGCAAGCCCTCCGGCAAGCGGATTTCGACGCTATGATTTGCGAGAGCGTTTTGCGAATCCTCGATGGCCGCATCCACCACCTCGCGAATTGGGTGAGGTTCGATCTCGAGTTCGATCTCGCCGGCATCCAGACGAGCCATCTCAATGGCTTCCTCGATCAGGTGATTCAAGTGGTCGCTCTCTTCGTTAATGATGGAAAAGAGCTCCCGCCGCTGCGCCTCACTCAACTCGGACTGGGTCAGAAGACTGGTCACCGAAGCCTTTATGGCTGTGAGGGGGGTTCGAAGCTCATGCGTAACGGAGTCCAGAAGGGCCGAGCGCAGACGCTCCTCTTGCCGCGCAGCTTCGGCTTTGCCCAGAGCTTCGATGGCGCTGACCCGCTCGACCGCGATGGCGATGACCGTCCCGAGAGCTTCCAACGTCTCGCGCCCCAAAACCACGCCGGAAAGGCCCAGACTCCCCACCGAGCGCACTCCCATTCGAACCGGCACATAGCAAACTTGCCGCTCCACGTCCACAACGGGTTCTCCCCGCGCCATGATGGCCTTAAGCTGATCCGCGTCCAACTCGCGAAAGCCGCTTCCCGAACGGTAGACGGCGTCCCGGTTGGCGAGGTAAAGAGCTGCATCCTGGACTTCAAACGACTCCACGATGTGGCGGGGAATTACGTTCAGCAATTCGACCACGCTGCCTGCCACCAGCATTTGTTGCGTGAAAGCGTAGAGGCGTTCAAGTTCCTGGCGGCGCCGGTTGGCGTCGCGGGCTCGACGCCGCGCCTGCTCCGAGAGGCGGCTGGCAGTGATTGCGGTGACCAAGAAAGCACAGAGTGCAACCCAGTTCTGAGGGTTGCCGATGGTTAAGGTGCCCAAGGCCGGCAAGAAGTATTGATTGAAAGAAAGAGTAGCCAGCAGGGACATGAAAATTGAAACCCTAAGTCCCCAGAAAGCAGATACATAAAGTATCGCCAACAAGAAGATGAGAGCCACGCTCGTGGTGTTGACCGGCGGCACGCGCCGGAAGACGAGAACTATGGCCACTACCATACCGGCGGCGGCCGCGTAACGCGGGATTTGCCATCGGGAAAGATTCAACACTGATGGTATTATAGTGGATATCGCCTGTAATTTAGTCAGGCTTCCAGTGTCCAAGCAAAGCCGGCACGCACGGATGATTGAATGAGTAAGAGTCCCGACCAATGGCTTGAGAAGACCGCGCCTCCCCAAAAGAAGGAAGGCATGTTGAAAGTGTTTCTTGGCTATGCTCCGGGAGTAGGTAAGACCTACACTATGCTGAGCGAGGCCGGCAGGCGCCGCCGTCGGGGGCAGGACGTAGTTGTCGGATTTGTGGAAACACACGGACGAACGCCCATCGAAGAGCTGGCTGCTCTTCTCGAACAGATTCCTCGGCGCCAACTCGACTACAAAGGTGTGACGTTCGAGGAGATGGACGTGGACGCGATTCTGGCCCGACGCCCGGGAGTCGTCCTGGTCGACGAGTTGGCCCACACCAACATTGAGGGAAGCAGGCACCGGAAGCGTTACGAAGACGTCATGGAACTCCTGGCCGCGAAGATCGATGTGCTCTCCACCATGAACATTCAGCACATGGAAAGCCTCGCCCCGCTGGTCCAGTCCATTACCGGAATTCCGGTTCGGGAAACTGTTCCGGACTGGGTGCTGAAGCGCGCTGGCGAAGTGGTTATGGTCAACCTGACTCCCGAGGCGCTGCAAAACCGGATGCGCCGGGGAGACATCTACCCGCTCGAAACCACTGAGAGGGCTCTGGGAAACTTTTTCAGGCCCGGCAACTTGATCGCCCTGCGCGAACTGGCGCTTCGTCAAGTCGCGGAGGAGGTCGACCGCGAGCTTGGCTCCTACCTCACCACCAAGCAAATCCGTCGAAACTGGGGAGTGCGGGAGCGCATCGCAGTCTCCATTAGTCCACATCCCAACTCACAGTACCTCATCGCCCGCGGAGCACGCATAGCCCGCGCGGTAGGCGGCGAACTTTACGTGGTCTACGTCGAGACCTCCACGGACACCAGCGACGAAAAACAGCATGGCTTGGCGGCCAACATTCGTTTTGCGGAAGAACTGGAAGCCAAGGTGGAATACCTGCACGGCGATCGCGTCAGTGATGCAGTCGCAGAGTTTGTAAAGGAAAGACGAATCACCCAAGTGGTCTTTGGACATTCCGCCACTAGGGGCTTGCGCAGGTATCTCTACCTTTCAGCGCTCAACCGCTTCCTGCGCCACTCCCCGGCCGTGGATCTCCACATCGTCACCCAGGAAGGCGATGCTGAAACTTAGTGGCGAGTCTAGGTTGGAACAACCTCTGTGGTCACCCACAGCGGCCAGGGCTAAATCGGTCCGACACGGCGGCCCTGCGCAAGGCCGTCGCGGCTATAAACGCTTCAAGTGGATGGAGCCGTCGCCGGTGTGGACGCTAAGAATGGGGCCGCCCCCATTCAACTTGCCGCGCAATGAGGATTGGTCCAGCGAACCGGAGAGCGTGATGGGTAGTTCGGAGGTGATCCGGCCATCGCCGGTGTGGACATCGAGGTCCGCCGCGAAGCCCTCGGGGAGGCTCAGTTCGACGTCACCATCGCCGCTCCGCACGCTCCAACCGGAGACCATCTGTGAGCCTTCGTTGATCTTCACGTCAATCCTGCCGTCGCCCGTCTTCAGGCTCAGAGAATCGAATCGCCCTTGCACATGCATGTTGCCGTCGCCGCTGCTGGCGTGCAACACACCGTCCAGGGAATCCGCCTCGATCTTACCGTCTTGAGTCGAGAGATTAATCTCGCCTTTGAGGCCGCGGACCGTTAAATCACCGTCGCCGGAATGGACATCCAGGCTCGCTTCGCGCGGAACTTTCAACTCAATTCTTACGGACCGGGTATTGACGCCGATGATCCAACTCGTGTTGGGGATGCGGACCTCCAACTCGACGTGATTTCCAGACTGGAAATCGCGCACTCGCACTCGGTGATCGTCGGCCCCACCCCATAAGCCAATCCGCACGCCCTCCGAAATGACACGCGCCTCGATTTCTTTCCGCTCCCACGCCTCCACTTGCACGCGGGCGTCGTTCGTTTCGATCCGGAGGTCGGCCTTGCCGTTCAACTCGAAGGTCTTGGACCATTCTTCAGCCCAGACGGGGAGAGAGAATAGGGCTAGCCACAAAACCAAGCCTCCTGCAATTCTTTTCGGCATGTCTCCTCCTCAAATCTGTGGCATTGGTACTAACTTGGACATACGCGTCCAACGGGCTGAATGTTCCCGTCTCTTCAGGGTCAGACTATTTGATATAATATTACTTTTCAGGTTAATTGAGCGTGACCCAGTTGAAAAACGCCTTGGCGTTTGCAACCAGCGACATTGGTAGGGAGGGGAAGGAGCGTAACGCATGGATCGCGACACCGTGGTATGCCTTCTGGCGGGCGGACAAGGTGAGCGCCTGTACCCACTGACGCGGGATCGTGCCAAGCCCGCCGTACCCTTCGGCGGGATGTACCGGATTGTGGACATTTCCCTGTCGAACTGCATTAATTCCGGCCTGCGGCGGATTTTCGTGGTTACCCAATACAAGGCACTTTCCCTGAATCGCCACCTGCGCGAGGCCTGGAGTATTTTCTCCGATGAACTGGGCGAGTTCCTTCAGGTGCTGCCGCCCATGAGGCGTGTGGGAGAACATTGGTATCAAGGCACTGCCGACGCCGCTTACCAGAACCTCTACTCGCTCGGGAGCGAACCGTGCAAGTATATTTTAATCCTCTCCGGGGACCATGTTTACAAGATGAATTACCAGTTGATGCTCGAGCAGCACGTCCAATCCGGAGCTGACGTAACAATCGGCACAATCGAGTTCGACCGCTCAGTGGCCTCCCAGTTCGGGATTGTGGAAGTGGACAAGAAGAACCGCATCATCGGCTGGGAGGAAAAACCCGCCAACCCCAAGCCGTCTCTTCATAATCCTGATAAGTCGAACGTCTCCATGGGTATTTACTGCTTTAACCGTGACCTTCTGATCGAGGCGCTGGTGTCTGACGCCGCCGATCCCAACTCGAGCCACGACTTCGGGAAGAATGTGATTCCGAGGCTTATCGAGTCAAAACAGGTTTACTCTTACGACTTCCGGGACGAAAACAAGAAAGAGGCCAAGTACTGGCGGGATATCGGAACCATCGAGGCCTATTACGAGGCCAACATGGACTTGGTCTCCGTCACCCCTGTCTTCAACCTGTATGACTCCGACTGGCCGATTCGCACCTACCAGCAACAGTACCCGCCGGCCAAGTTCGTGTTCGCGCAGGAGGGGCGTCGCATGGGGATCGCTCTGGACTCGATGGTCTCGATGGGATGCATCGTCTCAGGGGGGCGAGTCACGAACTCAGTTCTTTCCCACGACGTCCGCATTAATAGCTACAGCGAAGTTGAGAACTCTATCGTTTTTTCTCACGTCAATGTCGGCCGATACTCGCGCATCCGTCGCGCTATTATCGACCGGGCAGTGCGTATCCCCGAACGTACGGAAATTGGATACGACCTCGAGGCGGACCGAACGAAATATCACGTCACCGAAGGCGGAATTGTCGTCGTCGTTCCAGAACAAGGCATGTTTGAAGATCGCAGGCGGGCAGAGGCAGTGGGCGGTGGGCAGGTAGGCAACGAGGCAATTGGGCAAGGGGCAGCAGGCGCTGGGCAACTGCCTGTAAACAGTCGAACTTAGTTCTCAGGAGCGCCCAAGAAGCTTCTCCTTCATCAGTTCAGCATCCAGCGCGCACGCGATCCTTTCTTCGCGGCACCAACTCCATTCCCAGCATCCATCACCACCCATTCCCAGGTCCTTTTCTACCCATCTACCTATCTGCCCAACTGCCTACTTGCCCCATCGCTTTTGGCCGATGCTGGAAGCGCGTCCTGTGTTAGAATTCCATGTTTCGAAATTCACTTATAAGGATCAATTTAATGGCCAATATCGATCTAATCCAGGCAAGAGAAATACTCGACTCGCGAGGGAATCCCACGGTCGAGGCGGAAGTCTTCCTTCGCGATGGTTCCTTCGGGCGAGCGGCGGTGCCTTCAGGGGCATCCACCGGCGAGCACGAAGCCGTGGAACTACGCGATGGAGACAAGAAGCGTTACTTGGGCAAGGGCGTTTTGCAAGCTGTTGAGAATGTTAATACCGTGCTGGCGCGCGAACTCGGGGGGCAGGAAGCAAACGACCAGGCAGGAATTGATGACCACATGATCCGCCTGGACGGAACACCGAATAAGGGCGGGTTGGGCGCGAATGCCATACTTGCGGTGTCCATGGCGGTGTGCCGTGCCGCAGCCCAATCAGCGCGCATGCCGCTCTATCGTTATTTGGGCGGACTGCAGGCCCGGATACTTCCCGTCCCCATGATGAATGTGCTCAACGGCGGTGTGCACGCGGATAATACCGTGGATTTCCAGGAATTCATGATCATGCCGGTGGGCGCCGAGAACTTTGCCCAAGCGCTGCGCATGGGCGCTGAGACTTTCCACACGTTGAAGAAAGTCCTAAAGGAGCGCGGTTACAACACCTCTGTGGGCGATGAGGGCGGCTTTGCGCCCAGTCTGAAGTCCAACGTCGAAGCCGTGGAAGTCCTGCTACAGGCCATTGAAGCCGCGGGTTATTCGGCCGGTCACGACATCTGCCTGGCGCTCGATCCCGCCGCCAGCGAGATGTACCAGGACGGCAAGTATGTCTTCTTCAAGTCGGACAAATCGCAAAAGTCTTCGGACGATTTGATCAAGATCTACGCGGACTGGGTGCGCCAGTACCCGATCATCAGCATCGAGGATGGCTTGGCCCAGGATGACTGGGAAGGCTGGAAGGCAATGACCGAGGCACTCGGTGACAAGATCCAAATCGTCGGCGACGACGTTTTTGTCACCAATACCGAACGTTTGCAGCGCGGCATCGAGGAAGGCACGGCCAATTCCATCCTGATTAAGCTCAACCAGATCGGCACGGTCACAGAAACCATCCGGGCGATTGAGTTGGCCCGGCGGCATGGCTTTACATGTGTGGTCTCACACCGTTCTGGGGAAACTGAGGACGCTTTCATTGCTGACTTTACGGTTGGACTCGGCACCGGCCAGATTAAGACCGGTTCGGCCAGCCGCAGCGACCGCATTGCCAAGTACAACCAGTTGCTGCGCATCGAGGAAGAATTGGGCGAAGCTGCTGAATTCCTGGGTCGCGCGGCCGTGAAGTGCGCCGCATAGTTGGGATGCAGGGGGGACCTTATGGCCGCGCTCAGGCGGCCATCCCGCGCAGGCGACGCTCTGAATTCGCATTGACAGATTTCCCTGCCGGGATGTAACCTGTCGTTTGATGTTACGCCCGCTGCTACATTTCCATCACCATTCGTCCCAAAGGGTAGCGTGTCAGTGGGCGAATTACTAGTTTCCGATGCATTGGTAAAAAGATGGCCCGCTGGCCAGTAAGTTCAGCGGGCCTTTTATTTTTTGAGGACGAGGAGCGCCGGTAGATGGACCTGAAATTTCAAGATGGCTTAATTCCCACAATTGTCCAGGATAGAAACAGCGGAAAAGTGCTGATGTTAGGTTACATGAATGACGAAGCGCTGCAGAAGACGCTGGAGTCCGGCTATGTGACTTTCTTCAGCCGCAGCCGACAGAAACTCTGGACGAAGGGTGAGGTCTCCGGCCACTATCTGCACGTGCGTGAAATCCGCGTGGACTGCGACCAAGATGCTTTGCTAATCCAGGCGGACCTGACGGGTCCCGGCTGTTGCCACCTGGGCTATCGGTCCTGCTTCTTCCGCAAACTTAGCGCTTCCGGAGAGGAAATCTTTCTGGAACGGGAATTTGACCCGGCCAAAGTGTACGGTAACGGAAATCAGGAGAGTCAAACATGAATCGCCTAAAGCTGGGCCTGCCCAAGGGAAGCCTCCAGGAGGCCTCGCTCCAACTTTTTCGCCGTGCGGGCTACGAAATCACGATTAATCCACGCTCCTATTTTCCCGCCATCGACGACGAGGAGATCGAGTGCATGTTGATCCGCGCCCAGGAAATGGCGCGCTACGTGGAAGACGGAGTCTTAGACGCCGGACTCACCGGCAAAGATTGGATTCTCGAAAACCAGGCCACGGTGGTGGAAGTCGCGGACCTGATCTACGCCAAGCAAACCTTTGGAAAGGTTCGCTGGGTGCTGGCGGCGCCGGAGAAATCGCCCTTCCAAAGTGTCCAGGACTTAGAGGGAAAAGTCGTTGCCACGGAACTGGTCGGAGTGACCAGGCGATACCTCGCGGAAAAGGGAGTGAAGGCCAAAGTGGAATTCTCCTGGGGGGCCACGGAGGTCAAGCCCCCCGTGCTGGCGGACGCCATCGTAGAGGTTACGGAGACGGGCTCCTCCCTGCGCGCCAACGGCCTTCGCATTCTGGAGACAGTGTTGGAATCGAATACCAAGTTCATCGCCAATCACACTGCCTGGGACGAGCCCTGGAAGCGGGCCAAGATCGAAATGCTGGTTATGCTGCTGAACGGAGCGATTGAGGCCGCGGGCAAAGTTGGGCTGATGCTGAACGTCCTGCGGCAGGATCTGGAGAATGTGCTGTCGGTCCTCCCAGCTCTGAAACGGCCGACGATTTCACAACTCAGTGATCCGGAGTGGGTCGCGGTAAATACCGTCATCGAGGAGAAGACGGTGCGTGAGATCATTCCCCGTCTCAAAGCCGCTCGGGCGCAGGGCATTGTAGAATATCCGTTGAATAAGATCGTCCTGTAGCTTGCGGATTAAGGATTGTCGATTGCCGAGGGATGGCGGGACAATTCGTGGCGACGCTTCTTCGATCGGCAATTGACAATCACCAATCGGCAATTCACTATGCTCGACTTCATTCGCAGCGACGATAAACAAGCCGTCAGCCGCCTGTTCCGCGCGCGCACCGCAAACCTTAGCGACGCCGAGAGGGTGGCACGGCTTATTCTTGACGATGTTCGCCGCCATGGCGACAAGGCCCTGATTCGCTATTCACGCCGCTTTGATGGCGTCGACCTGAGAAAAACCGGCATGACGGTGAGGCGCGATGAGTTGGATCGTGTTTCCAGCGACATTCCGCTGACCCTGGCCGAGGCCTTATCGGCGGCAGCGAAGAACATTCGCGCTGTAGCCCGTCGCCAACTTCCGCGCTCCTGGCAGGTTCAACCCGTTCGAGGCGTTCACGTCCGCCAGGTGCTTCGGCCTCTCGAACGCGTAGCGTGCTATGTGCCGGGGGGGCGCTTCCCGCTACCCTCGACCGTCCTGATGAGCGTCATCCCCGCCCAGGTCGCGGGCGTGCGGGAGATCCTGATCACTTCGCCCAAGCCCGCCCCCGCCGTACTGCTGGCTGCCTCAATGCTTGGGGTAACAGCAATCTACCGGCTTGGTGGAGCCCAGGCGGTCGCGGCTTTCGCTTACGGGACCGAGAGCGTTCCGCGTGTTGAGAAGATCGTCGGTCCTGGGAACCGATACGTCGCCGCCGCCAAAAAGCTGGTGGCAGGCGAATGCGGTATTGACTTCGTCGCCGGCCCATCCGAACTGGTGATCGTGGGCGCTGAGGGTGAACCCCGATGGATCGCAGCCGATCTCGTAGCTCAGGCAGAGCACGACCCGGACGCGGTGGCGATGCTCATCACCCCTTCGCTGAGATTGGCGCGGCGCGTACAAACCTGCGCAGCCCAATTCGTTGCCCGGCTTTCCCTGCCGGTTGCACGGAAATCGCTGGTTAATCATGGCTGCATCGTCCTCACCCGAAGTCTGGCTGAGGCTGCCGAGTTCGTCAACCGCCTGGCCCCCGAGCATCTGACTCTGCTCGAAGATGCTGAGGATTTGCTGGACCAGATCCGATCTGCCGGGTCGATCTTCCTGGGCAGTTATAGCCCTGTAGCCGCGGGAGATTATGCTTCCGGCACCAATCACATTCTGCCCACTGCCGGGGCGGCGCGTGTGCGGGGCGGCTTGAGCGCGGCAGACTTTCTCAAATGCATTTCGGTCCAGAAGATTACGCGTAGGGGCCTGTCGCGCCTTCGCCCATCAATTGTGACGCTGGCGGGCGTGGAAGGCCTGACTGCGCACGCAGAGTCAGTCCAAACGAGGTTCCAAGACTCCCCTCCTCCGCAGAGGAGCGGAAAAGTTTGAAAACTTTCATCCTGAGGACCGCTGGGCATGCGGCCCAGCCACGGAAATCAGAATCAGCTTTCGTCACCCCCGCGGAAGCGGGGGTCCATTGTGGGTCAAGGGTGAATGGATTACCGCTTTCGCGGGAATGACGAGATGGCTTCTGGGAGAATCCAAAAGGCATGATCCGGCCTCGCAAAGCAGTCGAGCAATTGAAGAAGTACCGTCCCCCTATGGAGGGGCGGGCGGGGAAACTGCGCCTGGACTTCAACGAGAACACAGTGGGATGTGCCCCGGAAGTCGTTCGTGCCCTGCGGCGCGCCTTGACGCCGGAAATGCTCACGCGCTACCCCGAGTACGGAGAGAGTCGGCAGACCTTGGCCGATTATTTCGGCTTCAAGCCGGAAGAGATGCTTCTCACCAACGGCACCGATGACGCCATCAAGGCGATCTGCGACGCCTTTGTCGATCCTGGAGATGTACTTCTGGTGCCCGCTCCGACTTTTCCGGTTTACGAATTCTTTCACAAGGTGGCGGGCGGCGCCGTCGAGCGCGTTCGCTACGATGAACGGTTCCACCTGCCGGTCAGTACCGTCGTGGCAGCCATCAACAGGAAGACGCGGTGGATCGCTCTCGGCAGCCCCAATAATCCCACCGGGACGGAGATTTCCAAGCCTGAACTACGGACTCTCCTGGAATCCGCGCCGGATGTTCTGGTCTTAGTCGATGAGGCGTATTTCGACTATTCCCGCCACACGGTTCTGCCCTGGATTAGAAAGTACGAGAATCTACTAGTATCCAGGACGTTTTCGAAAGCGTTTGGATTGGCGGCGTTGCGTATGGGCTTTATCTTTGGCAACCCGGAGCTTGTGGAATTCCTGCATCGGGCTCAGAATCCTTTCCAGGTGAATTCGCTCGCGCTGGCCGCCGCCTCAGTTGCCATCCAGCACGAAGAATATGTGAAGAAATACGTGGCACAAGTTCACCTCAACCGCGCGCGCGTCTATCGGTGGCTCGAATCGCGGGGGATTCCTTACGTACCCAGTTCTGCGAATTTCATTCTGACCCGCGTGGGAGAGCGGGCGCCGGAGATCGCCCAGCGTCTGCGCGCGGAGGGGATTCTAGTGCGCGACTGGAGCTACGACCCGAATCTCCAGGGTTACTTGCGCTTCACCATCGGCTCCGGTGTTCAGACGCGCCGCTTGCTCCAAGGACTGGAAAAGCACGAGGAATTGATCGAGACCCGGAAAGGGGAAAAAGCCTGGCGGAAGTCTATTACCGACTCCCAGACAGGATGGTTCGCATGAGGGCGCGCCAAGCAAGCATTCGCCGCAAGACCGCAGAAACCGACATCCGCATCCGGCTGAACCTGGACGGGCGCGGGCGATACAAAGTTTCCACCGGCATCCGCTTTCTCGACCACATGCTGGAGCTGTTCGCCCGGCATGGCGGATTCGATCTCGAGGTTGCGGCGAGCGGCGATCTCGACGTTGACCAGCACCACACGGTCGAGGATATTGGCATCGTGTTGGGGCAGGTACTGCGCGAGGCGTTGGGGACAAAGAAAGGCATCAACCGCGCCGGCTACTTTTTGATGCCGATGGACGAAACCTTGG
>CAWJHY010000014.1:0-93211 GCA_963842495.1 uncultured Acidobacteriota bacterium
ACATCCTCTTAAAATCGTGGGAGGAGTTTCTATCGGGCGCGCTAATTGCGAAATCAATTTCCCAGACGATGCCAGGCTTTCAGAACGTCACGCTTTATTGTCGAATCGCGACGGAAAGCTGTACTTAGCGGATTTCGGCAGCTCGGGCGGAACTTTCGTCAAGCAACGGCAAGACACTGAACTGCTTCCTGGAGACGTGTTTCTCTTGGGACAAGATCTCTTTCGATTCACCACGCAAAGCCTGGACGAGGTGGAAACACAGGGTTCCGGGCAGGGCACGATGGCGTGGTCTGCGCCGCCCAAGCTGCATCCAGGCCCGGTCTCTGCCAAGCTCGAACACATCCAGGTAACGGGCGAGGTGATTGGAGAGTTCCGTTTGGAAAACCCTGAGACCACTCTGGGGCGGACGAACGCCCATCTGGTGTTTAAGGACGATCATTACATGTCCGGGACCCACGCCCGCATTGTGGCACAGCCCGGACGCTTCATCCTCCAGGACCTGAGGAGCCGCAACGGCGTCTTCCGTCAGGTCCGCCAGGAGATCGAATTGGAGGCTGGAGATGAGTTCTTCCTGGGAGAGCACATCTTTCGGGTGGAAATCAAACGGCTCGGTTGAAAACAGCCAGCAACCGCTTCTTTACAATCTCGCCAGCGCCTTATGCGAGCCCGGTGAAATCCTCCTGCCTGAATTCCCTAACCTCGACGGGCGCGTCGGCGACCGCAAGAGGAAGTCCGGCGCCGCTGAACTCTGCCATGACTACCGTAATGTTATCGTTTCCGCCGTTGGCATTGGCTTGATCGATTAAAGACTGGCACTTGTTGGCTAACGGTTCATGGCCCATCATCACCCGAAGAATTTCGCTGCCGGGAACCATGTTGTACAGGCCGTCGCTGCAAAGCAGGAGGCTATCGCCCTGGCGGACCATCGTACACGTGACCTTTACGTTTACGTTCTCGCTGCTCCCCACCGCCTGGGTCAGAATGCTCTTGCGGCTGTCCATTTCGGGGTCGCTGGGCACTTCGACACCGATTTCCTTGAGATAATTCAAGAAGGTTTGATCGCGAGTCAACTGGGTCATTTCATTGCCGCGATTGAGGTATGCCCTGGAATCTCCCACTTGCGCTACAAAAAGATAAGGTCCGAAGATGGCAGCGGCTGTGGCAGTGGTTCCCATCCCACGGTGAGAGGGATTGTCCAGCGCGCGCTGGTGGATGATCTGGTTGGCGTATTCGATCGATTCCCGCAGCAAGAGCACGAAGTTCACGTCGCTGACCTGTTCCAGCGACTTGAGGTTCTCGTGCAAACGCTTGGGGACGGTGAAGGTGCAAATGTGGCTGGCTACTTCTCCACTCGCCTCCCCACCCATGCCGTCAGCTACCATAAACAGTGAGCCAAAACTCCCCAGCGTAAGGGCGGGAAGAGGAGGCGTCCGGCTCACTTCGCCGGTGGTCAGGTCGCAGACCACGAAGTTGTCCTCGTTGTTCTTCCGGATGCGACCCATATCCGACGCAGCACAAACCTTAACCTTGATGGCGTTTTGCATCACCCCTGTCGCTTCGTCCAAAGTGGCCACTCTCCCTCTGTCAGGTTGCGACAATCTCACCGGCGAAACAAGATGTCCTGGTAACGGCCTTTTTCCGGATTTGTCCTGTCTTCCTTCTTACCACACTTTGTAGGGAACAGGGAATAGGAAACAAGAAGTAGGGCACAGGGAATAGGGAACAGGGAACAGCGAACCGAGGAAGAGGGTAGGGGACTGAGAGTGGGAACCACCTCTCTTCCTCCCTCCTACGCGTTAGCTGTTGCCTGTTCCCTATTCCCTATTCCCTGTTCTCTATTCCCTGTGCCCTGTTCCCTGTAGTCCCGCCAAGCCGGCCCGCAGGCCGTCAACGATCTCCGCCGCGATACTTCTGGCGCGCTCCAAATTCGTGGGCGGCAGCGAAATCGCCGCAACCTTGGCGTGGCCGCCGCCCCCATACCGCTCGCAGATGCTGGCCAGGTTGGCGGTCTTGGGCGTTGTGTTCCACGGGTTGCTCCCCACGCCAATCTTGATGCGCGCCTGAGAGCGGCTCAGCGCCACGCTATACACCGCCCCCGGAAACAAATAATACGGAATGAACTTATTGAAACCCTCAGAATTCTTATCCGCCAGGTCGAAGAATAACACTCCATCCTTCAGCTCTCCTCGAGAGCGGATGATTTCAATCGTCTTGAGATGGATGGCATAAAGCCGCTCAAAGGTTTGCCGCACCTCAGGGAGATCCATGATCTCTTTGAGCGACTGGGAAATCAGCCGGGGGATCAACTGCACCGAAAACTGCGGGTCGGTTGTTCCTTCAATGACCAGGGTGAGCTGAGTGGGCGGATCACGCATCTCCACCGCCGTTCGCGTATCGGGATACTGAGCGCCATCGATCAAATCAGCCCAATAAACCAATTCGTCCAGCTCGGGGGCTGCAAAGCCGAATTTCTCCCGGCAGGTGTCGACAATGAACTTCGTGCAAGAGCGATAGTCGGGGCCGTAGAATTTCTTCCCGCTCCGGTCCTGGCGGAAATGCTCCGCATCGGCTTCGGTGAGAAAAGCACTTTGGTGATGGTCGAACCACCAGGTCAGCCGGTCGGAGCTGGAATACTTGAAATCCACAATGACGTTTTCCTGGTCCTCAAACAGGCCTGCGTCGAACAGTTGGCCGGCCCGGTGCACTAACCCGTGATAGCGGAACTCCGCCTTCGGGTCGATGCACTGACGATAAAACCGCGTGAAAAGGGCCGCTGAGCCCACCCCGTCAAAGCAGCGATCGTGGAAGCAAACCAGAACACCCATAGCACTACACCATGGTTTGTGCCCTCTCAAAATGTAGGGCAGGCCCCTAGCGAAACCGTGAAACTTGCTAAATTGCATTTAGCGCGAGAAATTGTCAAGTGAAAAGGGGAGGGGGTGTCCCCTGCTCGATGGCTAGCCGGCCAATTCCGGTGCTGCGGTCGCTGAAGAGGCGTTTCCCGTCAAGCCAGGACACTGGCGGTTTAGTAGGGTCAGCGACTTTCTCTTACAGCCGGCCCTGAATTCTCAGATAATACAGTGAGGCAGGAGCCACACCCCCGCCACGTCCAACACCACCGGCCAAGCCTGGAGCCGCCAACCGTTCGACCGAAGTGCTGGAAGGGTATAGTCGCTCAATGAACTTGCTTGGCCGCCAGGTCGCCAATGAAGGGAATCTTGTACTGTTCGCGGTTGTAGGCCTTGTACATCAGGAAGATCCAGTAAGCCAGGATGGCCAGGGCGATCAGAAGTCCGACCAAGCCCATCGCCACGGCCAGGAACCCGAGCGACACAAATCCCAGGACGCTCGCCACGATGCTGTAGGCGATCCAGAAGACCACCAGCGCCACATTGAAGAATATCGACTGATAGGCATGGAAGCGCACGAACTTGTCATTTTTGTAGGGTTCAATCACCAGGAAGATAATCCCGGTGATAAAACCCAGGATGTAAGTAAGGAGCCCCGCCACGTTGGAGGACATTGCCGTACTGCCTGTGGCCGCCGCTGCCGCGCCGCCGGGGGCGGGCGCTGCCGGCCCTCCCGCGGCTGAACCCGTGGCGGAACCGCACGCCGCACAGAAACTCATTCCTTCCCCCAACTGCGCCCCGCATTTTGTGCAAAACGCCATTGTTCAGTCCCCCCTTCTGAAATGGTACGAGCCCAACCCGCCAGGACTCGTCTGATCTGCGTTCACGCGCCTCGGTCGATCAAATTCAAGGATTAAACCCTCTACCCAAGGGTGCACCATTACTAACACAGACTGTTTGCTGATGCAACCGGTTTTATCAACATTCTTGTAAATAGTTGTTTTTTGCAACCCAGTGCAACTCCGCGCGTAGACGAGCGTTGCGGGCGCGCCGGCCAAGCATGGGCATAATGGCGCGCCGCTGGGTCGCGATTCAGTCATTCCTTGCAAAGGCCCAACCGATTGAAGCCGTATGACCAGTGGAAGGCGTCCGGGTTAGGGGGACTTCAGACTCTTGATCTTCGAGGAGGGTTCAGACCCTTTGAGCGCGACGGCGGAGAGCGTCGTGCAGCCGCGCGCGAACATCCTCCGGGAGCGGGAAGAGCTTGCCGTCGCAATAAAGGTCGATGGTTTTTCGTGTGGTGTCAAATACGGCGTGACAGTGGTGGCACTTGCCAAGGTGAGCTTGGATGGTCATCTTCAGTTCCTCATCAAGCTCACCATCCAAATAGTTCGAGAGTTCATTGACCGCGTTCCTGCATTTCACGAAAGTCATCCTCGCTTTAGAACTTTGCTTAACTCTTCCCGCAATCTCAGGCGGCCCCGGAAAAGCCGCGCCTTCACCGCGCCGATGCTCAAATTCAGCAACTGTGCTGTCTCCTCAGTGGAGAGACCCTCCACATCGCGCAGGTAAAAAACCGTGCGGAAACCCGGCGGCAGTGCCTGAATGGCGTTGCGCAGGATTTGTTCCATCTCTTCTCTTGCCAGTGTCTGCTCGGGATTGGGTTTCCAATCGGCGTAATCACGAATTAGAACATCCCCGTCTTGGTCCTCGGTCTCTTCAAAAGGAACTTCCTTGCTGGATCGGCGCTTCCGCAACTTCATCAACGCTTCATTAACGGCGATGCGCACGATCCAGGTATAGAAACGTGAATCCTCCCGGAATTCGGAGAGGTGCTCGAAAGCCTTGAGGAAGGTGTCCTGAAGGACGTCTTCCGCATCTTCCGGGCTGCCGGTGATATTCATCCCGAGCCGGTAGATTTTTTTCTCGTAGCGGTTGACGAGTTCTTCGAAGGCGGCATAGTTGCCCGCCTTCGCCTCACTCACAAACACAGACTCGTCCCCGGCCAATGTGGCTGCCCGAGGTTCACTCATTGGTGCGTCCTGCCCCAACCCGGCCTGCGCTCGTGTGTGAGACTTGCACCGGCCGCCTTCGTCGCCCGCCAACTCTGCACCACAAAGGCAAAAACAAGGCCGACGCCCAAATCGACTGTCCCAACACTATGGATGCACAAAGCCTGATATAAGATACAACCTGGAACCAGGTTTCGCAAGCGTTAGACGCCGATAATCCCCGTCAGTTCTCTCACCGCGGCGGCAGATTTTTCGAGCGCTGCTTGTTCTTCCGGCGTGAGCTTGATTTCAACGATCTGCTCGATGCCTCGCGCCCCCAGTTTGACTGGCACTCCCACGAACACATCGTGGATGCCGTACTCACCTTGAAGGTAGGCAGCGCAGGGCAGGATTCTTTTGCGATCCTTGAAGATGGCGTCGATCATCTCGACCACGGCGGCGGCAGGCGCGTAATACGCGCTGCCGCTCTTGAGCAGATTCACAATTTCGGCCCCGCCGTTGCGCGTACGCTTTACGATCGCTTCGAGCTGCTCCTGCGCCATCAAGTCTCCCACCGGAATTCCGGCCACCGTCGTATAGCGCGGTACAGGCACCATGGTGTCTCCATGGCCGCCCAGAACGAAACCCTGGACGTCCCGCACCGAGACGCTCAAGGCCTCCGCGATGAACGTCCGGTAGCGGGCCGTATCCAGAACGCCCGCCATGCCCAGCACGCGATGCTTAGGAAGGCCGCTCACCCTGAACGCCGTCTGCACCATCGCATCCAGCGGGTTGGTCACCACGATCAGGATTGCCCCAGGCGAGTGTTTCACCGCCTGCGCGATGGCGCCCTGGACAACCTCGTAGTTGGCTCTCAGCAGGTCGTCGCGGCTCATGCCGGGCTTGCGGGGAAACCCGGCCGTCATCACCACCAGGTCCGAATCCGCCGTGTCCGCGTAATCGTTCGTTCCCCTGATCTTGACGTCATAGCCCTCGATAGGTCCCGATTCAAGCATGTCTAAGGCCTTGCCTTGCGGGATGCCTTCGAGAATATCAATCAGGACAACGTCGGCCATTTGCTTGTCCATAAGGCGCAAGGCCACCGATGCGCCGACGTTGCCTGAACCAATCACAGTCACTTTTTTACGTGTCATGAGCCCCCCCGGGAAAGATAGTAGGCAGAAAGCGGTAGGCAGAAAGCAGTAGGCAGTAGGCACTGTTCCCTGTTCCCTCTTCCCTCTTCCCTATTCCCTGTTCCCTATTCCCTCCTGCCTAACCCTATGTTCTCAATAATGGCGCTCGCAAATGCACTGGTGCTCAGCTTCTGCACGCCCGTGATGCCGTCCATGGTCATCAACCGCTCGAGGTCGTAGGTGACGCGATGCTGAGCCACGGTTGCGGCCAAGGCGTCTTCAATCAGCTTGCCGACCTCGGGCCAGCCGATGAATTCAAACATCAACGCCCCGGAGCGGATGACGGCGCCGGGATTGATCATGTCCTTGTCCGCGTACTTGGGCGCGGTGCCGTGAGTGGCCTCAAAGACTCCGAAGCCATCGCCGATATTGGCGCCGGGCGCCAGGCCCAAACCGCCGATCTGGGCGGCGCAGGCGTCGGACAGGTAATCGCCGTTCAGGTTGGGCGTGCAGACCAACTGGTATTCATCCGCGCGCGTCAAGATCTGCTGGAGCATCGAGTCGGCAATGCGGTCGTTCACCAGCGTCTTGTCCATCCACTGACCCTGTCCGTGAGTCGTGTAGATGGACTGCAAGCAGTCGTTCACTTCCTTAAAGACGTGCTGCTTGAAACTCGCGGTGGCCATTTCAAGCCCAGGCTCGAGCAAGGCTGCCAACTCTTCGACCGAGGCGCCCGGGTTCTCGTCCTTGCCCTCCAGCACCCAGCGTTCCCGCTCCGTGACGATGTGCGGGCGAAACTCCTGCTTGGCCAGTTCGTAGCCCCAGTCGCGGAACGCACCTTCCGTGAACTTCATGATGTTGCCTTTATGAACCAGGGTCACGGTCTTCAAACCGTGTTCGAGGGCGTAGCGGAGGCCGCGCCGCACCAACTGCTTCGTGCCCGTAATCGAAATGGGCTTAATACCCACCCCGGAATCAAGCCGGATCTGCTTCTTTGCCCCACTGTTGTTCAACAGGGTGTTCAGAAACTCGATCACAAAGCTCGCCTGCTCTGATCCCTGGCTCCACTCGATCCCCGCGTAAACGTCTTCCGTGTTTTCGCGGAAAATGATGATGTTCATGCGTTCCGGATACCTCACCGGAGACGGTACGCCCGGAATGTATTTCACCGGCCGCCAGCAGGCGTAAAGATTCAAAAGCTGCCGCAAAGCCACATTCAGGCTGCGGATACCGCCGCCCACCGGCGTCGTGAGCGGGCCTTTGATGGCGATGCGAAAACTCTTGATCGCCTCGAGAGTGCCCTCAGGCAGCCATTCACCAAACCTCTTGAAGGCCTTTTCACCCGCAAACACCTCATACCAGACAACCCGGCGCTTGCCCCCAAAGGCCTTCTCCACTGCCGCGTCAAAGACCCGGCGCGACGCCTTCCAAATGTCGCGGCCGGTGCCGTCGCCTTCAATGTAGGGAATAATCGGGTTGTCGGGAACTACGAACTTGTCGTTGACAAAGTCTATTCGCGCCCCGTCCGTTGGGACGGGAACGCCGTTAAATGAACCCATTGGGTATCAGCCCTTTCGTTAGAATTATGAATAGTAAATGGTGAATAGTAAATAGTGAATGGTGAATTATGAATTGTAAATAGTAAATTGCGAACGCCCCTCGCACGCGGGCATTACCCCCCCCGCCGTGGGTCAGCACTTAGAATTCACCATTCACTCTTCACTATTCAGAATTTTGCGCAGAACCGCCGGAAGAATTCCGCCATTTTTGAAGTAGTTAACCTCGACAGCGGAGTCCAGACGTGCGATCGCCCGGAAGCTGCGCCTCGCCCCAACCGGGTCGGCGGCCGTAACCGTGACCTGCGAGCGGGGGCGGATGCTGTCGCTGAGTCCGCCGACGTCGAACACTTCCCGCCCGGTCAGAGCCAGCGAAGCGGCGTTTTGACCCTCGATGAACTGAAGCGGCAGCACTCCCATGCCCACCAGATTGCTGCGATGGATGCGTTCGAAGCTTTCCGCCAGTACGGCCTTAATGCCCAGCAGCAGAGCCCCCTTGGCCGCCCAGTCGCGGGAAGAGCCTGACCCATATTCCTTTCCGGCAATGATCAGCAGCGGCACTCCTTCTTGCTTGTAGCGCATGGCGGCATCATAAATTGACATGCGTTCGCCATCCGGGAGGTGAACGGTTACGCCGCCCTCGACTTCCGGCACAAGCTGGTTTTTGAGCCGGATGTTGGCAAAGGTGCCGCGCACCATCACTCGGTCGTTGCCGCGGCGCGAGCCATAGGAGTTGAAGTCCTTCTTGGCCACGCCGCGCTCCATCAAGTAGCGTCCCGCTGGACTCTCTTCCGCAATGCTGCCGGCAGGCGAGATGTGGTCAGTGGTAATGGAATCGCCGAGCAGGGCGAGAACGCGGGCGCCGTGAATCTCCGAAATCGGTTCGAGTTCCGGGCTGCGCCCTGTGAAAAAGGGGGGCTCCTGAATGTAGGAGGAATCGGGCCGCCATTCATAGAGCGCG
The DNA here is from genome assembly GCA_963842495.1 of uncultured Acidobacteriota bacterium. Lineage (GTDB taxonomy): Bacteria > Acidobacteriota > Terriglobia > UBA7540 > UBA7540 > CAVROP01. The sequence goes on from CAWJHY010000014.1 coordinate 8,491, forward strand.
CCGCCCGCCACCGGAATCGCGTTCCAGGTAGGATTGCCATCCCAGACGTTGGCATAAGACTCGCGAAACATCTCGGGGCGAATGGCCCGGTCCATCGCCTGCCCGACTTCCGCCTGCGACGGCCAAATGTCGCGCAAGTAGACCGGACTGCCGGTGCGGTCCTTTCCCAGCGGCTCGCTTTCGAAGTCGATATCCACGGTGCCCGCCAGCGCATAAGCCACCACGAGGGGTGGAGAAGCCAGGTAGTTGGCGCGCACTTGCGGGTGGACTCTTCCTTCGAAGTTGCGATTCCCGGAAAGTACTGCCGCCCCCACCAGTTGGTGCTCGGTGACCGCCTTGGCCACTTCGGGGAGGAGCGGGCCGCTGTTGCCAATGCAGGTGGTGCAACCGTAGCCCACCAGATTGAAATGCAGCGCCGCCAGCGGCTCAATCAATCCCGCTGCCTTCAAGTACTCGGTCACCACCTTGGAGCCCGGCGCCAGGCTGGTCTTGACGTAAAGCGGGACTCGCAACCCGCGATCCGCAGCCTTCTTCGCCAACAACCCTGCGCCCAGCATGACGGAAGGATTCGACGTGTTGGTGCAGGAGGTGATGGCGGCGATCAGGACCGACCCATGTTTTAAAGTGGCTTGGTTGCCATTGAATCCCACCGTAGCAACCTGCTCGCTGGCTTGCGGCGAGAGGCCGAAGCCGCGCTCTTTCACCGGCGCGGCCAGCGCCTTACGGAAGGCGCCTTTCATGGCCGAAAGCGGCACGCGGTCCTGCGGGCGCTTGGGCCCCGCAAGACTCGGCGTCACAGCTTCGAGATCGAGTTCAAGTGTTTCGCTGTATTCAGGGTCAGAGATTTCGTTACTCCGGAAGATTCCCTGCTCTTTGCAGTAGCGCTCCACCCGCTCGACTTCTGCTTCGCTGCGGCCCGTCTGCCGCAAGTAATGCAGCGTCTCCTCATCCACAGGGAAGAATCCCATGGTGGCCCCGTATTCAGGCGCCATGTTGGCCACGGTGGCGCGGTCGGCGAGCGTCATTTGTGAGAGGCCGCCGCCATAGAACTCGACGAACTTGTCCACCACGCCTTGCTTCCTCAGCATCTCGGTTACGGTGAGCACCAGATCGGTGGCCGTGACACCCTCGCGTAGCCTGCCTTGCATCTTGAAGCCCACGACCTTCGGAGTAAGGAAGTAGTAAGGCTGGCCCAACATCGCCGCCTCGGCCTCGATGCCGCCCACTCCCCAACCCAGCACCCCCAGCCCGTTAATCATGGTGGTGTGGGAATCCGTGCCCACCAGGGTGTCGGGAAGCCAGACCACGTCGTGCCCGTGGCGGTGTTCGAGCACTACCTTCGCCAGAAACTCCAGGTTCACCTGATGCACGATTCCGGTGGCGGGAGGAACAACCCGGAAGTTATCAAAAGCTTTCTGCCCCCAGCGCAGGAATTCGTAGCGCTCGCGATTGCGGTGAAATTCGACGTCCGCGTTGCGCTCCAGAGCCTGAGGGTTGCCGAAAAAATCCACTTGCACGGAGTGGTCGATCACCAGGTCGACCGGCACCGAAGGGTTGATCTTGGCCGGGTCTCCCCCCAAACGCTGCATGGCCGAGCGCATTGCGGCCAGGTCCACAATCGTAGGCACCCCCGTGAAATCCTGGAGGATGACGCGCGCCGGCTTGAAAGGCACTTCGCACGCTGCGGGACTCTTGGCATTCCATGCAGCCAGCCCCGCAACATCCTGCTCGGTAATCAGCGCTCCATCACAGTTGCGCAGGACCGATTCGAGCAATACCTTGATCGAAAACGGCAGCCGCGAAATGCCGCCCAGTCCGCGCTTTTCCAGACTTTCCAGACGATAAATAACCGCGCTGCCGCCGCCCGTGTTGAGCACGGCTCGCGCCCCGAACGGGTCCTGCCTATTCTTCTCTGTCACAGTTCAGCCTCCAATGCCCTGCTTCTATCATAAACCCTGCCAGTTACCCGGTGAGAAAAAAGTGGCGCGGACCTTCAGAGGCCCGCTATAGTTCTAATCGGAGCCGGGGGGCGGCGCGGCATCTCTTTGCGACGCCGTCTCATCCGGCCCCAGGTGGATTTCGGCCCTATCTTCTAGTTTCTAGTTTCTGTTTTTGCGAGGAGTTCCCATGCCTGACCTGAAACCCGGCAAGTATGCCGTCTTCGAGACCAGCCTTGGAGAAATAACCTGCGAGTTATTCCCGCAACACGCTCCGCAGACTGTGGAGAATTTTGTTGGCCTGGCGACAGGAACGAAGGAGTTTACTGATCCGAAGACTCGCCAGCGCGCTCGGCGGCCCTTTTACGATGGGCTGATCTTCCACCGCGTCATTCCCGATTTCATGATTCAAGGCGGCTGTCCACTCGGTACCGGCACGGGCGGACCCGGGTATCAATTCAAAGACGAATTCGCCAAGGGGGTAGGGTTCGACAAGGCAGGCAAGCTTGCCATGGCCAACGCCGGCCCCGGTACAAACGGCAGCCAGTTCTTTATAACCCTCGCGCCCACAAGTTGGCTGAACAACCGCCACACCATCTTCGGTCAGGTAGTGAAAGGCCAGGAGATCGTGGGAAAAATCGGTTTTGTGGCGCGCGAGCGGAATGATCAGCCTAAAACCCCAGTGGTGATCAATGCGGTGAAGATTGTGGATGTGACCTAGACGGCCCGTCTTGCACCGTCACCGGCGGCTAAGGCAGAATAGCATCTATGCTGGTAAGGCCGCGCGAGCCCTTCAACTTTGCCCGCACGCTGCGTTTCATCCTCAGCCCGCCCGAGCTGTTAAACCAGCGGCGCTTTCCTCCTTTGCTGGATTATTTCGAGGACGAAGAATACCGCCGGGTTGCGGACATTGGCGGGCAATTGGCGCTCTACGGAGTGCGCGAAGAAACTGACTCCGGCAAACCTGCGCTGCGCGTACGCGTACTGGCCGGGGCGGCGGATGAGACCGTCAGGCGTTCCGTGGTAACTCAGGTTGACCGCCAGTTCTCTACCCAGCTCGACCTATCCCCCTTCTACGCAATGGCTAAAGCTGATCCCGTCCTGGACCGTCTTTGCGCGCACTTCCGCGGCATGCGTATCCCCCAGGCGCCGACGGTCTTTGAGACCCTGATCTCCGCCATCCTCGAACAGCAGGTGAATCTCAGCTTTGCACATCAAGTGAAGAAGGCCTTGATTGACACCTATGGCGGAAGCGTGGAATTCGAGGGTCGCCGCTACAATGCCTTTCCCGAGCCTGCCGCGCTGGCAATCGTGACGCCCCGGGAGTTACGCCGCCTGAAGATTTCCGGCCCCAAGGCCCGCTACATGATCGCTATATCGCGCGCCACCCTGGACGGAAGTCTTGACTTGGAAGGTATGCGTGGACTTGAAGCCAGGTTGGCTCATGCCCGCCTCATGGAGCAGAAAGGGGTGGGCCCTTGGACCGCCCAGTACGTGGGCCTGCGAGCGCTCGGGCATCTTGATTGCCTGCCTGCCGCCGACGTGGGCTTGCGGAAGGTGGTCCGTGAACTCTATGGTCTGCGCAAACCGCCTTCTCCCGCTCGCCTCGAGCAACTGGCCGCGCGCTGGTCCGGATGGCGCAGTTACGCCACCTTTTACCTCTGGCTCACCTACTGGGAAGAGAGGGCGTGGAAGGCCAGGCTGCTGGAGAGTATCCAACGGCGCGGGAAGAGAGAAAAATGAAACCCTCTAACCTTTCCCGGGCGTTTTTGGCTCAGGCCCGCCACCTGCTCGCACAAGTTTATCTGCCACGCATTGCAGCCTGTCTGCGCGAGCTTCCCGCGGAACGAATCTGGTGGCGTCCCAATCCCGCCTCCAACAGCGTGGGCAACCTGGTTTTGCACCTGGAAGGCAACGTCAGGCAATGGATCGTTTCGGGTTTGGGCGGCACGCCCGACCGCCGCGAGCGCGACTTGGAGTTTGCCGAAACCGGTCCCATTTTGTCTCGTGCTCTCCTCGCTCGTCTACGCCGGGCAGTCACCGATGCCGCACGGGTGATGGATAAGCTGGACGATGAGGCTCTCGCCAAGAATTATTCTATCCAGGGTTTTCGCGTTACCGGGCTGCGCGCGGTCTTCCATGTTGCTGAGCATTTTTCCCATCACGCCGGGCAGATCATCCTCCTCACCAAATCCCTCGCAGGGAAAGACCTGAAGTTCACGCACTTGCCAAATAAGAAGGGAAAAAGAGGGAAACTTCCGGGCCTTCCGGCCCTCTGAGAGAACCGGGCAGCGCGAGTCGCGATCTGGGTGTCGGCGCTGCTTTCTAAAGCCGGTGAACTTGTTTGGCGAGGATGACCATCGTACCCGCCGGCACAGGCACGCCGGCGATTGTCTGCGCTTGCCCCTCGTAGAATGGCAGACCCTTGACCAAGAGCGTGGGAGTTCCGCCTCCCCCAGTCAGTGAAGACAAACCGCTGAGATTGACGAAATTGGTTTGGCCGTTGGTGAGAACGATGGTCGGCGTGTTCTGAAACATGACGGCGCAGGGGGTGAACGTAAATGCTCCCGTCTTATCGTCATCTGCAACCTGGAGCAACGCCGAGGAGTTCCCCTGAATGGATTGCAACTTGTCGTAAATCTTGTAAGCGGTGACGATGGTAGGCAGAGCCGGCGCACCGGAGCCGCTCGATGCCGAGGGCACCGCGACCTGCCCGTGCACAATCACTTCCTGCCCCACGTTGATGTTGCTGGGACCAAAAGGTAGGCTGGCAAAATTGACCTGCCGGGACGAATACTGATAGATCGTCGAAGACGACACGTTAACAACCGGTATGGAATCGAGGGAAATGACGCTCGGGTCGTAGGGCTCGACATCGCGCGCCCACAGGTTGAAGCTCGTTACATTACCCCGTGCATCGCGGGTCAGCGATGTGACCGGCCCGATTAAAGCCAAGGTCGGCGGCTCTGGAATAATTCCGCCCGGGCATGGAGCCTTTTGGCAGGGCGGGAAAACCTCCGTATATTCGTCTTCCACTGAGGTCGCCACGAAATTTCCGACGTCGTCGATGTAAGCATCCACTTCCATAAAACTATCGGTGTACAGTTCATTGAGGTTGGAAAAGCCATAAAGCTGGGTTGACCCGTTGAGATAAATCGTAGCCAGCGGCGCTGAAGTGATGGAAGCAGAGAGCAGTTGCAGCGTGAAGCTACCGTTATACTGAGTGAGCGGCACCGGAGGGGGAATCGTCACCGAGCGCACAAACCCTACCAAGTCGTCGAGTTCGCCAAACCCCTGACCCTGGCTTCCCATTGCCGTAATCGGCGTAAACGTGATCAGGGGGGTCGCACTGACCTGGGTCTTCAGGTTCGCCGGATCGGTCGTGATTCTCTGAATCATGTGCAGCATATCAAAATCGATTTGAACCACGCTGGGAGCGCTCTTGGCGACGACCAAGGGCGGATTGATGGGAAGCTGGTAGAGCTTCAACGGCTGGAAGGTAAGTTCCGCCGTATTAATAGGTAAATTCGGCGGAAGGATCGTCGGATCGTAGAAAATCACCGAAGGCTCTTCGAGATAGATTTGAGCCAGGTTGTACGTTCCGACATCCGCTGTACTCATGGAGAGAGGGGTCGTAAAGTCTCTCAAGCAACCCAGGTTCACCCTGATTTCCGGCGGGGAAACAGAGGCCGCGTTGAGAGGGACGGTCGCAATGGAGGTTTCGCCATTGGCAGATGGCCCGGTGAAAACAAGGTCGTAGATGCTAAAAGGGAATGACACGGCGTCGCAAGGCCCGGGAAGGTCCCCCACCAGGGTCGTCAGCGATCCTGTGGGAATCGTTATCGTCGGTTTCGACGACCCACAGGAGGTCAGAAACGCCATGGCCAGTACAGCCATCAGCGACATCGTGCCAGTCCATTTGACCATTCCGTCTCGACTTCCTCCCCCTCTGATGCCCCCTATGAGGCGACTCGAACGCATTGCGCACTGATTAGACAGTGAAGTTGAATCCAAATACGAACTGGCGAGGCGCGCTAGGGCAATTCTCCAGCGCACGGATCATTGTTCCCGGACTGCCCTCCGTAGGCTGACTGATGACCCTACAAACCGCCTTCTCCCCGATCTGTCCACGTGCAACTCTTCCCTGAGATGACAAACGCTTCCTCGGGGTTTTCCCGCCTAGGACGGCATTTCCCCCTCTCTTCCAAACTTGCGAACATACCGTGAATTAACTCGCTCTGGCAAGAGCCATTAGCAGCCTGTTGCATTCAAAGCTGTATTATCGGGGATAGGAATCAAAAAACGCAAGGTCAGCCAGCAGGATACCGCCGCGAGCTTCTACGCCGGCGGTGGACGGACCCCCTTTACCCATGGAACGAGGAAGCCTCTCTAATCAGGGGTATAATCCCAGGGTCGTTCCGTGTCAGCCCGAAGCCAAAGTTGAGCCTTGTGTCGGGGCTCGGTCAGATTGGGCGGGTCGAGTTTGTGGCCGGGACAGCCGCGCCGGCACCAACTGGGCGTAAGCTATGATATCAACAAATGGGAATGGAGATCGTCTTATGATTGCAGCCAGCAGAAGGAAGCTTATCAAGCGGACGGCATTGGCCTGTCTCGGGTCATGGGTCGGGACCAAGATTGCCGTGCCTCAGCAGGCGCCGTCCGCAGACGGCAGCCTGGGCATCCCGGCGGCTCGCACTCAGTCCGCAAAGCGCCCCAAATCGAAGCGGGGTCTCATGCGGGAAGTTCTGAATATGGACTCCCAGCCGGATTATGTGCCGGCCGGTTTCTTCATGCACTTTGGGGTGCGTGGCGATGCCGCTGTGAAGGCGCATCTCGATTATTTCCGCGCCACCGGCATGGATTTTGTCAAAATCCAATTCGACGAACAGACCCTTCCACCCGCGCCGCAAGTCCAAACACCGCGGGACTGGGCCACGATACCTGTCCTTCCTGAAAAGTGGTTCGAGCCCTCCCTTTATCTGTTGAAGAGCCTCATCCGGGAAGCCAAGTCCGAGGCGCTGATCATCCAGACCTTGTACTCGCCGTACCAGATGGCCAAGCAGGCGGTGCCGGTGAAACTGCTGCTCGAGCACGTCGAGCAGGATGCCGATTCCGTGTGCCGCGGAATGGAGAACATCACTCTCTCACTCGTTCATTTCGTGCAGGCCGCCTCCCGTGCTGGGGTGGATGGGTTCTATATGTGCACACAGGGCGGCGAGACCAACCATATTGCCGACCGCGGGCTGTTCAATCGAACGGTTAAAAACTACGACATGCTGCTGTACAAAGAGGTCTCGCAGTTGACCTCGTATAACATCATGCACATCTGCGACTATGAAGGTTCCTACGTGGATTTCGTTCCGCGCTTTCATGACTATCCGGGGCAAGTCGTGAACGTCCCGCTTTCGGCGGACGGCAAGCCATTTTCACTGCGCCAGGCGGCTGAAATCTTCCAACGGCCGGTCATGGGAGGGCTCAATCGGCTTGGCATTGTGAGCACCGGCAGCCCGGAGGAAGTGAGGAAAGCTGCGCTGGAGGTGCTCAAGGACGCTCCGGCGAATGTGATTCTGGGCGCCGATTGTACGGTAAGCGCGAAGACCCCAATCGAGAATCTAAGGACCGCGATTCGCACCGCGCACGAGTATAGGTCATAGAGTCACTACTCCAGGTACAGAGCCCACGTGTTTCGCTCCCCGCATGAGAAAACGCCTCATCCTGAAAGGAGCGTTCGGCGATTCCATGAAAACCATCTCAGTGCTGCTCTCGGTTTTGTTCTTTACGGTTTCTGTGAATGCCCGGTCCGATTCGGTGCTTGTGCGGACCGGCGCTGACGGAAAGAGTTGGACGATCCGGAACGCCCTCGTGGAGCGGGAGGTGCGTTTTGAGTCGCAGCGCGGTCTCGAAACCGTAAGCTGGCGGCACATCGTGACAGGCACTGATTTCATGAGTCCCGCTGGGGCGCGTCGATATGCGGGCAGCGAGTTCTCCTTCGAGGCAAGCGGAGGCTCTTTCGCCGGTTCCAACGGACCGGCGTGGCAATTCGTGGGCGCGGAGACCCTGGGCCTCGCGCCCTCGGGAAAACTCCTGATCATCAGGCTGAGGGCAAAGGCAAAGCCCATCGAGGTCGCCGTCTTTTATGCGGTTTATGAAGGACATCCCGTGGTGCGTAAATGGATTGCCATCACCAATCGCGGCGAGAAGGACATTACGCTTTCACATTTAAGCTTCGAAGCGGTGAACATAGCCCCCGGTCCGGCAAGCGTGCTGCAAGCTTCGGCGTTCTACGGCAGCCAGCCGCGCGAAATCTTCTTCACGGGAAGGGTTGACGACGACGCCGTGCTCGAAAGGAATTCAAAAACCGGAGAAGGCTTCGTTGCGATGAACGAAGCTCCCGGCTACCTCAAACGCACGGAACTCTCCGGCTGGGGAGAGGGCGTCGCGGTTATGTACGACACCGACCTGTTCCCCTTTGAGCGTAGCTTGCGGCCCGGTGAGACATTCACCAGCGCAAAGAGTTCGATAGCGTTTTTCGTGGATGGCCGGGGAACTGCCGACCCGCGATGGGTGCTGCCGTCGTACACGTCTCAAATCTTAATGAAGAAGGGCGCGGATTATCAGCCACCGTGGATTTACAACACCTGGGAGCCGTTCGAGCGCGGCATCACAAAATCCATCGCCATGGATCTGATCGCCGCCTCCGGGCGTATGGGTCTGGACGTGTTCACAATCGACGACGGATGGCAAGCCGATTACGGCGACAACGCCATCAATCGCAAGCTCTTTGAGAACGGTCTGGACGAAATCCAGGCTGCGGTTGAAAAGCAAGGAATGCGCTTGGGACTGTGGGTGCCGCTAGCCGCCGTCAGTCCGAACACCGAGGTTTATCGCCGGCATCCGGAGTGGGTGTGCAAGGACATTCATGGGCGCCCCAAGACGACGGGTACTATGGCCGGCGCACAGGTCGTAATGTGCCTTGCCACGCCGTACCGGGAGGTCGCCGCCCGGCGAATCAGCGACTTGATCGGCCGTTATCATTTGAAATACGTCAAGGTGGATCTGACGACGGTGTTCAACGCCTACGGCGAGTCGCCCGGCTGTTACGCCCAGGGACACGACCATCGCACCTGGGCTGAGTCTCTGGACCGTATCTACGAGGGCATCCAGTACGTGACCGGCCGGATCTACCATGATCATCCGGATGTCTTGCTGGACCTCACCTTCGAACTCTGGGGGCAGAAGCACATCATCGACTACGGCTTGCTAGGCGCCGGAGATTTGGACTGGCTCAGCAACGTGGACGACGACGCGGCCGATGCGGCGGGTCCGCGACAGGCACGAACGTTGCTGTATCTTCGGTCGCTCGCCATACCTGCCGAAACCATGCTGATCGGGAATCTGCATGCCGACGTGCACCCCATCGAGGAGCGCCTGGCAACAGCCATGGGCTCGGGGCCGCTTTTCCTCGGCGACCTGAGGAAGCTGACGCCCGCAGAGCAGGATTGGTATGGCGAGAAGATTCGCTGGTTCAAAACACTGCGGAAGGATCTCCCCATCCAGGAGAGCTTCTTCCCGCTCGGCAACTGGGCTCAACCCGGAGCGGCAACGTGGGATGGCTTCGCGCGCCTCAGCCGCCAAGGCGAGGGAATGATCGCGCTGTTTAAGAACGATTCCAGCCTGGACCGGGTGGAAGTAAAGCTCCCGGCCTTCCCGGATGGAACATTCCGAGTTCGCTCCGTGATGACAGGTAAACCGCTCGGCAGCTTCACAGGCGAGCAGTTCCGGCAGGGCGTCCGGTTCCCGCTGTCGCGGGATTACAAGGTGGACCTGCTGGAAGTTCGAAAGTAGGAAGCCACGCCGGGGAGATGCGCCCCCCACTGATCCCCGCTCCTCCGCCAAACACCCCCGCCGCCATTGTACGGGCACGCCATGGCGTGCCCCTACCTCGGGGTGACGACGGGGTTTCGATTCGCTCGGGTGGACTTGGTTTGTAAAAGTGCAACCATCGTTTTGATAGGGTCAGTGTCAGCAGATATAATCAGGGCCATTTCAAATCCTGGAGGTAGTTGCAATGGCCGAATGCGAAGGCTCAAACTCAACGTTGGCAGCAACTGCTTGCTGGACCGCTGCGGTACGCGCCAGGGAGAGCCGTCGGGAGGATCGTTTATTCCACGATCCCTGGGCGGAAGCGCTGGCGGGCGAGCAGGGGGCGTCCTGGATAGCACAGCGTCCCGAAGACAGCACAATCACCATGGCGCTGCGCACCCGCTACTTTGATGATTTCCTGGAGCAAATCTCTAGCCTTGATAAAATCCGCCAGGTTGTATTCCTCGCTGCCGGATTCGACACACGCGCGTTCCGGCTCCAATGGCCGGCTGGGGTTTGCGTTTTCGAGATGGATCAGCCTTCGGTTATGGATTACAAAGAGACCGTCCTAAAGTCGCTTGGCGCAACGGCCGTCTGCGAACGCCGGATCATTCGAAAGGACCTCACGGGGAGCTGGAAAGAAGCCCTCGTGGAAACTGGGTTCGACCCAGCCCGGCCTTCCTGCTTTCTGCTGGAGGGCTTTCTGTTCTACCTCTCAAACGAAACGGCGACGGAGATTATCGATTCGGTCACGCTGCTAGCCGCGCCCGGGACCCGCTTGGGCTTCGACGTCATGAACAGCGAAATACTGACCTCGCCCTACACAAAGGCCTGGGTGGAAATGCAGGCGCAATCGGGAGCTCCCTGGATCGGGACCATGAACGACCCCGAGTCTTTCCTGTCTTCGCGTGGCTGGATAGCCGCACTGACGCAGGCCGGTCAGCCTGAAGCCAACCACGGACGCTGGAAACTCCCTGTATTTCCGACTAAGACTCCCAACTTTCCTCACAACTGGTGGGTGACTGCCGTGAAAAAAGTCTGACGCTTGGAATACTCCCAGGAGAAACGGTTCCTGACACCGCTCCTCTGCTAATCGTATTACCTCTAACTGATCCTGTCACAATCTCATAGCTCTTTGAGGGGAAGCGTTACTTGACACCGTTTCTTCCCCTAAGGCGCGGAACGGTCGCGGGTCGCAAGTGAGGCGAAAGGCGTTCAGGGAATTGCAATCAGCAGGCCGCCGCTTACGCTGACTGATTGTTCGTGCCCTCTCCCAAAATCGTAGTCGTAAGACGGCTCCAGGTACCAGCCGAATTTATGCTTTCCCTTAGGCCAAAACATAAAATCCAAAGCGACTTCGCCGCCCACCGAATTGGTGACCAGGTTGTTGCGGCTGGTATGAATCCATTCGGGGCCGACGCCGAACATAAACTCCGCTTTGCGGGATAGAGTCCAGGGTTTCTTGAAGAGAAGGTCAGTGTCCCATTCAGTTGAGTGGCGAGCGAAAAACGGGGTCACGCCGGCCTCGAGTTCCAGCCAGTTCCGGATCGGCTCAACTTCCACCGCGACCGTGGGGCCGAAACTCCATCCGCCACCTGTGAGGCTGCGCTGGGGAGCCGCCCCAAGCTCGAGGGTTGCGGCAGGCTCTTTATCGGCCGACTGCGCCGGGGCATTCGCAGGCCAGAGGAACAAAGATGCTATCACCAGGAATTTTGTGGCGCGCAACGTGACCTCGCCGGGATTCATACAGAGCAGTCGTTCATGTTCGTCAGCCGACGAACACCCAGAAACCATGAAAATGGGCCGACAGCGGACGGATGTGGCGCGGGCGTCTCGCCCCCGCGGTCGCGGGAGCGTCCCGCTCCCGCGCGCGGGCAGAGCCCGTCCTGAGCGCAGCGAAGGAATGCCCGCGCGACAGCGGGCGGGACGCCCGTGCCACGATTTTCAAGACAGTAGTATGACCCGACCAGGCAGCAGGGAGTCAAGGGATCGAATCAGGGCGGCGGGGCGCGGTCCCACCCCCCCCCCACCGGCAACACCAACACGCGTGGCTTCTTTCAGCCCGACGTCCGCACCTTTCTGCAACGCTGGGTCGCCGAAGGCCCTACCATCATTTCGCCATCGGGACGGGAAGCCAAGCCGGCGTCCTCAAGCAAATCGGCGAGATCCTTGGCCTCGAAACCGCCATTGTCGCAACTGGGGCAAAGAACGACTGAGCTCCAAGAGCCGCCGTGCCCCACAAAGCGCGGAGCCTTTGGTTTTGAGACTCCGCGGTTCTTCCGGGATTCGGATATCGGGCCGGGTCAGGTGTTTTGCCTACACAAGCCCATCAACAAATCAAATGGCCGCAGAGTTTGAAAGGTACAAGGGCTGATGCGCCGCCCCGCCCACTGTCATTCTGAGCGTCCGCTGTCATTCTGAGCGCAGCGAAGAATCTCGCTCTGCCCCGCTCGGACCCTGCGCCTGATACCTGTTCTTTGCTGCCCGCCCCCGCCCACTGTCATTCTGAGCGTCCGCTGTCATTCTGAGCGCAGCGAAGAATCCCGCTCTGCCCCGCTGGAATCCTGCGCCTGAAACCTGTTCTTTGCTCCCCGCCCCCCCCCGCTGTCATTCTGAGCGTCCGCTGTCATTCTGAGCGAAGCGAAGAATCCCGCCCTGCCCCGCTGGAATCCTGCGCCTGAAACCTGTTCTTTGCTGCCCGCCCCCGCCCGCTGTCATTCTGAGCGTCCGCTGTCATTCTGAGCACAGCGAAGAATCTCGCTCTGCCCCGCTGGCTCACCGCTACCCCCCGTTTTCCGTGGTTCGATAAACGAAGACGATGTTGCCGGGTTCGCAGGGCAAGCCGCGGGCGGGGTGCAGACCGAAGGCGCTGACCAGGTAATCGACCGCCTCGGCGGCGGCGTAGGTGGTGAAGGCCTCGCGACAAGCCAGGCCCGGCAGGTTCGTTTCCCTTGAATTCTGGATCGGCAATTTGGCATTCGAGGCGGCCGCGCCCACCTGCCATTCGCCCGGCTCTCCCCCCAATTTCCGCATGTGCGCCGTGAGTTCCTCAACGATCTCGTTCCGCCCTATTCGCATGCTGCCTCCTCCCGCAGAATCGGCGGTCAAGGCTACCTGAATCCCGAATCCTGAGTCCTGAATCCTGCCCGTTACCAACTCTTGTACGGAGTGCCTTCCAGGGAAGTCTCCTCCGAGCCGCTGTGTACATCGACAATTCCCAGCGTCTTTTGGCTTACCGAAAGCGGCTCGTCTTCCTTGGTCTCCTGCCAGGTTTCGTTCGAGCCGGTGAAGGGGTCGGTGGGCAGCCGCTTCAGGTAGCCTTTTTCCACGATCTCGTCGAGGCTCAAGGGGGCACGGCCATTATCGAGCGTGAACCGGTCAATAAGATAGCGGAGGGTGTAGAGGTCATCGCGCAGCACGGCCTCGCGCGCCCGGATCACCGCGGTTCGGTAGAAGGGCGTCGAGATGGACGCCAAGATCAAAATCACCGTCACCACCATCATCATCTCGAGGAGCGAGAAAGCCTCAGAGGGGTGAGCGTTCTTGGCATCTGTACGGCAGGTCACGTCGTGGGTTGATAGGTTATCCATAGCAAGGTTCCGTCAACGGAGGTTCCGTTGCACCGCGATCGCGGGTCGTGTAACGCAGGGTCGCTAGTGTCGGGACTCTGCGGCTTTCCCTTGGGCATGTTCTCGTGCGCATATTAACAAGGATGAGATTATTTAATGCCAAAAGCCGCAGACTCGCAACAACAGTGGGTCTGCGCTACCCGCTCGCTAACCGTAGGTGGCTTTCACTCTTTTGGATGTACGGAAGTAGTTGAACCAGACAGCAAAGGCAATGGCGTTCCCCACCAAGTGCTCAACCGCAGTTCCAACGGTTGGCGTCGGTTCCCACCAGTACAGAATGCTCTCGCCCAGGGCGAGAGCAGCCAAATCCGCGATAGAAGCAAATGTGAGTCCCACGATCAGGAAGACCTTTGCGGTTCGCACGGCATTCGGCTTGATGGTCCAGAGCGCGATTCCCACGTATGCTGAGTACACCGTGAGTCCCAAGGTGCCAATACCCCACAACAAACGAAAAATGACCCCGAATTGGAATCCGTCCCAATTCTCCTGGATGTGCGTTAGCAACTCAGAGACAATAAACACGGACGCTGCTGGGCCGAGGATCGTCAATGCAATGCAGAAAAATAGCAGCGACCCACCTACGCCTTCGACATCCACATTGCGCTGTCTCCCGTATAGAGAGTCCATGGAAGGCCCTTCATTGTGATTGCATTAGCCTGACGCTTCCAAGTGGGTATGACAAGCAAATCCAATCTTTCCTGACGTGACTTGACCCACGGCGCATAGTGCTTTTCCGTGGTACCGATGCTCGAATGGCCGAGGACCGTTGAGACTTTCGCAAACCGTATCCCAACATTCAGCCATTCGACAGCGGGTGGCCCCGCGTGTTGGGACTCCGCGGCCTTTCCTTAGGACATGTTTGTGAGCAAAAGCCGCAAACTCGCAACAGCGGCGAGTCTGCGCTATCTGCTGATACGACGCAGCCTCCGGTTAGCCAGGTTGACCGCGATCAAGGCGACCAGTGCATATCCGGTGCCGACCTGAGGGCTCAGAGCCAGGTTGCCTTTCAGAGCGGCCTCGATTCTTTCGCTCACACCTAGCGACCGCCACGGTCCGCCAGCAACGCCCATAACTTCGCAAGCAAGGATGACGGCATTGAACCACACGACCTCGAGCAGAAGGGCCAGGTTCGACCGGCCGACGCCACGAGGATCGCCTCGCACGAGCGCGATACCTGCGGTCCCTAACAAGTACAAGCAGAGAAGGGAGACGGTGGCGACCGCAAAGAAGAACATGAGGAAATGGGGCGGGGCTGGGCGAAGCGCAAGCCCCTTAGGCGGCTCAGGCAGAAGGAGCGCATAGCCGGTGGCAGCCATGACCCCGATCACGACCATGATTATGTGCAGGGCGCCGAAGACCCGCAGGATTCGCCGAGCCCACGAACCGGTGTCTTGACGCACTCCTCCCAACGGCAGTTCACCGGCGCTGGTCACCGCCGCGCCGGGCGGAGGGAGGCCGTCAGCCGGACGCGCAGGGGAAAACTTGTCCCCCCCGACGCGACGCCGGCTTCGGTTCGCCAAATTGATGGCAACCAGTGCTATGAAGGGATACCCGGTGAGAACTTGAGGTGATAAACCTGAGACACCTCCGGCGATAACGTAGCTCACACCAAGCGAAATCCACCGTTCGCCAGCCTCGAACAGGCCGCAATGAGCTGCAGCAACGCCAAAGGCCCATATAAACTCAAGCGGCAGGACAACGTTTGATAGGCGCACACCACGGGGATCGCACCGCAGGAGCGCCACACCTGCGGCACCAAGCAGAAGGAGACAGAGCACGGATATAGCAGTCTCAGCAACAAGGAATGCGACGAACTGGGACGCATTTGCCGCAGACCCGACATTTCTGGGAACCCTGGCCGTCCTGACTACCACCAGGACGAGTCCCAACAGGGCCATTGCGATGTGGAGGCCACCGAAGACTCGCAACGTTTCCTTGGCGCGCGTACTCATTTGCTCAACTTCCCGCTACCCAATTCTAGCGCAGCCTCGTGGCGCTCACGGGGAAAAAGGGTGCAGGTACCCTTTCCGACCTTGAGCCCTGTAGGGGCGAAATTCGAATTGCGCCTTCAGTCCCACACGTACCGCTCATCAAATTCAATCCCGTGGCTTTTCAACAACCGCCGGTACTCCTCCTGAAAGGTCATGGCCCGGTGGTGCGTTTCCTGCGGCGCGATATACTCCGCCACCTTCTCCACATCCGCAGGGCTCACTCAGAAACCTCCGTAACCATTCTGCCGATGAGAATTCACCAGGGCTTTTCCCTTCACCCACTTCGAGGAACTGGTCTTGATCTCCTCCACGATTTCCGCCAGCGACCGGTCCTTTGAAAGACGAAAGAGGGCATGAACGTGATCGCTCGTACGACCGACCTCGATGGCTGGCGAGTCATGATTCTTGAGGACTGTGGCCAAATAAGCGTGGACCTGCGCTCGTAGTGGGGCCAGAAGCAAGGGTTCGCGATGCTTGGTGCTGAAGGCGAGATGAACGTACAGCTTGGAGAGCGATTGCGGCATGCCGATTCACCTATCTCGCCCCTTCAGGGCTTGCGGGGAGGGGTTCGGCCTCTTCACCCAGGGCGTTGCCCTGGGCTGGGCTAGGTCGCCCCTTTGGGGCTCCAAAGTCGAGACTACGGCCACCCGCGACTCGTGTTGCGCTTCCGCCGCTAGAGGGCGGGCAAGGATTTTACGAGTTTCACGGTTTCCAGGCTCACGCGAATGACTTGACCCACGAGGCGCACGATGTATTCGGGGTCGTCGGGGCGGTTCGGGTCGGAGCGGATGCCGCTGTGCCTGTCTTCCGTCACCTGGTATTGGTCAATCACCCATTCCAGCGCGCTACGATTGCCCAGGCGGTATTCAAAGGTTTCGGGCGGTATGCCGCCCAGGGTAAGGGAGTCGTTCACCTTGAGCGAACGGCGGTCCTTGGCGAGGCGCATCTTGTCTTCCACGCAGTATGAGAGCGGAATTTGTAGGGCCGAGCGGCGCTCGGCCTGCTGTGGCGGCGAGTTTCCCTCGCCATGGCGGCGTAAAGCCGCCGCTACGTCGGTCGTCTCGATAAATTTGAGCGGCCACGGTTCGACCTTCTCGTAATCGATGTGCAGGCCGGCCAGTTCCTTCCCGGCTTTCGAGAATCCCCAGAAATCGTTCGCGAGCGGAATGCGCGGCAGTTCGCGCTTCAGGTTCTCGGCATATTTCGCTCGGTATTCGGGATGGTGCAGAATCCCGTAGACGTAATAGAAGATGTCCCACTTGGTGATTTGCCTGTCGTTGTAATGCCCGCAAAAATGTTCCAGCGCCCAGTTTGTGACGTTCTCGCGGCGGTTTGTGCCGTCTTCGTTATAAAAGTAAAAGGGGAAGCATTGGCCTGGCCGACCTCCGGGAGCATGGCTGGGTATGATGCCAGTCATTAAAGCGGAGAAGGCTATCTGTGAATCGATAGTGCAGCAGATCAATCGATTCTCATTCTCGGTGGCTGGATTCGGGAAAATCCGGGGCATGCCATAGACTTCTTCGTTCAAAACTCTGTCGAAGAACAGCTTCCGCTTGCAGTAGGCACGGTAGAGGGAGGTTCGGAGTTTCGTTCCGTCGAAAACCGCGGAGTGGCCTCTTTCAAGATCCAGCTTTAAGTCGCGGCTCCACTTTATGTTTTCGTACCGGACGAAGTCATCCACTGGTGTCTTTTCATCAGAACGCTTGTACCGGTCAACCTCACTGTTGTAGTCCTCCACAAACTGCCGGACTCGTTTAGCAAGGGCATCTTCCTGAAAATCGTACACAACCTCGTCTCTGTTCGTTTTGACGCCGATCGAGAAGGACGAAAATACCAGCGCTTCGGTTCCAGAGCCGGACCCGTCCATCGACTTTACGCCCTTGCTCCCCAGCGGGACGAGCTTCAAATACTCAGCCGCGTTGCCGAGCAATAGCCAGTCGCCTCTGGCATCAACTGAAAGGGCCTTCCAAGAAACTTCTGATAGTCTTCCAAACGAAGATAAATGGGCAGTCTTCTGCGGTGCTTTCCAATGATCAGGGACACAATGATAAAAGACCGAGGGTGACGACTTCCCACCGTTCCGAACAAGTACCGTGATTCCGACCCCAGTCCTAATCTGGTCGCTGAAGATGTTGCCGCCTTCCTCTCGGCGTCGCTCCCCTGTTGTACGAGCATTGCCCTTGAAATCGAAGTGAAAGATGCTGTTGAAGTCTCGCAGCAGATGCTTGCGGAACCCGTCAAATGCAACGCCTCTTACAAATCCATTGTTGGACACAAAGCACACAATCCCATCGCGTCCTTGCAGGCGGTCTGTCGCCCAGCGGAAAAACTTCACATAAGCGTCAGACAACGCGGTCCTGTTACTTGCCACGGAATCCTTCGCATACGTCTCCCCCACGCGCTGATCGATGACCTCTTATTGCCGGTTCTTGTTATTATCGTTTTCGTTCTGCTGATTCATGTTATACGGTGGATTCCCGACTACCACAGTAATCGGCGTGCGGCGCTGGCGGTCCACGCGCTCTGCGTTCTTCTCCGTCATGAAGCCAAGTTGGTGCTGGCTGCCTTCCGCGAGGTCCAGCGTATCCACGAAGCATAGACCCTCGAAGGGCTCGTATGCGCCGGTCAGCTCGTAGTAGGCATGTTCGATATTGAGCGAGGCAATGTAATAGGGCAGCAGCATGACTTCGTTGGCGAAAAGCTGCTCGCGGTACATGCGGGGCAGGTCGCGGCCGGACATGCGGCGCATCAGGTTCACGATGAAGTTCCCGGTTCCCGTGCACGGGTCGATGATGAAAACATCGGGGCTCGAAAGGCTCTTGTCAAACTCCTTTTCCAGCACCTCGGCCACGCTCGCGCACATGAAGTTGACGATTTCCTGCGGCGTATAAACAATGCCCATCGTGTCCGCCAGCTTTACCGAATAGCCCTGGAAGAAGCGCTCGTAAACGGTGTTCAAGAAGTGCTGCTTTTCGCTGAAGTCAGGCAGCAAGCGGGCGGCGCCCTCGATAGCGCGGTAGAATCGGTCCAGGCTCTTCAAATACTCGGTGCGGTCAAAGCTCTTGCTCACCAGGGCTTCGATGACCCGCTCCACTTCCGCCGCAATGGCGTTGCGCTTGACGAACTCCGGGTTGTTGAAGACGGTGCGGAACAGGCGCTCGGTGAGCAGGTGCTGAACTAACATCTCATCCACGGCCTCGACCCGGATATTGGGGTTGAGCGCGGTGCGGCAAAGCTCAAAGAACTTCTCGAAGGCGGCCTGGAATGGCGCGTTGTCTCGGTGCGCCTGCTGGATCTTCTCCACCAAGCCGCGCGCCAGTTCGGGCACGCGCTCCTTGAATTCGTCAACTGCCTCTTCGAAGCCTTCAATATCCGGCTCGGTGTAGGAGAAGAATTGGTTGAGAAGGGCGGCCAGCTCTTTGGGGTTGCCGAGGCTGAACGGCCCGTTGATCTTCTGCTTGCTCTGAAACAGGACGCCGGTTTGGGTGTCCTCGAAGATGATGTTGGAGAGCGGGTAGCCGCGCGCGATCTTCTTCTTGATTTCGATGTCAAGGTCGTCTTGAGTGTCCTTGGCTTCCCAATAGCCACGCGGCAGGCTGTTGCGGTCACGCAGGGTGCCGTCAGGACGAATGAGCCCGCCGCCGGACTTTCCCGAAAGCTCGGCGATCAAGGTCCAGTTCTTCAGCCGTGCCGTCTCCTGGAGCAGGGACTCGAAGGGCGAACGCACGCTCATCTCGTTCAGCACGCCCTGGTCCCCCAGGGCTGCCGCGTTCTCGTAATACTTGCGAATCGAGCGATGCCCGGGAGTTAGAAGGTTGTAACCGGCCATAGCAATGGGCGCAATACTAGCACTTTAGCCGGGGGCGGGCCAAGCACGAAGGGGGAACCTGTTTCAGCGCCGTCCCTCAGAATGACATGCCCAACGGCTGCCCAGCGCAGGCTGCCCTCCCCCGACTACCACTTGACCGCATAATCATGGTTCTGACCGTTTTCCACTTGACAAGTTCACGAACCTATGATAGCCTATCATGGTGGTCTTTTTGTGGACACATTGTCGCAGGCGGACGCCAAGGACCGCCGAGGCGCAAGGGAAAACAGAAGGGTCCCGGCCATGAGGGAACGTAGGGAACTACAAAAAATGAAAAACAGTGGGAACGAAGCTAAGAACTACCTGAAAACAAAGGACATCACTTTTTTTAAGGCTGCAAATTATGCGCGTTTTGCGCGCAATTTAGCACATATTAGAGCCTGAAATGAGCAAAAACCGCACAATTTGCGAAAACGAAGTCAAGGCTTCCGAGCCGTAAGGCGGGGCCTGGCGAGTGACAAACAGTCGGCTACACGAGCTTCGGACTTCCCTGGCAGTCGTTCATGCCGCCCTGGTCCCAGGCATCACGATTTCGCGCCGCCAATGCGGACAAGAAGGCTTAGCGCAAATTGTCTGTAGATGGCCGCATGGGGTGGGTGCCGGGATTTGAACCTGTGAGAGTCCAGACCCATCGTCCTCTCCTTTGACAAACTCACCACGAGCGCTTTGCATTTGACCAAGTTGTAGTCGAGTTACCCGCCCCGGAGCATTGATCGAATCGCCCATCGTTCAGGCATTTGAACTCAAGAAGTGCTTGGTGCGAAAGGGGGGACTCGAACCCCCACCCCTGGCGGGACCAGATCCTAAGGTTAGATCGGCAATCTTATGTCCAAATGGCGTCGAGAACCTCTGTCTGGCCATCAACCTCCATTGGGTTTAGGGATGAATTGCCTGTGAAGCGGTCCTAGCTTTCTAATCGTCTCGGTCATTTCCGTGACCACTTGCGCGAATTTGTCGCCTTCGCTCGCCGACACATAGTCGAGGCGGCATCGCTCTTCTTCAATGCCTTCCTGCTTGAGCAATTTCAGCAGCATGCGGTGACGCTGGGTCGCCCGGAAATTTCCCCCTTTGTAGTGGCAATCTCCAAAGTGGCATCCCAGGATCAGCACCCCGTCCGCGCCATTCTGATAGGCCTGGAGGACGAATTGCGGGTCCATTCTTCCACTGCACATGAACTTTACCACCCGCACGTTAGGCGGGTAGGGGATTTGAGCCAAGCCAGCCTTGTCGGCCCCCGCGTAGGAACACCAGTTACACAAAAACCCCACAATCTTGGGCTCGAAATTATCCTGCCGGGTGTTCAGGTTTTCCGCGGTCATTGCAAGACCCCCTCGATTTCCGCTGAGATCTGGGCCATGGTGAAGTGGTTGCCCTCCATCGCCCCCGAGAGACACGCCGCCACGCACGTCCCGCAGCCGTGACAGAGTAGCGGGTTCACTACCGAAGCCTGATGATCGAGGTCGAAGCCGATGGCCTTATACGGGCACACGCCGTGGCAAATTTGGCATCCGGAACACGCGTCCTCTCGAACCTGGGCGACGATCGGCTCGATCTTGAGCTTCTTGCCCGTGGCCAGTTGCGACAGCACGTACCCGGCCGCAGCCATTCCCTGGTTCATAGAGCCCTGAACGTCTTTCGGGGATTGGCACGCGCCTGCCAGGAAGATACCTTTGATCTTGCTTTGGCCCGAGTCCACCCGGCCATGCAGCTCCTCGAAAAACCCGAACTTGTCGAGGCTGGTTTCGACCATCGCCGCCAGGCGCTTCGAGCCCTCGGAGGGAACCATCGCCGGGCAGAGCACGACCATATCCGCCTCCACTTCGCACTCGGCTCCCCCATCAGGGTAGCGGAGGAGGTTGGTGCCCGGCGCGGCTTGGACCTGGAGTTCTGCAAGCTTGCCATAACGAATAAACTGGGCGTGCGGGTGGGCCATGGCGCGCGCGAACAGTCCGCACTCCTCCTTGCCAGGGGTCACGAGCTCCCGGTAAAAGTGGAAAATCTTCGACTCGGGCAGTTGGTGGTGCACAACTTGATTGAATTTGAAGGCGTATTGGCAACAGACTCCCGAACAATAGGCATTGTGGCGCTCGTCCAAACTCCCCACACAGTGCAGGATGGCCACGCTGCGGGGTGGGGCGCCGGCGCGCGTCAGCACCTTGCCGCCGGTGGGCCCGCTGGCGGAGAGCAGCCGTTCGAATTCCAGGCTCGTGTAGACCTTTGGCCATACCCCTCGCTTCCGACAACATCCTCAGTGCGGGTTGCGGGCACGGAAGCCCTTTTAGATCGAGTACTTTTGAAGCCATTTCTCCCTCCGGATATCGCGTCCGCTTCCGGGAGCAAGCCGGCGCCGGGAGCCTGGTTGACATCTACAGCTCTTTCCTGGCTCCCTGCCAGCACTTGCTGATCACCGCAAGGGGGACCTTACTGTTCAAATAACGTAATCGGCAAATTCAAAAGTAACCTGATAGGAAGATTTTCTTAGCTTGTGTTTCGCCGCAATTACATCTCACTTTGCCGTTCAAACGGGGTTCGAGGAAATCGCTCCTGCCTAATCGCCCATGCTCTGAAGAAGCACGTTCTGCTGCTGACCAACGATCCGGACGACGTGCCGTTCGATCTCGAGCACTGCAGGCATCTGGTGTACGAAAAGTTGAAAAGCAAATTCAAGAAAGAGCTAAACAATTTCAGAGGCAAGCTGACCGCAGAGTTAAAGTGGATCTTGTGCGCCGACTTAGCTGATGTGCGGAGGAAGAGCGACGCTGTGACGGCAAATTGGAAATTCCTGAAAGAGCGGAACTTCAGCACTCGATACTGCTCGCCGCAGGACGTGCAGCGGGCCACGGGAGAACCGCAGCCGCGCTGGGATGCTGTGGAAGACCTGGGAGACTACCTGTAGTTGTTGACCTTGCCGGAGGGGTCATACGCCTCAGGCGCGGACGCAAACACGCTGGAAACGACCTTCAGATTGACTGACACGCAGCTACGTCGATCCATAACCAGCGTGGCTGAGTGCTCGCAGGAGATCGACGAGAAGTGGCTGCAAGAGCTTGGACCCGTAGCCTCAAAAGCCGCCGAGAAGGCAGCATGAGATTGGTTTTCCCTTGCACCCGGGGTGGGCCTTCGTTGGATGATACGCAGCCCTGTTCGCTTCCGAGTTTGATTCCAAGAACGACTTCTTTAAGTTCTTACGATCTTGGCTCGAATCCGGAGCCATGTCACTGAAGAACCTCGATTAACTTTCCCGCTTCGGCGGCGAGATCCGGGGAGCCAGGAAAAAACCCATTCTTCGTCGTCCACCAATCCGTGTAGCGACGTAATTGACGAGCCGTGGATTCTAAGGGAAAGCGATTGCCGTCGCCCAATTCACTTACGCGTTGCTTCATTTCTTCCAGTACCGTCACCGCCGCATCAAGGTGGGAAGGCTGGCCGGCGAGGGGAGCAAGCAGGTACAGTTCGGCGAGGGATCCTTGAGCCCAGAATTCTGGCGGCTTTTTTCTGGTGATCTCCGCGGCGGTGGTGGCCGCCTGCCAGCGACCCGGCTCGTCAATCTTCCCGTTCAGCACCGATTGGAGAGAAAGGTATTGGACGCCGGTCCAGTGGTGTGAGAGGTTGTATTCGTAGCCCTGCCGGTACCAATCGAGGGCTTTCGTAAGCGACTGGCGCATCGGATCCTGCCAGCGATCCGACCCGTTGCGCTTGCTGCACTCGAAGTACAACTCGGCACGCCGCTTCTCGGCGCTGCCGAGCAGGCCCAGGTTCTCCTCCCGCACGCCTTTGGGCGCAACTTTCTCCGTGTCCTTCAAAAACGCTTCGAGTTCCTGGATGCGATCGCTTAGCGAATTCGCAAGCCGCTCCAGATCTGATAGGTCGCAGTTGGGGCTGGCCACGAGCGCGTCTACCTGTGCCTGAGCGTTCTTCAGCGCCGCTAACACGGCCTCGAGCCTTTCTTCGAGCAGGAGGTCCGCGTAACCTTCGGGGAGGTTCACGTATGCCACCAGGCTCGCCCAGTCGTGACCGGTACGGCCGGAGTTTTCATAGAGGGCTGTGCGCACGTCGTGAAGCGCCAGCCTGACGTCCTTGCCAGCGAGCACGGCTTTGTAGAAACGCTCGACCAGGAGGATGGACCCGGGGACCGTCAAGGGGAGTTGTGAGGCGACAACAACGGGCAATCCCGAGACATGAAGCTCGTGAGCGATACTGCGCTCCGGCACAAGCGTGTTGGTCACGTTGGCCGCGTCGCAGACCGCCAAAGTCACCACCACCGGCTGGCCTCGCAACGGGGCAAGAGCTTCGGTCAGTTCTTCCGGCGTCACCGCTTCCAAGTCTCCGCCCGGCGAGGCATGCAGCGCTATGCCGAATCGCTGCCGGTAAGCGCTCCCCACGGGGTAGCCGTGGGCGAGCAGGTGAACGTGCGTGTAGGGCTGCTTCTTTTCGATCGAGTCTGTACAGGCCTGCTTAATTGAGTCCTTGCTTGCCTCCGCCAGCGTTGTAAGCGCGCCTCCTGTTTTCGAGGCGGCGCCAGTGCCGCTGCCAGGTGGTAACCAGGGCGCTAAGGCCGCCCGCAGGGCGCTTTCGTGCTGGCTCGAGGGTACGTCAACGCCGGCGCCGGGAGGGTTAGCCCAGGCAAACAGAATCCGTGGTTGCGCCGGCCAGCGCACTCGGGTCTCGGCAAAGTTGTGGCGCACCCGGCGCGTGAGCTCGATGATATTCGCGCCTCGCGCGAGAAGCGGCTGTCCGCTGCCGTCCATGACGGCCTCGAAAGGCAAGGCTGCCAATTCGACGGGATTGACGACGAAGTCGAGCTGGAGTGGGAAGACTCCGGTATTGAGTTCAGCCAGGTCGGGCGATTTCAGGATGTCCGTGACGATCCCGCCGAGTTCTTTCAAGGCTGCCTCCCGTTCAGTGCTGCCGGTCTTGTATCGCAAATCGTTCATCCGGTCCAGGAACTCGGCGTGGTCGATACGCATTGGAAACTGACGCACCGGATGGGAGGCCACCGCAATCAGGTACGGGTCGCCCGAACGCAGAATTCCCGTGCCCAGATCGTTGAAGCGATGGAATTCGACGAGCATTGACCTCATGAATCAACCTCCCCAAAGCGTGTCGTTCGGCGCTCACCGATTCTGCGGATGTCCTTCTGGCCGTTTCAATCCCACTCGAGCGCTGCGCCTTCGCTGCCTGGCTGGGGATAGCTTGTCGTGTATCCGTGGTCGTGGCGAAGCGGTGCGCTGGCCCAGACGTCGTTATACTTCGTCGTGTAGTTGAAGATCAGCTCGGGCCCGGCCCCTCCTGACTTAATTACCCGCGCCACCGCCTCCCGGTCGGGGTGCTTGAAGTAAGCGCCGTTGGTAGAGAACACGTAGCGCTTGCAACTGAGCGTGTCGAGCAGCTTCGGGCTCACGTTCGCTTTGCTGCCGTGGTGGGGAAGCTTGCAGGCGTCCAGCTTCAGCTTTTTGCCGGGCTCGAGCCGCCGGATCCCATCCGCCAGCGCGTTGGGGTGTGCATCGCCGGCCAAAAGGACCCGGTGGCCTTCGTAGTCAAGAAGTAAGGCGATGCTGCTCCCGTTCGCCGCAGCCGTGTCCTCTGAGAAAGGCTCGCGGGTGAGTGCTTCGATGTCGGGCGGGCCGGCCGCGAGCAGTTCAAATCCCCCAGCGGGCTCGGCCGGCGCCGCATACGGGTTATTTGGGTCGAGTCCCGCCTCTTTGACTTCGCACTCCCATTTAGGTTTCAGGTTCGCGAGTTGTTCGAGCGTCGGCGCAAGCAGGGTGAGGGAAAGGTCTCCCTCTAACTTTGTTCGGGGCAGGTCGCCTTCCTGCGGGACGACGACGGCGCGCCCGTGGAACGCAACATTCCAGGGAACTCCAAGCTTCAGCAACCGATACGTCAACTTCTCGCCCTGAACTGGTCCCAGCGTGTCGGGCGCCTCATCCGGAAGGTGCCGGTAGCCGTTGAACCACACGTCGGCGGCTGGGAAGCGTACGCTTTCATCTTCGAGGAGTTCCAGGGCGCCGGAGATATGGTCGGCATCGATATGCGTGACCACGAGGAGCTCGAAGCGGCGCTGCTCCTCAGGAACCGCGAGCAGCTTGCGGCGCAGGGCCCCCTTGTAAGTTCCCGTGGTGCCCCCGTCGATGAGGACTCGTCGCGGCTTCTGCGGATCTCCGTATTCGATCCACAGGCAGTCGCCATGGCCGGCAGGGAGAATATCAATTCGTAGCATCGGTTCTCCTTCGCACTTCCCACGTGGGGTCAGACGCTCAGGTCTTCAACGTTCCCCTTGGAATCCACCTCCAGGAGTCTGATCGGGCCTCCGGAGGTCGGATTATCGTCAGTAACGATGAATGTCCCAGCCTGCCGTTTCGACGGAGGGTTCAGAAAGCTTCCGTCGTTCCACACGTCGATGGTTTTCTGGATCAACCGCTTCGCCTTTTGGCGCCCGAAGGCCAAGGTGTCGGTGTGTCCCGGTTCGTGCGTATGACCGAAGATGAAGACATCGGGTTGCTTCTCGCGAAAATAGTACAAATACATTTCGATGGCTTCTAACATCTTGGCATCGATGGGTTGCCCTCGGAGTTTTCCAACCACATTGAAAAGGGAGGCCACCCCTTTGTAAATCCTGAGAACGCCTTCGCGCCAATTTCTCATGAAAGAGACAGCATTCGCTACCGCTTGGTATTGGGCCGTGGCTTCGAAAAATCCTTTGACAGCCGCCGCCCGGTTGCCCTTGGTTTTGCCGACGAATCCGGCCAACGACCTGAAAAGCGACTGGGACTCGTCCAGATAATGCCCATGGGTAACCAGGACGGATCGCCCATTCAGTTGATATTCGTAGTCGGGATAGCTTACAGAGAATCGATCCCTTACTCGCTCGGGCGCCACGCCCCGGACAAACGGCTGCGGAAATGTGCCCTCAGTCATGGGAAGGTTGGTTGGGGTTTGGCCCAGGGAGATGGGATCCACAAAAGCTTTGTTAGTCGAGAGAATGTTCCAGATGATGTAGTCGTGATTTCCAGGGAGATAGATAATTCGCTGGACATCGAACTTGCCGTTGTCGAAGAGATCAGAAAGCCAATACCGCAATCCCACCTGGCGGGGCCATGAACCGGAGTCCTTCCTGCCCTCAATCGCCCTCGTGAGGGTGGAGATGTTTGCATCCAGGATGTCGCCCGCCAGGATAAGGTCCTCCACTGGTCCAAGACCCGAGAGGAAAGATCTCAGCCCAAGGGCTACCGCTTGTCTGCTGAGTGAGCACGTCGGATCTCCAAAATGCAGGTCGGAGAAGATCACTCGCTTTGCCATTGTCAGCCACCCCCGATGATCAACGATTTATTGCCTGGTTTGCGCTGGCGACACCTTTGGCGTCGAGGTTTTGGCGTCGCAGCCTGCCATCTATGTGCTGCCCTCATAAGCCCACGCAGACACAAACCTTCCGCCCGCGCTCGGCATCGCTCCACGATGCGCTACGCAGCTTGCGGCCTCCCTGGTCCTGGTGATCTGGTAAATCGGCCGCCAAGTGTAAAAAGGTCAACGTCCAGGTGGCACGTCGATGCGCCCGCCGAGCGCGAGGATGGTCTTCAACGTCTCGATTGCATTGTCCCTGTCGTATTCCTTCTCGCTATCCGATAGCTCCTCATACGGCACCAGTGCGGGAGTCTCCTTCTTTTCGTCGTCGCGTTTGGGTCCGTATCGCCAGCCCTCAGCCATTCTCCGAGCCGCCCAGAGTTCGTGATTGTTGCGGGCGAGCATCTCGATCAAGCGATGCAACTCCGGACTCAATTCGATGGATCTATTGTCAATGGGCTCCGGTGTATAACTCAGCCTGCACCTCCTCATCAAAAAGTTAAGCTACCGTTCTCCGAGCAAGAGGTTCAGGCGCACCTGCTACGTCACGCTAACCCGTGGCGGCAAGTTTCAGGTGCGCGAACACCTGCTCGACCGCCTCCCTTTCGGGCGGCGGCGCCTCCAGAAACCGCATGATCTCCCTAGCCTGTTCCAGCGGTCCCTTGTGCGATCCGGTTTCTCCAGGGGCCATGAGCACTGCGGCGTTGTAATACTTACAGGCTTGCTGGTAGTCGCCCTGCAGCAGCCGAGCCTCCGCGAGCGTGGCCTGTTCATAGTAATCCACGGGCGAATTGTTCTCCAACGACGCCTCGACCCGCGCCGCATCGATTTGCGTTGCGAGCTGCACAGCTCCCGGTGGCAGCGGCCTGCCGGACATGCCGAGCAGAAGGCGGAGCAGAGCTTCACCACACGGCCCATCCGGCAGGTCAGAGAAATCTGTAGGAATTTGTCCCGCGAGCAGCCCGTGGATCGGAGTGGCGTCCTTCTTAGCAATGCCCAACGTGAAGATCGGATCCGAGTTCTGTCTCGACTTGATGGCGTTATATTCGTCCTCGATCCACTTCGAGGTGGCGTAATTCTTCGACCAGACAATCACCGCCGCCCCACTCTTGTCGACTCCGTCTCCGAGAGAACCGGCCAGCGGTGCGCCGGCGCTGAGCACGAACTGGTCGACGAACACCTCATATTCTAGGTGCTTCAGAGCGTCATAGAGCTTGAGAACCCACGGACGGTCGGGCGACCGGTAGCTGACAAAGATGTGCCACTTCTGCCCTTTCTTCAATTCGGGCGGCTCTGGGAAAAAGCTCTCGAATTCCATGGATGTCCTCGCGATCCCACTAAGTATACACTGACCGAAGCTGGCCGCCGCCTCGTACATCGGATCAGCTTGCACTTCCGCCGAGTGCCGAATACCCGCAAAATCGCCCAATGAAACGACGCACTGCTTCATGCTATTCGCCTTTTATTGGACGCGGGATAAGATTCTCGAAACGAAGGGTAAGGCGCGCTTTCGCATGACTAAGGACGACATTCAGCTACTTTATGAATATGATCGCTGGGCGAACAACCGGGTTTTGCGAGCGGTTTCCACGCTCAGCCCCGAGCAGTTCACGTATGATCTGGGCGGCAGCTTTCGTTCGGTGCGGGACGAGCTCGTGCACATCATCGCCAGCGAGTGGGGTTGGCTTACGTATTGGAAAGAGCCGTCCCCTAGCGCTGCGTTTTTAACGGATATGTGGGACCGATGCGACGCCCTTTTCCATCCCCACGCGTTTCCCGAAGTTGCTGCGATGCGTCTGAAGTGGGCGGAAGTCGAGAAAGAGCTGACGGAGTTCGTGAATCGCGTGACCGTGGGAGCCCTGGGAAAAATGCTCCCCATTGGCAAAACACAACTCAGTTTGGCGCACCTGATGCAACATCTGGCCAACTCTACCTATCATCGTGGCCAAGTCGCGCTTATGATGCGGCAACCCGACGCCCAGCCTGTGGCCACCGATTTCTATGCGTTTTTGGCGGAGGGCCCACGCGCGGAAGCGACCCCGCCTTAGTACGTCATCGAGCGGAATCCTGAGCTGGGCCGACGTCCTTTCTTCACCATGATGTGACCAGTTCGTTGACCACTTGGACGTTGGTCCCACACTTTTGCGGATTACTCCTGCCTTGTCGTCTAGCGTTTACCTATTTCCTTGCGAGATAAGCCTGACCCACCGCAAGAGCCGGATCCGGAACGATAATCGTTAGCGCCTTTCAGCTTTGATGGGGATTAGCCCTCCTCGGCAAGCACAAGGTTGAGGCCTGAATCTTTCCAGGGGCTACCAGAGCCGGTTTCCCCTCGAGCCTATTCCCGAAAAAGTGAAGTGATTAGAAGTCAGCTCCGCCGGCGGAAACGGCGCGGATCTTGGGTTCGATTTCAACTTACCGGGCGCGCTGGCACAACGTCGTTTTCAGCTTCTCATGACCCTCCGCATCGAAGAGATCAAGCCATTGGAAGGGACGCAACCTGGTCGGAATTTCGCATTCCTCCAGCCGGACGGGTATCAAGAACATCGCGCCGTCGGGTTGCTCGAGGGCGATATCGAGTGCGTAGTGTAGCTCTTTCTGCACGAATCCCGCATTATGAACGAATATCTTGGAAAGGCAGACGACAATGGCGTGGCTGTTATGCCGCGCAGGCGGGAGTGTTGGCTCAGGCGGCAGTCCAATGGGGTCAAGGCCCCGCGTACAATTGGACCTTCCATGCCGTTGCTGTGTTGTCCACCTCCCGTCGGCAGCCGCTTGCCGTCTGGGTTCGAGGGTCACGTTGTAAACAGAGTCCGTGTGGCCGTTCAGAGTCTGCACGTGCGCGCCCTTCCCGCTTTCCTTGAGCTTTCGGAAAACTCACGAACGAGTGGCAAACCGATCCCGCGCGATGCCTCGGGACTCCAAGCTTCTCCGCCTTCCTGCGCGGCGCAAAATTCCGTTACGAATCCGCCTTGTTAAGGTTTAGGTAGCCGAAGCCTCGCGGCGCTTCATGTCACACCGAGCGTTTATAAGTGCGACATGCTATCATCAGAGCGCAAGATGGCTCGACTGGGGGCACAGCCCTCGCTGGCCTGAGACATTCGACCCACAATATTGGACTGAAGGAAGGAGAGCATGCAATGACCCGCAGGCTGTGGTCTGTCGTGGCGGTAATCGTGCTCCTGGCAGGTTCCCCAGCCGGGATCCTGTCCGGCGCCGGGCCGCAAGCGTACAAGAACTTCAAAGTTACTGTGTTTATTCCTGTTCAGGTTGTCGAGCAGATGGGCCACGATCCGGCGTGGATGCAATCGAGCTGGCAAATCATAAGCAGCCGCCTGCACGTGGACAAGGTTTTCATTGAAAACTATCGCAGCGGAACCACCGCCGATGACGAGACACTTTCGCGCGTGAAGGATTTCTTCGTGTCGCAGGGCGTGGCGGTGGCCGGCGGAATGGCGCTCTTGGGACCCGGCGGTGGGGGGCAATTTCGAACCCTCGACTATACTGATCCGAAGGCTCGGGCGCTGGTCGAAAGGGTTTCCGCCCAGGCAGCGCGGCATTTTGATGAGTTCATCCTCGACGATCTCTTCTTCTTCAACACCAAGAGTGACTCCGATATCGCCGCCAAGGGCAAGCGCACCTGGGACGAGTTTCGGATGCAAACGATGGATGAGGTCTCGCGCAATCTGATTCTGAAGCCGGCCAAGGCCGCCAATCCCAACGTACACGTCATCATCAAATTCCCCAACTTTTATCCCTCTTTTCAGGGAATGGGCTTCGACCTGGAACAACAGCCGAAAATCTTTCCCGAGATCTGGACTGGCGACGAAACCCGCGAACCCTTGACCACGGACCAGCAATTGCCGCAGTACGAAAGCTATGAGATTTTCCGCTACTTCGAAAACATCGCGCCGGGCCGCAACCGCGGCGGATGGGTGGACCCGATTGCGATGGGCTATTTGGATCGCTATGCCGAGCAATTGTGGGACACCATTCTGGCCAAGGCACCGGCCATCAACCTGTTTGAGTACGCGGACCTGCTGCGGCCGGCGGAGGCTGGCGAGCGCACAGCCTGGCAGATGCAGCCCACAAGTTTCAATTATTTTGAAATGGTGCGCCAGTGCTGCGGCTTTCCAGGGAGTCCTGGGGCCAAGCCCGTGCTGCTGGCGGATGCCGCTGCTTACGCGCTGAGCCGTGTGGATCAGGTGGCAGGTGAGCTGGGCACGCCGCTTGGCTTGAGCAGCTACCGGCCCTATCATTCGACCGGCGAGGACTTTCTGCACGAAGTCTTGGGCATGAGCGGAATTCCGGTCGAAATGTATCCCCAATGGCCGGAGGCCAAGACCGTGCTGCTTAACGAGGCGGCCAAGCGCGATCCCAACATCGTGGCGAAAATCGAGCAACATCTTCGCGCCGGGGACAACGTCATCATCACCTCCGGCCTTCTGGGCGCGATCCAGGACCGTGGGATGGACCAGATTACCGATATGCGCTTGACTGGGCACGTGCTTGCAGCGGATTCCTATGTGGAAGGTTTCGGTTTTGGAGGCGGCTCCGTGATCGGCGCCTCGAGCCCCATCTTGTTTCCTGAAATTCATTTCTACACGAACGAGGATTGGGCGGTGGTGCGCGGATTGGCAAACGGGCGCGGCGTGCCGCTGCTGCTGGCGGAGCATTACGGGAAAGGAGAGCTTCACGTCTTGACCGTGCCCGAGAGCCTTTATGATTTCTATCGCCTGCCATCCGGCGTGCTCGACGCCATGCGGAGAGATCTCGGGCTTGGATTGCCTGTGAGGTTCGAAGGCCCGGGGAAAGTAAGCCTATTTGAGTACTCGAACGGCGCTTTCGTGGTTGAGTCTTATCTCGATCAACCCGTGGCGGTGAGGATCACGTGCGGCTTCGAGCACCTTCGGAATCTTGCGACTGGATCGACGCTGAGCGGCGACCCCCCAAGTCCGGCGGGCGGATTATTTTTCACCCGGCCGCGCCCCGGGGCTGCTCCGGCGGCTCGGGAATATGGCTACGAATTGCAGATCGAGCCCCATAGTTTTGTAGCCTTCCGTGAACAACCGTAAACCGCCGGCAGCCGAAGAGCCACCGAACCTGTCTGCTGCCTGGGAACCCTCCAAGGCGCCACAACGGAACTCCAGAGGTCAAAAGAGTGCCGATTGGTCCTGGCGAATAGGGCAGCGGCTCTACAAAGAGACGGCTTGAGATCAAGAAACGGCTGGCGCCGACCGCCACAGGGCTTCCCTCCTTTAGTTTGACACTTGGGGATTTATCAACACTAATTCCGTGCATCCTAAATCTTCCTGGGTTTCGGTTAGGCCTTTACAATTACGTACGAAGGGGTTACACCATAACGGTATACGATCGAACGTTAATTCCTCCCGGTAATCGGCCGTCCGCAGGCTTTCGATGATTCCATCCGCCATGGCGACGGCAACTTGCCCGAGGGTAGGGTCGAACCTCCAGACCGGCATCGTGTGTCCCCGGCGCAGGCGCTCCGCTGCACTATTGAAGCGCGGAACGAGCTCGTTGAACTCCTCAAGACTATCGCGAAATCCGGTAAAAGGCATCGACAACCTCCGTGTGAGCTTGCGCCGTGAATGTGAGCGGCCGGCCGTTGCTGTGAAATTCGACCACCAGGACACCGTTGGCGTCTCGCGTCAGCTTCAGGCTGCGATAGGCAGCGAAGTAGTCACCTTGAAGTTGCATGGGAGTCTCCTCTCTGTGTTGGCCTGACTGCGTTCACCCGAGTGTGTTATTGCGAGGCGGGTTGGTGCAGAGCAACGCTCTGCGAATCGCTCGATCGATGCGCGTCGATGCGAACGTCGCGGGGTTTTACCCTGCGCCAGCCAGCCATTACCTCCCTGCCCGCGTGGCCGCGGAGCCTCAGTGAACTTTAGAGTTGCCCGGCGGGATTCGCGCAGGGGCCGAATCCTTCGTGTCAGAGGACGACATATCGTTCGCCGCGGAGGCCCTTACTTCCTCGATTATTTTGAGCTTCAGGCTCTCGAGCCGAAATTCTTCCTCCGTTATCCACCCGGGGGTCTGGCGCACAAGCTTCAGCAGCTCCAAGGCCTCGTCGCTCTCAAAGTCGCCGGCTTCACGCATGCGGGCCATTGCGACGTCGGACATTTCTCTCAGCTTTTCCATGCGAGCTGCCGGGATGTCGGTCGGGATCCAGCCGACTAAGGCCAGCATACACTCGCGGAGTTCCGAGGCGAGCTCCGCCTCTCGCTGAGCATATCGGGCGTTTGACGGCTCGGAGGCCGGGTGCCGCGCCGCTCGCGGTACGCTCTGCCAGTAGACCCTGCAAAACTCGAGGTGAAGCACGGCGAGCCACTCAGCCGCAACTGGGCCCTCGGCGCGGATGGCTACCTGTCTCTTGTGAATGTCGACATGGGTGGGCTGGTAGTGGAAGACGCTGTGCCGGTATCGCTTGAGGTCCTTCACGTAACGGGGATTCGCAGCAAGGAGTTCATCAACGACGGGGTCCGAAAGAGGGACTTGGTGCCACCCCTCGATAACCACATAGGAACTGGCGTAGTAAGCCGCCTCGAGGGCGATGAGCTCCCACATTGACTCCCACCCCCTGTCCTCAGACTGGTCATTGTTCTCCTTCCAGGCCCGATAGCGTCGTAGGTGGAGATCTGCATAGTGAAGGTGTCTCGCCCAGCACACAAACCGCTCGAAGCGGTCTCGGTCAAACCCAAGGAAGCGTGCCAAAAGGTCGATAAGATTGAACAGCGGATTGTTTTCCATTAGCCCTCACCCCGGGTGGGCCGACCGAGATTCTCTCTCCTACTCTACGCCCGGCCATTCGCGGATATCCACAAAGTGACCGGCAACGCGGGTGGCCTTGCTTATCGTTTCGCGAGAAGCCTTTCATATTCCGAATGAGCGCCGATCCAGAACCAGGGGATCTCATCCGGCGACCTGCGGACGCCCACGGCGCGGTAATCACGGCTGATGCGGACCGCGACTAACCGGTCCGATCCGTGAATCTGCTTGAAGTGCAGACCTGGATGACGAGGGTTCTCCATGAATTGCCGATAGGCTGCACGCGCCTGACGGCGAACCTCAGGAGGCAGCGCGGCCATCAGCTTCCGAAAGCCCTGGGTGACGTGCGAATTCACAATTGGTCAGGATCGAGCGGCGTCGTCAGACCACGGGCGTGCTCATCCAGAGCCTCGTCCGCCATCCGCTCCATAACGGTGCCTGGTCTTTCGAAGAGATCACTCCATCGGCGCTCGGACTCTATCTCTGCGAGCAACCACGCGCCCAGGGCTTCCTGCTCGCTTTCAGGGAGCTTCGAGGCCTCCAAAACCGCCTTCTCCAGAAGTTTTTCCATCACCATTCATTGTACCACGTAGCGCATGCTGATAGGGGTAGGGAGAGCGTGCGCTCCCCCTCCCTCCGAACCGGACAGGCGGATTTCCCGCATCCGGCTCGCCCGTTGGTGGTCTGACCTCCAAGAGGACTGATGAACGATCTGTATTGCGCTGGCTGCGTTCAGCCGAATGTGTTATTGCGACGTCAGCACATGGCACTCAGGTGGCTACAACGAGACCGCCTGCGGCCCGAATGACCTCCCCGGTGATCCAGGCTGATTCGTCTGATGCTAGGAACACCGCCAGGGGGGGCGATATCCGTGACGCGACCGAGCCGGCCGAGCGGCGTCTTGCCCGCCAGGGCCGCGCCGGCGCAACCCTCAAAGGTCCCCGCGCCTGCATTGCCTTCGGTTTCTGTATGACCGGGAGCGATGGGGTTGACACGGATCTTGCGTGGCGCTAGTTCGAGCGCCAATCCCCTGGTCAGCGTTTCGATGGCGCCTTTCGTGGAGGCGTACAGCAGGGCTCCCGGCGCGGGATGCGAGCCGACGATGGAGCTGAGAATGACGAAGCTCCCGCCACCGGCGCCGAACCGCTTGATGGCCTCCTGCACGGTGATAATCGCCTGAGCGACTCGTTCGGCGCCTTCCCGGCCGGAGGAATAGTTCACGGCCACGCGCGCGCCCGCAGCTCCCAAGGCCGTTGCAATCCCACTGCCTATGCCTTTGGACGCGCCCGTCACTATTGCCACCTTATTAGACAATCTGCTCATATTCGCCATTGTTTTTGCTCCGCCTACAGGCCCATCGCTGCGAATCGAGCCTCGCCCTTACGGAAATCTCGATTCCGCTCCATAGGCTATGCCCATTGTGGAACAATGCCCCAGGGTTAATTCTACATCCTGAGCGAATCTCAACTCAGGATGTCCCCGCAGCCCTTCGAGGATGCTCCTCTCATTCGCCGTCCGCCTTAGATGGTGGGAGGGGGATTTCCCAACAGTTACGCAGGACCCACCGCCTTGGTATCCGCAAAGGGCGTTTATCATTCCAAATCCAGCACAGTACCCGCTCCTTACAGTTTCCAAGTGCCCTGTCGCTCACTCTGAACTTTGGATTGCCATTGCGCATTCGTTGATAAACACTAGGGATTACGAAAAGGGGGCGTTGAGGGCAGTGAAGGATAAGCGTGCCGCATGCGTTCCTGTTGCCAATTCATTGCTTTTCAAAGGATGCCGCGATGGCCAAGCTTTCCGATCTGAAACTGCGCTATCAAATCTTCATGCGGACCTACCGGTATCGCCAGTTTGACTGGCGTCCCGGGGCCGTGCTGAAGAAGCCGCTGTCCGAGTCACGCATTGCCGTCGTGACCACCGCGGCTTTTTTCCTTCCCGAGCAAGCGCCGTTCGACCCATCGATGCGTGGCGGCGATTGTTCATTTCGTGAGATTCCGCTCGTGACCAATCTGGATGCCGTGCAGATTGCTCACAAGAGCGACGCATTCGATCATACGGGTATTGAGCGGGACAGGAACCTGGCGTTGCCGCTGGACCGGTTGAGGGAATTAGAGGGTGATGGTCAAATCGCCGGCGTGGCGCCTCGCCACTACAGTCTCATGGGTTCGATCTCCGCGCCGGCGCGATTGGTAAGCGTCACGGCCCCGGAGATTGCCCGCCGGTTGGCAGAGGATGTGGTCGATGGCGTCCTGCTGACGCCGGTTTGACCGCTTTGTCATCAGTCCGTCGGGCTGATTCAGAGTGTGATCGAGAAGTCAGGCATCCCCACTGTTTCGATCAGCCTGCTGCGCGAAGTCACAGAGCGAGTCGGTCCGCCTCGCGGGCTGGTGGTGAATCGGCCGCTGGGGTATCCGCTCGGTGCGCCACACGACCCTGACCTTCAGAAGAGGATCGTGATGGCGGCTCTCGAACTTCTCCAGCAGCCGGTCCAAGTACCTCTCCTGATTGATTTTCCCGAGGCGGTGTAAGCTCTGGCCGCGTGCCCTTTCGCCCGCCGTGCAGGTTCTATCCGTGTACGGCCTGGAGTTTTGCGTCTGCGCCCTGATACCATCTGGCGAGCGTAAAGGGGGAGACACCAGCCCAGTATCCTAGGCGCAGCAGGTAAACGAGCAGCACGGTTCTGATCACCCCGTGGCGATGGAAGCGGCGTGCCGAGACGGTTGCCCGCGAGCGGATCACCGCGAACTTGCCCGCTCGCTTCAGCCGGCTCACGAGATCGACGTCTTCAAAAAGAGGCCATTCACGAAAGCCCCCGACCTCGTGAAAAAAGCTGCGGCGAACGAAGATCGCTTGGTCCCCCGTGGCGGTGTGCGTCAGCATTGTCCTTAAATTGATGCCGGCCGCCACAAGACGCAGCATCCGCGGCCTACGACTCGCAAATTGGACACAAAAGCAACCACCCGCAACATGGGGAGTATCCAATGCTCTTTTGAGGGAGCCCTCGGCATCGGGAGGTAGTTGGCTGTCAGCATGAAGAAAGATCAACGTGTCGCCCGTGGCTTCCCTGGCGCCGGCGTTGAGCTGAATCCCTTTACCCCCCGCGGACTCCACGATTCTCACCCCCTTCTGCTGCCGGAGCCATTCCAGCGTGCCATCCGTGCTGCCGCCATCCGCCGCAATCACTTCGTGAATCCATGGCTGGCGGCGAAGGGCCGAAATCGTCGCCGGCAGGCAGGCAAACTCGTTCCGAACCGGAATGACTACTGAGGCCTTCAATGGGCAGGTTATGTCAGCGCCGTCACGAAGCCGGTCGAGCACTTCGCGTGTCCTGGGAGTAAGGATTCGACCGCTGGAAATCATGGCCTGCAACTTCGCCAAGTCCTCCGGCCGGTCCACATCGAACCAGGGATCCAGAACCTGCACGGTCATTCCAGCTTTTCGGAGATTCGCCAGTGTCGCGGCGAACGTGTCACCGCGGCCCCACTTGACTCCCTCGAACACGCCGAAAGGGCAGCGACGCAGTCCCAGCAGGTAGAATCCTCCGTCGTCGCAAGGCCCGATTACCGCATCCGCCTGTTGCAGCGCGGAACGGGCCCGCTCGAGATACGCAGGCGGAAGGCCGGGACTATCGGCGCCGATCGCCATTGCGAACGAGGATGCCTCGAGCGCACGGCGAAGAATCCGCTCCAGACGGGCCCCGAGGTCACCCTCACCCTGAAGCCAGATTTCGCCCGCCTCGCAAACATCTGATGAAATGGGATCCGTTGTCGCGAGCACGGCTTTTGCCCAAGGTAAAGAACCAATGGCCTCGAAGGTGTCCTGAAGAAATGCGGTGGCGAGCGCGGCAGCTCCGTCGTTACCGAGGACAGGCGCCAGGCGGGTCTTGACCGTCCCCGCCCGGGGAGCCTTGGCGAACACGCATATACATCCCTGCGGGTCCATACTACCTCCGACACCTGAAAAGCCCCTCCCGCGATCGCCTACTCTGCTCGACCGGTTGCGGCCTGGTTCTCGTTTATTTCCTCTTCGAGGGCGCGGCGGGCAAGTTTGGTCAGGACAATAACCAGCCCCGCCGTGGCGACCAGGCCTCCCCAAAACAGGAGCCTTTGCCATGAAGTCACCGCAGGAGATTCCCCCCTAAAGAGTGACCCAAGATCACGAACCACCGAGCCGGCGTAGACGTAAAGGATCGTCGCCGGAAGCATTCCCAGCCAGGAGGCAAGGATGTAATCCCGCAACCTGACGGATGTGAGCCCCAAGGCGTAGTTGAGGAGCGCAAAGGGGAGATTGATGGGTTGGAGACGGAGCAAAAAGACCGCCTTGAAGCCATGACGTCCCACCGCACGCTCAACCGCGGCAAAGCGCGGGTATTTCCGGACCTTGCCGGCAACCCAGTCGCGGGCAAACGAGCGCGACAGCACGAAGGCGATTGTGGCGCCGGCAACA
The DNA here is from genome assembly GCA_963842495.1 of uncultured Acidobacteriota bacterium. Lineage (GTDB taxonomy): Bacteria > Acidobacteriota > Terriglobia > UBA7540 > UBA7540 > CAVROP01. The sequence goes on from CAWJHY010000014.1 coordinate 46,355, forward strand.
CTTGCGGGGGACGCAAGAACCGTTCCCCAAAACGGTCCGTACAGGAATCCGCCCCCGACAGTGAGAAGAGTTCCTGGAAAAAGCAGAACTGTCGCCCCAACATAGGCGAAGGCGTAAAACCAGAAACCCACCCAGCCTAGGTTTCGGACGTAGTGAATGAAGGCAAGTGACCATTCGCGAGTGGGCGCTTTCCACACTGTCACCCCCAGAGCGATCAGGAGGGCCAGGCCCAGCAACATACGCGTCCTGTGACCAAATTCAGTTCGCATAGACCAATTGCGGAAACGTGAACGCGGCGACTCCTGGCATGGCGCCCAGCGAGTTGGTGAGAATCCAAGCCAAGGCAAGCCAAGAGCCCGCCCTCATGTGAGAGTCCCTCCGCAGCCCGATCCTGCACCGGCCGTGCAGCCAAAGCAGTGGCTGCCCGTGCGGATGCGCCGTCCGGACCAACCGGAGAAATTGCCGAGTTCCCAAATCGAGAGTCCTGGTGTCCCCGGTACGGAAGACATTCTGAGTTCGAGCATCTGGTTGAAATCACAGTCATAGAGCTTCCCGTCCCATCCCACGCTGACCAGAGAACGGCACATGAGATTGGGCACGGTTCGGGGATTGAAATGATTGACGAGCAAGCCCATGTACGCGTTGTGTTGCCCATTCAACTGTAAGAAATTGGCAAAACGCTTGATGGGGAGATTGGTGAGCGCGAAGAGATGATGAAAGTCGATTCCAAAGCTCTCGCGGAGTTGCTTTTTATAGTCCGCCTCCAGCCGGTCCTGCGGCGCAGGAAGCGAGGGGCCAAGAGGATTGTGGACAAGATTTAGAACCAGGGATGACCCTGGCAGCCCGTACCCCAGGCGATTGAGCGTTTGGAGCGTCCGAACGCTCTTTTCAAACACTCCCCCACCCCGCTGCCTGTCAACGTTCTCGGCGGTGTAACAGGGAAGGCTGGCGATTATTTCGACTTGATGTTCGGCCAGGAATTCCGGTAAGTCCTCCATTCCCGCTTGGAGCAACACGGTGAGGTTGCAGCGATCAACCACGATACGGCCCTGCTTCCGCGCCTCGACGACCACCCAGCGAAAGTTGGGATTCAGCTCGGGCGCTCCACCGGTTATATCAACCACTTCGACCGTTGCGCTGCGGCCAAGAAGCTCGATGGTTTGTTCCGCCACTTCGCGCGTCATGACTTCGGGGCGTTTGGGGCCGGCGTCCACATGACAGTGGTGGCAGGCTTGATTGCAGAGTTTCCCGAGGTTGATCTGTAACGTGCGCGTTTCTTCGCGAAGCAGCGGACCACAGTCATGCGCAGAAAGGGTTGCTTCGAAGTTCGCAGGGGAAGAATTATCACCAAGGATGCTCAAAGTACCGTTCGTGAATGCCGCCACCAGCCGCAGCCCCCTTTGAATTAGTCAATGCCACCGCATGTTCCGGTGTTGCGGGTCTTATGATCCTGCCCTTCATCGAGCGAAAACCCCACGCCGCGTGTCCGGCGCGCAGTATATTGAGGCAGGTAAGCGTCCACAATCGCTTCCAACGCGTCGGGATCGCGCCCGTTCAACCGGTCCGGCAATTCAGGGTTGGAAAGGTTCATTACCGCCATGTTGTAAGAAGCTCAGTCAATTTGACACATTCTTAGTCGATTACTGTGGTCAGACGCACATCATATCAGCGAAGTACGGGATACTTCACGTGGTCACACTTAAAGATTGCCTCGCGAACTTCAGGAGGCAAGGCCTATTGCCCTTCGGGATCGAGCTTCCTGTGACGAGTTGGGCGAGTAACCGCGGCGGCTAGAGCGCAATCCCTCAACTCCCGGATCGTCGAACTGGGGAAATACTCTCAGGTGGTGGCAGTAGAATCAACTCACTCTTCTCGTTGTAAGTTACTGCAGGTCCGTACGTTCAGCCGTCTCTAAGGATCCAGCTTGAAAAATCAGCTCCCTGGATAGTGACATGTTTGTTCTGCGCCGGCGTGATAGCTGGCGACAACAACCCAAGTATCCAATAGAACTTTGCGTGTCGTAACGCCCGCCGCACCAGACTGTTGATCTATTTGCCTTCTGCTAAGCCCTTTATACTCAATAAGTGGCTGGTGCGAAAGGGGGGACTCGAACCCCCACCCCTTGCGGGACCAGATCCTAAGTCTGGCGCGTCTGCCAATTCCGCCACTTTCGCAGCTTGACGTTAGCCATTATTGCAGAGTGGATTGGACCTTTTCAACCGGCGTCTCTCAACCTCGGAATTCGGTCGTGTCAAGCGGGGCGGGAGTTGAGGTTGCAGATTTCTTGCCCACGGTGATCACACTCCTAGCTCCGATCGAGGCCGATGACCGACCGAGCGGCGGGGGTGGCGAAAAGGCTACCCCTTACTTAAGTACTGTTGAGTACCAGTACCCCGGTTGCTAGAATGCGGGGCGTCAAGCGGAAGGACGGGAGGTCAACACCACCCGTGTCGATGACGGCAAAGGCACGAACTCCGCTACCTCCGGCCACGGCAACCCTGACTCGTCGTGGCGGCCTTTGCCTCACACCCCTGCCCACGGGGGTCGGCGGCGCCGCCATGAGGTTCGGGGACACGCACGGAATCCAGAGTTTTGCAGGGCCACAATTAATCCCTAGGCGGTCGCACGTCAGAAGAGTGAAGACCGGCAAAGGGTGGTTCGGATTATTCGCGGGCATGAGTTTGATGCTCATGCTGAGAGGCGCGCCCGCGCAGGCTTTGCAGGCAGAGCACCCGCAACCGCCGCCGGAAGTGGTGCCGGTCCCGAGCCAGCCGCCGTCGGGGCAGGAATCCCAAGGGCAGGCGGCGCCGGGCGAGACGGAGCTCTTGCACGTGCTGGTGGGCCAGCCGCTCGAGGTCAGCTCGCCGTCGCCGATCAAGGGCTTCTCCGTGTCCAGCCCTGGCATTATCGATGCCTCGCTGCAGAATCACAACCAGATCCGAATCGACGGCAAGGCGCCGGGCGGCGTCTCGCTGGTGGTGCAGGCTGAGAACGGCCAAACCCAGGTCTTCTACGTCTACGTGGAACTTGAGGACACCGGCTCGACCGCACAGTTGCCGGAAGCGTTGACCGACAATCCCGCACCCGCGCCAGTGCAGAAGAAGAAGACAGCTTGGCTTGGCTGGGCAATCATGGGCTCGATGCTTTTGCTGGCGGGGACCCTTATCAAAGTGCTGCGGCAACGAGAACCTTACAAACTCGACCTTCGATCGCCGAAGCTGGTTCCCCCCGACAGTTGCAGCGAGCGTGGTGCGGGCGTCCCCCCCGCAGTCGCGGGAGCGTTTTCGCCCTCCGAAGTTGCGCCCCGGGGCGAAGATTCGCCGGCGGCGGCCGTCGTCCAGGCTGCGACGACGCAAGCGGAGGATTCGGAAAGAGTTAGCCGGGAACTGGCGGAGCAATGGTGGCGGCAGTTCAGAACGGAAGCCGAGGCAGCAATGGCGGGGCTGCGGGAAGAAATCAAGAATTCGGGGAAAGGGCTCGAGGAGAGCACGCAGCGACTGGCCAGCCTGGCGGAGGCAAAGGCGGCCTCACTTTGGGAAGCCAGGCAGGAGGACTTTAGCATGCAAATGGCGATAGCTTTGCGGGAGCACGCGCACGAGATGCACGAGGCAACCGCCGCGGAGATGGAGTCCATCAAGAAAGCTGCCGGAGAGGCGGTGGCGCAACTTGAAGCGGCGGAGGATAAGAGTGAAAGCAGTTTCGCAGCTCGAGCCGGAGAGGCGGAGAAACGCTTGGCGGGAGTGTCCGTTGCGCTGGAGGCAGTGGAGGGACGCATAAAAGCCCTGGTGGAGGGATTCGAGGGGCGGATCGAGAGCAGTCTCCAGGCCGTGCAGGGGAAAATCGAGAAGCAGGCGGAGGATCTGGAGAGATTTGCCCAGGAGTTGGGAGGGCGGTGGTCAGAGCGGTTTCAAAACCATGCTGAGGCGACGATTGAGAAGCTGAGGGAAGAAGCGAATCTGACGAGGCAGGCAGAGGAGGAGAGCCGGCGCCAGTCGGCCAGCACGTTCGAGGCGAATCTGGAGCGCCTCAATCAAGCCGTAGCGAGCGCCACGGCCAGTCTGGCAGTGAGTCCAGAGAAGCGGGTGGAGGAGAGCCAGCGCCAGTCGGTCAGCATATTCGAGGCAAATCTGGAGCGCCTCAATCAGGCCGTAGCCAGCGCCACAGCGGGCTTGGCAGCGAGTCAAGAGAAGTGGGAGGAGGAGAGCCGGCGCCAGTCGGCCAGCATGTTCGAGGCGAATATGGAACGCCTCAATCAAGCCGTAGCGAGCGCCACGGCGGGTCTGGCAGCGAAGCAAGAGAAGTGGGTGGAGGAGAGCCAGCGGCAGTTGAGCAGCGTCGTCCAGGCGAAAGTCGAGTCGCTCAGTCAGTTTGCAGTAAGCCTTACAGCCAGCCTCCAGGTGGAGCACAAGCAGTTGAAGGATGAATACGAGACCTCTCGAAGAGAATTTGAGCACCTCGTGTCAAGGCGTCCCCCCGCCGCGCCCTTCCTTCCCGCTCGGCGCGAAAATCGCCGTAAGCCGCGAAGCCTTGTGCCGAGACTGGCGATGGGGACCGGCATCTTTTTGGCAGTTTCGGTTCCTGTCTTGGCCGTCTATCTTTGGCCGGCTCCGCTGATGCAACTTCCGGCACAGCCGCCCGCCGAGTTCATGGACGATAGCGCCAACTGGGGCCCCGCACGACGCGTCCGGGAACAAGAGGTCGCCCGAGCCTATTGGCAGGTCGCAGTAGCAGATTTGCAGGGAAAATACCCCTTCGGCAGCGAACTGCCCACCGAGCCTCCCAGCGAGTTTGATGCGGGCAAGAGGTATCTGCCGGCGGCCGGTGCGAAGGCGGCTTCCGAAACCAGGGATCATTATTGGCAAAAGCTTCGCAAAATCTGGGTGGAACGAGATTCCTGGGAAGAAACCTCCGAGTGGGATGCGCCGTGGGCCTCTCGTCTTAAGCACCTCTTAGGGCAGGCGCATGAACACAATTGACGACGTGCTTTCGACGATGTGCGCCTGGATTTTGGGCAGGCGAGGAATCTCCCTCTATTGATTTGCCGGCCCCACCCAGAAAATCAACGAACCACGGCCAGCCCGTATCCTTGCCATGAACATGATGAAGAAAACCAGAGAATAGCTTTTCATTGGCGGGCCGCCCAAAAGATGGAATTGCGGAAAATGGTGGTGAAGGCAGAGTTCTGGAATAGCTCCGGATGGTGCCCCATGAAGATGTAAATGTTCCGGCTCAGGTGGTGGAGGTTGGTCCAGACGACGGGGTGATCGCCCCCCATCTTAATAGGCGTATCCGGCGTGTAGGTGGATTCGTCCACACGGGCCAGCACGTGCACGTTGGGGCGTGGCGACTTGTCGTAGGTGTACCATTCCTCATTCTCCACCATAAACGATTGGGGCACGCCGTGCATGACCGGATGATGCGGATCCTCGACGTAAACCTTCGCGGTGGCGAACTTGGCGATGTAGTCGGTGAAGCGAATTCCGCCCATGAATTGCGAAAACCAAGGCCACATCGGAAATCCGTCAAATTCCCCAAGCAAGGTGGCGTGATGGAATCCGATCCATCCACCGCCCGCGTCAATATACTTGATGAACGCCGCCTCGGCCTTGGGAGTCCAGCCGTAAGGAGGATAGTTCAGTTGGATGAACACCTGGTATTGCGACAAAAACCGGTCGTCAATTCGATCCGTGTCCTGGATGTAATCCACGGAGAAGTTCTCTGCGGCCGCCAGCTTGGCCAACCACAGTTTCGCGGCATCCACAAAGGGCTTGTGAATGCCGCCCGCCTCGGCAATGGCGACGACCTTGAACCTGGGACCGGCAGTCTGGGCTACGGTTGCAGTTGAGCAGATCAGCACAGACTGGAACAACAACGAAAGCATAAGAACGAGTTTGACGCACGAGCGGCACGGCTTTGAACATGACATCAGAAGTCCTCAGATTCTTATTCGAAGCGCAACGCGCTGGCCGGGTCAAGGCTAGCTGCTCTCTGCGCAGGAATAAACGTGGCGATAGCAATCATGAGTTCCAAAATTAGAGGCGCGGCAACAAACACTGCCGCATCATGAGACGAGACACCGAAGAGCAGCGCCGCCAAGAATCGCGCCAGGAAAAACGCAGCGCAGACTCCACAGATGACACCTAGTGTCCCCTTCATCAGACCTTCCCGAAGGATCATGTTGCGAACACTCATTCGACCCGCCCCCAGGGCCATACGTACACCAACCTCATGCGTCCGCTGCGCGACCGTATATGCCATCACGCCGTAGACTCCCACAGCGGCAAGCAGCAGCGCTGTAGCCGCGAAGATTGAAAGCAGGAGCATATTGAAGTTCTGTTTGGCAATTGATCGCGCAAGCAAGTCGTCCATCGTCTGCACGTTCCCCACGGGTCTGCCACCGCTTGCGGCGCGCAGTTTCCGAGAGACGGCTGGGATGAGCTGGTGCGGCTCCATGTTTGTGCGGACCATCCACCATAGGGGGCCGAACTGCGACATCAGCTCGATGATTCCCTCCGGCGCCTGCGCACCGGGGATGACCATCGCTGGTTCTGGAACATGGGCCAGATCATCTTCCCGTGTGTCTGCGAAGATACCTATGATGGTTCGCGGCTTGTCTTCGAACTTGGGCCCTACGTCTTTGCCGATCACGATCTGTTGGCCGAGTGCATCCTGGTGCGGCCAGTAACGCTTGGCCATGGTTTCGTTGATCATGACGACAGGAGACGTGTCCGAACGATCGTGCACATCGAAACCTCTTCCGCGAAGAATAGGGATCTTGAGAACCTGGAAATAGCCGGCGGATGCCGCAATCCATTCGCTATCGCCCGAAATGGGTGGGGTGCCAAAAAGAGACGTAAACGGCACGCCCATTCGGCTTGCGAATGGCGGACTGAAAGTGGCCGCAACGGCTTTCACACCTGGAATCGCACTCAATTCCTGGCGCCCATCGCGAACCATAGCAGCCAAACTCCCCACCCTTCCGGCGTTCTCGTCACGCATAGACATGGTCATCATGAGGAGATTGTGGTGATCAAAGCCAGGGTCTACACGGTTCAGCAGAATGAAGGTGCGCCCCAGCAGAGACGCCCCAATGAGCAGAACCAGTGAAAGGGCCACCTCACTGATTATCGTTAGGGAGTGCAACCACTTACTGCGGGCGCCAAGCCCGTGACGGCCGCCCGTTTCGTGCAGTGAGTCGAACGAGCTTTTCCGGGAGCACTCGCAGCGCCGGGAGAATCCCGAAGACGAGTCCTGTGGCGATGGAGAGCCCAACTGCGAACGCCATCACGCGCCAGTCGAGCCCGATTGTCGCGTCTGTACCCGTAATGCGCGCAAGGCTTCCCGGGATTGTCTTCAACAGCAGATGGATGCCGGCAAGTCCCCCGATGCCGCCGAGGAAACAGCCGGAAAAACTTAGCAACAGGCTTTCGACGATTAACTGCCGAACCATCCGGCCGGCCCCTGCGCCAATGGCAGCGCGAATCGCGAACTCACGCCTGCGGACAATCCCTCGAACCAAGAGCAGGTTTGCGAGATTTGCGTACGCGATCAGCAGAACGAAACCAACCGCTCCTTGCAGGGTCAGGAGCGAGGAACGAATATCGCCGACCATTGCGTCATGCAGCCGCCGAAGCTGGAACCGGAAATCAGGGTCGGGGAGTTCAGAAAGACGCCTGGCGGATTGCGAAGCTGCGTCCAGTTGTGCATTGGCCTGATCCAACGTCACTCCCGCTTTAAGACGGCCTGCTACCGCGAACGAATGAAGCTGGTCAGTGTCGTTGAGATCGAACTGAAATGGAATCCAGAGTTGAGCTTCGGGCTCAGAGTTGAACCCTTCCCCCGTGACGCCAATGACGGTATACGACTCTTTATCGAGCGAAATCGCCTTACCAATGATGTGCTCATCACCAGCAAATCTGCGCCTCCAGAGGCGGTAGCTAAGGACGACGACCTTTGGGCCGTTAGCGAGATCGTCGGCTTGGCCAAAAGTACGGCCGAGTAAGACCGGTGCTCCGAAGAGACGGAAGTAATTCGATGTGACGTGGATGCCATGGACTTGTTCAGGTGCGCCGGATGTGAAGCCCATCTCGGACTGGTCGAAGTCGTATGCGGCAACGTCCTGGACCGAATCAACCCGCTCGAGCCAAAATCGAAGATCAGGAATAGAGGCCCCCGGCGCCGATCCTTCGGATGAAGACAGAAAGAACCGCACGATGTGGGCGGGATCCGGGTAGCTGAGGGGACGAACTAGGACAGCGTCGACCACGGAAAAAACCGCAGTATTGGAGCCGATCCCCAGCGCCAGCGTGACGATGGCACAGAGTGTAAAGCCAGGGGCACGCCCCATCGAGCGGAAGGCATGCCGAAGGTCTTGACCAGCCTCCGACAGCCAGAGGAAGGAGCGCTCATCTCGCTGCGCTTGCCGGGTGGGTTCGATCCCGCCACACGCGAGACGTGCTCTGCGGCGTGCTTCTGCGGGTGAAAGGCCCTGCTGCAGGTAGTCCTGCTCGAGAAAGCCAAGGTGTGCCTCGATTTCACGTTCGAAATCGCCATCAGACTTCTTGGCGGCAACTAGATCCCACAGCTTGGCGAGTACTCGAGCGATATGCCTATTCACCCTTGCGTTCCTTCGAGGAGCAGCCGCTCTACGAGGTTTGCCATTCTGCGCCATTGCGTCGTTTCCTGCTCCAGAGCGGCGCGACCGGCACGAGTAAGCTCGTAGAACTTGGCCTCTCGGTTGTTCTCTGTTTTGCCCCAGCTTCCCTTGATCCAGCCGTATTGCCCAAGACGCACCAAGGCCGGATAAAGCGTTCCTTGGTTCAGTGCAAGCGACTGACCAGACAGTTGTTGCAGACGGCTGGCAATTTGGTAAGCATGCTGGCGCCCCATCGCGGCGAGAGTGCGCAGCACGATAAGATCGAGCGTTCCTTGGAGCAACTGCGCCGGCCGTTTCTCTCTATTAGGCATTCAAGTGGACCGCAACTCCGTCAGTGTCGATCGATTTCACTTGTTTGTCAAGTGGTCCAGCCTCCTCGCCATGAACGGTTCGTTGGAAGGAGGGCATCTTGGAAATCTGGGTATAATCCGTTCAGAGCCGCTCCCGGGACCAGCGTGAGCTGTCCGGAACCAATCCTGGGGCGAACTCGTAAGCTTGTAGGGGGACGGCTTGCCGTCCCCGCATTTTTGCTGGTCTCGACGAGGGTAGGGCAAGCCCTACCCCTACACGTTTTCAAAGTGCGGCGAGTTGGAACAAGTCCGCCAAAGGGGGGAGAATGCGTCAGCCGGTTTTATCCCTGACCTTGACAACGCTGCTTGGGACTTCAATCGCGATCGCACAGCAGCCTTCCGTGCAACAGCCCGGCGGCAGCCGGATTGCCCCTTCCCGGATCGACGCTACGGCCACACAGTTGATGCGGGCAGCGCATGTAACCGGATGTGGTATTGCCATCTTCCACGGGGGCAAAATCGCGTACCTCGAAGCCTACGGGCTGCGCGATTCCGAAAAGGGTTTGCCCCTGACGCCGGACTCCGTGATGACCTCGGCGTCCCTGAGCAAAGCGGCGTTTGCGACCGTGGTTCTGCGCTTAGTACAAGCAGGAGTGCTCGACCTCGATAAGCCGATCTATCAATACCTCCCACGCCCGCTTCCCGAGTACCCGAGATATGCGGACCTCGAAGGAGACGAGCGGTATAAAAAACTCACCCTGCGCATCCTGCTGAGCCACACGAGCGGCTTCCCCAACTGGCGCGCCTTTGAGGACGACCGGAAGCTCAAGATTCACTTCGAACCCGGCACGCGGTATGCGTACTCGGGAGAGGGAATCGACCTTGCGCAATTAGTCGTTGAAACGGTGACCGCGAAATCACTGGAGGTGCTGATGGAGGAGCAGCTCTTCCGGCCGGTGGGCATGGCCCGCACCAGCATGGTGTGGGAACCGCGGTTCGAGAGCGACTTTGCTAATGCCTATGACGAGTACGGGCGCTCGCTGGGGCCGGAGAAGCGCTCCACCCCGGATGCCGCGGGATCCATGCAGACGACGCTGCGGGATTATGCCGTCTTCCTGAGTGCACTGATGCGTGGAAAGATTCTGAACACCCGGACTTTCGGGGAGATGCAGAACGGGCAAATCAGCATCCACTCGGCGCATCAGTTTCCGTCGCTGGCAAGCGAGACAACGAGCGCCAACGACGGGATCCGCCTCCGCTACGGCTTAGGCTGGGGCCTTTACTCCTCTCCCTACGGGAAGGCATGCTTCAAAGAAGGTCATGACGAGGGATGGAGGCATCTGGCGCTCTTTTTCGGGAACGGCAGCGGCATTCTGATCATGACCAACAGCTCCAACGGGGAAGGAATCTTCAAACCGCTGACGGATGCCATCCTGGGCCCAACCTTGTTCCCCTTCGATTGGGAGAACTACACACCTTATAACCTGCTTCCTCCACTGCCCAAGCTGAAGGAGCACAAGAAGGTTGCGCTCACACTAGCCCAACTCAACAGGGTTGTGGGCCGATACGCGTTGCCGCCGGACGTGGTGCTTTCGGTGACGGTTGAGAATGGCCGCTTGTTCGTCCAGGAGAACCAGGAACCCAAACAAGAGCTTCTGGCGGAGAGCCCCAACGACTTTTACTCGGCCAGTTCCAGCGACGAGTGTACCTTTAAGCCCGCCGGCGAAAGCCCCGGCCAAGTCATGGTCCTGCATCTCGAGGGCAAGGACGTGGAGCTCAAGCGCCTCCCGTGAATACTCGCGACGCGCGCAGGCGGGCGCCGGCTCGGACCCCATTCGTTCCCCGATCGCCGAGCTACGAAAAAGGATCGGCAGCGCGACGTCGGAGGGCGGCGCCATGTTACTTTCGTGTGGCAGCTTTTTCTTTGGCGCGAGCGAGGAGGGCCGTGAAGCGTGGGTCGCCATGCAAGGGTTTCAAGTCAGCATCGCCTGCAATATCTTCCGCGGGAACACCGTAATCGACGGCGTGGCCCAAATACTCGAACGCTTCGTCACGATGGCCGGCGAATACTGCGCCGCAGGCAAAGTTGTCCCAAGCAAAGCCAATTTGGTTTGGCTGATTTGACTTGACGGCCCCCTGGATGGCTTCGCGGTACAGTTTCTTTGCCTCCTCGTACCGGCCCTCGCGGCTTAAGGCGCCCGCCTCAAGTTGGAGGGTATTCAGCGTGAGCGAATGCTCCGGGCCGAGAGTCCGGCGCTCAATTTCATACGTTTGGCGGTACTCCTGCTCCGCTTCTGCGACGCGGCCTTCATTCGACAAAGCCAGCCCGAGGTACATCATGGAATGCAGCGTGAACGAGTGCGCGGGGCCGAGAACCCGTTCGTCAATAGCAAGCATCTCTCGTTCCAGCTTCTCCATATCGGCATAGCGGCCTTCATGGTAAAGACAAGCCCCCAGGTTGGTCATCAAGCGAAGCGTTTCCGGGTGCTCCGGCCCCAGAACCCGGCTCTCGATCGCCATAGCATCTCTGTACAACTTCTCCGCCTCGGCGTAGTTGCGTTCATCCGTAAGGATGAGTGCCAAGTTTGACATTGAGGTTAACGTTTCCGGATGGTCGGGGCCCAAAGTCTGCCGCTCAATTTCGAACGCCTTGCGGCAGAGGCTCTCCGCTTCGCCATCGCGGCCTACGTGGTTGAGAGTCCAACCCAACCCGTCCATGGCGTGTAAGGTGCTCCGCTGCTCCGGTCCAAGAACCCGCCGGTCGAGATCGATGGCCTTGCGGTACATTTGTTCCGCTTCATTGTAATGGCCTTCCTGTGACAGAGCATACGCCAGGGTCGTCATGGACTGCGCGGTGTCCCGATTTTCGGGCCTGAGGACCTGTTTCTGCATCGCCAGCGTCTCGCGCGCCAGTTTCTCCGCATCGGCATAATGGCCCGCGCCCGCCAGGCAGTTTGCCAGGGCGCTCATGGAAGCGAGGGTAGCCGGGTTCCGGGGTCCGAGCACCCGGCGCTGGAGCTCCACCGCGCCTTGGTAAAGCGGCTGGGCGCGAGAGTATAGTCCCAGGCCTTCATAGACATCTGCCATGACCTGCATCAGTTGCGCCTGGGCCTGCGGATCCTGCGCCAGCCCCTTATCAATCTGTTGCGAGGCTTTGTCCAAGACCTCGCGCGCCGTGATGCTGTTCCCTCGCGCTTCGCTCGGGTCCGATACCTGGAACATCTCCTTCATGAAGGTGGTGATCCGGTCCGCGCGGTCCCGCTCCCGCCGGATACGCTGCAATTCCACCGCCTGAATCACCGCAAAACCGATCAGCAGCAGCAAGCCCGCAGCCGCCATCGCCACGCCCAGCCGGTGCCGCCGGATGTATTTGCCCGCCCGGTACATCGTGCCGGCGGCGTGTGCTTGCACCGGCTCGTGGCGCAGATAGCGTTCTATATCCGCCGCCAACTCCAGCGGAGTCGCATAGCGCCGCGCCCGATCCTTCTCCACCGCCTTCAGCGTGATCGCATCCGCATCGCCCCGCAGTTGCCGCTCCAGCACCGGCAGATCGGTATTGCGATTCTGCGCCGCTAGCGTTGACTGCTCCCCCAGCGTGCGCAGCTTCGTGCTCGGCCGGGGCGCGTCCTGCTCCCGCAGCAGGCGCAGCGCCTGGTCATAGGCGAGCTTGCGCATTTCCAGCGGCAGCGCCCCCACCAATAATTCATAGAGCACGACCCCCAGCGAGTACACATCCGTGCGCGTGTCCACGTCCTGCCCGCGCGAGTCCGCCTGCTCCGGGCTCATGTATTCGAGCGTACCCACCACCGCGCCCACCTGCGTGTACATGCTGTGCTCGCTCAGCCGCTGCGCCGTCGCTTTGGCCACCCCAAAATCGATGATGCGCGGCAGCGGCTTGCCATCCACTTCGCTCACCAGGATGTTCGAGGGCTTCAAATCACGATGGATGATCGCCTTCTGATGCGCGTGCTGCACGCCTTCACAAACCCGAATAAAGAGTTCGAGCCTGTGTTGCGTGTTCAGCTTGTGCTTGTCGCAGTAGGCCGTGATGGGCATGCCGGCCACGTACTCCATCACGAAATACGGGCGCCCATCCGCGGTGGAGCCGCCGTCGAAGACCTTGGCAATGCAGGGATGGTCCATCAGGGCCAGCGCCTGGCGCTCGGACTCGAAGCGCGCCACCACTTCCGCGGTGTCCATGCCGGCTTTGATCAGCTTGAGGGCCACGCGCCGGCGCACCGGCTCTTTCTGCTCAGCCAGCCAAACCTCGCCCATGCCGCCCTCGCCGATGCGCTCGCGCAGCGTGTAAGGACCAATGACCAAGGTGGCGGCTGCCCTGGTTGGAGCAGTCGACAGAGTCGCACCGACATCCGGATCGTTCAGATGTTTGCCATTATCTGGCATGGGATACCCCTGCTGGGTGTAAGCCGATTAGCCGGAATTTCGATTTTTGATACGGACCTGACCAACAGCCCGGAATTTCCATTATGGGCTTTCTGCCCGGCCGATAATATACACCTGACCACCGGTGAAGGCAATTGTCAGTCGGACTTGTGTCGCAGCAACATGAGAAGTTCCTATTACAGCAAAGTAGAAAGTTCCTGTTGAAAACCGGCAAACTAGCCGGATGAGCAAACAGGAGCTGCTGGTGATGAACACCAAGGAACGGGATCGGTTAAAGGTATTGCATGAGCTGAAGCAAGGACATTTCACGCAAGGGGCGGCGGCGCAGCAGTTGGGGGTAACGGAGCGCTGGGTGAGGAAGCTGCTGGTACGGGTGAAGAAAGAAGGTGACGGCGGTATCGTGCACCGGCTGCGCGGCCGGGCGTCGAATCGGCGCTTAGCGGAGAGTCTGCGCGCCAAGGTGCTGAAGCTGGTGAAAGCGAAGTACGGAGACTTTGGCCCCACGCTGGCGTGCGAATACTTGGCCCAAGATGACGCGCTGGAGGTGAGCAAGGAGACACTGCGGGGGTGGATGATGGCCGCCGGGTTGCGGCGGGGGAAGCGGCGCCAAGTCGAGGAGGTGCACGTGTGGCGGCAGCGCCGGAGTTGCCGGGGAGAGTTGGTGCAATGGGACACCTCGGTGCACGACTGGCTGGAAGGGCGGGGGCCGCGGCTGTATTTGGTGGCCATGATCGATGACGCCAGCAGTCTAGCCTATGCCCGTTTCGTGGAGCAGGACAGCACGGAGGAGAACCTGCGCGTGTTGTGGGGGTACCTGGAGGGTTGGGGTCGGCCGGTGGAGTTTTACACGGACAAGGGCAGCCTCTTTACGGTGAATCGGCCGAAGGTGGAAGCGGCGGACGAGGCCGTTCAACAAGCGTGGACGCAGATCGGGCGGGCCTTGCGGGAACTGGGGATTGGCTGGATCGCGGCGCACTCGCCGCAAGCCAAAGGTCGGATTGAGCGCTTTTTCGGCACGGCGCAGGACCGCTTGGTGAAAGGGTTACGTCTGGCCAGGGCGGACACGCTGCCAGCGGCGCAGACCTATCTGGAGGAAGAATACTTGCCGCACTGGAACCGGACCTTCACGGTGCTGCCGGCGGGCAGCAGCGATGCGCATCGCCCCCTGCGCGCGGAGCATGAACTGGCGGCGATCTTAAGTCTGGTGGAAGAGCGGAGGGTGACTTCCGACTATACGATTCGCTATCAGGGGAGGATCTATCAGATCGCGCGCGGAGATATCCGCCCCGGACTGCGGGGCGGTCGGGTGCGGGTGGAGCAACGCCTGGACGGGAGCATGGCGGTGAAGTTTCGTCAGTACGGCCTGAGCGTGGCGGAGTGTCCGGCTCAAGCGAAAACGTCCTCACCCCGGAAACCGGTAAGCGCGCCGAGGCTTCGCCCCAAGGTTGTGCACAACTGGATGAAAGATTTCCATCTCCGGAAGAGTCCTCCTTTGGGAGTAATTCTGCCGGGCGCGACACGGGGTGGGTCGCCGACGTTCTTTGGCGGCTAACCTCCGTCGCCCTACGGGCTCCTCCGGTTAGCCGCCAAAGAACGAAAAGCGGAACTTTCTACCTTGCTAAGAACAGGACATTTCTACTTTGCTGGGATTAGGACATTTCTACTTTGCCTTGACATTGTCAGTCGGACTTGAGCGCCAGGTGCTTCCACAGGCCACGGAACGGCCAGCTTTGCTCCTCCTGACAACCGCAAGGCCTTACTTCGACCCTTCGCTCCAGTGGAATTGCCCATAATCATACAACGGCACTCTAGCGAGGCCGGGGAATTCTCAGGGGCGACTTGTGCTTAGGTTGCAGCGGTGGCCTGGGCTTTCAACTGCCCAGCTCGAATTGCTTTCAACAGGCTGGCGTGATCGCGTTCGGCCTGGTCGGCATAGGCGGTGGCGAACTTCGCAAGGGAAGAATCGAACAAGTCATTCTTGCCGAGATATCCGCCCATCAGGGCGGCGTCCCCGGTCCGCGCGTGTGCCCGCGCCAGAGTCCATCCGCAGATCCCGACGTATTCGAGCCAATCACATTTAGTCATGTTTTCCAGATCAATTTTCATTTTCATGTCGCGGAGCTGGCGGAAATAGTAGCTGCGGCCTTCCGCATCGCGTGTCCACCCGAGAAATACGTCGCTGGCCGATTGCAGCATGCGTTGCCCGGTCACGACCCGCTCACCGTGATTGGAATAACGGCTTTTGCCCGCGTACGGCTCGAGCACCGAGGGGAGCGCTTCCTTGAATTGCAGCAGCAAGGGGTCGTGCTCGTCCGCCATCAGCAAGGCCACAGCACAGCGGGTTCCTACGCTGCCCACTCCCACCACCTTGCGTGCAACATCGAGAATGTGATAGCGATCCAGAATCACCCGCCGCTCCGCCGGAAGCGTTTCGCGATACTGATGGAACATCTGGATCACGTGCTTGCGCATAACGTCGCTCTCACGTGGATGGTAGACGAGTGGCGGATGATCCACGATGCGCGGGCGCCCCCTGATGAGTTTTGCAATGCGCGGAAACATGTGCTCCGCGGTCTGCACCCGCGCTTTCTCCTCCACTTGTTCCCAGCGTTTTCTCGCCGCCGCCGTTCTCGCTTCTGCGACGAACACTTCGGCGTCCATGTGCGAATACCAAACCTCCAGCAGGCGCATCTGTGCATACTCGCGCATGTGCTCACGATACGACTGCGCCATCGTCAGCACGGCGTCTTCGCAACTCCCCGCGCCCAACCCGAGTTCACGCGATGCCAGGACGATACTCGCCGCCAGCCGCTTGATGTCCCATTCCCAGGGGGCCTGAAGGGTTTCGTCGAAATCGTTAATGTCAAACAGTAATCGCCGCTCCGGACTGGCAAAGCCGCCGAAATTCGAGGCGTGGCAATCACCGCACGCCTGCACGCGAATTCCGGTGGCAGGAGTCTTCGACAGGTCCCACGCCATCACCGCCGCCGAACCTCGGAAAAATGCGAAAGGAGATTGCCGCATCCGGCCGTAGCGGATCGGCAAGAGTTCGGGGAGGCGCCCGCGGTCAGAGTCCCGTAGCACCTCGATCGGATTGGGGCGGTTGGCGGCAGCAGCCCACTCGCTATGGGAACTCCGCGGAACTCGTTGCCGCATCCCTTTTCCCGCGCTCATACGCTGCGCAGGACTCGGGCCTAGGACACGCGCGTCTCGGCGTCGAATGCTTCGAGTCTTTCCTGCTTGTGTGCTCATTGTTTACACCGACATTGCTGAAAGTTACCACCGTTGTGGGTTATAAGGTGCAGTGCACCACAGACGCATCGCAATGTCAACTGTAACAATGGGGCCCTGGGCGTGCCGGCAAGCGGCGACGTCCGGTTTTTACGGGGACTGCGGAATCACATCCTCCACCCGCGAAAGGGGGTATAATCCTGTTCACTATGAGCTATCTCAATCTGCTGCCATGGTGGGGGTGGTTCCTCTGCGGTATCGTTAGCTTTTTTGTGGCAAGATTCATCGGCCGGATTGCAGACGAGCACAGCAGCACTCCGGCAGAGATCGGCCGACTGCTCGTGGGCTTCGCGGGCGTCGTCTGCATCGTGATTGCAGTTTTACTTTTTATTTATTAGCTCACGGGTAGAAAGTGACAAGTAGAACCATGGCCGACCGGGAAGGCACATTTGTCCCTCTGCAAACGAGCCGGCATTGACAGCACGCTCCGTGACGACTCAGCGAGCGCCCAAGGCTCCTACGATGGCCTGCCAGCGCGTCAGAATGGGCCCAGGATGCGTCGGGAGGAAACAACTGGGCTGGATGGACCAGGCCAAATCAAAATGGATGCCCTGGCGAGCGGTGACGAAGGATTTGAAAAGCTGCCGATAAGCGTCTCTTGCGGACAATTTGTCCGCCTCTAATCACCGGTTCTCCTGTGACGCAAAAGGAATGCCACCAATGCGCCGCCCGCGAGGCTAGCCGGGAAGAACCAGCGCGCGTCGGGAACCTCGATCAGGGTCCGGATCATGATCACAGAACCCCAAAGCAGGCCCAACCAACCTTCCACGGGAATTCGGTCAATTCGGATGCCAGGATGTATTCTCATCGCCATTTCCTCCAGAGCGATTTAGGGAGCACCGGCAGGTCCACCGCGTGGCCGGCCCCTTTCTTTCGTTTTCCTAGAGAATTGACACCGCCAAACTGTCGCTAGTTCCATAAAAAGCAAACGGGTTCTTCCGCACCCTGATCCCCGCGTAAGGGCACGCCATGGCGTGCCCCTACTCGACCGCTGATCATTCAACGATCAACGCCACCTTGATGCTATCCAGCAAGGGAAAACTCTTGTCGAGATAGGGTTTCCCTTCGTTGGTAATCCTGCCCTGGTCGGGACCGTTGCCCCCCGGCGCGCCCTCGCCATAACCACTATAGAACTGCCGGACCACATCCATGCCTTCCACAACCTTGCCGAACGGCGCGAAGCCCATGGCGTCCAGGTTCCGGTTATCGGCGAGGTTAATGAAGAGTTGGGTGGTGCGGGTGTTGCGGCCGGCGGTCGCGAAGGTCAGGTAGCCTGTCAGGTTGCTCTTTTTTACAGGATCGTCCTTGATGTTGGCGTTGGCCCAGACGCGCGAAACTTCAGGCCTGGGGTTGAGCCCAAACTGCGCGACGAAACCCGGCAGCACGCGGAAGAAAGCTGCGCCATCGAAGAAATGGTTCTTCACCAAATTGTAAAAGCGGTCGGCGCCCAGCGGCGCCCAGTCGCGCGTGACCTCCACGACGAAGTCTCCCTTCGTGGTGGTGAACTTCGCGCGAAATGTGGCAGGAGCCTGTTCCTTCATCGCGGAGGGAACCATCAGAGAGATGCGCGGCGCGGGGTGCTGCGGGGCAGTCCCCTGCGCCCAAGCCTGAGGGCAGATAATTCCTACGGCAAGTAGCATTGCGAAAAACGTGGTTAGCATATTTTTCATTTTCGATCTCCCCAACTTTGCGGTCATTCCCGTTTTCGCGGGAACGACGCGGTATTTTGTGCTGCGTTGTAGGGGTACGGCTTGCCGTACCCCCTTCACCTTTATCGCGCGGCCGAGCCAAGAGGGTACGGCAAGCCGTACCAACCAATGCCGCGTGACCGAGGTTACAGCACACTAGTTCCGCCCGCGCATTTCGCGGCTCACACGCTCGACCTGCCGCATGACCCGCAGGAGGTTGCCTCCCAGAATCTTCTTCAAGTCCTGCTCGCTATATCCGCGCCGGGCCAGTTCGCGCACCAAGTCAGGAAGCTTCGAGACATCCTCCATGCCCACGGGGGCCGAATCGATGCCGTCGAAATCCGAGCCCAAGCCGACGTGGTCGACCCCGCCCACCTGCACGGCGTGGTCAATGTGATCGGCGATCGCTGTGTAACTCGGCGCCGGCAGGTCCTTCAAAAAAGACTGCTCGATCTTCTCCTCTTCGAGATAGGGCAGCCGCTTGCCCTGGCTGGCGTAGCGCGCTCGCGCCGCCGCAAGCTCCGCATCCAACTGCTTTTCGACTTTCTTGTAAGCATCGGCGTAGGCCTGGCTCAGGAAACCTGAATAGAAATTGATGTCCATCACGCCGCCGTTTTTGGCCAGAGCGCGAATCATATCATCGGTCATATTGCGGGGAACGTTGCAAAGGGCGCGGCAGGAGGAGTGCGAGGCGATGACCGGCGCGTTGCTGACGGCCAGCGCAGCGTAGAAGGTCTTGTCGGATACGTGCGAGATGTCCACCATCATTCCCAGGCGGTTCATGCGCTCCACCACTTGCTTCCCAAAGTCCGTCAGCCCATTCCACTTCGGCTGGTCGCCGGAGGAATCGGCCCAGCCGGTATTGGCGGTGTGGGTGAGCGTCATGTAACGCACCCCCAGGCGAGAGTAAATGTCCAGGACGCGCAGGTCGTCCTCAATGATGTGGCCGCCCTCCACTCCCATCAAGACGGCGAATTTGCCTTGCAAATGCAGGCGCACGATTTCATCCGCGGTCGTGGCCATTCCCAGCACGTCGGAATGACGCGCCACCTGCTCGTTCACAACGTCAATCAGGTCGAGGGCGCGGTGAATCAGGTCTTGCTTCGGCCAGGTGACATCCACCCAGATCGAGAAGAACTCCGCGCCCAGATGCCCCTGCCGCATCTTCGGGATACTGACCATGTAAGGGCTGTTGACCTGAGCGAGATCGTAGCCCTCATCCAACATCATCTGTGGCGTGTCCGCGTGCGTGTCAATGATGATGGCCTGCTGGAGAACCCTTTCCGCCGTCTTCTCCGCCTCGGCCGGCGGGCGCTGGGCTGAAAACAACGAGGCCGTTGCGAGGCTGCAAGCCAGTATGACTTTGAAGATCTGCCGCGAGTTGAGCATAGTGGATGCCTCCGCCATACCTGAGCCTGCGATTATCAGAAGTCGGGTGGGGGTTTGTCAAACGCATTCTGGCCAAGGTAGTGTCTCGGTTGGCAATTGTAGCGGCGAGTTTACCTCGCCAAGTGGCGGCGTAAAGCCGCCTCTACTTCAAACTGAGACACCGCCCTGGTCGGTGTTATAATCATTCACTCTCTTTTCAAACAGGCGGAATCTATGGCCAATCCTCTTCCACGTCTGATCGTTCGCGACGCGTTTGGGAACCAGCGCGAAGTTGAAATCGTCCGCTCACCCTTCACCTTGGGCAGGCAGAGCGACAGCGACCTGGTGTTGCTGGACAGCCGAATCTCGCGCCGTCACGCTCGCATTGTTCAGACGGAGAAAGGGTACGTGATCGAGGATTTGGGGAGCCGCCACGGCACGGCGGTCAACAATGAAAAGATCACCTCCTGCCTGCTGAAATCCGGCGACCGCATCAACTTGGGCGTGGCGGATTCCTACATGCTTTCGTTCGTGGAAGACCAGGCGGTGCTGCCCGAACTGCTGGAAAAGCTGGAGAAGGCCACCGCCGGGCCGGCTCCCCAACTCCAGCACCTCGGATTGCTCCTGCGCATGGCCCAGATGATGCATCGGGCTCCGGCGCTCGAGGAAGTCCTTATGGTGCTGGTGGACTCCGCCTTGCAGTTGACCAACGCGGAACGCGGATTGTTGTTCCTCCTCGAAGAGGATAAGACGCTGCACCTGAGACTGGCGCTCGGCGCCGGGGGCGTTTACCTGGGACGCGAGGTCAGCGACTACTCGCGTACGGTGGTGGAGCGAGTTGCGGCCTCGGGCCAGGAAGAGGTAATCCTGGAAGACCAGATGACCGGCCGCACCGCCCAGGAAACCAGGATCGTCCGTGCCGAAGTGCGCGGCATCGTCGCCGTTCCTTTGCAGAAACTTCCGGTTTCGGAGGCTCGGGGCGAGACCATCCAGATCATGGCGCCGGAACTACTCGGCGTTCTTTACCTCGATACGCGCTCGCACCCCACCGCCGTCACGGGGCTTGACCGGCAGGTGCTTCAAACCCTCGCCGTGGAAGGCGCCACGGTCATCGAGAACGCTCGCCTGCTGCGCATTGCCCAGGACCAGGAGCGCATCCAGCACGAAATGTTCCTGGCCCGCAACATCCAGCAGGGGCTTTTGCCGCGCCGCTTTCCGGAGAGCGACTACTTCCAGGTACACGCCAAAACTATGCCCATGGAGCAAGTGGGCGGCGACTACTACGACATGGTCTACCTGCCCAACGAGCGTTTCGGCTTCATTGTCGCGGACGTCTCCGGCAAGGGCCTCCCCGCGGCCATGCTGGCGACCAATCTACAAGGAGCCTTCGCGGGCGTGGCGGCGGGCGATCCGGAACTCCCCCTGCTCTTCCGGCGCGTCAACGAGTTCCTTTGCGAACGCACCCCGCCGGAAATGTTCGCCACGATTCTTTATGGCGTCCTGGACCGTCCGGGAAGATTTCAGTTTGTCAACGCCGGGCACGTTCCACCCATGCTCATCCGCGCCGACGGCGGCATCGAGACTTTGACTTCCTCGAACTTCCCCGTGGGATTGTTTGCAAGCGCCACTTTTGAAGTCAGCAGCGCTCAATTGAAATGCGGCGACGTCTTGTTGATCTGCTCGGATGGCGTTACCGAAGCGCACGACGCCAATGAGGAACTGTTCGGAGAAGCCCGAGTGCAGAATGCTCTCCAGGGTTGTACCGGACTGACGGCGGACGAAATTTGCCATCGAGTGGTGAGTGCGGTGCACGATTTTGTCGGGGATTACCCCCAAACCGATGACATCACACTCACCGTGGTACGGTTTGGGCCACAACCCCAGCCTGGAAACTAGAAACTGGATATACGGACTTATTGTCATCCTTGCCGTCGCCGATCATTGCATAATTCCGCTTGAAACCAAAGTGACTCAATGGAATAATCCCCGGTTCGTTCAAAGAGCCATTACCTAATCCCGCACCAGGGATGGGTGGGGGCGTCAGGAACACCGGCAGTTGGGTTCTATCGTGCTCTTGGACTGCCGTCGGTGCACGACAGCGCGTGAGAGCCGTCCTATTCGGAGTTGATTCAATCTAGTACTTAGTTGCACTAGTTAGCGTACCTATGCTATAGTCTGAGGCATGCCACGGCATGCCTTGAAAGTTGATTTGTCCGATACCGAACGCCAAGAGTTGGAGCGTTGGCGACGGGCCGGAAAGACCGAGAGTCGCATGTTGCCCCGGATTAAGGTCGTCGAACTGGCCGCCCAGGGTCTCAGTTCCCGGCAGATCGCTGCCCGACTCGGGTTGCGTCGCCCCACGGTTTTGAAGTGGAGGCGACGCTTTGGCCAGCGGCGCCTGGAGGGACTTCGCGATGCGCCTCGCTCGGGACCACCCCGCCGCTATACGGCGGAGACGGAACAGCGGATTCTGGCGCAACTGGACCAGTCTCCGCCCGCCGGACGGGCACGCTGGAATGGCCGCCTGTTGGCTCAAGCCTTGGGAGACGTCAGCCCTTACCGGGTCTGGGCGGTGCTGCGCCAACACGGCATTGAGTTGGAGAGGCGGCATAGTTGGTGCGTTTCGACCGATCCGGAATTTGCACGCAAGGCCGCCAACGTCGTCGGGCTTTATCTGGACCCGCCGGCTGGGGCCGTGGTGCTAGGCGTGGATGAGAAGCCCGCCATCCAAGCCCTGGAACGCGCGCAAGGCTGGTTGCGCCTGCCCAACGGCCGCTCCCTGCAGGGTTTTAACCACGAGTACAAGCGACATGGCACGACCACGTTGTTTGCGGCCCTGGAGGTCTTCACGGGTACCGTGACCACGGCCCACTACCCGCGGCGGCGACGGCGCGAATTTCTGGACTTCATGAATCAGATCGTCACCGCTTATCCCGGCCGCGAGTTGCACGTCATTGTGGACAATTTGAGTACCCACAAACCGAAGCACGACCGTTGGCAGGCCCGGCACCCGAATGCCCATTTTCACTATACGCCGACCCATGCCTCCTGGCTCAACCAAGTCGAATGCTGGTTCAGCATCTTGAGCCGCCAAGCCCTGCGGGGAGCGAGTTTTACCTCCGTTGTCCAACTCCGCCAAGCGATAGACCGGTTTGTGGTCAACTACAATCAGACCGCCGCACCGTTTGAATGGACCAAGCGCTTCGTGCAACCAGGCCGACTTAAACATAGGTACGCTGACTTACGCAACTGAGTACTAGGTAGTCTCCCGGATCAGCGGACTGTAGGGGTCTCTCAGTATCCCACAAGGAGCGCCGAATGCCGCGACCACAAGTGTTAATGGTAGTTATTCTTAGCTTGGCTACCCTTTCCCCTGCGCCGCTAAAGGCAAAGGATAAATCATCGCCTTGGAGCGGCTCCTTTGCGAAATACACTGAAATCCCGGGCGCCTCGCGGGTTGGTGGAGATACGTGCGCGACATGTCACTCCGACATAGCCAAGGGGTTTCGGCATGCCTTCCACGCCCAGCAAGGGGTCGAATGCGAGGATTGCCACGGGCCCGGCAGCCTGCATGTGGGCGGCAACGGGGACGTAACCAAGATCATCCGTTTCAGGGCGCGACCACCTGACGCGGCCAACGGTGTCTGCCTGAGTTGCCACGTCCATGATGCTGGAGTTCGGAACTGGGCGACAGGACCGCACGCTTCGAACAAAGTCCGCTGCACTGATTGCCATCAGACCCACACCTACGGCGCAAAGGCCGGTTCCACGGGCGAAGAGGCCTTTGACGAGATGAATCCCGGGCGTGTCAACCTGGTCGAGGATGTGGTGCCGGAGACCAAGGTGATTGTGCAGCCCAGGCAAATGGCGAACGAGGCTTGCCTGAAGTGTCACGCAAGCCAGCGCGGCCAAATGAGTTTGCCCTATCACCATCCGCTGCTTGAAGGGAAAATGAGTTGTGCGGATTGCCACGACCCGCACGGAGGCCCGGCGGGGAATAATCTGCGGATGGCCAACACCAACCAACTCTGCTTAAGCTGTCATGCACAGTATCGCGGCCCGTTTGCTTACCAGCACCCCCCGGTAACCGAAAACTGCATGATTTGCCACACTCCTCACGGCTCACCGAACACGAATCTGTTGAGCGTCAGCGAGCCCGCGCTCTGCTTGCAATGCCACGCTGGGCACCACGATGGCGCCGGCCTGCCGCTTGCCGACCGCTGCACCAGTTGTCACGGGTCAATTCACGGCACCGACACACCCACCCCAAGCGGTGGAAGCCGATTCGTGGACAAGGGGCCTACGGAGGCGCAGTTGATTTCGTCGGCTCGCCCCGGAGCGAGGCTTATGTCTTCGCATTCCCCCACTGCCGCCTCTTGGCTGCCGACTCTCATGCCGTCGCACGCCCCAGGCTATCCGCTGGGCGCTGCCGGTGGCGGGTTAGGATTACTGTCTGGATATTTGCCTCCGATGTCGGGCGGGAGATTATCGGGTGACGATACGGATCCTGCGGCAACGGGAGCGGGCGATGCCTCGGCGGCGTACGCCATAAATCCAGGTTCCTACCGCTTCGTGGACAAGACCGGATTTGGCGGCCGTGTAGGCGAGTATGATACGCTGCGAGGATCCGAAGGAACCGACGCCGCGACGGCGTTAGTGTCGTCGCAAAACCACCTCGTGGTTGCATCGCGGGGCGATGTGCTGAGCAGCCAGGATTACCAGGCTGTGTCCCAGGTCACCGCGGGCCAGTGGGCGCGATTCTCCGTGGACATGCGCAGCTTCATGCAGCAACAGGACCATTATCCTTTTTATGCGTTTCCGGTGCTCGACGTTCCCCCCGGTAGCACGAGCCCTCCCGACAGCACCACCGATCTCATTCCTTCTCACGCTACGTTTGGAGTGGTGAGACGGTTAGGCAAAGCGCAGGCCCAAGTCAAGATGCCGCGGCTACCGATCCATCTGTTTGTGAAGGGGGACTGGCAGGCGAGGGCCGGCGCCACCCAGCTTCCCTACCTGGACGAGAACACGACTCCTGCCGTTTATGTGGACGGGATGAATACTACCTGCGGCAAGCAATGTCACTACCAGTCCCAGTATCAGTCGGTGAACTACACCACACGGAACATCAGCGGCGGAGCTGACGCCGACCTGAAATCGGTGCACCTTACTTACGAGCACGCCTACAGCAGCTTCCATGACCGGCTCATCTTCCCCACCGCAACGTTTACCGGGCCGTTCACACCGGAAAACGAAGGGTTTTCGGTCATCAATCCCCCTCCAGCCGGCCCGGCGCCGCAGGATTTTCCTGCCGGGAATTACTACATCAACATTCCTTCCCCCGACGAGACTTCCTCGGATCGCGTGAGTGTGAACTGGGCGCCTTCTCCGACGCTCTCGACCAACTGCCACGTGAGTTACACTCGCTTGCGCGATAATCTCACGTCTTACCCGCAGAGCGCCTTTGACACCGACGAGACGGTGAGCTGGCGCCCGCGGGACCGGCTGCGGTTGACCGCCGACTACCATCAGCAAAATCTCATCAACGACTTCACCCCTTACTACAGCCTGTACGGCAATATGTCGTATCACAATCATTGGGAGGGCTTGCGGCTGGAGTACGAGTTGCCCCGCGGGTTCGATGTGGAAGGCCACTATCAGCGCAACGGGATCACGCGTTCGAACGCCTCCCTTTGGCCCCAGATCTATTCGATCGACAACACCGACTTGCAGCCCGTGGTGCCTTCTTCATTCAGCAACACCACGGGCGTGGCGCTGCGCTATCACGACCATGGCTTGTGGAGTGCGCGAGCGGGCTACGAATGGACGGGCACGCATAGTCCCGGCTACCTGGTCGTGCCGCAGAGCAACAACCTCGTCCTTGGCAATGTTACACTGACACCCCTGAATTGGCTTGTATTTGCGAACGATACCAACATCGTCGTGCAGAATTCCTTTCCGACGCCTTCGCTCCCCAACACCCCCGGCGAGACGCCGGGATTCGGGACAAACATTTCGGGCCTCCCTCCTGACTTTCAGCGCCGCAACCGCTTCTACATCGACACTGCCAGCGCCACCTTGCGTGTCGTGCCGGGTTGGAACCTGGGACTGGGATATTCCTATCAGCAGAACAACCTGACGACCTATATGGCGTTCCAAAATGATAGCAGCGTGGGTTATGTGATGGACCAACCCGCGGCGCTCTACAAACAGATCAGCCAAAGCTACTGGGGTCAGTCAACCTACACCATCAAGCGGCGTTTGGGCCTGAACTTGGGACTCACCTATAACTCAGCGCGCAGCGGCTTCCGGCCCGACCTGAATCCGAATAATGCCGCACAACTCGGCAACGGGTATCTGATTTCGCAAGGTACCTGCGAATCCGGGACTCCGCCACCCTGCTTCGATCCGGTAATGTTCCAGGCGGCCCTGGACAACCTGGGCTTCAGCTCCACCCAGATCTCGGAGGTGATCGTTCCGCAATGGATCGGGCAGTCGAGAGCCTACTACTTGTTACCGTACAAGTTGGAAGGCGGACTCGTTTTCAACTACGGCAGTTATCGGGATTACTGGAATCCTAATCTGAACGGAGTTCTGCGGACATTCAACGTCTACCTTAGGCGTTCTTGGTGATCATGGATAGTATCGTTCATCGCAGGATCGCGGTGCAGAAAGGCTGCTTGGGAACCGGAAGATGGCGGCCTGCGTATGGAACAATACGAGAGGGTCTTGCCCTGACTCGAGCGCCGATCCCTCTCACGCTGCCGAGGAGGAAATAATGCGCACCTTATTGAGACTATTATGTGTTATGGGAGTTCTGCCGGTGATCGTGGCCGTGGCCTCGCCATTGCCCAAAGCAGCTTCTGGCGACGACGACCGCTCTGTGGTGATCATCTTCAAAGATGGCCATCGACAAACTTTCCGTTTGGCCGACATTGCGCGGATCGAATTCAGCACGCCGACGACGACCACCACAACGTCAGTAAGCCGCGCCCATTTTCTGGGGGTGTGGAAAGTCGGCGTCGGCGGCGACAACTCCGGAACTTTCCTCATCACACTGAAACGCGATGGGGTTGCCGAGAAATCCCTGGGCTCACAGAAGGGCACATGGAAAGTCGTCAACGGGGAGGCTCAATGCAAATGGGAAGACGGCTGGACCGACGTGATCCGCAGGAACGGCAGCCTGTGGGAGAAAGCCGCCTGGTCAAGTGGCCGATCGCTCGGCGACCCTCCGGACAACGTTGCCGAGGCCGTTTATACGGAACCGAATTAGTGCTTGGCCGAATTGGTAAGCGAATCTAATTCTCGGAACCGGAAGGGCGGGGCTTCAGCCCCGCTGCTCATGTTGGGAGGCAGAGGGGGCTTTAGCCCCTGAAGC
Organism: uncultured Acidobacteriota bacterium; assembly: GCA_963842495.1. GTDB lineage: Bacteria > Acidobacteriota > Terriglobia > UBA7540 > UBA7540 > CAVROP01. Next base: position 73,427 of record CAWJHY010000014.1, read on the forward strand.
GACGTGGCTTCAGGGCCTAAAGGCCCATTCAATTCTGCGCTTCTAGGCGGCGGGACTAAAGCCCCGCCCTTCCGAGTGTCGTTTCAAATTGCGTTCATTAAACCAACTGGGCACTAAAACAGTCGCCGCAAATCTTCCAACTTGAGTGTTTCAAGAGTTTGGACCACCAGCTCGGCCTGGGTGCGAGCGCGCAATTCGGCGGCGGGAAACGTGGAGGCAACCGCTACGCATTTCATGCCTGCGCCCTGGGCGGCTTCGATTCCTGTGAATGAATCCTCAATTACCACACACGCGGCGGGCGGGATGCCGAGCTTCTGAGCGGTCTTCTCGTATATTTCGGGATGCGGCTTGTTGTGGGTGATTTCGTCCTCGGTCAGGACGACGTGGAAACGCTGTCGTAGCTGGAGGGCGTCGAGGATGAAGAAGACGTTCTTGCTGATGGCCGCGGAGGCCACCGCCACCCGCACGCCGTTTTCATGACACTCCGTGATCAGCCTCTCTACTCCCGCAAAAGGCTTGGCGTGCGGAGCAAAAGCGGCCCGAAACCTCGCCTCGAGTTCTTCGCTGAGCCGCAGCCGGCCGTCCGCGCTGAGCCGTTCGCCAAAGAAATGACGGAGCGTAAGATCATTGCCGGGTCCGAGCACTTGCCTGGGCAGGGCCTCCCGGTCAAACGCGATGCCGTGTTCCGTCAACAGCGCTTCCCACTTTTGAACGTGAAACGGGTTGGTGTCCACCAGCACGCCGTCCATATCAAAAATCACGGCGGCGGGGAGAGATGAGTTCATATGGGTTGAAGAGAAATCAGAAAGCAGAAATCAGAATTTAGAAGTCCTCTGCTTTCTGCTTTCTGATTTCTTGCTCGTCACTCGTCACTGCTTTATCGCCCGCAGGCTCGACAGCAATTTCTCCGGCGGCAGCGTATTCAGCACGTCTTCTTTTCTCAACCACCCGCGCCGCGCCGTCACCACGCCGTAGCGCATGAGTCCGAAGTGGTCGGGGCTGTGCGCGTCCGTGGAGATGATGACTTTCATGCCTCGATCTCGCGCCAGTTTCACGTGCCGGTCACAGAGGTCGAGGCGTTCGGGGTTGCCGTTCAATTCCAGAATGACGCCGTGTTCCTTGGCGGCGGCGAAAACCCGCTCGAGATCGAAGGTAAACGGGTCACGCCTCAGGATCTGGCGGCCGGTAGGGTGCCCGAGAATCCTGACGTAGGGATTAGCGAGAGCTTTCAGGAGGCGGGCCGTCATCTCCGGGCCGGGCATATTCATCCGGGAATGCACGCTCACCAGCACGATGTCAAACTGTTTCAGAATCTCATCGGGATAATCCAGCGTGCCGTCGCCCATGATGTCAACTTCCGCTCCTGCCCAGATTTTGATTCCGCTGACTTTCTTGCGGGCCGCTTTGATGCGTTGGATGTTCTCGACGGCGCGTTTTTCGTCCAGGCCGTTGGCAATGGTCACGGCCTTCGAGTGATCGGTGATGAGGATGTATTCATAACCGAGCTGTTTGGCGGCTTGCGCCATCTCCTCGACGCTGGCCCTGCCGTCCGAGGCCGTGGTGTGCATCTGCAAGTCACCCTTGATGTCCTCCAGTTCCACCAGCTTGGGAAGCTCCCCTTGCTCGGCGGCTTCAATCTCTCCCAGGTTCTCGCGCAGTTCGGGAGGAATCCAGGGCAGATCCAGCTTGGCGTACACTTCTTCTTCGGTCCTGCTGGCCAGAACGCCTTCGCCTTGGAAGAGGCCGTATTCACTCAGCTTCCAGCCTCGTTTTTTGGCGCGCTCGCGCAGCGCCACGTTGTGCTCCTTGGAACCTGTAAAGTATTGCAGGGCGGCTCCGTAGGCTTCGCGCTCGAGCAGGCGGACGTCAACCTGAAGGTCGTTCTGAAGCTTAATGCTTACCTTCTCTTCACCCTTGGCCAGCAACTGGGCGATGCCGGGATACTTGGCAAAGTGGTCCGCAATGCCGGCGTGGTTATGGCCCGTCACCAGCAGGTCCAGGTCACCCACGGTTTCGCGCCCGCGCCGCAGCGAGCCGGCGGGGGTCACTTCCTCCACCCCGCTGAACTCTTTAAGGTAACTAGTCAGTTGTTGCGCGGTTTCATAAGCCGTGTCCATGCGAAATCGTCCGGCGGCCCGGCGGTAAACCTCGAGGGCTTTCAGGATGTTCTCCTCGGACTTCACGCTCATGCCCGGAAGCGTCCGCAGGCGACCCGCTTGGGCGGCGGCTTCCAAGTCTTCGATGCTCTTGACTCCCGCTTCCTTGTAGAACAACCGAACCTTCTGCGGCCCGACGGTTTGCAGTTGCAGTAGATCCAACAGGCTTGCCGGTATTTTGGCGAGTTGCTCCTGGTGGAATCTGGACTTTCCGGTCTCAACCAGCTCGACGATCTTCTTGGCGAGGTCTTCGCCAATTCCTGGGATATCCGTCAGTTTTCGTTGGGGATCGCGAGCGATATCCTCCAGCCGCTCGGGAAAGCCCTCGATGGAGCGTTTGGCGCGATCATAAGCCGCAGCTTTGAAAGACCATTTGGGGTCGTCCTGGTTGATTTTCATCAAGTTCGAGATTTCTTCGAAAATGGCTGCTATTTCACGATTCTCCAATGGACGCCTCCGGTCTCGTGCGAGGGCGAGTAGCGCTGCCGTTAAGGGCCGAACTTCGCTCTCGCGCAGAAGTTAAACCCAAGGAAAGTAATCACTTAACAGCATCCGACGAGTGTATCTTTTTGCCACATGCGGTGTTAGAATCACAGCGTGGCGGAGTTTTGATGACTCAATCGCGTTTTGTCCTCCAAACCAAGATTATCATTATATTCGCCATTGCGGTTGTCTCCGTAGTGGGCGTTTCGACCTCCATCGCCATGCTCTTGACACGGCAATTGGTCGAGGAGGAGATTTACAGCAAGGCCTGCACCCAGGCTAGATCCACGGCTCACCAGTTGGTTAACGAAGACGCACTCCAGAACACCGCCAAACTGCAGCAAGTCCTGAAGCAAATCCAGCACGATATGCCGGGGGTGCGTCAGGCGGATGTTTTCCTGCACGGGTCGCCGCATCAACTCGCGGCCACCACCGCACCGCAGGCCGAGCATCTCGAGTTGGACAATATACCCGGTATCGAGCACTACGACGAATTCGAGCGCCCCGACGATGAGTCTCTTACCATCGAGACTGACCACGGCCGGTATTGGATTATCGGAGTGACGATCCGTTCCCAGGGGCAGCCGGTAGGATGCCTGAACCTGAAGGTCTCGAAGTCGCAGACCAGCGTGGTGACTGGCCAGTTGGTCATGCGCAATCTGCTGCTGATGCTGGCGAGCCTGGTGGTGGTCGTCCTCGCCGTTCATGTGTTCTTCCTGCGTGCGGTCAGGGCTCCCGTGAAGGACATGATTCGCGTCATGGAAGGCGCGGAAAAAGGGCAACTGCACGTCCGCGCCAGTCTGCGAAGCACCGACGAGATCGGCATGCTTGCAGCGCATTTGAACCGCATGCTCCGGCGGATTGAGAATTTCAATACCGAGTTGGAACGCAAAGTCCAGGAGTCGACCGCCGGGCTGGCGGAGGCCAACGAAGAGCTGCGACGCATCAACGAGGAGCTTTTCGAGACGCAGAAGAAGCTGGCGCGCTCGGAACGGCTGGCCGTTGCCGGCCAGCTTGCCGCCAGTTTGGCCCACGAAATCGGGACGCCGCTCAACTCCATATCCGGACACGTGCAGTTGCTGGCTCGCCGCAAAGATGCCGACGAATCCACCCGGCGCCGGCTGCAGATTATCGAAAGGCAGATCGATAATATTGTGCGCACGGTCAATCAACTGCTTTCGTGGAGCCGCAAGTTTGAACTGAAAGTCGAGCTGGTGGAGCTGCGGCGTATTATCGAAGAAGTCGTGCTGCTCTCCTCCCCCGCCCTGCAACTGAGAAAGATCGGTGTGAAACTGGACTTGGCAAAAGATTGTCCGAAGATTTACGGGGACGGCGGCTATTTGCAGCAGGTCCTCTTGAACCTCATCAACAACAGTATGGATGCCATGCCGCGTGGGGGCGACCTGCGGATCGAAACCCGGCTGGTGGCGGGCGCTGCGAAGCAAGTCGCCCTGAGCGTGACCGACAATGGCTCAGGCATGTCGGCGGAAACCGTCGCCCATGCCTTCGACCCGATGTTCACGACCAAAAGGCTGGGGACCGGGACCGGTTTGGGGCTGGCAATCTGCGATCAGATCGTCCGCCAGCACGGCGGCACGATCGAAGTGGAAAGTACGCCTGGAAAAGGAACAACTTTCACCTTGATCCTGCCTGTCGAGGAGCGTGAAAAGAGCGAGGCGGTGGGAGTGACAACGGCGGCGGAAAACGGCAAAGGGTGAAGGTTGAAGGCTAAAGGGTGAAGGACTTGGAGACCACAAAGACGGACGAGACGGGCGGAGTTGCCAGACCGGCGAGCGCTCACCTCCTGGTGGTTGATGATGACGCGGAAACGCTGGAATTGCTGCGGGAGATTCTGGGCGAAGCGGGCTATCGGGTGGTCACTTGCTCGAGCGGTGAGGAGGCCCTGGCGGTTGGGAAGCAGGAACAGTTCGACGTCATCATCAGCGACATGAGGCTGGGCGACAATCTCGACGGACTGGATGTTCTGCGTACCTACAAAACCCTGCAACCGGAGTCGGAAGTAATCCTCATCACCGCTTTCGGAAGCATGGAAACCGCCATCGAAGCGGTCAAGGCAGGGGCCTTCGACTACCTTTCCAAACCTTTCAAGATTGACGAAGTCTTGCTGCAAGTGGAGCGCGCGCTGGGCAATCGGAAACTGGTGCGCGAAAACCGCAGCCTGAAGCGTCAGCTTGAAAGCCAGGCACAGCTCTCGAGCCTGGTGGGCCGCAGCCCCAAAATGCTCGAAATCTACAAGAAGATCGCCGTGGTGGCGGACTCGCGTTCCACGGTGCTGATCTGCGGAGAGAGCGGAACGGGAAAAGAACTGGTGGCGCGGGCCATTCACTTCAACGGTCCTCGAGCCGCGGAACGGTTCTTCGCGGTGAATTGCGGCGGACTGGCGGAGTCGCTGCTCGAGACCGAGCTTTTCGGGCACGTGCGCGGCTCCTTCACGGGAGCCGTCGAAAACAAGCGGGGCATCTTCGAAGAGGCCAGCGGGGGCACAGTTTTTCTGGATGAAGTCAGCGAGATGAGCCCCGCACTCCAGGTCAATGTGCTGCGCACCGTCGAAGAACAGGAAGTGAGACGGATCGGCAGCAACCAAGTGATCAAGGTGGACGTGCGCATCATCGCCGCCAGTAACCGCAACCTGGCTGGGCTGGTCGAAGAGGGCAAGTTCCGGCAAGACCTCTATTACCGGCTGCGGGTCATTGAAATCGACCTCCCGTCGCTGCGCGAGCGCGTGGAAGACATCCCCTTGCTGGTGGAGCACTTTCTGAAGCGGTTCGCCGCCGAGCGCGGAAAACAGTTTTCGATCTCTCCTTACGCGCTTTCCGCTTTGATGAGCTACGAATGGCCGGGGAACGTGCGCGAGCTCGAGAACGCCCTCGAGTCGGCGGCGGCTCTGACCCGCGCCGGCTTCATCGCGCCGGAAAACCTGCCTCCCAAACTGCTCGGAAAGCCGCGCGAAGATAACCGCCAGGTAGACTTCTACACCGATTTGCCGACGCTGGCGGAAATGGAAAAACGCTATCTGGCCCATGTCCTGATGGTGACCGGCGGAAACAAGGTCAGAAGCGCTTCCATCCTGGGCATGAATCGGAAGACTCTGTACAGGAAGATTGACGAGTACAAAATCAGGGAATAGGGAATAGGTGACAGGGAACAGAAAGAGGCTAAAGGGTAAAGGGTAAAGTGTAAAGGGGTTTCGCGCAGGGCTCAAAGAGATCAGCAGGACAAGCGTAGCGAATTCAGGTATCCTGGGTGAGGGGCTACCGCTCTGAATAGGTGTAGGGGTAGGGCTTGCCCTACCCGGTTCATTAGGGGACGGCAAGCCGTCCCCCTACCAGCAGGTTGCGGTCGCGCAAGGGTGAGGTTTTCCGGTGGAGTATTCCTACATCGCCAAATGCGGGTTAAAGCACCTCGCGTCAGGGTTCAAACTCCCTTACATGGTGATGTTCGAAACCACGCTGATGTGCAACATGTTCTGCGAGTATTGCATATTCGGCGAAGAGGGCAAGTTCAATGACCTGCAGAGCCGCGCGGTGCGCGATCGCGTCTTCACGCGCATTGACGAGTTTTGCGACATGGGCATCTTTGCGCTCAGCTTCTCGGGCGGCGAACCGCTGCTGAATCCTAGCACCTGCGATTACATCGCTTACGCCGAGGACAAGGGCATGTGGACCTCGATGCCCACCAACGGCCTGCTGATCCGCAAATACGCGGACGGCGTGGCGCGGCTCGGCATGCTGGAAGTCTCCATCGATTCTCTCAACGAGCAGCGCTTTGCCAAGCGCCGTGGCATCGACGCGCTTCCCAAGATCATCGCCAACCTGGAATTCGTATTGACGAAACGAAAGCCCTTCACCACGCAGATTAACGCCACCGTCAACCTCGAGAACCTCGAGGACCTTCCCGAATTGGCGGCATTCTGCGAGCAACGGGACCTCGTGTTGCATCCCGAAGCCATCCACAACGTGATGCGAGACGGAGAGCTGCTTCCTGACGCGGAATTGCACGGGACGGAAATCGACAAGGTCGAAATGTTTTTGCGGGAGTTACGCGCCGCTTATCCCAAGAACGTCCGCTTCTATTCCCACTACTATGCCTTCTATCGCAACGGCGGCTTCGGTCCCCGCTTCCCCTGCCGCCACCCTTCCAAATTGATTTCCATGAAGCCGGACGGGTCCATCCATCTGCCTTGCGCGTTCAAGACGCTGCACCAATCGCAAGCGCCTCTCAAGGAGATCTTCGCCTCCGACGCCGCCAAGCAAATCATCGCCCAAGAGACCACACTGTGGGACTTCTGCAACGGCTGCAAGATCGGCTGCCCCTACGAAGTCAGCGCCTTCACCAACAGCCCCATGCTAGCCCTCGAATCCGGGCTGAATTTCCTGCGAATTATCTGACGAGGCAGCGCAGACCTGCGTCTCAGTAGGTGGTCGAAGTTCGGCGCTCAATGGCTGACACGAGAAGGTGTTTCTGTTCCCGCAAGAGCCGGAAGAAGATTCGCCAATTGCCAACCCGGCGTCGAAGTGTGTCCTTGCGCCCTTCGAGGTATTTGACATCGCCTCGGAAGGGGTCTGCTCCCAGTTCCGCCAGGGCCGCATGGATGCGATCTCGGTCTGGAGCGGGGATGCGCTTAAGCGCCTTTCTTGCGGGCCCGGCGAGGATGACGGTCCAACTCGCGGAAATATTCATCGAGGGTTATGTAATCTCCCCGGCGATAGGCGGCTTCACCGCGACGAATGGCGCGCAACTCGGCGGGCGTGGGCTTTTCTTGAGGCAGCACGCGAATTGAAATGTAAGTGCGCAGCGCTTCGCGGAAGAGTTCCGAGCGCGTGCGATGCTCCGCCCTCATTACCTTCTCGGCCTGCTCCGCCATTTCCGGTGGAAGTGAAATTGTAAAAGTCTGGCGAGTTCTCATAGAAGTTGGGTGTTACCTTTTAACACTTTCTCTTACACTTTACCAGGGAGATGGGTTTTGTCAAGCAGGCCATTTCCCTTCTCCCGTGGGGCTGATCCCGACCCGGCGGGAATGCTCCGGGCGAGGCGCATGCCGTTGGCGCGCAGGCGGCGGCTGGGGCGTTCGCTCTTCCATTGCTCCTGGTGAACCGAAGGCGCGTAGGCACTCAGGGACGACAGCATGCCCGGTTTGTCGCGGCAGTTTGTTTTCATAGATATTCTCGGTTTGTTCGTCGGATTGGAAGGGCCGTAGATCAAGAGGCAGGCATCCAATAAAAAAGTGCAAGTCGGGGCGGCATATAATGGGCAGGGGGCAATGCGGGAATAAAAACATGGACCAAATGTATACTATCTTTAGAAAGGGGTGCGGGGCATGTTAATCAAAAGGGTGTCGGAGATTCCGTCGTCCGAGGTCACGCCGAAATGGCTTTACTTGAACCGCAGGAAGTTCCTGATGAGCGCATTGGGAGTGACTGCGGGAGCGTTGGTGGGGGAGAGTCTGAAACAGCTTGCCTGGCCCTCGCAAAAGGTCCTGGCGGGGAGCAAGCTGAACGTGGCGGCGAAAAGTCCCTTCAGCACCACGGAGCAGGTGACGCCCTACAACGACGTGACCCATTACAATAACTTTTACGAGTTCGGGACGGGGAAGGAAGACCCGGCGAAGTACGCGGCCAATTTTCGGACCTCGCCTTGGAGCGTGAAAGTCTTCGGGTTGGTGGATAAGCCACGCACGTTTACGGTGGAAGAGTTGCAGCAACTGGCGCCGCTCGAAGAGCGCATCTACCGGCACCGCTGCGTCGAGGCCTGGTCGATCGTGGTGCCCTGGGTCGGTTATTCCTTCAGCGCGCTGCTGAAGGAGGTGTCGCCCCAGCCCAAGGCGAAGTTTGTGGCGTTCGAGAGTTACTACAGCCCCAGCCAAATGCCCTTGGGAAGCCGGGCGGGAATTCAATTGCCTTACGTGGAAGGTCTGCGTCTGGACGAAGCCATGCACCCGCTGGCCCTGCTCTGCTTCGGCATGTACGGCGAGACGCTGCCCAACCAGGACGGTGCGCCGGTGCGCATGGTGCTCCCCTGGAAGTATGGGTTCAAAAGCATCAAGTCGCTGGTGAAGATCAAGCTGGTGGAAAAACAGCCGCCCACCACCTGGAACATGGAAAGCTCTTCCGAGTATGGGTTCTATTCCAATGTCAATCCCCATGTGGACCATCCGCGCTGGAGCCAGGCCAAGGAGCGCCGCTTGGGCGAGTTCTTCAGGCGGCCCACCCTGATGTTCAATGGCTACGATCAGGTGGCGTCCCTGTACGCAGGCATGGACTTGAGGAAGTATTTCTAGTGCCATGAAACCAAAGTTCTTGGCATAAGTCAGCCCGCCTTGGCGGGCGGCATAGTTTAGCCCACGGCGCGAGCCGTGGGTCCGGTGTGAAGCCCTCTCCCCCTGCCCCCTCCCCCGCTTGGCGGGGGAGGGGGAATTAAAGGGGGCGGGGGCCGTTACCGCAGGGCTTCGCCCTGGGCTACGTTATTACGCCCCTGACGGGGTTAAGCAACACGCAAAGAGAGGGGTAAGGTTGGTTGTGCGCAGCATACTCAGAAGCAAATGGTTGAAACCTCCGGTGTTCATCTTGTGCCTGGCGCCCGTGGGCCTGTTGGCTTGGCGGGCGCTGCATGGGCAACTCACCGCCAATCCCATCGAGTACATCACGCACCAGACGGGCGATTGGACAATCATCTTCCTCGTCGCCACCCTGGCCGTGACGCCGGCGCGCAAGCTGCTGCGATTGCCGGAACTCATTCGCTTCCGCCGCATGTTGGGGCTGTTTGCGTTCTTTTACGGCTTCCTGCATTTCAGCACCTGGATAGGGCTGGACAAGTTTTTTGATTGGGCGGATATGCTGGCCGACGTGCGGAAGCGGCCTTTCATCACCATGGGATTCACGGGATTCGTGCTGATGATTCCCTTGGCACTGACCTCGACGGCCGGGTGGATTCGCCGCCTGGGCGGAAAGCGCTGGCTGGCGGTACACAGGCTGATTTACGCGACGGCGATTGCCGGGGTCGTGCATTACTACTGGCTGGTGAAGTCGGACGTGCGCAAACCGCTGTTTTACGGCGCCCTGGTGGCTTTGCTGCTTGCCCTGCGCGTGGGATTCTGGCTGGCGGCGCGGCGCACGAAACCGGCAGGAAAAACCCTCGAGCCGAAACTGACCAGCGTGGAGACGGTGTGACGCGGGGCTCGCCCGCGTTTTGCTGCTTCAACCTCCCCAATTGCAATCGAGGCATGAGTCAGCGCCCAGGGCTGGCGGGCAACCGAGTCGGCGGGCTCACGAATCTTTCGAAGCACTCTGTGCACAACCAATCCTGGCCGTTGGTGTAACCCTCACCATGCTCCGGCGAATTTGATTCGTAGAGCTTCCACCGACAGATCACGCAGGGGTCTTCACTCCACCCGCCTTTCACCAGGTCAACCTGCTCCGGGTCATACGATTGGCCGGAATAGAGATGAAGCGCTTTGTTCGAGCGTTGCACCAAGGCATCGCGCGCGGTCCAGCGACGCTTTTCCCAATGAAACTTGCGGTAGTATTCGCTGAGTTCCATAATGGACTCGGCGCTCCACGACCTGCCATGGATTTCGACGTAATCCTCGAGCCTTCCCACGCTCGGCTCCGCCGGACGCCCAGGGTGTCGGTCCGCCCGCCGAAGCTCCTCGCGGAGTTTCTGTATATTGATCCCGGCTTCAGTAAGTAGTTTTGCAGCCAGGCTGTGTTCTTGCTTCAGCAAGCCGAGCAGCAGGTGTTCCGTCGCGATATGCCGGTGCTGGAGCTGGTCGGCTTCTTCTCCGGCGCAAACCAAAACCGTTTTGCACGCCGGGCTCAGAGGCAAGTCAACAGACGTTAGACCCTTTTTACGAGGAGGGGTTGCTTCCTCGATGCGCTTGCGGAAGGTTTCCTGGGAGAGGGGAGAGCGCGCCAGGCGGCTGGCGAGGGCCGTGTCCTCCCGCAGCAAGCCCAGGAGCAAATGCTCCGTTTCAATACAAGCGCTGCCGAGCTGGCTGGCTTCGTAATAAGCAAAAAAGATCGCCCTTCTGGCTTTTTCGGTGTATCGCTCAAACATGGTTTCCTCGGAGAAGCTACGTTTTGGACGGCGGCAGATTACGCAGGTCGCTGACCACCTGCGCCGGTTGCCAATCGTTCCCACGGTAGACTTGAATGACTTTTCCGTTTGGGGCAATGAGCGCCGTGACCAGCGAGTGGACGATCTGGCCGCGGTCAGTCCAGTATCGCAGGCCAAAGAATTCGGCAACTTTCCGAACCTGGTCCGGCGTGCCCGTCGCAAACTCCCACCGATCGAAAGAATAAAGGGTGCCTGCGTAGTTTCGGCCATAGGCACGCAGGACGGAGGGTGTGTCGAACTCGGGATCGATGCTGATGCTCAGCAGATGGGTGGAAGCGGAGAGCTCGGGGTCGCGGCCGACTTGCTCTGCGATTTGCGCGAAGTTCCTGCTCATCAGGGGGCAGTAATCGGGAAGCGGGCAGCGCGTGTAGATGAACGTCAGCAACAAGGACTTGCCGTGGTACTGATGGAGATGAATCCGCTTCCCATTCTGGTTGATGAGCGTAAAGTCCGGAATCTCCTGCCCTAAAGGCGTGCGCGCAGATCCGGGAGGCGCCAGCGAGTCGCTTCCCGGCTTGCCCTCTTCGGTCACAACAAGCCCTTCCAGCCACGAGTGATCGCCCTCGATCACCAGGGTTGCGGTGATCGATTGGCCCGGTTTGAGAACTTTGAAGGCCCAGCGGTCCTTCACGATAAAACTCATCGTCATGGCGCCCATGTACCCCGGAATGGCGTGGTGCGCCACGGCCACCGTGCCGGCGTTCGTATCGACCGCCACCACTTTGCCTCGCAGATCGAACCGCCGCTGCGGCAGAAGCTTTTGCTCATGACATGATATCAAGAACGATATTATTGTAAGAACAATAATTTCAACAGTTAACGATTGCCTCCGCATTACGGAACCCCTGCTTTGAGAATTGTGGCGCGGGCGCCTCGCCCGCGGTGGGGGGGGGCGTCCCGCTCCCGCGCACGGGCAGGATGCCCGTGCCACGGCGGGCGAGACGCCCGCGCCACATCCGATCACCCGATTAGTAGTTGAACTGGTAGCGGAATTCCACATAAATCTGCCGCGGATCGTTCCAGTGAAATCCGCCAAAGGTAAGGCTGTTATCCAGTTGCACGCGTTTGTCTCCCACATTCAGGGCGTTCACGGAAACCGTGAATTTCTCCGCGAAGGTTTTCCCGACAGCAAGGTCGACCGTGGCGTGGGCAGGCAGATAGGGCCCCGGATACTGCGCGTCCGGAGTTCCGTACAGGCCATTCGTGAATCCTGATCCGTAATAGACGTTGGTCGAGGCATAGGTCCGCCAGGGAAGACTTGTATTGTACCCGAAGTTCAAGGTGTTTCTCTGGTCGTGGTCCACGGGCGAAAACCCCGGTGGCACTTCGAAGATCAGGCCTCCGGTAATGGGCGAAGTTGCCTCCGCGATTTGGTTTGAATAGGCAAGGTGAAAGTGGCCGCGATGCCAGAGGCCGGGGGAGCGCAACGTGAGTTCCCAACCATTGATCACGGCTGCCGCCCAGGTGATCGGCCAGAATAGATTCGATTCGCCGATATTATTGTGATCGAGCCAGTTCGTAGCCTTGGTTTGAAAGTTGTCGGCGTCCAGGGTCCAGCCGCGAAAGGGAACACTGAGGCCAAACTGGTACTCTTTATCCCGCTCGCCGTACAGAGGAGCGAAAGTGAAATTCTGGCTGTTGGCCAAACCGACGAGCGCGCCGGTGGCGGTGACGAGCGGCGGGGCCTGGTAGTAGTGACCGTAGTAGCCGCGAAAAACCCAATTCAATCGCGGAACTTTCACCGCAAAACCTACGCGCGGATCCGTAGCGTTTTCCGATACGGTCCCGTTGAATTCAGTTTGGCGGACGCCGGCGATGAGGGTCAACCACGGCGTCGCTTTGAATTTCTCGTTGATGAACTCGTCGGCCACACCTCCCGTTACACCAATCGAGGAGGCGGGGAAGTTTTGGCTGCCGTCCGTGAATTGGTTATTGAAGTAGTTGTACTGATGCTGGGCGAATCCGTACACTCCCGCTTGCACGTCGTTCCTCCGGAAGCTCGCATTGAGGTCCGCCTGCATTCCAACATAGCTAGCAGTCTGATTTACCGTTGAGATGACGGGATAATCGTTCGCCCCGCCGTGGTAGTCAGCGCCGTTGTAGTGATAAAAGGGAGAAACGGTGAGCAGCAGATTGGGATTGAATGTGTGGACCCAGGAGAAGACGGCATAGCCATCAGGCTCACGCTCGCCGTCGCGCAGGGCGTAGCTGGGAGCATTCCCCGATGACGCCAGAATCTGATTCCCGGCGGAGTTGGGATCAGGGTCGATGGGGATCTGGTAATAATCCTGACGCAAAGAAGTGACCAGCCGAAGTTGGTTCTTGGCATCGGGGTTGAAGATGAACGAAGCGAATCCGCCGTAACCGCTCTCCGCATCGTGAAAAACCTGCGCGATGGGGGTCTGAAGCCCGTAATCGCTGCGGTTTCCGTTCAGGCTGACGTAGTAGGCAAACCGCTCGCTATGTCCTCCGCAACTGACTTGATTGTCAGTTTGATAGAAATTCCCAAAGCTCACGACGAGATCACACTGGTTGTTGAACTCAAAGCCGGTGCGCGGCACGACGTTGAAGATTCCGTAGGTACGGTCTCCGTAATCGGCGTCGTAGCTGCCTCGAAGGACTTCGAGTTCGTCGATGTCCTTGGGATCAATCTGCGGCCCCAGGTTGGTGGCGATGTTAGTGTTGGGGATGGGAATTCCATCGATCAGCCACTCCACTTGGTGGCCGCCTCGCATGTGCAGCATATCGTGCGTCACATAGGCGGCGGGTACGTAATCGGTGATCATTTGCAAGCTGTTGGTGCGGTCCGCTCCGGGGGTTTCCTGGATGTCTTCACGGCTCAGCATGGTGGTCGGCGTGACGGTGTCCGTGGTCGCCTCCACGGGAGTTCCTAAGACGTTGACGGTTTGTTTCACGCCCGCCACCGCTAACGGGCAGTGCAGCACCGGACTCGTGTCGGACTGCACAATCACACTTTGTTGCATGGACTGGAAGCCCTGCGACGAGACCGTGACCGTGTAATTCCCAATCGGGACGGAAGTGAATTCAAATTCGCCGTTATCGTCCGAGTCCTGGGATTGGGTCCAATCCGAGTTTTGAGCCTTCAACGTAACTTGTGCACCTGGAATGGGGCGGTGCTGGGGATCGTGAACGACGCCGCGCACAGATCCAAAAATGGTGGCAAATGCGACGCCGCCCAATACCAAGACGACCGCCGTCAACACGCATGCTTGTCTCATAAAACTTCTCCGCAGAATTGGCGATGGTGATGAACGCTCCGGCAGGGCGCATCGTGAGGCGCCCCGGCACCGGGATCAATGCAGGACTGCGGACCTGCGAGATAAATGCTCGCGCTGCGCCGCCGGGTAATGCAATGCCAGCTTTGACGGGGCGTAACGGGGCTTTATCTGCCGGGCCCGAAGTCCGGGATTCGACGATGAACGAAAGCCGATTAGCTCAATCGGCAATCATGCATCGAAGATCGGCCATCAGAGAGGGAATCGAGGAGGTTGATCCGGAATCCGCGCGTGGGAGGGCAACAGACTCGAGTCTGACGCAATGTGGCAGAAACTCCAAGCCGCGATCGGATTCCACCAAGGGTGTTCGGTAGGTACGTAAGTAAGAGTGCTGAGAATAGCGCTGATGTAACTGTCAGGAGATTGCACTCCGCACTGTCCGCCCGTGCCCATGCAGCAGGCCGGAAGCCGGCCGGAACCGTGGTGGTGTCCTACACATATGCAGGTTCCGGGCGGGCATCCGCAGGCATCGGCCATAACGTTGGGCGAAGCCCACCGCACGCTGGGGGCAAGCAGCGCGGCCATGGTCAGAATTGCCAGAAACCTTGCAGAAGTGCGCATTTTGTTTGCCGGGAAAGCCTAGATTCCGAGTATAGCAGATCCGGTCGTCTTTGTGCCGAAGGCACCTTGGAGTGCGGCGGCTTGACGCCGCCTTGGAACTGAGAGAGTCTGCGAGCTATGTACGCGCCGGTCTTGGCGTACCGGGGCTCGCCTTAGGCAGCACGCGGGCTTGCATAGTGACAAGGCGGCGTCAAGCCGCCGCACTCCAAGGTGTCGCTTTTTGCCACATCAGAATTCGTCCGTCGGCTCGCCAGGACTGATTTCGAGTATGTAAATCAATAAGATAGGAGGAAAAGAAGGACGGCCGAAAGGGCAGATGCAGGCACGGCGATCGGCATAAGACTAAAAGTCATTAATCTGTGGCATTTTGACACACTACACTACGTGCTGCGGAATCCAAAGCCGCTCAAATTTGCTTCAACGCTCATTCAACTCTTTTATTTACAATTACTTAAAAACTAGTGCGGTACTTGGCCATGTCCGTGCCCAAGATACTCCTGGCCAAACGCCGGGAGTGTGCTCATAGTGAGCAGGATTCTTGTTGTTGACGACGACCTGGAAAGCCGTGACCTGCTGTCTGAGGTCCTGGAAGCCAACGGATATCCGCAGGTGGAAGCGGTAGCCGACGGGTTGGCGGCGCGCGAAGCTCTGGCGCGGGACAACGATTGCCGCATTATCATCGCCGATTTGCACATGCCCAACGAGTCGGGCTTAGATCTGCTTCGACATCTCAGAAAGCAAAATGCCAAGCACGAGATAGTTCTCATGTCTTCCTTCTTCAGTCATACGGAAAGGAAGCTGGCCCAAGACCTGGGCGCTTACGCCCTTCTCGACAAGCCTTTTCGGATTTCGCAATTGCTGGAGCTCGTCTCCCAACTTGCGGAAAGGAATTCCATCGGCATTTCCACTTAGGTGCGCCGGTCAAACCGGTCACGAGGAGCATAAATGGACACAACCCAGAAAGTAATAGAGATTATCGCTCGAGAGCAGCATCTGGACCCGAGCAAAATCACCATCGATTCGAAGTTCGCGGAATTGGGCATAGACTCGCTGGACGGAGTCAACATCCTCTTCGCGCTGGAAGAGGAATTCAAGATCGATATTCCGGACGCGGTGGCGCAGAACATGCGCTCAGTCCGCCAGGTGGTGGACAGCCTGACACGAGTTTTGGAAGGTAAGGACATTTCCGATCTGGTGGCGATGGCGAAGGGCGAGGCCCCGGCCGCCACAGCCAATTAAGTTCACAAGGGTGAAACGTGCGAAGAGTCGTCATTACCGGTGTAGGCGTCTTTGCTTCGGTAGGCAAGGATGCCCAAAGCTTTTTCAAGAACCTGCTCGAGGCCCGGTCGGCGGTTCGCCGTATTTGCCAATTTGATCCCTCTCCTCTGACGGTTCAGATTGCTGCCGAAGTTCCGGACTACACGCCGACTGATTACTTTCCCGCCAAGCGGCTCGATTTGCTGGATCGCTTCAGCCAGTTCGGCTTGCTGGCCGCGCAGGAAGCTATGACCTCGAGTGGAATCGAGGTACGCGAGGAGGAACGCCCTCGCTTCGGGGTGGTGACCGGGAGCGGAATGGCGGGCGCCAATACCCTGGATAACGGCTATTTCAACCTCTACGCCCAACAGGCGACACGGCTGCATCCGTTTACCATCCCGCGCATGATGCACAACGCCGCCACGTCTCAAATCTGTATGGAATTTGGCGCGCAAGGGCCCTCCTTTACGACTGCCACGGCCTGCTCGTCTTCAGGTCATGCCATTGGCGAAGCCTTTCACCTGATAAAATTTGGGATGGCCGATCTGATGTTGACCGGGGGGTGCGAGGCGCCGATCACCGTGGGAATGATCCGTTCCTGGGAGTCAGTCCGGGTCCTGGCCACGGGGAACGGCGATCCCAGCCGGGCCTGCCGGCCCTTCTCGGCGGACCGCGAGGGCTTCGTCATGGGCGAAGGTGCGGCCCTGCTGCTGCTTGAGGAACTTGAGCATGCGAAAAAGCGCGGGGCCAAAATCTTCGCGGAAATCTCCGGCTACGGCCTGAGTTCAGATGCCGGACATATTACCCAGCCCTCCATCGATGGGCCGGCCCGGGCGGTGCGCATGGCCCTCGAGGAAGCCGGGGTTGCGACGGTCGAAGTGGATTACATCAACGCCCATGGCACCGGCACGCGCCTGAACGACGCCACCGAAACGCAGGTGATCAAGAAGGTGTTCGGCGAGCACGCTCGCAAGCTGGCCATTAGCTCCACCAAATCCATGCACGGGCACACCATGGGAGCCACGGGGGCAATCGAACTGGCGGCCACGACGCTGGCCATCGAATGCAACTGCATCCCGCCCACCGCGAATTACACCGCGCCGGACCCCGAGTGCGACCTGGACTATGTTCCCAATCAAGCGCGAGAAGCGCCTGTAAACGTGGCCGTCTCCAATTCCTTCGCCTTCGGCGGCCTCAATGCAGTGCTGTTGGTGCGAAAATTCCAGTAAAGACGGAAAATGGAAAGTGGAAAATGGAAAGTGGAAAATGGAAAGTGGAAAATGGAAACTAGAAAATGGAAAATGGGAGGACAGAACTGTAATCGCGGAAATATGCCATCGAAAAGCGATCTTTAACTTAAGCCGCGGCACTGACCGCTGCCCAGGTACACTGGTTTCCATTTTCAAATTTCCAGTTTCGAATTTCCAGTTTCCAGTTTCTAGTTTCCATTTTCCAGTTTCCAGTTTCTAGTTTCCCAGGTTCCTCGTGACTTCAAAACGCATCTTCATTCTAACTTTGAGCGTCGGCACGGGGCATGTTCGTGCGGCGGAAGTGCTCCAGGGGGCGCTCTACGATTGCATTGATCCTGTCGAAGTCCACCTCCTGGACGTCCTGAAGGTGGCGCGCTCCTGGTTCCTGATGGCGTACGTGCGCCCTTACTGGTGGATGCTCCGGCGCGCTCCAGGTGTTTGGCGATGGCTCTTCGAGCGCCGGCAGAAGAAGCTCCACCGCGCCACGGCTCCGCACTGGGTATTTCGCCGCGGGTGCAAGAAAGTGTTCGAGGAGCTCAAAGCGTATGCTCCTCACCTGGTCGTCGCCAATGAAATCGGCGCGGTTGAAATCGCCGCTCTGGGCAAGCGCGAGGGGTGGTTTCACGCTCCCATTTTGGCCGTCCAGACGGATTTTCAGGCAGAGCCACCCTGGGCGCAATCGGAAGTCGATGTCTACTGTGTCGGCAGCGAAGAGGCGCGCTCGCAGCTTATGAATTGGGGAACCTCGCCCAGCCGGATTCTGGTGTGTGGGATTCCCGTTGACCCGGCATTCGCGCTTCCCCAGGATCGGAGTGAACTCCGGCGAGCCCTGGGTTTGGACGCTCACCGGCCCGTCGTGTTGGTGATGGGAGGGGGCATGGGTCCGGCCCCGCTCGATGTGATCGTGGAAAGTCTGGAACTCTGCCGATTTCCACTTCAGGTCTTGGTGGTGGCCGGGCACGATGGCGTCATCAAGCAGGCCCTGGAGCAGTTGAGGGGCAGGGTCACACTGGATCTGCACGTCTTTGGCTGGACAGACACCATACCGGAATTGATGGCGGCGGCCGATCTTCTGATCACCAAGCCGGGCGGCTTGACCACCGCAGAAGCGCTCTCGGCGGGCCTGCCGATGATTGTGACCCATCCTATTCCGGGACCGGAAGAGCAGCACGTGCGTTACCTGGTGCAGCAAGGCGTGGCCGTGCAGGCCCGAACTCTCGAGGAGATTCCTCAAGCCGTAACACGGATGCTCAGCAAACCGGAAACCCTGGCGGAGATGAGCCGCCGCCAGAAGGATTTGTCCCGGCCGGATTCCGCCCATGCCATCGCGCAGGTGGGCCAGGCGCTGCTCGAGAAAGGTACCTACATCGACTTGCTGGCAACTCGGCCCACGCGTTCCGGGGAGTCGACGTATCTGATGTAAAGGAAGTTGTCAGTCATCAGTTCTCAGTTGGCAGTTAACTGATAACTGATTACTGAGAGCTGATGACTCAGCTTTGAAATGCTCTCCAGATTCCGCAAACTCGTTGAGCGCGCTGTGATCGGCGAATCGGTCCCGAGCCTTGTTCGCTGGGGGAAATATGTACCTCGCGCGCTGATCGAAGGCATTCAACGCGACTCGTTTTGCGAAGTGGTGCGCTACGCGGCAGAGCGGCAAGCCTTCTTCGGGCGCAAGTTGCGCGAGAGCGGCATCGTGGCGGACCGAGTCCGGCGCCCGGAAGACCTGGGGGACATCTTCACCACACCCGAGGACTTGCGCAACCTGCCGGCGGAAGATTTCCTTTGCGGTGAACCCCAATTGGTGTTTGAAACCACCGGCACCTCCGGAGGCCCCAAGCGCGTCTATTTCAATTACGAGGAGTTGGAGTTCACGGCCCGCTACGAGGCGGCGGCGATGTGGGAAAACGGCGTGCGCCCGGGCGACCGGGTAGTCTGCACGTTCGACGCGGGGTATTGGATCAGCAGTTGGGTCACCTTTCTAGCCTGCAAGCGCATGGCAGTTTTCTGTTCGGCGACGGGCAAGCCTCACCCGCGCGAACTCTATTCCCGCCTGCCCATCTACAAATATAACGTCATCGCCGCCGATCCAACCTGGCTGGTGAGCCTGAGCGAGATTGCAGAGAAAGAAGGCGTCTTCCCGCTGAAGCTGATCGTCGCTGCCGGAGACCGCATGACGGAAGTCTATCGGAGCTACGTCGAGCGCGTCTGGAAGTGCCCGGTAGTTCTCGGCTACGGATCCACCGAGCAGGGCGGGGGCACGGCGATGGAGTGCCTCCGGCGGGAAGGCTATCACCTGGACGAGTTCAACTATTTTATCGAAATCCTTGACCCTGACTCGGAAGGCTACGGCGAACTTGTGGTGACCACGCTTTCGCGGCGCACTATGCCGCTGGTTCGTTACCGGGTGCGCGATGTGACACGATTCATTAATGAACCTTGCCCGTGCGGCGCCACCATCCGCCGCATGGCCAAAATCCGCGGCCGGGTTGACGAAATGGTGGTGATGGGGGCCGGGAACATGTACCCGGAAATCTTCGAGCGCGTGCTCCATGACGTGGAAGGGATTTCCGAGAATTGGCAGGTGGCGGTCCGGCAGGAAGGCGTCCACGACATCCTCGAGTTCCGGCTCGAGTTGACGAACGGCACGAA
>CAWJHY010000015.1:0-229196 GCA_963842495.1 uncultured Acidobacteriota bacterium
AGACGTCCTTTTCGTTGGCGTCAGACTCCTGGGCAGGTGATTGCCCTGCTATTGATGGGCTGGAAACCGCGACGGCCGTTGCCAACACCCACAGCATACCGAATCGGGCCACTATCTTTTTCATGGGACTCCTTTCAAGGGCGAGTTCGGACAAGTCGTGATACTACCACGAGGTTTCAGGCCCGGGAGCGGATTTTTCGTCGTTTGGCTTTGAAAACGTGTAGGGGTAGGGCTTGCCCTACCCCGCTCACGCGGGGACGGCAAGCCGTCCCCCTACGAGCAGGTAAAGGCTGGGAGTCGTTTTCCTGGCTTCCGGGTACCCATCGGCCGACGGGCATGAGCGACTGCTCTGAAGATGGTGGTGCCATAACTAACTACGTATTACCCAGTGCAATACACCCTTGTCGGCGGCAAGCGGGTCGTATATACTCCCGTACGGCGGCGTGCAAATCCGAATTACAACCTTTCCTGCACAGCGGTTTTCTGTTTTGGCGCTGTTGAGCGGCCAGTGGTGCAAGCGGCCTGTGGGGATTCCAGAGGTCTTTTAAGTATGTCGAAATTTTCCGTTGTTTGTGTGGCCGTGGCCATGGTTGGGTGGCTGGGACTGACCGCCGGATTGGCCCAAGTGAACGTGCTGACCCAGCACAACGACAACTTTCGAACCGGGCAGAACATCAGCGAAAGCGTGTTGACGCCTGCGAACGTCAACACCGGCAGTTTCGGCAAGCTGTTCTCCCAAACTGTTGACGGAGCCATCTATGCCCAGCCGCTTTATATGTCCGGTGTAAACATCCCCGGCCAGGGCGTCCACAATGTGGTTTACGTGGCCACCGAAAACGACAGTGTTTACGCGTTCGATGCCGATAACAACCAGGGGGCGAACGCCAACCCGCTCTGGACGGCGAGCTTTACCGACCCCGCGCAGGGCATTACGGCGGTTCCCAGCTCCGATCAAGGCTGCGCCGACATCCAGCCCGAGATCGGGATCACCGGCACACCCGTTATCGATCCCTCTGGCAATACGCTCAACGTGGTGGCCAACACCAAGGAGAATGGGACCTAC
This sequence comes from uncultured Acidobacteriota bacterium, assembly GCA_963842495.1. GTDB lineage: Bacteria > Acidobacteriota > Terriglobia > UBA7540 > UBA7540 > CAVROP01. Next base: position 1,064 of record CAWJHY010000015.1, read on the forward strand.
ATTCAGCGCCTGCACGCGCTCGACGTGACCACCGGCGCTGAGAAATTCGGGGGACCGGTGGAGATTCAGGGCACGTATAACGGTCAGACGTTCAATGCGCTGATTGCGAACCAGCGGGCAGGACTGCTCCTTCAGGCGGGGGTGGTGTATATCGGCTGGGGTTCGCATTGCGATTTCGGCCCCTTCACAGGCTGGATCATGGCGTACGACGCCCACACGCTAACCCAGATACATGTGTGGACAGTCACGACGAATTATAGCGACGGCGGCGTGTGGATGGGAGGCACAGGCTTGGCCGGGGACGGTCAAGGAAACATCTTCTTCGCTACCGGCAATGGCACTTTCGATGCCGCGATGTGGGGCTGCCAATTCGGAGATTCCATCGTCAAGATGGGCATGGTGAAGGGCAGACTCCGGACGGCCGCCAGCAGCACCTTCCGGGTGAAGGACTACTTTACGCCGGAGGATCAGGATTATCTCGACGCGAATGACTTCGACCTCGGCTCGGGAGGGGTTGTGCTCTTGCCTCCACAACCGGGGACCGCCACTCAACTCCTTGTCCAGGCCGGAAAAGAAGGCACAATTTTCCTGGCGAACCGAGCCAACCTGGGCGGCTACAGTCCCAATACCGACGACAATCTCCAGACTCTCCACCTGGCGGTCGGGGGGATCTACGGCGCGCCGGCCTACTGGAACTCCACCGTTTATTTCTGGGGCGTCAGGGATTATCTGAAGGCTTACAGCATTACGAATGGATTACTATCGCTCGCGCCTGTAGCGATGGGATCGGTGGCCATCAACTATCCCACCACGACGCCGTCGGTTTCCGCCAACGGCAACGCGAATGGGATCGTGTGGGGCATCGACTCGAGCGCCTATAGCAGTGGCGGCCCGGCGGTCCTGCGCGCCTTTGAAGCCACCAGCCTGGGCAACGAGCTTTACGATAGTAGCCAGAATTCCTCGCGCGATAATCCCGGCGGCGCCGTGCAGTTTACCGTGCCCACAATCGCCAACGGCAAGGTGTACGTGGGAACCCGAAGCATGCTCAGCGTGTATGGGCTGCTGAATAATTAGCCCCCTCTTTGTGTTAAACTAGATGGCAGGCGCCGGCTATTGTAGGGGCACGCCATGGCGTGCCCGTACGTTTCAAGTGCGGCGAGCGGCGCGAAGGCACTCCTTCCCAGGGCCGGATCATGAAGAACTTACGCATTGTGATCGTTGACGACCACGAAGTGGTGCGCCGGGGTTTGTTTGCCCTGCTGGGAACCCAGGCGGGTTGGGAAGTGGTTGGCGAAGCCGCCACCGGCTCGGACGCCGTCAAGAAAGTAACCCAGACCAAGCCCGATGTCGTCGTCATGGACATCACCATGCCGGTGATGAGCGGTTTGGACGCAACCCGCCTGATCACGGAAACCGCTCCCCACACCAAAGTGCTCATCTTCACCATGCATGATTCGGAACAGATGATTCAGGCCGCTATGGAGGCCGGAGCAAGAGGATATGTGCTGAAGTCGAATGCGGCGAACGATCTGATCGCCGCCGTACGAGCTTTGTCGAAGGACGAGACTCCTCTAATGTCTCGAACGGCCAAAGACACTCCGAAGATTGTCTGACCGCGGCCTAAAGTATAGCGAGAGTACACTCCCGACAGCACCAGCCACGGCCGTAGTCGGCGGCGCTGGCCTGTCGAGGGGGGGATCCAATGGGCAAGTCAAATTCCACCAAGCCGGCGGCTGAGCATTCACAGCCATCAAGACGACGTCCCCAAAACGAATCGGTTCCCGTCGTCGGCGTGGGAGCATCGGCAGGCGGGCTGGAAGCCTTCCAGCAACTCCTCGACCATTTGCCGGCCACCACCGGCATGGCCTACGTGTTTGTGCAGCACTTGGCGCCCCAGCATGAAAGCATGCTGACGGAACTGCTCTCGCGGAACACCCAGATCCCCGTCCAGGAGGTCAAGGACGGAATGAAAGTGGCCCCCGACCACATCTACGTGATTCCTCCCAACAGCAATATGGTGATCTCGGACGGCGTGCTCCACCTCATGCCCCGCCGCGAAACCGAATTGCAGCACATGCCCATTGACTGCTTTCTGACCTCGCTGGCCGAGGACCGCAAGGGCCAAGCTATCGGCGTGATTCTCTCCGGCACGGCTTCCGACGGAACTTTGGGGCTCAAAGCCATCAAGGCGGAGGGCGGCATCGCCTTCGCACAAGATGAGAAGACGGCGAAGTACGACAGCATGCCGCGCAGCGCCATTGCCGCCGGTTGCGTGGACTTCATCCTTCCGCCGGAAGGCATCGCCAAAGAGCTGGCCAGAATCGGCCGCCACCCCTACCTTATCCAAACCATGGCCGCAGAGGCGGACGAGGCCCTGGCGGCGGGCGAGGACGAAATCAACCAGGTCCTGGCGCTGGTGCGCGGCGCCACCGGCGACGACTTCACCTGGTACAAGCAGAACACCATCAAGCGGCGGATCAAACGGCGCATGGTCCTGCAAAAGATGGATAAGCTGGCCCAGTACGTCCGTTATCTGCGCGGCAACAGCCAGGAATTGCAAGAACTGTATCAGGACTTTCTGATTCACGTGACCGGCTTTTTCCGCGACCGGGAAGTTTACCAGGCTCTTAAGAAGAAAGTGCTCCCCGTGCTTTTGAAGAACCGTCCCGCAGACCCTCCGCTGCGGTTTTGGGTTCCCGGGTGTTCAACCGGCGAAGAAGCCTATTCGATTGCCATCTGCGCCCTGGAATTCCGGGGCGCCGCAAAGAGCAATATCCCCATCCAGATTTTCGGCACCGACATCAGTGAAGGAGCCATCGAGAAAGCGCGCGCTGGGAACTACCCAGAGAGCATCACCGCCGACGTCACGCCGGAGCGTTTGCGGCGTTTTTTCACCCCTGCGCCGGGAGGTTATCGGATCGCCAAGTCGATTCGGGACATGTGCATTTTTGCGCGCCACAATGTGCTCCAGGATCCTCCTTTTTCAAGGATGGACGTGATCAGTTGCCGCAATCTTCTTATTTACCTCGAGGCCGCAGCGCAGAAGAAGATCATACCCACCTTCGGTTACGCGCTTCGCACTCCGGGCTTTTTGATTCTGGGCCCCTCCGAGAATCTCAGCGGATTCTCGGACCTGTTTGCCTCCGTCGACAAGAAATTCAAGGTCTATGCGAAGATCCCGAGCCGCTTCGTGCATGTTGGGAGGGATTGGATTCCTAAAAATGCGTGGGAAAAAGCTCTGCCTGTGAAGAGGAGCGCCCAGGCAACACCGACCTTCGACGTGCAGAAGGAAGTAGAACACCTCCTGTTGACGGAGTACGGGCCGCCGGGAGTTGTGGTGACCGGCGATTTGAGCATCATCCAGTTCATCGGCCGCATGGGCAGTTTTCTAGAGCCGGCGCCCGGGCAAGCCAGCCTGAACCTGGCCAAGCTGACCCAGGGGACCCTCTCCCGGGACATCCGCAGCATCATCCATGCGGCCAAGAGGCAAGACGCGCCGGTCATCCGGGAAGGCGTCCGCATCAAGAGCCATGGCCGATACCGCACGATTACTCTGGAAGTGGTGCCGATTAAAGGCGCCAACGCGCGCGAGTCCTATTTCCTGGTGCTTTTCCGCGAGGAAGCGCCGGACGGCCCGAGAAAGCCCGCTCTAATGGAAGCTAAGGGAGCCAAGCGCAAAGCCGAAGAAGCGGAGATCAGCCGGGTGACGAAAGAGCTCGAATACACGCGCGCCCATGTGCAGTCGATCATGGAAGAGCAAGAGGCCACGAACGAAGAATTGCGCTCCGCCAACGAGGAAATCCAGTCCAGCAACGAAGAGCTGCAAAGCACCAACGAGGAAATGGAGACCGCCAAGGAAGAGCTGCAATCCTCGAACGAAGAACTGACCACGCTGAATGAAGAGCTGCAAAACCGCAATACCGAACTGAGCACGCTCAACAACGATCTTAATAACCTGGTTAACAGCATCAACCTTCCTGTGGTGATGCTCTCCCGAGACCTGCGTGTGAGGCGCTATACGCCCCTGGCGGAGAAGGTACTGAACCTGATCCCCACCGATATCGGCCGACCGATTACGGACCTGAAGCCCAACATTGACATCCCCAGCCTGGAGAGGCTGGTGGCCCAATCGGTTGATACCATGAGCCTAAAGGAATTGGAGGTGCAGGACCGGCACGGCCATTGGTATTCGCTGCGCATTCGCCCTTACAAGACGGTCGAGAATGTCGTTGAGGGAGCGGTGTTGGCCCTGATGGACATCGACGCGCTGAAAATGGAGGTGAACGAATTGCGCGTCTACGCGGAGTCCATCGTCGAAACCGTGCGCCAGCCTTTGATTGTCCTGGACAGCAACCTGCGCGTGGTGACCACCAACGCTGCCTTTTACGAGACGTTCCAGGTCTCGAAGGAGGAAACCGAAGGCCGATTCATCTACTCGCTTGGGGACGGCCAGTGGAATATTCCGGCGCTGCGAGAACGCCTGGAACGTGTTCTGCCTACCAAGACGGCCTTCGAGGGATTTGAGGTGAAACACAAATTCCCCGGCATCGGGGAGCGGACCATGCTGCTGAATGGCCGGCAAATCCGCACGCGCAAGGGCGGCGCGCCGCTCATCCTGCTGGCGATCGAGGAGATCACGGAGCGAAAGAAGGCCGAAGAGGCCCTGCGGGTCTTGCCGGCGCGACTGGTGGAGTCCCAGGAAGAGGAGCGCCGGCGCATCGCCCGCGAGTTGCATGACAGCACCGGGCAGACCATGGCTGCGCTGGCCTTGAACCTCAGCGCGCTGGACGGGAAAGCCGATTGTCTTGACGATCAGGGCCGGGCCGCCCTGAACGACAGCCTGAATTTGGCCACCCAGGTTTCCGAGGAGTTGCGGAACATCTCCTACGCTCTGCATCCGCCGGCGCTCGATGAGATGGGCCTGGACGGCGCCTTGCGCTGGTATGTGGATAATTTCGTGAAGCGAACCGGGCTGGAAGTCGAACTGGTTCTGCCCAGCCGTCTGCCGCTTTTGCCGGAGCCCGCTCGCCTGACGGCATTTCGTTTGGTCCAGCAAGCCCTTACCAACGCCCACCGCCATTCCGGGAGCAAGACGGTCAAGGTGGTCGTGGCGCGGGGTGACAGCGCGCTGACCCTCGAGGTGACCGATGAAGGCTGCGGTATTCCGCCCGATCATGCGCGGGGGTTGGGCCTGCAGAGCATGCAGGAACGCGTCGCCCAGTTGGGAGGACGGCTCGAAATCGAGTCCGGTGAGGGCGGCACGTCCATCAAGGCGGTTCTGCCCATTACGACTACGACGGAATCGGCAATCCCTTGATCACCCGGAAGGTGTCGCGGGCGATCAGTAACTCCTCATTGGTCGGAATAACGAAGATGCGGATGCGGCTGGAGGCGGTGGAGATTTCGCTCGACTTGCCCATGGCCTCCTGGTTCCGGGCCGAGTCGATCTCATAACCCAGTTCCGCCAGTCCCTGACAGGTTTTCTCGCGCACCAGCGGCGCGTTCTCACCGATGCCTCCCGTGAAAACCAGGCCGTCGACGTGGCCCAGTACGGCCGTGTAGGCGCCAATGTACTTCCGCAAGCGATAGCAGAACGAGTCGATCGCCGTCTCCGCCTGCGTGTCGCCTTTTGCCGCCGCGTCGATCAGCTCCCGCATGTCGTTCGAGTCTCCCGAAATGCCGTACAGGCCGCTGAACCTATTTAAGAGCGTAGATACATCGTGAATGGTTAATTCATCTTTTGACATTAGATAGAGAATGATGGCGGGATCCATGTCGCCGCAGCGCGTGCCCATCAACAATCCCTCGAGCGGCGTGAAACCCATCGAGGTGTCAACCGACTGGCCCTTTTCGATGGCCGTAATCGAGCAGCCGTTGCCCAGGTGAGCCGTAATCAGGTTGGCCTCTTCTTTGCGCTTGCCCAGCATCTGCCGGCAATAGAACGCCACATAACGATGCGAGGTGCTGTGGAAGCCGTAGCGCCGGATTCTGTAACGCCGGTAATAGGAATAGGGCAGGCCGTAGAGATAAGCCTTGGGAGGCATGGTGTGATGAAACGCCGTGTCAAACACTGCAACTTGCGGGACCTGGGGGAAGACTTTTCGCGCCACAAGATAGCCGCGCAGGTTGTGGGGATTGTGCAGGGGGGCCAGTTCACTGCACTGCTGGATGACCTTCTCCACTTCCTCGTCGATCATGACCGAGGCCGAATAGCGCTCCCCGCCATGCACCACGCGGTGTCCTACCGCCTCGATCTGTGAAATGTCTCCCAGAGCCTTAGCTTCCTTAAGAGCTTGAATGCAGCGCGTAAGAGCCGTCTGGTGGTCCAGCATCTCCTCCCTTACGCTCAGGGCAGGGTTGGGCGGCACGGCCAGATGCAACACCGCTTCGTCGGTTCCGATCTTCTCGACGCTCCCCTTCGCAAGGCAACGGTCTGCGTTCGCCGCAATCATCTCCACACTGGTCTCGATCAGTTGGAACTTGATCGAGGAGCTGCCGCAGTTGAGCACCAGGATTTTCATAATCAACCTGCCTTCTCCGCCAGATCAGAATGCCATCGGCATGCCGGGTTCTGCAACCGGATTCCCGGCGTTGTGGTGCGGGCGTCCCGCCCGCAGTCGCGGGAGCGTCCCGCTCCCGCGCGCGGGCAGAGCTTGTCCTGAGCGGAGGGAAGGAATGCCCACGCCACAGCGGGCGGGACGCCCGCACCACACGCTTTGAAGACACCGCCGAATTCTGTTTCCCCGCCAAACTCGCAAAGGTATAATCCTGTATCGTTAGAGAGTTGTTTCGGAAACTCTGGTGTAGAGCACTTTCACTTCTCAGGTCGCGTCAGGCATTCGCCGATATCGTGGGGGGGGGCCTGGGGCGCGGCTTTCCAATCCGGACCGGCCGCAACGAGACGGCCGGGGTTATCTCCGCCGGGAGCAATAGGCGGAAGAGATTGAGGGGAGATTCACCATGACGTACCGGTCCCGAATCAAACCGTGGCGCGCTGGCGTAGTCAGCTTCATCGTATCGCTGGCTTGCGCGGCGACGTTGTTGGCCGGCGGCCCTAACAGCCAGGGTAAGATTCTGGCGGGTTTCTTCGAAGCATGGAGCATTTATTACGCCAATTACAACATCGCGGATTTGCAGAACAACGGGGTCGCCAACCGGCTCTCGCACTTCATCTACGCCTTTGCCAATGTGTCGGCAGATGCCTCGAACCCGTCGGCGGACACCTGCGTGATCGCCGACCCCTGGGCCGATTTTGAGGATAATGGCCTTCCGCCGGTGGGCGGCATTGCAGATGTCTGGCCGCTCTACGGCAACTTTGCGGAGATCCTGAAGCTCAAACAACATCATCCCCGTTTGCGAACCCTGATTTCTCTCGGCGGCGCCAGTGCGACGAACACCTTGGCTTTCTCAATCGCAGCCGGCACGCAGGCGGGCCGCCGGGCGCTCGCTTCCTCGTGCCTCAACATGTTCATCACCGGCAACGTGGGCAGCGACTGGAATGGCGCTATTACAGCCCCTGGGCTTTTCGATGGGATTCACATCGATTGGGAATTCCCCACGGCGACCGACACGCAGAACTTCACGCTCTTGTTGCAGGAGTTCCGCAAGCAACTGAACGCGCTGGGGAAAGCCAACGGCAAATACTACGAACTCTCCTTCGATGGGCCGGCAGGCGAACAGAACTATTCCAACATCGACCTCGCCAAGGCAGCCAGGCTGGTGGATTTCATTACCATCGATGGCTACAACTACAACGGGACCTGGGAGAACGGCGCCAATCACGCTGCGCCGCTGTTCGATTCCAGGAAGGACCCCAAATTCGGCGAGGGCCTGTGCATTTCCTGCACCGTGAACGCGTATCTAAGCGCCGGCGTGCCTCCCTCCAAGTACGTCATGGGCGTGCCTCTGTATGGAGCGGGCCGGACAGGCATTCCTGATGTGAATCATGGGCTCTATCAGACTTCCACGGCTGACCCGTGGGCGGCGCCTGTTCCCCTGGCGAACGGAAGCGGGCTGTGCACCGACCTGTCGGGCAACACTCCGGGATGTGACACGTTGTTGACTGCGGGCGCGGCCACCTATTCTACGCTTTCAACCCTCACCGCCAACGGGTACAGCGGCTATTTCGACCCGGTCAGCGTTGCGGCGTGGCTCTACGACCCCGCCACGGGAACCTTCTGGTCCTATGATGATCCCTTCACGGCGGCCCTGAAGACGGTTTACGTTCAGACGCGCGTACCGGGCGGACTGGGCGGGAATTCTGTGTGGGCCCTCAAAGACGATGACGCCAACGGAACCATGGTGAAGACGCTGGCTGTCGGGCTCGGACGCTGAGCTACACTTGCCTCCTTCGCTTCGCTCCGTCTGGCGCGGGTGTCCCGCCCGCGATCGCGGGAGCGGCCCGCTCCCGCGCGCCGGCAAAGCCTGTCCTGAGCGGAGCGAAGGAATGCCCGCGCCAGAGCGGGCGGGACGCCCGCAACACAGCGCCAAGCGGCGCTACCCTTTCTTGTTGACAGGGGTCAGGCCTTCGATCGGCCAGGCGAAATCTCGGAACTCACCCGAGTGATCTAAGCTGCCGGCGGCAATGGGCTTTTCAGGTTCTACGGCAATCCCCGCCTTGCGCACCCGCGCCAGGACCTCTGCTTCGCGAATCCGTGAGGCATCGTATTCGACCACCAGAAACGAGCCCTCAATGGAAAGACCTCGGATGCCATAAACCGTCGAGAGTCCGTGCAGGCGCTCAAAGTCCTTGACAGACAATTCCCGCTGTAGTTGATAACGCGTGGTTAGGAACGTCATACTGTGTACCTCGATGGGATGGTCCGTGGTCCGTTGTCCGTGGTCCGTTGCCCCTGCCCATTGGTTGTCTTCCTGCAACGAACAACGGACAACTGACTACGGACCGACTTTCCGCCTACAGTTGCAGCCTGCGCAAGCGCAGCGCGTTGCTGATCACTGAGACGGAACTGAACGTCATGGCCGCGGCCGCGACCATGGGGCTCAGAAGCAGGCCCAGGAGCGGATAAAGCACTCCCGCCGCCAACGGCACTCCCAGACTATTGTAAACGAGCGCGAAGAAAAGGTTCTGGCGGATATTGCGCATGGCGCCTTTACTCAGGCGGCGCGCGCGCACGATGCCGCGCAGATCTCCTTTCACCAGGGTGATCCCGGCGCTCTCGATGGCCACATCCGTTCCGGTTCCCATGGCGATGCCAACCTGCGCCAGCGCCAAGGAGGGGGCGTCGTTCACGCCGTCTCCGGCCATGGCCACCACGCGCCCTTCCGCCTGAAGCCGCTGGATGACTTTGCCCTTCGCCTCCGGGAGGACCTCTCCTTCGACTTCATCGATGCCCAGTTCGCGCGCCACGGCCATCGCGGTTCGGCGCGTATCGCCGGTAAGCATCACAACGCGGATGCCGTCCTGCTGCAACGCCCGCAAGGCTTCCGGGGCGGTAGCTTTGATGGGATCGGTCACCGCCAGCAAGCCGCAGGCAACGCCGTCCACGGCCACGAAGACCACGGTCTGGCCCTCGGCGCGAAGTTCGCCGGCCTGGCCGTCCAGCGCGGTCAAGTCGATCTTCAGCCTCTCGAACAGCCGGTGGTTTCCAAGGGCCACAGATTTGTCCTCGACCTCTCCCGTCACGCCTTCGCCGCTGAGGGAACGGAATTCCCGAGCCTCGCCGAGCACGAGTTCTCTTTCCAGCGCACCGGCCAGGATGGCCGCGGCCAGCGGGTGTTCGCTCCCCCGCTCGAGAGTTGCGGCCAGGCGAAGCACTTCCGCCACGTCCCACCCGGGCCGAGGATGCACCGAGGCAAGGCGCGGTCTACCCTCCGTCAGCGTGCCGGTCTTGTCCACCACCAGCGTGTCTACTTTCTCGAGGACCTCGAGCGCCTCGGCATTCTTGATCAACACGCCCGCCTGCGCGCCACGGCCCGTCCCCACCATGATCGACATCGGCGTGGCAAGCCCCAGAGCGCAGGGGCAGGCGATGATGAGCACTGCCACCGCGTTCACCAGCGCATAGGCGAACCGCGGTTGCGGGCCCACGCTAGCCCAGATGACAAAGGTCAGCACGGAAATTAAAACTACCGCCGGAACAAAATAGGAAGAGACCACGTCCGCCAGGCGCTGGATGGGCGCGCGGCTTCGCTGCGCCTCGGAGACGAGCCGCACAATGTGCGCCAGCAGGGTGTCGCTGCCGACGCGCTCCGCCCGCATCAGAAAGCTCCCCGAGCCGTTCACCGTCCCGCCCGTCACCCGATCTCCGGTTTTCTTTTCCACCGGAATGGGCTCGCCGGTCACCAGCGATTCGTCAATCGAACTCGAGCCTTCGACGATCACGCCATCCGTCGCGACCTTCTCTCCGGGGCGGACCCGCACCCGATCTCCCACTGCCAGGCGGCCGAGCGGCACGTCTTCCTCGCTGCCGTCGTCGCGCACCACTCGCGCCGTCTTGGGCGCAAGTCCTAACAGTCCCCGGATCGCGCTGCTTGTCTGGGCTCGGGCGCGAAGCTCCAGCACCTGGCCCAGCAGGACCAGGGTGGTGATCACGGCCGAGGCTTCGAAGTACACCGGAACCTCGCCGCCCGCAGCGCGAAACGACTGCGGGAAGCTGCCGGGAATGAGCACCGCAGCCAGGCTGTACACATACGCGGTGCCCGTGCCTAGGGCGATCAGGGTGAACATGTTCAGGTGGCGATTGAGGAGCGAGGCCCAGCCGCGCTCGAAAAACGGCCAGCCGCCCCAAAGCACTACCGGCGAAGCCAGCGCGAGTTGCGCCAAATTCAGCAGGCGCGCGGAAAAGGCGTGCTGGAGCGGTTGCCCCGGAATCATGTCCGACATCGCGAGGAGAAAGACGGGAAGCGTCAAGGCCAGGCACACCCAGAATCGGCGGGTCATCAAAACCAATTCAGGGTTTGCCTCCTCTGCCGCGGCCACGGTGCGCGGCTCCAGCGCCATGCCGCAGATGGGGCAAGTTCCAGGCCCGTCGCGCACCACCTCGGGGTGCATGGGACATACATACTGGGTGCGGGTGGCAGGAACTGCGGCCGTGAGCGGCTCAAGCGCCATCCCGCATTTCGGACACGCGCCGGGGCCTTGCTTTCGCACCTCGGGATGCATCGGGCAGGTATAGATCGCACCTTTATCTGGCGATGTCATTCCGAGCGGAGCGGGGAATCTCGCACTCCCTCTCGCTGCCTCTGCGGAGGCCGCGTCGGCTGGACTGGGACTCAGATATTGATTTGGATCGGCACGGAAATTCTCCAGGCAGGATGGGTTGCAGAAAAAGTATTCTTTCCCCTCGTGCACGTAACTGCCCACCGCATCCTCGCGGTTGATCTCCATTCCGCATACGGGATCGAGCACAGTGTGCGAGCTTTCGCGCTTGACGTCCTGAGTCATCGATCTGTTCTTCCTCGGATCCACCAATTACCAGCATAGGTCGCTTTCGCCAAGCCAGCAAGGGCCGGGGATTGGGCAGCACCAGGCAGCGCGAACACACTCAGGCTTCAACCAACTCCACGATCGCGCGATGCCCTGGGGCGGAGGCTAGTGCCCGGTCGCAGGTGAGGAGCGGCGCATCCAGAACTTCCGCCAAGGCGACGTAGGCGGCGTCGTACGCTGTGAGGTTGCGGCGCAATTCCCAGATACGGCCGAGGAATGGCCAATGGGGGTGGCGCTCAATCGGCATCTGGGCAAATGCCAGGAGCGCTTGACGGGCGCGCTGCGGGGACAACTCGCCGATCGCCTGATAGCGTCGCAACGTCTGAGCGATCTCGAGGTCGATCAGGTGCGGGGCATGGAGCGCTTCGTCAGGATCGCGCAAGCGACGCGCCAGGCGCGCCGCGGAGGGCCGGTTCAGCAAAAGTTCCACCACCACGGACGCATCGAGTACGATCACCGGCCATCCCTCTCGTCGCGGATGACCTGGGCAGGAGGCACGCGAGGATTGACGGGTGAGAGGCGGGCCAGCCGCTCCATGATCTCCTCCATGGTGGGCCGCTCGCCGATGCGCCGGATTTCCCGCAGCAGATAGTCGGAGAGAGACTTGCCCTCGAGAGCTGCTCGCGCCTTCAGCTTGCGGTGCAGCGGGTCAGGCACATGGCGAATCTGAATCATGGTTGACATGCGAATAGGATAGTTGCATGTGCAGCACATGTCAAGGGCTGAGCGTGATTAATCCTTGTTTACAGTCATTTCGTGATACTCTCCACGCGAACGGAGACATGAACATGACAAATAGCGTTTCAGGTCTTTTCGGCCGTCGCGAGATGGGAAAGGGTGCTTTGCTTGGCGGCGTGTCATTACTCTTCGGGGCGCAGGCGACGGCGCGGGCGCAGGTTCCGCCCATGGCAAGGGAACACATGAGCGTGCGCGATTTCGGCGCCACCGGCGACGGCAAGAGCGACGATACGAAGGCCATCCAGCGGGCCCTGGACGCAGCGGGAGAAGTGCGGGGAACGGTGTTTGTGCCTCCCGGGGTGTATCTTTGCGCGGACCTCAAGATGCGCCCCAACACCGCCCTGATGGGCGTGCCTACGTGGGATTATCACAAGCCGGGTGGAACGGCCCTGAAGCTCTCGAGAGGCGACGCCCGATGCCTGCTCAATATCGGGGAGGCTCAGGGCGCCACCATCGACGGCCTGGGGTTCGAAGGGGCGCGGCTGGGAAAGGGCGTGCACGGAATTTTCCTCGATAAGCCCGACTACGGAAAGCACGAAGACGCCTTCCGCATCGAGCGCTGCCAGGTGCTCGGCTTCACGGGCGATGGAGTGTGCCTTGCGCACGCCTGGTGCTTCTCCGTCCGGCAGTCGATGCTGGCCTACAATGGCGGCGACGGTTTGAGCTTGCGCGGCTGGGACGGGTTCCTCAGCGATAACTGGTTTTCCGGCAACCGGCGCGCCGGTTTCGGGGCGCGCGACGAGAATGCCTCCGTGACTTTCACCTGCAATCGCGTGGAATGGAACGGCCAGGAAAACATGGTGATCGACAGCTCGGACGGGTACCAGATTACCGGCAATTTCTTCGACCGCGCGGGCACTTGCGGAATCGCCCTGCGCAACAGCCGCCGCGGGTGCTTCTCGATCACCATCAGCGGAAATTACTTCAAGCGCAGCGGCAAGCTGGCCGAGGCGGGCGGCCACGATTCGTCGCAGATCTGGATCGAGGGAGCCAAGGGCGTCAGTTGCGTGGGCAACACCCTCTGCGCCGGACGCGACGACGGAGGCACGGGCGTCTGGAGCCCATCCTTTGGCATCGTGTGCAAGGGCCTCCGGAACTGCGTCATCGCCAATAACGTGCTGCACGAAGCCGCCCTGCGCGAACTCATCGTGGACCAGGGCGGCCACGGCGAAGGCGTAGTTCTCAAGGATAATCCCGGGAGCCTGTTAAAGGTTTAAGCCAGGTAGCGCAGACCCCCGGTTTTGGGGTCCGCGGCTTTTTCTAAGACCGGGGACAAGCCGCGGACCCCAAAACCGGGGGTCTGCGCTACAATTCAATTGCACGGGGCAACGGGCGGTCATTAGCGAGCATCGAAAGCATCAAAACCTGGAGCTGAAACCGTGAACAACAGTTTTCGTCGTTTGCTCTTGGTTTTGTGCCTCGTTGCGCTGGCGGTGGTTAGTAGTCCTTTGGCGGCACAACAGGCGTCATCGCCCGGAGCCCCCGCCGGCGCCGCGAACGCCCAGGCGGCGCGGCGCACAAAGGCGGTAGCGTACTCCGCGGATCAAGTCAGTGAGACAACTCAAATCCTGGAGGACGGCACCAAAATAGTACAAAAGCGATTGGCCAAGATCTATCACGACAGCCAGGGACGCACGCGCTACGAGTACCATAGACCTGAGTCGGAATCCGTGGGCCAAGATGAATCACCCCAATCCGTGAGCATCTATGACCCCATGGCCGGCACCAGATACACCCTCAATCCTCGCGATCACACGGCTCAAGAGGTGGAGATGCGCAGACCTACTCCCCCGCCTCCTCGTCAGACCACCGCCTCGGTTAATCCCACGCCGGCTCGACCGACCTCGCCTCGACCCACGGTTGAAGATTTAGGTACGCAAGTGATCGAGGGCGTCGAAGCGAAGGGTGAACGTATCACAGAAACCATCCCTGAAGGCGCCCAGGGCAATGACCGGCCCATACAGATCACCCAGGAAATCTGGCGTACGGTAGCAACGCCGAGCATTGTGCTGATGAGTATCAACAACGACCCGCGATACGGCGAGACGGTGATACATCTTACCAATCTCGTGCTCGACGAGCCTCCCGCCGAACTCTTCCAGGTGCCGGCGGATTACACGGTTAAGGAACTTCAGCCGGTGGCGAAGCCGGAGCCACCGTCTGATTAGCGGCAAACAACCCCTCACCCGTCGCGCTCCGGCTGATGAAAGCGCCGGCAGCTCGACACCCTCTCCCCAAGGGAGAGGGCACTAAAATCCTGTCGCCTACCTGCCCATCTGCCTACTGCCGACTGCCGACTGCCGACTATCCCGTCCTGTGCGCGAGTTCTCGAACGAAGGTCGCGATGCGGGGGTCTTGCCAGTCCATGGGCCCGATAAGTTTTTCGGCCACCCTGCCGTCCTGGTCGATGATGTAGGTTTCCGGAAACTGGAAAGTGCCGTAGCGGTGGGCGAGGGAGCGGTCGGGGTCGCGGAGGACAGGAAACGAGAGGTGTTGGTCAGCAGTAAAGCTCTGCAGGGCAGCTCCATCCACGTCCACGCTGACCCCCAGCACGGTTACACCCTGCTGGCGCATTTGCTCGGCGAACTTCTCGAGGCCGGGAGTTTCCTCGACACAGGGCGGGCACCAGGTGGCCCAGAAGTTCAGCACCACCACCTGGCGCGGGTAATCGTGAAGTGAAACGGAGCCTTGCGAGAGACCGGCAAGCGTGAAGTCCGGCGCACGTTCTCCGATATCCACGGCGTGCGGCTGCCGCATTCGCCACGCCACGAGGATCGCGCCGCCCAGAATGATCGCCAATACGAGGATTCTTACTGCGTTCTTTTTGCTCATCGTCAGGCCCTTTATTATAATATCAATAATGAGTGAAAGCGATCCCGGCAAGGTTTCCGTAATCGTGCCCGCACGCAATGAGGAAGCCAACCTCGAGCGCCTGCTGCGTTCGCTCGCGGGCCAGCAGAGCGTCCGGGAAATTCTGGTCGTGGATGACAACTCGCAGGACCGGACGGCGGCGATTGCCCGGGCTTTGACAGAGGAGATTCCAACGCTTCGCCTGCTGCGCGTCGATTCTCTGCCGGAAGGCTGGTTGGGCAAGAACTACGCGGTGGCGCTGGGGGCGCGCCAGGCGGCAGGCGATTGGCTGCTCTTCACCGATGCCGATACCGAACACCTGCCGGGCAGCCTGGCGGCGACGCTGGAGATTGCTGAGCGGGAGGGCGCCGATCTGCTCTCTGTTTCGCCCGGGCAAATAACTCCGACCTGGTGGGAGAAGGCCGTCATACCGCTTGTCTATGTGAATCTGGCGCGCCTTTACAGGTTCGAAGAGGTGTCCAACCCCGAGTCGCCGGCGGCAGCAGCGAACGGCCAATACCTTTTGATCCGGCGCGCGGCGTACGAGCGCGCCGGTGGGCACGAGGCAATCCGCAATCGAGTCCTCGAGGACGTGGAGTTGGCAAAGCGGGTGAAGGCAGCGGGCGGAAAACTGATTTTCCTGCCCGGAGCGGAGTGGGTCCGGACGCGCATGTACCGCACCTTCGGTGAAATGTGGCGCGGCTGGACCAAGAATCTGTTTCTCCTTTATGGGCAAAGCCTGGTCAGGATCTTCAAAGCCCTGGCGGAACTTTGCGTGTTGGATTTGCTGCCGAGCCTCGCCCTGCTCGGCCTTTTGATCTGGCTGATCTCGGGCAGCGCATACAGCCGCGCCGTTACCTGGCTGCTCATCGGGTGTCTGCTTATAGTCTTTGCAAGGGCCGCCTTCTACTTGCGGGCTGTCGAGCGCTTGGGGTTTCCACCGCGAGTGGTTGGGAAGCAGTGGCTCGGCGCGGTGATCTTTTGTGCGCTATTAATTAACTCGGTCATAGCTTATCGCATTTCGCACAATGTAGAATGGAAGGGACGCCGTTATTCAACAGGGAGCAGCGTATGATCCATGTTACACGCCGCGCGGAGTTCTCCGCGTCGCATGTTTATCACAATCCCAAGCTCTCGCCGGAAGAGAACCGGCGCATCTTCGGCAAATGCAATAATCCCCATGGCCACGGGCACAACTATACGCTGGAAGTCACGGTGGCCGGTTCGATTAACCCCGCCACCGGTATGGTGGTGGACCTGAAAGAACTGAAGACGCTCCTGGAGCGTGAGGTGCTGCAGGTGATGGATCACAAATTCCTCAACCAGGAAGTGGCGGCGTTTGCAAACCAGATTCCGACCACGGAAAACATCGCCGTCGAGATCTGGAAGCGGCTGGCGCCGAAACTTAGTTTTGGCAAACTGCATCGTATAAGATTGTACGAAACACCTGACCTTTACGTGGACTATTACGGCGATTAATCGTACGGGCACGCCATGGCGTGCCCGTACGGAGAGAGCCGTGGCGATCGTCAGGCGCGTTGAGGAAAATGGTTTATTTAACCCGCCGCTACCGCTTTTGCGCTTCCCATCGGCTTCATAACGAGGCCTTGACCGATGAAGCCAATCTGCGGATTTACGGCAAATGCGACAGCCCGTTTGGACACGGCCACAATTACGTGCTGGAAGTGACCGTGCAAGGGCCCATTGACCAGGAAACCGGCATGGTGTTCGACCTCGTGGCGCTGGATGGCATCGTCGAGAGGGAAGTGCTCGAGCGCTTTGACTATATGAACCTCAACCTGGATGTGGCAGAATTTTGCAGCCGGGTGCCCACCACCGAGAACGTGTGCGAGCGGATCTTTCATCTGCTCGACGACAAGTTGCAGGGTGGCGGGCCTCTGCACGCTGCCAGCCTGGCGCGCGTGCGGCTGGAGGAGACGAGTTCGAACTTCTTTGAATACGAGCAACCGCAGTGATGACCGGGTAGCGCGGACCCCAAAACCGGGGGTCCGCGCTACCTGGTAAGTGGTGGCGGGATAGGAACCGAAAGGATGAGAATGATCGAAGACCCAACTTTAGCACTGAACGACATTGATAAAGGGAGCGAAGGCGACCCGCTGGAGCCGTTGATTCGCAGCATGCTGCGCGAGCTGGGAGAAGATCCGGGGCGCGATGGGTTGATTCGAACGCCCGGCCGCGTAGCCCGGTCGCTGCGTTATCTGACCAGCGGCTACCGCCAGGAGCTGGACAAGGTCCTCAACGGGGCGCTCTTTCCCGTGGCCTACGATGAGATGGTGATTGTGAAGGACATCGAAGTGTTCAGCCTCTGCGAGCACCACCTGCTGCCGTTTTTTGGCCGATGCCACGTGGCTTACATTCCCAACCAGAAGGTCATCGGCCTGAGCAAAATTCCGCGCGTGGTGGACGTGTTTGCCAAGCGCCTGCAAATCCAGGAGCGTCTGACCGTGCAGATTGCCGAAGCGCTCATGGAGCGGATTAAACCGCAAGGCGTGGGTGTAATCATCGAGGCAAAACATCTCTGCATGATTATGCGCGGGGTTGAGAAGCAAAACTCAGTGGCCGTGACCTCGCACATGATGGGAGTTTTCAGGGATTGCGAACTGACACGGGCGGAATTCTTACGATTGGTGCGGGAGCGAGGCTAAGAATTTTAAATTATAAATTGTAAATTGCGACGTGGTTTATAATTTACAATTTATAATTTAAAATTCATAATTCACTATTTACTATTCACACCTTGGTCATGTCTAAACTTGACGGTAAAGTGGTCCTGGTGACCGGCGGCAGCCGAGGCATCGGCCTGGCGATCGCGCGGCGTCTCGGAAGCGAGGGCGCCAGGCTGGTGCTGGTGGCGCGCCATGAAGCGGCGTTACGCGAGGCCGGTGAGGAAGTTCCGGGTGGCGCGACGGTGATCAAGGCGGACATCACGCAGCCCCGGCAAGTCGAGCGGCTGTTCCGGACGGTGGAGCGCCGCATGGGGCAGCTTGACATCCTGATCAACAACGCCGGGGTGTTTACCTTCAAACCCTTTGAGTCCACCTCGCTCGACGAGTGGCGATGTAATGTCGAGACGAACCTGACTGCCCTCTTTTTGTGCACGCAGGCCGCGCTGCCTCTGCTGCGCCGCAGCCGCTCGGCTCACCTGCTGAACATCCTTTCGGTATCCAGCATACATGCCTATGCGAATTGCTCGGCCTATACGGCTTCCAAATTCGGCGCGCTCGGCCTGACGCGCGTGCTGCGCGAGGAGTTGCGGCCGTTGAAGATTCGCGTCACCGGAATCCTGCCGGGCTCGACGAATACTCGCCTCACTAACCAATTTGGATTCCCCGTCTGCCGCATCGATCTGATCCAGCCGTCGGACGTGGCGGAGGCGGTCTTCAGCGCGCTGACCCAGCCGCCACGAACTACGGTGGAAGAAGTTCTGCTAATGCCGTCGCAAGGGAGCGTTGGGGAGAGTGAGTGAGGGACGAAAGCAGAAAGCAGAAAGCAGAAGGCAGAAGGCAGTAGGCAGTGGGCAGCAGCTAAAGCCCGGTGCAGCCCAAGGCGCGGCACTACGGGCTTCCCCGAATACTACTCCCCTCCTCCGCAGAAGGGGGGGGCTGGGGGTGGTGGCGCGTCGGTCAACCGCCCCCGACCCCTCCTTATCAAGGAGGGGAATTAGCGCACATTCTGTGTACCCGAGAGCCGTCCGGCAGGAGTATGTGCTCTCTGCCTTCTGCCTACTGCCCACTGCCTTCTGTTAGCCCCGCAACCTAGTCACCCGCCACTAGCCCTGGGGCGGTTCGATTTTCCTTTGCCAAGACCCTGAGTTTCATGTTATGGTGGAGGAGTCGAAAAGTAGAGATAAAAAGCGAGGAGAGAGGCGGATGCCGTTAACGAGCGAATCCAAAAGCAGCCTGATCCAGAACTACCGAGTTCACGGGAAGGACACGGGTTCGCCGGAAGTGCAAGTAGCCCTGCTGAGCGAGCGGATCAACTATCTGAATCAACATTTCAGCGTTCATCGCAAAGACCACGCCTCGCGTCGTGGCTTGCTCATGATGGTGGGCAAGAGAAGGCGCCTCTTGGAGTATCTTAAACGCTTGGATACAGAGCGTTATAAGCGAGTCATCGAGAGGCTGGGCATCCGCAAGTAGCCGGGATTGAGCAGACAGATCGGGATTTCTCTAGTAAACAACTTTTCAACGCCAAGCGACCCCCCGCGCCGCGGGTGCAGGTCGCTTTTTCGTTTTTAGCGGAGGATATTGAGATGCAAAAAGTAGAAACAACTCTGGGCGCCAATACCCTGAGTATCGAGAGCGGCAAGGTGGCCAAGCAGGCCAACGGTTCCGCCCTGGTCCGTTATGGTGACACGGTGGTTTTAGCCACGGCGTGTTCCACGGAGCCGCGCGAGGGAATCGATTTTTTCCCTTTAACGGTTGACTACCGAGAATATAACTATGCCGCGGGAAAGATTCCCGGCGGCTTCTTCAAGCGTGAAGGAAGACCCACGGAAAAGGAGATCCTTACCAGCCGTCTGATTGACCGGCCGGTCCGGCCGCTTTTCCCGGAGGGCTTCAACGACGAAACGCAAGTGATTGCCATGGTTTTGTCGGCGGATTCGGACAACAACCCGGACGTGATCGGAATGGTGGCCGGAACGGCCGCCCTTTATCTTTCGGATATCCCGTTTTATGCGCCGGTGGGAGCGGTGCGGGTGGGACTGGTGGAAGGCCGGTTGGTAACCAATCCCACTTATGCGGAAACCAAGAGCAGCTTGCTCAATCTGATTGTGGCGGGCACGGAAGACGCCATCGTGATGGTGGAAGCGGGAGCCAAGGAAGTCTCGGAAGAGTCCATCCTGGAAGCGCTCCAGTACGGTCACGCCGAGATTCGCAAGATCGTGGCCCTGCAAAAGGAGCTTTGCGAGAAGCTGGGCATCCAGAAGCGCGAGTTTGTTGCGCCCGTCCTCGACGAGGCGCTGTACCAGGAAGTGCGGAGCAAGGTTGAGGTTGAACTCCACGACGCCATGGACACCTCAAAATACGCCAAGCAGGAAAGCCAGCGCCGCATCGTGGAAATCCGTGAGAAACTGCTCGAAGCCTACCCGGAGGATGACGAAGAGAAGCGCCGGCTGGCCAAACAGTATTTCGGGCGCTTGGAAGAACACCTCTTTCGCCACGACGTGGTGGAGAAGCGCCAGCGGCCTGACCACCGCGCTTTCGACCAGGTGCGTGAGATCTCGAGCGAAGTGAGCATTCTGCCGCGCACTCACGGTTCCGCCCTGTTTACTCGAGGCGAGACGCAGGCGCTGGTGACCGCAACCTTAGGGACCGCCGAGGACATGCAAAGGCTCGACGTACTCGAGGGAGAGGCCTTCAAGCGTTTCATGCTTCACTACAACTTCCCGCCTTTCAGCGTGGGAGAAGTGGCGTTTCTGCGCGGCCCGGGCAGGCGGGAGATCGGACACGGAGCGCTGGCGGAGCGTGCCTTGATATCCGTCGTCCCGGAGGAGACCGAATTCCCCTACACCATTCGAGTGGTCTCGGACATCCTCGAATCTAACGGCTCTTCCTCGATGGCGACGGTTTGCGGGGGCACCCTGGCCCTGATGGACGCGGGCGTACCCATCAAAGCGCCCGTGGCGGGAATTGCCATGGGGCTCGTCAAGGAAGGCGAGAAATACGCCATCCTCACCGACATCGCCGGCAGTGAGGACCACTACGGCGATATGGACTTCAAGGTGGCGGGAAGCAAAGAGGGCATCACCGCACTGCAAATGGACATCAAGATCACCGGCATCAACACCTCGATCATGGCAGAGGCGCTGGCGCAGGCTAAGGCGGCGCGCCTGCACGTGCTGGGGAAGATGAACGAGACCCTCGCCGAGCCTCGGAAACAGATCTCGGAGTATGCGCCCCGCATTTACACCCTGCACATCAACCGGCAGAAGATCGGCGAACTGATCGGGCCGGGAGGCAAAGTGATTCGCGGCATTATCGAGGAGACGGGCGTTAAGATCGATGTGGAGGACGACGGCAAAGTCAATGTCGCCGCCAGCGACGAAACGGCGGCACGCAAGGCCCTCAAGATGATCAAGGACCTGGTGGCCGAGGCGGAGATGGGCAAGACCTATCTTGGCAAGGTGGTCCGGCTGGCGGACTTTGGCGCCTTCGTGGAGATTTTCCCCGGCACGGACGGTTTGCTGCATATCAGTGAAGTCGCAGAGCACCGCATTCGGGACATTCGTGAAGAGCTCAAGGAAGGTGACCAGTTGCTGGTCAAGGTGATCGCCATCGAGGGCAATAAGATACGGTTGAGCCGCAAGGCGGTGCTGCGCGACCAGAGGGCCAAGGGTGGTGCAAAGCACGAACCGCACGCACACCACGAGCATCAGGAAAAGACTTAAGGCAGTTCTGGGTAGTCAGTTCTCAGCCGTCAGTTGTCGGTGGGCAGTTGCCGGTGGTTGGCGGGCGCCTTCGTGTCGGCCCCCCCTTCTGGCTCCTGACTCCTGACTCTTGAATCCTAACAGGTGAAAACATGGGTTACCTCGACAAGCTGGATCTCGACAAGAAGCTCGACTCGAAGGAAGAGTACGAAGAGTTGCTGGAAGAGTACCAATTCAGACTCTTGAAGCTGCAACGGAAGATCATTGAAAAGCGAATCGCGGTCTGCATCGGATACGAGGGAGAAGACGCGGCGGGAAAGGGCGGCAACATTAAGCGCTTGACGGAAGCCCTCGACCCGCGGGGATTCGATGTTCACCCGATCGGGGCGCCCACCGCCGAGGAACTGTCCCACCATTGGCTCTGGCGCTTCTGGACGCGGCTGCCGCCCCGCGGCCGCATCAGCATTTTCGACCGCACCTGGTATGGCCGCGTGCTGGTGGAGCGCGTGGAGAAATTTGCCCGGAAAGAGGATTGGCAGCGCGCTTACAGGGAAATCAGCGAGTTCGAGCGAACGCTCACGGACGACGGCATGGTGCTGGTGAAGTTCTGGATTCACATCTCCAAGAAGGAACAGCTCGACCGCTTCAAAAAGCGCGAAGACGATCCCTGGAAGAAATGGAAATTGACCGAAGAGGATTGGCGCAACCGCAAGAAGTGGGACCTGTATATCGAAGCGCTGGAAGATATGTTCGCGAAGACGGATACGGATTACGCTCCCTGGACCATCATCGAGGGCAACTGGAAATGGTGGGCGCGAATCAAGGCGCTGAAGACCGTTGTGAACAGAATCGAAGCGCGGATGTGAGGGAGAACCACCAAGACACCAAGGCACCAAGAAAGATAATGCTTTCTAGCTCTCTTGTACTTGGTGACTTCGTGTCTTGGTGGTGAGAGCCGGTGATGAGTCTAGAGACGGCGCGGAGGGTTTTGGAAATCGAGGCGAAGACCTTGAGCGAGTTGGTGGAACGCCTCGACGAGAATTTTGTGCGGGCCGTGGAGATTCTCTATGCCTGCCGTGGGAGGGTCGTGGTCGCCGGTCTGGGGAAGTCCGGCCTGATCGGCCAGAAAATATCCGCCACCCTCTCGAGCACCGGCACGCCCTCGTTTTTCCTGCATCCTTCGGAAGCCTTGCACGGCGACCTGGGACGGCTGGTGCGCCACGACGTTTTGGTAGCGCTCTCCTACAGCGGCGAAACCGCGGAACTGCTTCAGTTGCTGGATACCGTCAAACGTTTGGCCATCCCCCTCATCTCCCTCACGGGCAACCGGAACTCCACCCTGGCGCTGGCCAGTGACGCAGTGCTCGACGTGGGAATTCGGCAGGAGGCATGCCCGCTCGGCCTTGCTCCCACGGCCTCGACCACGGCCATGCTGGCGATGGGCGATGCCCTGGCCATGGCCCTGCTCGAGAAGCGCGGCTTCGCCGAGGCGGACTACGCTGCGCTCCATCCGGGCGGGGATCTGGGCTTCAAGTTGCGCCGCGTCGAGGGCGTCATGCACACCGGGGATCAGATTCCGCGCGTCGGCCCGCTTACGCCCATGCCGGACGTGATCTATGAAATGAGCAAGAAGGGCCTGGGGCTCGCTACGGTGACCGGCGAGTCGAACCACCTGCTGGGAATCGTCTCCGACGGCGACCTGCGCCGATTCTTCGAGCGGGAAGGGAATCGCGCCCTGGACCTGAAAGCGGCCGATGCCATGACGCGAAATCCCGTGACCATCGGCAGGCAGGAGTTGGCCACCAAAGCCCTCAATCTCATGGAGGCCCGGAAAATCACCTCCCTGCTGGTTGTGGACAGTGAAGGCAAACTGGAGGGCGTCGTTCACATCCACGACCTCTGGACCACACAAATGTTTTAATATCGTAACGACGCCCCTTGTTTATTCCCAAGGACCAACATGCCTTTGACCACTAAACAGCTCTACGCGCGGGCGCGCAAAATCAAGCTCCTTCTCATGGACGTGGACGGCGTTCTGACCGACGGGCGCTTCTTTTTCGTTCCCGGCGCAGGCGGCAGGCTTGTCGAAACTAAAGGATTTCATTCGCGCGACGGGCTGGGCTTTCGCATGGCGCACCGGGCGGGGCTCAAGACGGGCTTCATTACGGGCCGTCAATCACCTGTCATCGAGTACCGGGCCAAGGAACTGGGGATTCACTACCTGAAGCAGAATGCGCGGGAAAAGCTCGAGCCCTATCAGGAAATCCTCCGCGAGGCGCGCCTGAAAGATGCGGAAGTGTGCTATATGGGCGACGATATCGTGGACCTGCCATTGTTGACGCGCGTGGGGCTGGCCGTGGGTGTGGCCGATAGCCACGAGCTTTTGCCCCGCTACGTTCACTATCTCACCAAACAACCCGGCGGCTTCGGCGCCGTGCGCGAGACCATTGAGCTGATTCTCACCGCGCAGGGC
Source organism: uncultured Acidobacteriota bacterium (assembly GCA_963842495.1). Classification (GTDB taxonomy): domain Bacteria; phylum Acidobacteriota; class Terriglobia; order UBA7540; family UBA7540; genus CAVROP01. The sequence continues at coordinate 24,962 of CAWJHY010000015.1, forward strand.
AAGTGGCAAGCAGCTCTTGAACACTACCTTCCTTGACGATCTGGGGTTATGCACGAAGAATCGAGGTGGCCCAGTCTGAGGGAGCGGGGGCTTTATAGTTACGGGAAGGTTCAGGAGCGCAGCGCCAAGCCCCCTGGCTTGGCGCTGGCTCCTTCGGCAGGAGAATTGTGCCCTAGTTCGTAGGCTTCCTTGTAGGTTTGCGGTGAGTAGGCTTCTCTTTGGCCGGAGGTTTATCCGGCAGCGGGTTAGGGTCTGTAACTTCGCCCACCACAGTCACCATCAAGTTGGGCGTGGCGGTGTAAGAATCCATAGTTCCCTTGAACCGGATCAGGTCGCCCGGCTGAAGGTTCTTGACATTGGGCTGCTGCGCATCCTTCAACTCAATGTCGTACACGCCCGGCGTAGCTTTGGACTGGTCAAGGATATCGATGCGCACCAGATAGGTGCCGGGATCGGTTCCTTTTTCTACGCTATCCACGCTCCCGCCAAACTCCAGGGGCTGTCCTTTCAGCGCGTCCCACTGTTTTTGCGCGGTCTCTCCCCCGAATTTCAGAGGATAGGTCATGTCGTTGAACTGATCGATCAAGGGGTTTCCAGTTTTCTTCGGCGGCTCCATGGCGGCTACTTTGAATCCGGTCGGCGGGTTCGGGGATTTCGCGGCTTCGGTCTCAATATCTTGCAACCCTTGGTCATTGCCGTGGTAGCCGACATACGTCTTCTTGAGGTAGGTCTCGAACTCGGCGGCATTCGTGTCGTGCGCTGCCTGCGCCAAGGCGAAGGCGCGAGCAAGGTACCAGATCCCATTATCATAATCGTGAGGATTCGAATACAGGTACGCCAGGCCCATACGGTAGAAAACGTATTCGTCGCTGGGGTTATCTTCGGCGGCGGCTTTGTCGGCAGTGATGGCGCCTGCGTAGTCTTTGCGTTGCAGGGCCACAAACCCGATGGTCCCATTGAAGATATCTCGCAAGCCTTTAACTGCCTGGTTGAACTGGTCTTCGGGAACGTTGGCGGGCTTTTGGAGCTTCTGGACCACCTCGAGGCCATGCTTGGCCTCGGTCTCCGCCTCGCTCAGCTTTGCGTCGTGGTCAGGCGCATCGGCCTTGTACAGAAACGGAAATACGAAGCACAAGTACCTTAAGGCGTCGGGGTTATCAGGGTTAGCCTGCAGAACTTTGTGGGCCGCGTCGACCGCCTTGTCCGGCTGGTTCTGCGCCACGTAAGTCTGCATCTCCACGACGTAGGCGCCTTCCTTGAAATCCGAGTTGGCATATTTCGTGAGGAACGCCTCGGCCAGTTGGATCTTCTTATTGGGATCCTTCTCGTTCGCCATGGCCATGTACGCGTCGTATTCGTCCCGGCTCTTCCAACTCGGGGCCTTGGCTGCTTGCGGAGGTGCGTTCAATTGCCGAGTAAATATTCGCCCCTCGACGTTCTGCACTCGGACCGCTGCTTGCGCCAAAGATGCCGACACCAGAAGGCTGGCGAGCAGGGTGAAGCTCCAAAATGCGGTTGTTTTCCTCATGGGGAAGCTACCTCAGTGTTTGGGTTGTGACTCCATTGAGAGTCCGGGCGCGCTTCATCTCGTTTCCTCAGTCAAACTCTAGGGTGCGCGCACACCTTGGATGTTTGATGCACGAATCGAATCCTAAGAGATGTCGCATTTCAATATCAAGGATTGAGGAACAATTCAAGCAAAATCTTACCGACCCCTCACCCGCTCCTGGACGTTCGTCGTCTATTCACTTGGATGCTGGGACGGGAGAGAAGTAACCTCCCCCCTAACGTCTCTATCATAACATTTTTCGGCTGGATTGCGACGCCCAACGGTATTTTCTTTGCAGCGGCTCACGCCTCCCGCCGTACGCGGAGTCCACGATAATTGGCTCCCCTCCTTGGCTCAAGGAGGGGCGGGGGGTGGTTCGTCAACGCCGAGTCCGCATCACACCACCCTTGAGCCCCTCTTCAGGGAGGAGGGGAGTCATTTTCCAGTGCACTTGGCAACTTACCGCCGTTCTTGGCCGGAATGATAGATGTTTGGCGGGAGAGACTTGGATCAGGCGAGGCACAGGCAGCGCCCCGCTTTCGCGGGATGGAAGCCTCAGGGCGGCCAAAAGGGCCGCTCTGAGGCTGCGAGCAGGTTAACCGGACCAGTAGAGCCTATTCGCTGAACGCCACACCGCTGATCGAGGCGGGCAGGTCGGCCGAGGCTGGTGAAGTCGCCACATAGGTCAGGTCGCCGTAGGCGTCAATTGAGTAGACGGCGATATAACCCTCACCGCCGGCAGTGTAAATGACGGCCAGCCACTTGAAATCGCTGGATACCGTTAGGTCCGTGACCGGGCCCGGCAAGGCGGAGGTCGATTTGTTGTACGCCCCGCCTTGGCCGTCGCTGAAGAATATGGAAATTTCCATGGCGGGGGAATTACCGGTGTACCATAGGTTCCCCGGCCCTTTAGCCACCCAGCAGGGGGCATTGGCGGGATACGAGAGTCCGGATATCGGGTAAACATTCCGGCTTGCGTCCACGATCGCGAAGGTATCGACCGTACTGTGTGCCGGAGTGAATCCTAGAATGTCTCCCCAGAACGCCTCCCCGAACGGGGTATTGTCTGCCACGACCGGGAGCGTTACGGAAGTGCTTGTTCCGTTAAGGTCCCCAGCGCCTGTGAGCCCCAGTTGAAGGACGTATCCTGACTTCAGGGTGACAGCCCCCCAGCTCTTGCCGACTGCTATCTGCGCAGCCGTATTGTCGGGGAGACTAACCACGGCTCCATCCAGTTTGCCTGCCGGCCACGCATGACTCTCGGCGCAATTCGTGCCGACCACGTAGAGATGTCCCCCGAAGGGCCCGAAGAATTTTCCTTCGCTGAGCGCCACAGAATCGGGGTTCACGCAGCCTGCCTTCAGATTTATTGTTCGCCCCACGCTGATGTAGTCGTCATCCCGCTCCAATTGGCTGACGGTATTTGATCCGAAGTTTGCCACAGCTCCGAGCTGGTCCTCGAACTGTAGAATTCCAGCGTTGCCGCTCGCGCCGCCTTTGCCACCCGTGGGCAACGTGTCCACCCAGGATAGCGATCCCCCTGACAGTTTGAACACGACAACACTGTTGGCGCTTGCGTCATTCGTGCTCGTGAGCACGTACACGTTGCGTCCATCTTCGCCTGCAACCGCCAAGGCGGTTGCGAGAAATACGGCCGCCAGCATGCCGCTGGCGCGACACAGATTGTTTTTCACTGTACGCATCTCCTTTTCTTTGATTTTGAAAAGCCCTGTTTGACCGATGGAGCGGCTCAATTCGCGAGCAGCTCCTCCCACACTCTGGAAATACCACTCGGGTTCGGTTCTATTCCCGCTTGCAGAAAAAATCCCCGGTATTTCACCTGATTGAGCAACGCAACACTAACCGGCTACCTGCAGCGCGGCATTCAAGGGGGGGACGAGCTGGTCGGCAATCTGCAAGGTTGTGTTCGTGTCGAGGTCAGAGACCACAAACCCCAGGTATCCTCGGGACTCGAACCCCGCCACGTTCATGCCCTGCTGATGAGCCTCATACAGATTGACATGGCCTGCCGCCGCGGATCGGAACGCGCCTCCGCTGGGCAGTTGCGCGCCGTCATTTTTGGTTAAGATTACGGAGAGAATCGTGCCGCGGCCGCGCGTAATGAAATGCACGTACTTCCGCGAGCTTCCTGGAATCGAGCAGATATGGGCTTCGAGGACTTCGAATCCGGGAAGGTTCTGCTGCACGACGTCGAGCAGTCCGGCGTATTGTGGCCCGAGTTTCTTGCGCAGCACATCCGGCGGGTTGGCGGCCTCAGGGTAGTTGTGCCCTTTGATGGCGCACTGGACATGGTCCGCGACGCCCAGGGCAAGCGCGCCGGCCACGATTCTCCTGCCCCGCAACACGCGCACCCATTCATGCGTCACGATGCCTCCCAGCACAATGACGACTATCCCGGCCAGCGCCACCGCCCAGTTCAGCTCTCGAGATCCTCCCCACAAGCCTGGTTGGGTTTCCCGCAGCCGCCGCTGAATTGACAGGCGAAGTTCTTCGGGCGCCATCAGGTTTGTGGCCGCGCGGCGCACGAAGTCGCGCACCCGCGTGCGGGTTTCCAATTCCCGCGTGCAGCCCTCACACGTCTCCAAGTGCCGCAGAATCTCGCTGGTCGTTTCCACCAGGAGTTCGTTGCTCAGATACGCGTCGAGGTGACGGCGTATCCGTTCGCATTGCCTCGAGTCGAATGTGAGGACGTTCATGCGGATTCACCCGTGCCCGCCTGGTCTTTTGCCGGCTTGATCCCGTAGCTGCTGGCTACTTCGGCCAACTCTCCCCGCAAGAGCTTTCTGCCCCGGCTCAGGCGCGACATCACGGTGCCCAGGGGCAGCTTCAGCGCATCGGCGATCTCCTTATAGGAGAACTCCTGCACGTCCGCCAGCAGCACGACTTCCCGGAAATCGGCCGGCACTTTCTCCAGCGCCCCCAGCACCTCTTCGTCATGGATTTCATGCGGCACCGGAGGCTCCGCTGCCACGCTCTCCTGATCCTCCGGCTTTTCAAACGCCTCCACCTTAGCCGCCTTTGCCCAACGCCGCCGAAAATGATGCAGGCGATGAAAGAGGATTTTGAAGAGCCAGGCGCGGCAGTTCGTTCCCGTCTCGAAGCGGTGAAACGATTTCCACGCCTCCAGATAAACTTCCTGCACCAGGTCCTCCGCCTCCGCGGTCTCCTGGGCCAGCAGCCGCGCCGTCCGGTAAAGGGCAGGGAAATGCACCATCGCCGCCGCTTCGAAGTCCTCCACGCGGACCTTGGGACGAAAGAACAAGTCGATCTCCAGCGTTACGGGGCTCTCTGTCTGGTGTCCTAAGTCAGAAGTTCGTTAAGATATTCGTTCTCCTGCGCAACCGTTTATTAGAGCCCCGTCAGGGGCGGTATAGAGTAGCCCAGGGCGAAAGAACTTGTGAAAAAATCAAAACAGCTCACGCCAAGGCGCCAAGGCGCAAAGAAGCGCGAAGAAGAAGTCCTTGGTTTTCTTTGCGAACTTTGCGTACTTTGCGGCTTTGCGTGAACCTGGTTTCTCGGTCCGTGGATTAATTCACAGCTTCTTGCGCCGTGGGCTACTCGCTGCCGCCCGTCGGCTGACGGGCTCAATACTTCAACGATCTTCTGACTCAGGACACTACGTCTGCACCGCTATTATACGACCGCCGGCCCGTTCTGGCCTCTCATTCTGTGAATACCATTTGCCTTCATGTGTATTCCCGCCGGCATCATTCCCCCAACGTCGTTCCCCGCGAAATCGTGCCTGTTGGTGAACAGAGCCGGGTTGATGTATAGTTGGGAGCTTAGGCGACCCAAAACGGAAATTCAGAATTAAGGAGAAGAGCCGTGAACAAGGTATACGTGTGGTATCCCCACCCCACGGGACTATGGTCCGCCGACTCTTCCGGCCATGAACATCTTCAACGGCCGGGCATCAATGTTGGACACGCGTCCCTCGACATTAGCCTGAATCAAGGTTTGGGAAAGGCCGAGTATGTGAGTTGGTGGCCAGTCGGAGGGAAGGCGATGATATGGGCACACGGTGGGTATGAAAACTTTCTGGCCGATTGCGAGTCGGAGGGTACGCCAGCGAACCCCCGCCTTCCAGACCGCACGCTCGATTTCGGTGGTCTCGATGAGGACAAAATGCGTGCCAAGTGGCACGAAATCAAAGCGACCTCCAACTACCAGATGCTCTACCAGAATTGCGCGGCGACCATCGCGGATATTCTCCGTGCCGGAGGAGCGGGCCTGTCCGCCGAAGTCCGCTATCGAATGGCGCAGGTCATTGTGTGGGCTCCCTGGGACCTCTACGAAGTGGCGCAATTGATCTTGGGGAACGCGTCGAAAATCGAGAAGCTGCGGGCCCAAGGTTGGAAAGAGGAAGATGGCACCGGCGTGATGCTGATGCACATGCCGCACTGAATGCCGCGGACTTCTGTCTCCTGAATTCTGACTCCTGACTCCTGACTCCTACTCTTGTCACTCCTCACTCGTCACTGGTATGTTAAATGCCCGGAAGCCTGTCTGCTGAAAGCTGAGAGCTGACGGCTGAAGGCTTCTTCTGAGGAGCTTCCGTGGCAATCCGTTGGCCTGACCTCTTGGTGGTGATCGCCTATCTCGCCGCCATCACCATCTTCGGGGCGCGTTTCCGCAAGAGCCAGCCGACCCTGCGCGAGTATTTTCTGGGCGGACGCCGCCTGCCCTGGTGGGCAATTTCCTTTGCCATTGTCACCGCCGAAACCAGCATTCTGACCATCATCAGCACGCCCGGCATCGCTTACCATTCCGACCTCGGTTTCCTGCAACTGGTTTTTGGCTACCTGGTGGGACGGGTCGTGGTGAGCTTCGCGCTCATTCCCCGCTACTTTGCCGGCGAGATGTTCACCGCTTACCAGCTCATCGAGCAGCGCTTCGGCCGGGTTCTGAAGCTCTTTACGAGCGGACTTTTCCTCACCACGCGCGCCCTGGCCGAAGGCGTGCGCGTTTTCGCCATCGCGATTGTCATCGGGGTTATTTTAAAAAGCGGCGTCGTCGCGTCTCTCCTCATCGTCACCGCCTTGACCCTTTTCTACACGTTTGAAGGGGGCTTGACCGCAGTAATTTGGACCGAAGTTGTCCAGTTGCTCATTTATCTCGCCGGGACGGTGGTGGCGCTGGTGCTGGCCATGCACGCCATCCCGGGCGGTTGGGCGGAGGTGAGCCGCATGGCGCATCTCGAAGGCAACAAGCTGGCGGTGTTCAACTTCCATTTCAATTGGCACGAGCCTTACTTGTTCTGGTCGGGCCTGGTGGGCGGAGCGTTTCTGAACACGGCCAGTCATGGCACCGACCAGTTGATCGTCCAGCTTCTGCTGGCCGCGCGTAAGAAACGAGACAGCCAGGCCGCCCTGCTGGCAAGCGGCCTGGTCATCCTGCTGCAATTCACCCTTTTCCTGGTGGTGGGCATAACGCTTTTTGCCTACTACCGGCATTTTCCGCCGCCCCACGACTTTGCTCGCGCCGACCAGATATTTCCCACCTTCGTTGCGACGCAATTGCCCCGCGGCCTGGCCGGCTTGCTGATCGCAGCCATCATTGCCGCCGGCATGGCCAACCTCAGCGCCGCCTTTAATTCCCTGGCTTCGAGTTCGGTGATGGATTTCTATAAGCCGTTTATTCGTCCCAACGCCGACGAGAAGCATTACCTTGCCGTCTCCCGTGGCATGATCTTGGCCTGGGGCGCGGTGCTGGTGAGCATCGCCCTGGTGGCCCAACTGCTTCACCGCAGCGCTCTGGAATTGGCTCTCACCATTGCCAGCGTCCCGTACGGAAGCATGTTGGGAATCTTCCTGCTCGGTGTGCTGACCAAGCGCGCCAACACGAGGGGCGCCTTGACTGGCGCACTCGTCGCCCTTGTCGTAATGGTTTTTGTAGTAGCTTATACGCCCATTGCCTGGACATGGTACGTCGCCATCGGGACGGTGGTGACGTTCGCGGTGGGCTGGGTAGCCAGCGGACGGCGATTCGCGTCATAGCGGTGGCTCTGGGGGCCGCCTCGGGACAACCACAAGGGTTGCCCCAAACCCCGCGCCTCGATTTGAGGCGCCACCCGATAGTATCCGCATGGCCGCCACCCGAAAAATCACCACCTCGCCTTTTGCTTTCTCGTGTGAGGTACCCGATCGCTTGACCGTGTAGTCCTTACCGTGCTTGTGAACTGGAGATCGTCAACCAGCCCACGCCACGGTTAGGCCATTTCACGACCGAGTGGGCTACGATTTGATGTGCACGGAAACGTCAGCCTTTTTAAGGCAATCGCGGACAGTCGCGTTCTTCACGTCCTCGCACTTGTATAATATTGCGTTGACTGAACAACACAGTGGTTATAATGTGCGTGAGTAGCACATGAACTTTCACGGTGAAGCGGATGCTGGCGAACCACCGGGAACAAGAAAAATGATAAAGCGAATCCGCATTCAACGCTATAAATCCCTGCTTGATGTTAACGTAAAGCTGAAACCCCTTTCAGTACTTTTCGGACCCAATGCGGCCGGAAAAAGCAATTTCATCGATGCCTTGCAGTTGCTATCCAGGATAGCAGGCAGCCGCAGCTTAAAAGAGGCCTTTGAGCCGCCGTATCGCGGCAAGCCGATGGAGTCGTTCTCGTTCGGAGAGCGTGGCCTGGAAGGACTAATGACGGAGGATTCCATATCGTTTAAGCTGGAGGTTGACGTCGATCTGTCTCCCTCCATTATCGACGCCGTGAACAAGGAGATACAAGACACTCGGAAGACGCTGACCCCTGAGGGGAACGGCGGGGGGGCCAAGCACTCGAGACCGTCGTGGATATATCATCGTCAATTACGTTATCGAATTGAAATCGGGATTACACCGAGGTCCGGGGTATTGCACGTTGCTGACGAGTACTTGGCTCCTCTGGATAAGGATGGGAAACCCAAAGCCAGACCTCAGCCGTTCATAGAAAAGGATCAGAACAAACTTCATCTTCGAATGGAAGGGCAAGCGCACCCCAGCTACTTTGAGACTCGCTTGGACCATGCAATTATCTCGCGGCCCCACTATCCGCCCCATTATCCCCACCTCACGGCCCTTAGTCGGGAGTTGCAAAGTTGGTACTTTTACTACTTCGAACCGCGTGAGCGAATGAGGGCCACCAGTAGCGTTAAGGAAGTTCGTCATATCGGCCTCATGGGAGAAGAACTAGCGGCGTTTTTGAACACCCTTAAGAATCGAGACCCTCGGCAGTTTGCAGACGTAGAGAGAGCGATGCACAGTCTCGTGCCGTCTGTTACAGGGATTCGTACGGATGTTAATAAGTTTGGCGAGGTCGAATTAAGCCTCGACGAGGGCAGAGTATCTATGCCTGCGCGGGTCATCTCGGAGGGCACCCTGCGCGTGCTGGGGCTTCTTTCTCTTAGTGGCGTTCAAGAACCGCCCGCCGTAATTGGGTTTGAGGAACCGGAAAACGGGGTCCATCCGCGACGCATTCGAGACATCGCGAAGCTTTTGGTAAACCGCTCGCTCTCTGGCACCACGCAGCTCATTGTTACCACGCACTCTCCAATACTCCCCGACCACGTCAAGCCGGAAAGCTTGTTTGTGTGCCGGAAGAAGGACGGTGTTACCTCCATCGAACCTTTACAGGAGTGGGGTCCGCTAAGTATTTCGGGCGCGATCGAAACAGCCCTTGAGGACTCTGGCGATGCCTTGCCGGTATCCCAGCGAATGCTCCGGGGTGATTTCGATGCCTGAGATCACCGTCTTTTGCGAGGACTCATTCCACGAAAACTTCGTCGGTGCAATGCTCCGGCGTTTCGAATCCGAGTACCTGGTGGGGAGTAACTTCCGTATCCTGAGTGCGCGTGGCGGCTTGCCCAGAAGGCACTGGGAATTTGGGGAATTCCTGCGAGATCTTGGCAGAGGGCGAGGGAATCTGCCCGATTTGGTGCTCGTTGTCCTGGATGCGAATTGCCTCGGGTATAGCGAGCGTAAGCAAGTAATGGACGGCGCTGTCAACAGGTATCCTGAGTTCCAACAGATTGTTTCCTATGGAATACCTGACCCGCACATTGAAAGGTGGATGTTGGTGGACGAAACAGCTTTTCGCTCAGTATTCGGTCGAGGCTGCACTCTGCCTGCGTTGAAATGCGCGAAGGACGAATACAAGCGGCTACTGCTGGATGAAATTCGGGCCAGCGGCATTGAGCCCATACTGGGGGGAGAGGAATACGCCGAGGATATAGTCATGGCCATGAATCTGGGCTATGCCGAGGTTTGTGAGCCCTCCCTGGGACGATTCCTGAGGACTTTGAAGGCGCGATTCAACCAGTGGCGCGGCGTATGAGGCTAGACATGGGCAGTGCCCGCGAGGAAGGCAGAAAACTCATAATCCCGCCTTACGAAGGCCACCGCGCAGGCGTGCAATCTTCAAACGGGATCCCCGCAAGGGCGACGACGCAAAGAACTTAGCCAGGTTCCCCTTTCGCCGCGTCTTGCGCTCCCATTCGTCAGCGGCAACTACCACGGCGGCCTTGCGCCCGTTCCGCGTAATCGTTTGCGGCCCCAGAGATCGCGCCTTGTCGATGACTTCGCTGAATTTCGCCTTGGCTTGGGCGACTGTCCACGCATCCACTCCCACGGTTTACCTCCCTGCGCTAAAAGCAAATATAGTCACGATAGTCATTTTGATTTCGCGAATGCAAGCGGGAATGAAACACGCGCCGGGGCGACTTCGCGGGTGGAGCATGCATCGTTTTGAAGCTATGAAAAAATCGGGACCAGGCTAAAAGTCTCCCGTGTGTCACTCCGAGCGGATCGAGGAATCTCGCTCTGCCCTTACGATCGCGGCACGTTGGAGCGAATCAGAGCCAGATTCCTCGCTCCGCTTGGAATGACGTCCCCGCGATCAAGCGCCCATCCGATTTTTTCACACTTTCTTTGTGATCGATGCGACCTCTTGGCGATTCGGCTGGAATCCCGTGGTGCCCCGGCACGGCGAGGTGCCGTGGTCGCCTACATGCCAGACCGCGGCATGCCTGCGCCGCCCGCGGCGTGCGGAGCTACTAGCGATTGGCAAACGTAATCGACCAGGGGGGACTTATATGCCAGAGCAGGATTTGGAAATTCTTACGTCGGCCAGCCTCCTGCCCGAGAGTCCGCTCCGCTTCTTGCTTCCAGATTCACTAAGCCCCCAGCGCCAGTCGGGTCTACAGGGGACGTTCGTTAGGGGGCACAGCCCTCGGCGTCACCACAGTAAAAACCCACAAAGCCGTATTTCCAAAGCCCAAGATGATATACCCAAATAGACAGTATCTAACATTCTATTGCTGATGCAATTACACAAGCAGGATTCGCCTTGACTTTCAATCCGTGCCGCGCTAGGGTCGTTCCGTTCGCTGGTAACGAAAGTCGTTGCACGGCGAGCCGCTGGAGATTGCGGCTGCTGGGCGTGTCTCTAGCGTATCGCTCGCCGTTGGTTCAATCTTACGACCCAACCTGATTATTCCTCTGATTTCAGTCTGAGAGGAAGGAATGTTCGCACGCCGGCCATTGCCCTTCGCATCGCCTGCTTGCGGGCAGCAGGGGAAAGAATATCGAGACACGAAAAAGGTGCTTTCTTATTGGAATTCAGATGTCAAATTTGCGAGAGTGACAAAGGAGGGAATATGAGCAAGCTGGGATTGTGGAAAGCAATGTTCTTTATCTGCGCCTTATGTGGGTTTGGGGTGATTGACTCACCCGCTCAAACCTTCACGACGCTGCTTAATTTTGATGGGACGAACGGTGGTCTCCCTCTCTACTCGTCTCTCGTCCAGGGCACCGACGGGAATTTCTACGGGACATCTGAAGTCGGCGGGACCTCCACTAACTGTACTGTCGGCTGTGGCACGGTCTTCAAAATCACCCCGGCGGGCACGCTGACCACGCTGCACAACTTCGAAAGCACTGACGGCTCTTTCCCTGTCGGCGGACTGGTGCAGGCCACCGACAGCAACTTCTACGGGACAACGTACGCAGGCGGGGCTTCCAGTAACTGTAGTGGCGGCTGTGGCACGGTGTTCAAAATCACCCCGACGGGCACATTCACCACGCTGCACAGCTTCGAAGGTACTGACGGAGCTAACCCTGAGGGCGCGCTGCTCGAAGCCACCAACGGGCAATTCTATGGGACAACCTGGGCCGGCGGTACTAACGACTCCTGCCAGGTTGCCGGCGTCGGGTGTGGCACGGTCTTCAAAATCACCCCGGCGGGAACCCTGACCATGCTGCATAGCTTCGACGGCAGTGACGGCTCTTACCCGACGGGCGCACTGGTGCAGGCCACCAACGGGAACTTGTATGGAACAGCCGACCTCGGTGGCCAAAGCGGGGCCGCGGCCTGCGCCACCTATGGCTGCGGCACGGTCTTCATGATCACCCCGACAGGTGCGTTCACCCTGCTGCACAGCTTCGACAGTGCTGACGGCTTCGAGCCTAACTGGTTGGTACAAGCTACCAACGGGGACTTCTACGGCACAGCAACCGGCGGCGGAGCCTCCACTAACTGTGATGGCGGCTGTGGCACGGCCTTCGAAATCACCCCGGCAGGCACACTGACCGTTCTGCACAGCTTCGACGGCTCTGACGGCTCCTTCCTTAGTGCCGGGCTCGTGCAAGCCACGGACGGGAATTTCTACGGGACAGCCGGATCCGGTGGGGCCTCCAGTAACTGTACTGGCGGCTGTGGCACGGTCTTCGAACTCACCCCGACGGGCACGCTCACGACCCTGCACAGCTTCGACGGCACTGACGGCTCCTTGATCGCGGGACTGATTCAAGGCACCCACGGGGCCTTTTACGGTCTAACGTCAACCGGCGGGTCTGACGACTCCTGCGACTACTACGCCGGCTTCGCCGGTTGTGGCACGGTCTTCAGTCTGGGTACAGGGCTGGGGCCTTTCGTGGAAACAGAGCCCACGTCCGGCGCAGTTGGGACGATCGTAACGATTCTGGGGAACAACCTCGCGGGTGCCACCAGAGTTACCTTCAACGGCACGGCGGCCAGGTTCCAGGTGCTCTCGGGCACCGAAATCTTGACCGTAGTGCCCACCGGCGCGACCACGGGCTTAGTCCACGTGAGGACACCCAGCGGCACGCTCGGTAGCAACCTGGCCTTCCGGGTGGTCGCGCAGCAAAACGCTCCGCCGGTGCGGATCGCCAGTTTGCAAGAAACAGTGGAGGCCCTCGTCTCTGCCGGAACGATCAATGCCGGACAGGGCCAATCTCTTCTTGCCTCCCTCAACGGGGCGGCGACCGCTTTGGCTGACGGCCACACCGCCGCCGCGATCGCGGACCTACTCTCCTTTATCGAGCGAGTTGGATTTCTGACCATCTCCGGGCCGCTGAGGGGCGGGGTTGGGCCCGCTTTGACAGATGCGGCCATCAGTATCATCGTGGAACTTGCTTAGGCGGGTAGGAAGTAGCGCGGGGGGTGACCTGGTCCGGCCGGAAACGGAGGCTCGTTGGCTTTTCGTAGCTGGCGCTTTCCACCCCCTGCGCTTCGAGTGCTTTCAAGGCGTAAGAGCCCAACATTTACGCCCACTCCTCGGAATGCGTTGCTCTCTTAAAGGTTGGGCATAGGGGGCATTCGGCGGGCGCCCGATAGCACGACGCTCGATTATTCGTTGACTCGCGGTGGGCGCTTCCAATAACTGGCGGCAGGCGCTCGCCGGTGGCCCGCCAGAGCAGATCACCAACTTCAAATCTGACCTGATCTTCGCCTTTGACTTGTCGCGCGACGGCAAGCAACTCGCCCTCGCCCGCGGCACCACCTCCAGCGACGTCATCGGGATCAGTAACTTCCAATAGGCTAGCCGTGCCGTACTCGGCCACAAGGCCAACCCGCAGAGAGAGGAGTCCTATTACCCGCGATTAACGGCGTAAGGTTTACTTAATCACAATTCGCTTGACGGCATGTCGGCAACCATAGATGTGACCTCGGGGGGCAGAACTGGGGTTCAGAACGAAGGGGCAGGTTCTCATTTTCCGGTGACGGGTGCGCTGCGAAACGACAATTCGTCACAGTCACCCTTCCTCGCGCGGTTCGGCCAGGCAGGGCGAGGAATTTCAGGAAAGTCCCCTCACTTTTTTTGCGTTTTCCGCTTGACAACCTCTCGGACTTGTGATAGCCTATCCTCGTGGTCTTTTTCTGGACACATTGTCGCAGGCGGGCGCCGGGGCGCGCCGAGGCGCGAGGGAAAGCGGAAGGGTCCCGGCTATGAGGGAATGTAGGGAACTACAAAAAATGAAAAATAGTGGGAACGAAGCTAAGGAGTACTTGAAAACAAAGGACATCACTGTTTCGAGTGGTGCAAATTATGCGCGTTTTGCGCACAAATTAGCACAAATTGCGCGCTGAAAGGAGCAAAAACAGCACATTTTGCGGAAACGAAGTCAAGGCTTCCGAGCCGCAAGGCGAGGCTTGGCAAGCGACAAGAAGGTGGCTACCAAGGACCGCTGTCGAAAACTCATGCATGAGAGTGGCCACCAGGGCCGCCCCCAATTCAACTGCCCTCTCTCGTGGGGAGAGGGTTATCTCTCGCTGGTTTCGGGCGGTTGGTGCTAGCAGGAAAGGCGGCGGTTGCTGCTACTGCAATGCAAAAATGAAAGGAACAAAGCGAGAATGTCTCTGAAAACAAAGGACCGGGGTAGCGCTGACCTTCAGGTCAGCACTGCGGGACAAAATGCCGACCTAAAGGTCGGGGCCTCGAGAATCGGCGGAACAAAGCGAGAATGTCGATGAAAACAAAGGAACTCGACTGAATGGAACGACGGTCGGAGCTTGTTAAAGGGCTAACCGTCTACGGGGCCACGTCGGTTGTGGCCGGGACGATGATCGGCGGGGGGATTTTCGTCGTCCCCAGCATCATGCTCCGCCAACTCGGCGCGCCCCTGCTGGTGCTTGTCGTCTACGTTCTCGCCGGAGTCCTCAGCCTGTTCGGAGCGCTGGGTTACGCGGAGCTGGGGGCGGCGCTTCCCCAGGCGGGCGGCGAATACGTTTACATGCATCGGGCCTATGGACCGGCGGCGGGCTTCCTCTACGGCTGGACGCAGTTTGTGGTGGCCAAAAGCGGATCGATTGCCACAATCGCCGCCGGCTTCTTTCTCTACCTCGCGTACTTTTTCCCTGGACTCAAACAAGCGCTCTGGGAAGCGCCCCTCGAAATCGGGGGTCATTCCCTGCGGCTGCAATTGACCGGCGGGCAGGTGGGCGCGGCGATTCTGGTGCTGCTTCTTTCCGGCTTGAACATTCTGGGAGTGCGCCGCAGCGGGCGCACGCAGACCTTCTTTACCGCCGCTAAATTGCTCGTGCTTTTCATCATCATTGTCTTCGGCTTGGCGCTGGGCCACGGTTCGTTCGAGCACTTTCGGACCCACGTGCAGATCGGGGTGCAGGGCGGCCTGCTGGCCGCGTTCGGCGCGGCCACCGTCGCCGCGTTGTGGGCATACGACGGTTGGAACAACCTGAGCATGGTGGCCGGCGAGGTGGAGCGCCCGCAGCGCAATATGCCCATCGCTCTGATCCTGGGCACGCTGCTGGTGATCGCTGTTTATGTATTGGCTAATATTGCCTACTTCTATGTTTTGACGCCTGAGCATATTGCCTCTACTAACACCGTCGCCGCCGATACCGCCCGGCAGTTCATGGGCAGGGCCGGCGGCGCCTTCATCGCGGTCGGCGTCATGATCTCGAGCTTTGCGGCGCTGAATGGTTCCATTCTATCGGGGTCGCGCGTTCCCTACGCTCAGGCGCGCGACGGACTTTTCCCGCAATTCCTGGCCGGTGTGCATCCGCGCTTTCGCACCCCGGCGGCGGCCATTGCCGCCCAAAGCGTCATCGCCGGCCTTTTCGCCTTGACCGGCCAGTACGAAGGCCTCTTCACCAAGGTGATCTTCGCCGAGTATCTCTTTTACGCCCTGGTGACCGCGGGGATCTTCATCTTGCGCCGCCGCGAACCCGGCCTGGAGCGTCCCTACCGCACCTGGGGATACCCCATCGTACCTGCGGTTTTTGTTGGCCTCTCGGTTGTGGTGCTGGCGAACACCTTGCATCATCAGTGGTCCGACGCGGTGTGGAGTGTGGCGCTGGTCGCCAGCGGCGTCCCCGCGTACTTCGTTTGGAGCATCTGGAAACGGCGGAGGGGGCAATCCGCCTGATGTGGCGCGGGCGTCCCGCCCGCAGTCTCGCGGGCATTCCTTCGCTGCGCTCAGGACAGGCTTTGCCCGCCAGCGGGAGCGGGACGCTCCCGCGC
Source organism: uncultured Acidobacteriota bacterium (assembly GCA_963842495.1). Taxonomy (GTDB): domain Bacteria; phylum Acidobacteriota; class Terriglobia; order UBA7540; family UBA7540; genus CAVROP01. Next base: position 40,805 of record CAWJHY010000015.1, read on the forward strand.
CACAACCGAATTTGGAATCGCGGCGTTCCAGGACTGTGTTAGAATTCGGCTGGCCACGTACGACCTGGAACCATGCACGGCTGGGGCGCCGTGCCCAACTGATAAGGAATTCTTAGATATGCGATTGATTCTAACCCGCCTTACTGTAATCATAATATTAATAGTTGTGATATTGCCCAACTTGGCAGCCAGCCGGCCGTCGCGCGCCGCCGCCAAGCCTTCCGTGAAGCTCGACCCGGAGCTGGTCAAGGCCCGAGGGCATGTCCTGGACGCCCGCCCTTTGGCGATGTATTACTATGCGCCCGGCCCCGTGGGTCTCGAGTCCCTCGAGGAGCATGTTGCCCAGATGACCCTGGTTGCTCCCCAGTCGTTTGCGGTGGATGAGGGGGGCGCGGTGGAGGGAGAGGTTCCCCCCGCGGTGCTTGAAGCGGCGAGGCGCGCCGGGGTTGCGGTGATGCCCTTGGTCGTCAACCCGGGCTTTGACCGGGGCGCGGCCAGGGCGCTGCTGCGCAGCCTCAAGGCGCAGCAGCGAGCCGTGACTAACCTGGCGCGCCTTGCCGAGCGCTATGATTTCGTCGGCTGGCAGCTTGACCTGGAGTATATCGCTCCCGCCGACAAGTCTTACTACACCCGCTTTGTGCAACGCGTGGCGGCGCGGCTGCACAGTGAAGGCCGCCTGCTCAGCATTGCCGTGGTGCCCCGTTTCTCCGATGTCTATCCCGATCTTAGTCCAAGGCGTGAGTTTCACAGCGGCGAGTGGGGCGCCCCCTACGACTTTCGCGCCCTCGGCCGGGTAGTTGATTTCATGTCCTTGATGACCTACGACCACCACAGCAACGCCACGCCTCCCGGGCCGGTGGCGGGCTACGATTGGGTGAAGGCCGCGCTGGAGTACGCCACGCGGCGAGTTCCCCGCCAGAAGCTCCTTCTTGGTATCCCCTTTTACGGCAGGGAATGGGTAACGAACGGCGACGCAACCTCAGCCCACACCCTGAGTTTCGCGGACGCCCGGAATCGTATGGACCACTTCAGCCTCGACGGACTTTGGGATGAGCGCTGGCGCACGCCCTGGTTTCAGTACAGCGATGCCGACGGCGTGCATACCGGCTGGTACGAGAATAGCCGGAGCCTGGAAGCTAAATTGGGGCTGATGGAGGAGTTTCACCTGCGAGGTTTTGCCGCATGGAAGCTGGGAGTCGAGGACCCCGCATTCTGGGGCTTGAGCTCCTTAAAAGAACGGCCTCAGCCCCAACATCGTCGGCACACCACGCATTCGGCAGGCGCTCGCGCTTCGCTGAAGAAGGATTGACGATTGCCGATGGACGATTGTCGATGGACGATTGCAGCAGCGGAGATTCTTCGGCGCCATGTAAACAACTCCCTTCCGCAGCAGAAGGAGGGGAATCATGATTATGCCAGGTCGTGAATCGGAAGATCAGGTGATCGCCAATCGCCAATCGTCAATCGTCAATCGACAATCATCAATCGTCCATCGTCAATCGACAATCGTCAATCGACCATCGTCCATCGTCAATCCATTGTCGCGGTTTGCGAAGGCAGCCCACTGCTCGCCCAGTCTCCTCGAAAGCGAGAAGACCTCTCCGATCTGGACCAACCCCGCCAGCCTGTAATTTGAGACCGAGGCGAGGCCGGCAGAGGCCACGCAGCCGCATTCCCGGCACACCGGCCGCCCGCCGAACTGGCAGGGCGAGATGCGAGTGGTGAGGTCGGCAGAGACGCAGGCTGTGGCTTGTGCGAACAAGCACTGCTGCGGCGATTCGGGTGGCCGTTGGAATCCCGCCAGCACCCGGTCCGGCAGATCCATCAGCGGGAAGCTGAGGCGCAGGCGGGAGAGTTCCTCGAGAACGCGCGCCCGGTCCTGAGGCGTCAGCCGTTCGGCACTTTGTTCGCCTTCCTGCGGAGTGTAGAGGCTGAACCAGAGCTTGCGTACCTCCAGCCGCTTCGACCAGAACTCCGCGAACTCCCGCAAGTAACCCGGACGCTGGAGCAACTGCCTCGTAATGGTGCAATGCACGAAGATTCTGTGTCCCTCGATGTGCTTCAGGATGCGGTCGTAAGTTGCGGGCGTGCGGCGGCGGTCGTGGTCGGGCTGAAGTCCGTCGATGGAGATTGCCAGGTAAAGATTGGGCAGATCGTTCCAGGCCGCGGGGATGGGCCGCACGGCGCTGGTTACCAGCAGGACTTCCACGCCCATGTCAGTCAGTTTGGGCAGAATGACGTCCAACTCGCGGTACCGAACCAGAGGCTCCCCCCCGACGATCGACACATGCAAGGGCCGGAATCGCCGCACCAGCCCCAGCACGCCATCCACCAGCGCCTCTCCCCGCAAGTCGCTGAGTTGCCGGAGAGGCCCGGCGGCGCCGAGGTGCCCTGGCTCATAAGCGTAACAACCGGGGCACCTCAAAGGGCACTCACGGGTGATCTCGATTGACAGGAACGGTTTGTATCCGCGTAGTACACGTCCCCATGCCGGAAACAGGTCCGCAGGTTTCATAGGTGTTTTCCTTTTCAAATGAACGTGTTAGGCAGCCCTGCTTGCCATCTTACGAGTTGAACAGAAATGTCCGTGTTGCAGCGGACATTAAGTCTATTAGATTGCTTATTCTTAACCAGGGTTGCCGTGCCTGCGGAACATTCCCAAGTGGTGTGTTTTCAATCCCCATTGCCTTGCGCCCCGCAGCGTTCGAGGTCGCAGGAATTCCGGTAGTCCGGACGCGGGTGCAACCTTATCGGCCGACAATACGTCATCTTCCCTAGTACGACCATTTTGAGAGGAGGAGTGACAATGTATAAACGGTTACTAACCGTTGCAGCGAGCGGATTGCTAGTTTTAGGGGTAGCGTTGGGCGTCAACGCTCAACAAGCCGGCCCACCACCGGGCGGGGGTATGGGCCGGGGCCATCGCATGAGTCCGGACGAGGAGCTTCAGAGACTGGACAAGTCGCTGAAGCTAACTGACGATCAGAAGACTTCAATCAAGCCTATTCTGGAGGACCGTCAGAAGAAGATGGAAAGCCTCCATTCAGACACCTCTCTGTCCCGAGAAGACAGGATGGCTAAGATGAAGAGCATCATGGAGGAAAGCAACGGCAAGATTCGCAACGTGCTGAACGACGACCAGAAGAAACAGTTTGACGAAATGCAACAACACGGACGCGGCCGTATGCAGGGTCACGCGCCGGGCGGGCAGCCACCAGCGCCACCGCAACAGTAGGTTCGAGGGGCGGCGGCGCTCGCATGGGATTCTATGGATGCGCCGCCCGCTCTGATGAGCGGTAGCGCGGACCTGCCGTTCAGGTCCGCGGCTTTTCAGCAGGCTCGGCGGAAGAGCCGCAGACCTGGGAATGCAGGTCTGCACTGCCAGTTATTCCAACCGCTAGCCTCTAGCTGCCGCTCTCAGCCGTTGGCACGCCGTTCCCTTTATATCTTTTGGCCATTTCTTCAAGCGCGATAGGCGCATAATCGCCGACGTGGCCCGCCTGGCCGAACTGCGTCATTCGCAAAGCCACGACCTTCTTCATCGCTTCGCGCGCGGGCTTCAGGTAGCTGCGCGGATCGAACTCTTCCGGCTTTTCCCAAAAGACTTTGCGGATCGCGCCGGTAATGGCAAGCCGGTTGTCCGTATCCACATTGATCTTGCGCACGCCATTCTTGATGCCGAGCTGGATTTCCTCGACGGGCACGCCCCACGTCGGCTTCAGCTTGCCGCCGTACTGGTTGATGATATCCTGCAAGTCTTTTGGGACGCTCGACGAACCGTGCATGACGAGGTGGGTGCCGGGCAGCTTCTTGTGGATTTCGATGAGGCGGTCCATCTTAAGCGTCTCTCCCGTGGGCTTCTTGGAGAATTTATAAGCGCCGTGGCTGGTGCCGATGGCGATAGCCAGCGCATCCACGCCGGTCTGCCGGACGAACTCGACCGCCTGCTCGGGGTCGGTAAGATGGCTGAGCCCATCCAGGCCCGTGCCATGGCCGTCCTCGATGCCGCCCAGGCAGCCGATTTCGCCTTCCACCGTGATGCCCTTGGCATGCGCTGTTTCCACGACTTCACGCGTGGCCGAAACGTTATACTCGAACGTGGACGGCGTCTTGCCGTCCGGCATCAGCGAGCCGTCCATCATGACGCTGGTGAAGCCCATGGCAATCGCCGATTTGCAGGTGTCTACGCTATTACCGTGGTCGAGGTGCAAGACGGTGGGAATCTCGGGGTAAAGCTCGGTGGCCGCCAGCATCAGGTGATAGAGGAATCGGTCCTGGGAATAACTGCGCGCTCCACGGCTGGCCTGTATGATCACCGGCGACTGGGTTTCGCGAGCTGCCTCCATAATCGCCTGGATCTGCTCCATATTGTTGACGTTAAAAGCGCCCACTCCATACCCGCCGCGCGCGGCTTCGTCCAGTAGTTGACGCATAGATACTAGTGGCATAGCAAGTATTCTCCTTCGATTTCTGGGGATTCTCTCATCTGAGATCTCAAATCCAGGATTTCGAGATGCAACCGGGATGCCAGAGCTCGTTCCCGGGAACAAAACACCATACACCAACTCAGGGCCCCTTGGGAAGTTCAGCGGCCGTACGGTGTTGGTACAGTTTGATATTGAAGCGGCGAGTTTAGCTCGTCAAATGGCGGCGTAGAGCCGCCTTTACCGAGTTTCGACTTTCGATTTTCGAATTTCGTGTGTTGCGCTATTCGGAGGGTGCGAAATACCCAGGCTTGGCGCGTACCTGCAGTCCTTTTTGCAGGGGTTCGATCGTGATACTGCGGAATGTGCCATCGTGAGCCCGGTTGGTAGAGACGTAAGCCAAGCTGTACTGGCTGCGAAGTTCACGCCCGATCTGGCGGAAGTCCGCGGCAGTTTCATCGGCTTTGAAGGGGAAGAAGGCCCGGCCTCCGGTCTGCTCGGCCAAGCGCTTTAAAACCTTGTCTCCGTGCGTCTGCGCTCCGGGTTCGCTGGTGCTGACCGCGTAGAGAGTCACCTCGGCATGTTGCGCCATCGCCAGCGCTTCCTCGCGAGTGTGCTCGCTCTGGTTATCCTCGCCGTCGCTGATCACGATCATCACCCGGCGAAGATAGGGCTCGGGAGGCGGAAAGACAAGCATCTTTTCTCGGCAGGAGGAATAAATAGCGTCGAACAGGGTGGTCACGCCACCGGCCATCAGACCCCGAATTGCCGTGGAGAGCTTCTCGAGGTCGTCGGTGTAGTTCTGCACCGTCTGCGATTGCACGTCGAAGGCCTCCACAAAGGCCAAGTCTTTGCCGGGACGCAGCGTGGTCTCCAGGAAATCGATGGCGGCCTCTTGCTCGAACCGCAGCCGATCGCGAATGCTGGCGCTGGTGTCAACCAACACGCCGATGCGCAACGGAAGATCGGTTTCGCGGCTGAAATACCGGATCGACTGTGGCTTGTTGTCCTCGAAAACGCGGAAGTCCTCCTTCGCCAGACCGTTCTCCAGGTGGTTCCGCTTATTCGTCACCGTCAACAGGACGTTGACCAAGTCAACCCGCACCCTGATATTCTCTGCGGGATTTGGAGCCGGCGCCGGTTCGGAATTCGTCGCTGGCTGTTGGGCCGCAAGCAGGCCAACCAGCGCCAAAGACACGGACCCTGCGAGGAATGCTTTCTTCATTGCCCTATCTTCTCCGGCTATTCCGTTTCTCTCGCAACTCGCGCTCCGTGCGCGCCTCCTTCAGCTCCCGGAGCAATCCGGACAAGGAATCATCGGGAGCCTCCCGCCGCAGATCGTCTGCACGTTGGCGAACGTAGGGGACGGCACGGACCAGCATGGCAGTGACCAGTGCGCCCAAAACCGTGCTCAAGATGCCCAGGAGGAGGTGCGAGCCGAAAACGTTCACCCACCCTGCCATCAGCAACAATAAAAGCAGGACGACAAGAGCGGCAACGATGCCGGCGGCATAATCCGCCACCCAATAGACCCATGTTTTTCTCATTGCACCCGCAACGTTAACTCACTCCCAAGGGATTGGCAAGACCCTTGGAAGCAGTTTGATTTCTCGCTCCGGATTGTAACGCGGAGTACTCGAATCTGCCGCTTGGAGTGAGGGCGCGTCTTGGCGCCCTGTTTTCAGTGAGCACTGTCCGGCCCTCGATGCGGCTGGACCTTCTTCATCAGAAACATGAAGGGGATTACGGCGAGTATGACCACTGCCATCAACCAGAAATCATCGAGAAAAGCCAGCATGGTGGAGTGGCGCATCAGTACTCCGTAGGCGAGGCCTTGGGCCTGGTAAGCGGCCAGAACGGGGTCCGATCCCCGCGCCGCCAGCATCTGGCTGGCTCCGCCCAGCATCGCCCGGTAGGCCGAATCGAGCGGGGTCATATGGCTCACCAGCACCGCCTGGTGGAACTGGGCGCGCCGCGCCAGCATGGTCACCACGCCCGCAATGCCCACGCTTCCGCCGATATTGCGCGCCAGGTTGATGATCCCCGTCGCGTTGTTGATCTTCTCTTTGGGAATGAAGTAGAAGGCCATAACGTTGATCGGCACGAAGAGGAAGGCCATTCCCGCCGACTGATAAATCCGTGCCGTCATCGCGGTGCGAAAATCCACCTCGAGGGTGAAGGTGGCCATGTGAAACAGCGAGAGCGAAAGGATCGCCAGCCCAAATACCACCAGCCAGCGCGACTCGATGTGCGTCAAAAGCTTTCCCACCACCGGCAGCAGAATGACCACCAGGATTCCTCCCGGCGAAAGCACCAGGCCGCTCAAGAGGGCCGTGTACCCCAGCAAGGTTTGGAGAAAAATAGGCAGTAGCGCGGTGCTGCCATAAAGCACTACCCCCAGCATAAACATGGTCATGGTGGCGATAAGAAAATTGCGTTCCCTGAGAAGGTGGAAATCCACCGCCGGATCTTTCTGGCTCAGTTCCCAGAGGAAGGCGCCCAGCAATCCTACCGCCGCCACCACCGCGCACCCGATGATGAAGTTTGACCCAAACCAATCCTCGCGCTGTCCCTTATCGAGAACCACCTGGAGGAACCCCAATCCCACGCTTAGTAGGCCAATGCCGATGTAGTCGATGCGGGCCCCTTGGCGCAGGCTCTTCCGTACAAGGTAGGGGGGGTCAAAGATAAGGAAAAGAGTGAGCGCGAGCGAGATCACTCCCACCGGAATGTTGATGAAGAAAATCCAGCGCCAACTGTAGCTGTCGGTGATCCAGCCGCCCAGCGTGGGGCCGATAATGGGCGCCAAGACCACGCCCATCCCGAAAATCGCCATGGCCATGCCGTGCTTTTCCTTCGGGAAGCTTTCCAGCAGGATAGCCTGCGAGATCGGCTGCAAAGCGCCTCCGCCCGCGCCTTGCATAATCCGGAAGAGGACGAGCAGGGGAAGACTCGGGGCGAGGCCGCAGAGCAAGGAACTCAACGTAAATATGGCTACGCAAACCATGTAGAAGCGTTTGCGCCCGAAGATCGAGGAGAACCAACCGGTGAGCGGCAAGACAATGGCGTTCGACACCAGGTAGGAGGTCAGAACCCAGGTGCTTTCATCAACGCCGGCCGAGAGATTGCCGGCAATGTGGGGCAAGGCCACATTGGCCACGCTGGTGTCCAGGACTTCCATGAAAATCGCCAGCATGACGGTGAAGGCAATCAACCAGGGATGAGTTTCACCGTTTTGTCGCGCTCGTGCCAGAAGAGTTCGCATACGAAGGCTGCTGGTTGCACAGACCTGATCAACAAGGTCTGTGGCTCTTCGAATCCTCTTAACACCCAGCTAAGGCTAACCCAAAGGCCCGGCGAGTGGTAGAGACGAATTGTCACCAGAAGGGATGGAGCACAGGCCATCTTGCCGGTGCTGCAGATCTCAGTTCGTGGCCAGGGCGATCCCTCACACGGTGAGCTGTCATTCTGAGCGGAGCGAAGAATCTTCGCAGTTGGTTTTCTCGTTGCGTAGAGCGCCATGAACTGCAAAGATTCTTCGCTCCGCTCAGAATGACAGCTATAAGAGCTGCGGCCGATGAACCGCGGGGCCCGACCGATTCGAATGGAATCCGTCGTATAATCCTGCTTCATGACTATGGAGGCTGACCGTGATACAAAGAGGCATGGCCCTGGTCTTTGTAACAACCCTCATCGCGTCCGGCTCGGCGGCGCAATCCGCTCCGGATTCGCCCGTCCCGTCCAGCGCTGAGATTCGGAAGATTCTCGTGGAGCGCATTGACACTTCGCACCAGGGAGTGGGAATTGTGGTGGGTGTTATCGAGCCCCAGGGCCGCAGGATTGTAACCTACGGCGCTGTCGATCAGGGCGACGCGCGGCCGCTCACCGGCGACACCATCTTCGAAATCGGCTCGGCAACCAAGGTTTTCACGTCGCTGCTCCTTGCCGACATGGTGCAGCATGGTGAAGTTGCCTTGTCGGATCCGGTGGCGAAGTATCTCCCCGCCGAGGTTAAGGTGCCGGAACGCCACGGGCGCGTGATCACGTTGCTGGACCTTTCCACGCACACCTCAGGCCTACCGCGATTGCCTTCTAATCTTCAGCCCAAAGATCCGGCTAATCCGTACGCCGATTACACGGCGGAGCTACTCTACCAGTTTCTTTCCACATATCAACTGCCGCGCGATATCGGCTCCGAGTTCGAGTATTCCAATTTGGGGGCGGGGCTTTTGGGATTTGCTTTGGCCCGCCGCGCCGGCATGGGCTATGAGCAACTGGTGCACACGCGCATCGCCGCGCCGCTGGGGATGATGAGCACGGGGATCACGCTGACGCCGGAAATCAAAGCCCGCCTGGCGGTGGGGCACAATGCCGAACTGAAAGCCGTGCCCAATTGGGATTTTCAGGCGCTCGCCGCCTGCGGCGCCCTGCGCTCGGACGCGAACGACCTGCTGACCTTTCTCGCGGCCAACCTCGGCTACATCAAATCCCCCCTGGCCCCCGCCATGGCCTCGATGCGCGCCGTGCGCCGGCCTACGGGGACTGCCAGCCTGGGCGAGATCGGCCTCGGGTGGTTGATCGTCAAGCCTTCGAGCTACGAGGTTGTCTGGCACAACGGCGGGACGGGAGGCTACCGGTCGTTCCTCGGATTCGTACCCAGCACGCGGGTTGGAGTCGTCGTGCTCTCCAACACTTTCACGCCGACGGGCGTCGACGACATTGGAATGCATCTGTTGGACTCGCACGCGCCTCTCATGCCGCCCCCAAAACAGCACAAGGAAATTGCCGTCGATCCGAAGCTGTTCGACGCCTACGTGGGCCGATATCAACTTGCGCCGAATTTCATTCTCACCGTCACACGCGAGGAGGATAAGCTCTTCGTCCAGGCCACCGGCCAGCCCAAGTTTCAGATTTTTCCGGAAAGCGCGCTGGAGTTTTTCCTAAAAGTCGTCGATGCCCAGATCACCTTCGAAACCAACAGTACCGGCCGCGCCGTCAGCCTTGTCCTCCACCAGAACGGCAGGAATGTGCCGGGAAAACGGGTTCCATAACGTTCGTCCGCGCGGCATGAAAGTGATAGGGGATTCATTGCATACGGCGCGGGCGCCTCGCCCGCTGTCGCTTGGGGATCTAGAGTAACCTCTGGCAACTGCCTATGAACGCTCGCCTGTGGTCGCTCTTGCCATTCCACCGCCAAGCAAGTAATCTTGAGGTGTGAACTGCGAGCGACTGAAACGGATCTGCCAGCTTGAATGAGCGCGAGATTCAGTTTGACCGGGATGAGAGCAAGGCTGCCGCGAACCTACGCAAACACGGCGTGCCCTTCGAGCTTGCGTTCGACGGTTTTCAAGGACCCGCGACTCCTCACGGCTGCGGATGTGGAGCACAGCAAAATCGAGGATCGCTGGTTTTCAATCGGCTGGGCAGCCAATGGTGCCATACTCTCGATTGTTTACCTCTGGTCGGAACCTGACCTTGCAACGATCAAGATCCGCCTAATCTCGGCGCGTGATGCCACTCCGGCGGAGATCCGCCAATACGAGGAGAATTTATGAGTGACGGGTTGCCTGAGGATAACCAAATGCCAGCAGAGATCGACTTCAGCAAAGGGATCCGAGGCCTCCATCACCTCCCGCCGGGCGCGAGAGTTTTCTTACCTGCCTCCATCGAGCGTAGCGTCTGGGAGTATTTCTCCGCCAAAGCTGAACAAAAGGGCATTGATCTGTCAGAGCTTCTCACCGACGTGCTCAAACGCGATATCGAAATCAATGAGGCATTGAAGTGAGGAAGAGGTAGCGGCGACATCCGTTCCTCTGGAGCCGCTGCGTAGGGCGTTCGATTTCATGGAATAAACTGACACTCACGCCGTTTCAACTTCAACGACTTACGAACAACTGCAGAGATCCTTCGCTTCCCTCAGGATGACAGGTTTTCAGCACACGTTCACATGGCTGTTAGTTCAATCGCAGCTCCAGGAGGCGGCCTGGGCTCAAGGCTTGGGGTTCCAGAAATCGGGCGCGAGTGACGCGATCGCGTCCGGCACGTTGCTGAGTTCCGGCACAACGCGGTGGAGAATGTATTCCACGCCCGCCACCGTGTCGGCGTTTACCGTTTGAAATTTCTCCAGGCCCTCGTCTCCCAGCATCGACCGCATCGAAGGCGCGTGATCCAGTTCGTCCAGAGAGGTCATGAGGCGGGCGATGTGATAGGTCCCTGGGTTGCCGCCTGCTACCACCTGCGACACCCAACGCATGCCGGCCATATTGCTTTTCTGCGCCGCCGCGTTGATTTCTTTCAGCTCCGCTTCAAACTCCGCTTCGTGGCCTGGGCGCACGCGGACGACGACGGTTCGAATCCAGCGCGTTTTGGCAATAACCTGCGCGTAGGCAGCCAGGTCGGCAGGGGGGTTATAGGAGAGGTCCCAGCGGCGTTGGCGAAGCTCGGCTCGTGAACTTTCCAGCGTGCTGCTAAATTGCTGAAACAGCTCCGCCGCTCCAGCCGCACCGTAGGCTTTGCCGACCGCACCCATGAAAACCGCGGAGCTCTTTTCGACGTCGCCGAAGGTTTCTCGCGAGCCGCTGAAGATCACCGTGTTCTGCTCGCCATATGCGACCTCGAGCGCAATCCAAATGTCGCCGTTGTTGCGGCGATTCGCCTCCACGATCTTTTTGTCAATCGAGTCGAATTCCGCTCGTTTGTCTGGCTTGACTCTGGCAACGAACACATCCAAATATCCAGCCTGCTGGCCCAATCCGGCCGCAGCCGTAAGCACAAGGAACAGAAATGCTCCACAAACTCTTCGCAACATGCTTCCCTCCTTGGTGAATAGTTGTAGTCGGATCCCTGGAACTACCTGTCTCTTTTGACTGTACCGGGGAAGGAACCACTTGTCAATGCAAGGACTCGCACCGTCAAGGCGCGGAGGCGAGCAAAAAACCCTGAATCAGAGCCAAAAAAATAGTCAAAAACGCCTAGAAATGAGGTATTGTGTCCGTTTTGGGGATGTTATGGCGCAGGTGCGTCAAGGTACCAGCGCCGAAATGGGGAGAATTATGCCCTGGTTTGATTGGCTGATCATCGGCTCAGTTGCTTTGCTTGCCGGAGCCACGATCGGGGCCTGGAAACAGTCGGGAGGTCACTATTGGAGCAAGCATATATTCAGCGCACGGAAGAGATCCGAAGAAGCTCCCGCTGCCTCGGCGGCGACGGTCGTGACTCAGCAGCCGCGCGCGGAGCGGTATGCCACGCAAGAATCCGTGGCGGCTGCTCTGTCGGGCGTCACCACTCGAGACCGTTTCTTGGCGTCGTTGGAGAGTGAATGGCGGCGATCATCCTACACCGGGGGCCATTTCTGCGTGGCGATCTCGGAACTCGACAGGTTCAAACAGCTCCATGACCGTGGAGGGCGCGCGGAATGCGATAAAGTGCTGGCGACTGTCGCCGCCCTGCTCAGCGGCCGATCCAGGAAGTCCAATATCGTGGCGCGGTACGGAGGCGATGAGTTCGCGACCCTCATGCCCGGGGCTAACACCTTGCAGGCGGAGATTCTGGCGGAGAGGTTGCGGGCGGCGCTCGAAGCGGACGAGCTCTTGCGGCTCCTCGAGGTGACGGTAAGCATTGGCATTGCAGCGTTCCCCGACCACGGACGAACGGCCGACGAGGTGCTCAAGGTGGCGGAGTCCGGTGTGCGCCTGGCCCGGGATTGTGGAGGGAACTGCGTCAAGGTGGCCTGGCTGAATCCCAAGCCGGAAGAAGCGGAGCGCAATAAGCGGCTGCTCAAAACGTGTCTCGAAGCGGCGGAAGAGGGGATGTTTCCCGCCGCCTCAGATGTGATCCGGAGCGCCGTGTCAATCGCGCCTGAGGCGCGAAGAGGCGATTGGGCGGCCTCTGACGCAGGGCCAGCGAGCGCAGAGTCGGGCGCCCCAGAAGGCGCCGCGGAAAAGAATGCCCTTTTGAACACCCTTGCTGCCCTCGCTTTCGCTGTGCAAACAAAAGGGCCGCATATGAAGGACCACGCTCAAGTGGTTTCGAGGCTGGCGGCGCAAACGGCCCTCAAGGCTGGGTTGCCGGTCGCCGAGGTTGAAGAGATTCGTTTAGCCGGCCTGGTTCATGATATCGGGAAAATTCACGTGCCGGAATACGTGCTCAGGAAACCCACCCTGCTCACCGCGCAGGAGTTTGAGATTATGAAGAGCCATGCGGCCTGGGGCGCCAAGATGGTGGAGATCTCGCGGGTGAAAGGGATTGAGCGCATCGTGCTTCACCACCACGAGCGATACGATGGGAAGGGTTATCCGGCCGGGCTAGCGGGAGACCAGATTCCGCTGGGATCGCGAATGGTGGCGGTGGCGGAGTCGTTCCACAACATGGTTTCCGACTTGCGCTACAAGAGCGCCCGCTCCTTCGATGATGCACTTGTCGAGCTGCGCCGCTGCTCCGGGACGCAGTTTGATCCGCAAGTCGTTTCGACTTTCCTCGAATGGGTGCAAACGCAGTTGGATTCCGCCTCAAGCAGCGCAGACTGATGGGCAGGAGCGGCCGGTGACGAGACCCCCCGTCATATCATGGAAGGCACGCAAGGGCAGGGCTTCAGCCCCGCCGTGAGAAAGGGGCAGAATTCTGTGGGCTTTAGCCCCTGAAGCGAAGTGGCTTCAGGGCCTAAAGGCCCACCAAGAACTTGCCGCAAGGCGGCGGGACTAAAGCCCCGCCGTTTCACAGTGCCCAATTTGCGACGCCGATTTATGTCAGTTAGGTCGGCAGGGGACTGCGAGCTATCTGGACTGCGGCACCACCTGAACGTTCCGCCGGCGGTCCATGGCTGCCGAGGATGCCTCAGTTGGTTCTTCCACAATCTCCACGGTAAGTGCGGTCAATCGCAGCACTCTATACTTGCCGGCGAACAACTCCCCTTCGTGCACCAGAAAGACCTGGTCCTGGTATTCGACAATCGCGTCTTTCTCTCCCCCAGCCTTTTCGACGTATCCAACGGGCGTGACCGATGACTGCTTTGCAACCACATCCGGCACGGCAGTGACAAATGCCGGACTACTTGCAGGCTGGAGGTTCTCCGGCGGTTTGGGGCGGGATTGATCGCCCGTATAGTCAGCCAGCGGCTCTGCTTGCAGCGCCGCCTCGGACTGCGATTGTGCATCCTCCGCAGGGGGCGCCTGTGGTTGCTGGAGTTGAGCGACACCCGCCGCACTCGCCTCTGCGGGCGAGCCTGTATCGGGGGCCGAAACGGCCGCAGACGGCTGATCAGCCTCGAGATCGGGGGCTTGCGGTGGATTGGAAGGCGGCGGCGCCAGGGCTAATTGCAGTTCGGCCGGCGAAGGCGCCGGAATGTGGAAGTTCTTCACGAACTCCCTGGTCTCCTCGATCAAGCCGATGTGTTCACCCTCGGCGACAATGGCCTCAACCTTCCCATCTGCTCTCTCCACGTAGCCTATATCCTCGCGCGGCGGCGCTTGCGGGTTAACGACCGGGGCCGCGATGGGACCAGGTTCCCCGCTGGTCGAACGCGCACCCTGAGCGGCCCGGAATTTCGCTTTGGCCCATTCCCCAGCAGGGCCTGACGCTTCAGGCTGCCCGGCTTGAACGGCCGGCGACGGGTTGGGATGACTGTCTGCCTTGTCGGCCGCTTGCGCAGTCTCAGCGCTGACCTGGAAATTCACTTTGGTCCATCCCCCGGCGGGTTCGGCCCCCCCAATTTGCCTGATCTTCACGGCTGCCTGCTCTGGCGCGACGCCGGAATGCGGCGCAAGCTTCTCGGCCGGGGGCGCGTTATTCGCATCCTTCCCGAGCCCCCCCAGCACAACTCGCACCTTGCTCATTCGATCGATTTCATCTTCCCCCTGCGTCGCCTTACCCCATTCAATATAGATGGCGGAAGTCTTGCCGGCCAGATTAGCGGTGGCCTTCGGGTTGGTCGTGCCATCCGCAGATGCCTCCGTTGCGGCGGGAGTTGACGACCTGGCCACCCAGGGGGACGACAGTTCACTCGCGGTCCGCAGGGCGATAACGTCTTCGTTCGTGAACATTCGGGGCTGTTTCTTAGACTTGGCGCGTTGCGCCTTGAGTTGGCGCGCCACGTCACCGAGCGGCACCGGGCCCGTCCACTTCTGCGCCTGCCCTACTCCAGCCCCCAGAGCTAGAGCCAAGCCGGCTAACAATACACCTGCGGTTAGTCCCTTCATAGCCGAATTCTCCCTTACCGGCGAGCCACCGGTCCTCCTAATTTACCCTGTTAGACGCACGGAATCAACGTTAGGTTTGAGTTTTCTGGGCGGCAGGCCCCATGCCGCGCCGGAAGACGTTTTGTCTCTCGAGGGAGAAGGGAGTGGCGGGGTACCAAGACTTCGGTGCTATAGGCGAAATGAGGAGGTCTCCCTTACTGTGTTCGTCGGACGCGAGATCAAGCTTTGCGCCGAGCAACAATGTTCGGTGGTACCCGGATTCCAAAAAGAGTCGCAGCCTGACTGAGGAAAGAATGGTCCTCGCCGGATTCATCCTGGTCATCTCAACGGCGCTCGCCGCCTTCTATCTGCTGGTTACCGTACAGCGGATCCTGCGCACTGCCATCCGTCGCAAGTGAATCCACAGTCTTGCCCATAAATAAGAGAACGCCAATCACCGGCTTCGGCGCACTGCCTCCTCCACGATAGCGAGGTCGGCACTGTCTACCGTGCCGTCCCTGATCACATCCGCCGTCACGCTCCCGAGGCCGAGCTGGTGGAGTTTTGTATGTTGCACGGTTTTCCTCACTCGATTCCTCGCACGCCGTAGGGGCGGTTCGCGAACCGCCCATGCAAAAATACTCCCACGACGTAGTAGGGGCGGTTCGCGAACCGCCCCTACGAACATCCAAGGAAACCATAGTCTATTGTCAGGCGTCTATCATGGCAAGAGAGCGAGAAGTCGGTTGGAGGCGGCACCCCGATACGCGCAGGCAAGAGTGCCTGTGCTACGAAATGCGGAATGAAACCTACGGAAGGGCAAGAGGGAAGGTCTTCATGCGAATATATGCTCCTGTTTTACTTCTCGCGGTCTCGACGCTCTGCGCACAAGAAACTTCTTCGCCTCCCGAGGCGCCTCCTCCTTTAACCCGCGCCGCTGTGCCAAGCGCTCCGCAGATAGGGACAATCACCATTCCTGCCGGAACTCGAATCCAGCTTGCGCTGGCCGGCACTATTAGCTCCAAATCCCGTCCCGGAGATCCCGTCCGCGCGGTTAACGGGTTTCCCGTGACGGTCGGCAAGCAGTTGGCCGTCCCGGTCGGTACTTACGTCGAGGGCGTGCTGGACAAAGTGGCGAAGGGAGGCCGCTCGGGACCCATCCTGAAGATGCACTTCACCCGCCTCGATTACGTCAACGGTTACAGCGTGGATATGGAGGGCGCGAACGTTCAAGCCGACGCCCACAGTCCCACGCAAGGCCCTACGCAGGCGATGGGGCTCGCCGGCCCGAGCGGCTCCAACAATTCCTTCGCCGGCTCGACGCTGCCTCAACCAACGTTGCAAGCCCCGGCTTCGCACATTGGAACGGCCATAGGGATTGGAATCGCCGCCACGGCGGCCGGGATCGCGATCCCCTTGATTCTCATTCACCGCGGGGGAGGGAGCGGAGGAGTGCTTTTGGAAGCCGGATGGCAGTTTGAGATGGTGCTGGAGAGCCCCGTCTCCGTGGACCCTGCAATGGTTGCCGCTGCTGCCTCCCGCGCACCGTAGTAGCGCGTCTCTAGTGTATACTTCAACGAGACGAATCAGGACAGGCGTGTGACAGGCGGAGGGCATGGGTGCGCAAAATCTGGCTGATTATTAAACGCGAGTACATCACTCGCATCAAGACCAAGGGTTTTGTTTTTGGCACGATCGCCGTGCCCGTCTTCAGCATCGGCTTGATGGTCTTTGCGATCTTTCTCGCCACCCGACTGACCGATCGTACCGTACGGCTCGCTATCATCGACAACGTGGGGGGCTTGTCGAACGCAGTAACCGCAGGGCTGAACGTTCGGCTCCCCAACGGCAAACCGGAATTCGAAGTTGCGAAATCCGTGGAGCGGCCTCAAAGCGAAGAGCCGGTTCGCAAGGAACTGCGCGCCGAGATTCGAAATGACCGTCTGGATGCTTATCTGGTGGTCAACAGTGGCGGGAAAGCGGAGTTCCATACCAAGAATCCGAGTGACTTCACGCTGGTGGAGCCGATCGCGCGCGCCGTGCACGAGGCTGTCCTGGCTTCCGGTTTGCAGACGCGGGGGGTCCACGCCGACGAAATCCGCAACCTGGGGCGCAACACGAACATCAAGATCATCAAGATCACTAAATACGGCGAGGCCGAAGAGTTTGGCCAGACGATAATCACGTCGGTCTGTTTGGCGGGCCTTCTCTACACCGCGCTGATTATGTACGGCGTCATTACCATGCGCTCCGTGCTCGAGGAAAAAACCTCGCGCATTGTCGAGATTCTGATCTCTGCCGTCCGGCCCTTTCAACTCTTAGCGGGCAAGATTCTCGGAGTTGCGGGCGTGGCGTTTACGCAATATCTGATTTGGGTCGCCTCCGCGGCTCTGCTGGGCACTTATGGGGCTGCGGCAGTCAACACCCTGCGACCCACCGCGGACTTTCCTCATATCCACCTGTCGGCGGGACTGCTTGTCTACCCAGCCATCTACTTCATCCTGGGGTATCTACTCTACGCTACGCTGTTTGCCGCCGTCGGCGCCGCCGTCTCCAGCGAACAAGACGCCCAACAGTTGCAGGTGATCGTCATGTTGCCGCTCATTTTCAGCTTCGTTATGTTCAATATGGTGATTCGCGACCCGAGCTCCCATACCGTCGTCCTGCTGTCGGAGATCCCCTTCTTCACTCCGATCATGATGGTGCTTCGCATCGCCTGCGAGACCCCTCCGTTCTGGCAGATTGGCCTCTCCTTTGTGCTGCTGAGCTTGACGGCGGCCGGCGTGGCCTACTTCTCGGCCCGCATCTATCGGGTGGGGATCCTGATGTACGGCAAGCGGCCTTCGGTGGTGGAACTTATACGGTGGCTGAAGTACACCTAGTCCAAGTGGTGTAGGGGTAGGGCTTGCCCTACCCTCGTCGGCCTAGTAACCCGCCGGGGACGGCAAGCCGTCCCCCTACATTGCGGGTCGTTATCGAGGTATTGAGGTAAAGAATTCAGCCCTTGACTTGCTCAAGTCCCCCTCGGGAGTGCGGCAGCGAGTTGCCACACTCCAAGAGGAAACTCCTGTACAGTTCAGCGGCTAGCGTTGGTTTGCGGAGGGAGTGCTACTCTTCCGACCACGGCTTCCTTGGCGATGCGGAACACCATGAGCTCGAGGGCGATTTCGCCGCTCGGCCCGTAGAATTGGATGGCCTCGTTGAGCGCCCGGTCCTTCAATTCGATCCATCTATCCTGGAAGAAGAGTCGCATGGTGTACCGTGAGTTCTTGATATCCGTACTCTCGAGCAGCAGCTTCACCGGTCCGACCTGCTGTTTGATCCCGTCTTTTCGAAGTGTGAAGGATACACTGTCGCGCTCGAAATGTCCTGCCAGTTGCGCCAAGCCTTCCTGGTTGCGTTCGATCTCTTGATGCTGCGAGTTCAACTCTCCGACTACGTTCCCCAGCCGGTCCGCCGTAGCAGCCCACTGTTGTTGAGTAGCCGTCACGTCGCTGCGAAGGGAGCCGAGCGCCTGCTCGCCTTCTTCTCGCAAGACATTAAGATCCGGCGCAGGCTGAGGTGCAGCAGAGGGCTCGGGTTGCTGTTTAGTCGCCGGCGAAACGCGATCCCGCAACGGCGCGGAAGGCGCGAAGGCAACTGGAGGCGCGGTCCTTGCCGGCTCCGCCTTCGTCTTCGCCGCCACCGCGGGGGCCGCAGGTTTAGGCGCTTTGATCTGCTGCTCCATGGCGTCCAGGCGGCGTTCGATCTCGTCGAGCCGGGCTGCGGTGCGCGTAAGTTCGGCCACATCCGAACTCACCTCGGGAGCCGGGCTGCTCCCTAAGATTTTGTAGGCGGCATAGCCGGCCCCGAGGATGGCCACCACCGCGAGTACGTAGGTGAGCCGATCCTGCACATGGACAGGGGGACGCGGCACCTCGCCGGGCATGTAAGACTTACGGTCAAACTGCGATCCACCCATTTGAACCTCCTCTTTTCTTGTCCTTTAATGACGCTGCCATGACACTTCGACGCGGCTGGGGTATAGGGCCGCCAAAGTCAGAAGGACTTCGCGTGTCTCCTTGGGAAGCAGATCAAGCTGCTTTTGGCTCGACCCCCTTTGGGTGATATGCATCTCGACGTGATAAACACCCGGCGCCACGATGAGCAACAGGGGAGTCTTACCGACTCCCTTTCCGTTAATGAAGACCCACGCGCCGTCGGGTTGTGAGCGCAACATCACTTTGGCGGCATCTTTGCCGGCCTTGGCCTCGAGCGCCCGGCGGTTTCCGCCTATCACATCTTCCACGTCCCGCAACGGCAGGTGCGCAGATGGCGTCTGCTCTGTCCTGCTCTCAGGTGCACTGAGGCTGGGAGTCAGCGAGCCGATTGGCGGGTGAGCCGGCGACAGCTTTCCCAGGCTAGCTGCGCCACCGCCGACCGCAGTAACTGCTCCCGCATATTCGACTACGGCTTGCGCTGCGGCACTGCCGGCACAGAGAAAAACTATGGAGGCGAGTTGGACAAGCATGATTTGCCAACCCGATGCCATCCGTCTATGCGTGGTTGGATACGAGTTCATGATCGACTCCTCAGAACAAGCTGATAAGGCATTCCTCGATTGGTCCGTTAGTGTGGCGCTGAACCCGCAAGAAAGCAGCCTGCGCCCTGAACCTGCGCGCCCCGGGCTGTGCCGCGGCGTTTTCCCGGTTCTAACGTTTAACGGCTTGCCCGCCCATGGCCACACTCAGCTACTTTTGGCCTGCGACACATACCTCTCAATGTGTCGGCGCCCGCGACACTCCCGACAGTGCCGTTCTCTTCAAGTATCCTGGTTTTGTGTTGGACCTCGACCCAGGAATAATCGTAAGCAACTCGCCGGTAATTGTCAAGATCTAGATGACGCGGGTGACCTCGCGCTATCATAGATGATTGGCAGAGAGACCATCGCAGTGCCTCTGCCCGTGTGAGCTGGTCTGCGCTTTGGCCAGGTAGTACTATGGTGCTCTTGTGGGATGAGTTCATTTAGGTTTAAAACTTTGCCGATAGTGCAGAGTGGTCATGAATGGCGATGAGCAACGGATTCCCCTGGAACCACGTGAGCCTCCAGCCTGAGTGGAGAGAGGCGGTCATGTGACACTCACATCCGAACCTAAGCCCTGGAAATGGGGGGAGGAGGCCCACCGGGGGGGCCAATATGTCCCGCTAAGTTAGTAACTAATTCAGTGATTGACGGACGCTCTTACTTAGCGTATTCTGCGCCTACGTGCAATTGGTCTATGGTCGTTAACTTTGTCGCATTGGCCTAATAGAGCAGCTACGGATCCGAGGGGCCTGGCTGTGTTGGTGCCAGCGTCCTGATTGGTGGGGGGAATCCGGGGATGGCTACTGCGTCTGTGGACGAGGGTCCAGTTCTGTCAACGGGAGAAACTTAAGCTATGGATCAAGAAGCCATACGCATTTGGTTCTGCACGCCCGACATTCCATTCGTTCAGCTCATGGCTCGCACCTTGGGTGGGGAGTTTGAGGTACAGACCATCGAGGCGTTCCACCTGAACGGAGCCCGCCGGAGGATCGACTGGCCGGATGTCGTTCTGCTCGACCTGCGCGCCGAGGGAGACCCTCCCGGTGGCGGAGAGTCGGCATTTCAGCTTATGCAGGAGATCCAGCAGTTTGATTCACCGCCCCCCATGATTGCCATCCTGGGCGAACAGAATCGTGCCATGATCCGGCGCGCACTGGAAAATGGCGTCTACGATACGCTCGCCAGTCCTCCCGATATGGTCGAACTGCGACTGGTGCTGCGGCGAGCGAAGCGCTTCCGGCAGGTGGAAAAAGAGCTGTTGCGATTGCGGTCGCAACAGGCCGCCACGAGTCCGTTCGGGGAATTCGTTATCTCCACCGAGCCGATGCAGAGAGTGTTTGCTCTGGCCCAGAAGGTTGCGCCCTGCGACGTGAGCGTGTTGATCACCGGAGAAACAGGCACAGGCAAAGATATGCTGGCCCGCTCCATCCATCAACTGAGCGTGCGGGCGACAGGGCCGTTTGTGGCTTTCTCCTGCGCCAATTTGCCCGAAACATTGATCGAAGATGAACTTTTCGGCCATGAAAAAGGCGCCTTCACCGGCGCTGTGGGAGCCCGCCGCGGCCGTTTCGAGGCAGCGCACCAGGGTACGCTATTCTTGGATGAGATCGGCGACTTGGCTTTGGGTTTGCAGGCCAAGCTGTTGCGGGTTCTTCAACAGCGGTCCTTTGAGCGGCTAGGCAGCAATGCCGCCGTCAATGTCAATATTCGTCTGCTTTGCGCTACCCACCGCAACTTGGCAGAAATGGTGGAGCAAGGGCAATTTCGCAATGATCTGTTTTACCGTCTGAACGTGGTTGAGATTCACATCCCTCCGTTGCGCGAGCGGCGCGACGAGATTGCTGCCCTGGGACATCATTTCCTGATGCGTTTCGCGAAACAATTCGGCAAGACGGTGCGGAGGTTTTCGCCGGTCACCTTGAGGACCCTTGAGGAATATAGTTGGCCCGGTAACGTGCGGGAACTGGAAAACGTCGTGCAACGCGCCGTGGTGATGGCGGACGGACCCGCCGTGGAACTCTGGCACCTGCCCAAAGCGTTCTGCAATGGGCTGGAACAGCAGGAAGAAGAGTGTTCGTACGACAAGGAATTGCGAGACTTCAAGCGGCGCCTCATCCTGCGTGTCTTACGCGACTGCGATGGAAGCAAGTCAGAGGCAGCGCGCAGGCTGGGCATCGCGCGCGGTTACCTGCATCGGTTGATCAACCAATTGCGCATTGAGGATATTCCCGAGGAGAGTTTCGCGGAGTCGCCCGAGCTTAACATGCCGGTGATGTAGGGACTGGCAACGCTGAGAATTTCGAAACTCAGAACTCGAAAATCGATCGCCAGGCGCGAAGTTTCCGGTTTGTAGTTTCCAATTTCAAATTTCAGATCTCTGACTTCTGAACCCTGCCTCATTCTATGCCTGAAAGCTCCTCCGAAAACACATCAGGTGGCCAACCGTTGCTAGAGCGGGTCTGCGTACCATTCTTGTTGAGGGCTCAAAATGCGGACGGCGGATGGGGATACCGAAACGGCGGCCAGAGCGCCGTGGAACCAACCTCCTGGGCGCTCTTGGCCCTAAAGGAAGTCGAGGAGTCGAGAAGTCGAGAGGCCGAGAAGTCCAGGACTGTCCAGCTTCTCAGCTTCTCGACTCCTCCACTCCCTAACTCCTTTAACGCAGGAGTACGATGGTTAAGAGAGTCCCAGTTGTCGAACGGATCTTGGCCGTCCTTTGCGGGCCAGCCGCGCGGGTGCTGGGTGACCGCTGCGGCGAGCTTGGCATTGTACACGCACCGGGACTCGCCGGACCGCGTGGCCCGCGGACTTCGATGGCTGGTAGAAACCTGGCCGATGGAGGGCCGCCTTTGGCGGCGAATCGGCGCCAAGCTGTTGCGGCACGACCGCGTGGTTCGTATGGACTTGTCGTTGCGAGGATGGAGTTGGACGCCCGGTACGGCAAGCTGGGTCGAGCCGACCTCTTGCGCCCTGATTGCCTTTCATCACATACCTCGAGAGCTGCATCCCCGCGGTGCGGTGCGGCGCCGGCAGCTTGCGGAACGCATGCTCTATGACCGGATGTGCCCGGGGGGCGGTTGGAACAGCGGCAACCCCCTCGTCTACGGGGCCGCAGGGGTTCCTCGCATTGGTCCCACGGTCTGGGCGCTGCTGGCCCTTCAGGATTACAGGGACCGCCCGGAGACCCGTGGCAGCCTCGACTGGTTGGAGCAAGTATATTCTCAAATCCAGGGGCCCGGGTCGCTCGCCCTTGCCCACCTCTGCTTGCAGCTCTACAACCGGCCGGCGCCCGCCCTGGAGCCCTCTCTTGCCGCCCTGAATTCAAACAACCAGTTTCTCGGGGACACGCTGGTGGCGGCCTGGGCGGCGATGGCGTTGGGTGGCTTACCGCGCTGGCTGTCGCCGGAAATCAGATAATAGAAAGCGGGAATGAGAAAGCGCTTCCTATTTTCAAGTATCTGGTTTCTAATCTCTGCTTTGGACGATGAGTGCGCACGACAATTCGCTGATGCCCTCTTTCAGGCGGCCGCCTTCCTGCGTCGCGATACGCAGAGCGCCCAACTATCAGGTTGACCTGAGCGCCTTGCTGGATGAGACCTTGCGTGAGTTCGATTTGAAGGTGCAGGGGATCACGGTGCTGCTGAAGCCGAACTTTGTCGAGCCTGACCCGCAAGGCGTGATCAATACTCATCCGGCGCTGGTGGCGGCGGCGCGGGAATGCTTCCTGCGCATGGGCGCGCGGAGTGTTATTGTCGCGGAAGGGCCCGGGCATGAACGGGACACGGAAGGTATCCTGGAGACTAACCGCTTGCGCCATTACCTGGGGCCTCTGGCGGGCAAGTTTGTTGACCTCAACCTCGACGATGTCCGCCTCGTGCCCACGCGCACCCGCGCCTCCAGGGTCAAGGAGCTGTATCTGCCGCGTACCGTGCTGGAGGCCGGCTTTGTGGTCTCCATGCCTAAGCTGAAGACCCACCATTGGGCGGGAGTCACGCTCTCCCTTAAGAATATGTTCGGCATCGTGCCTGGAAACTGTTACGGCTGGCCCAAAAATGCGCTGCACTGGGCGGGCCTCACTCAGTCAATCCTGGATATCAACAGTACGGTGCGGCCCGATTTTGCCATTGTCAACGGCATCGTCGGTATGGAGGGCAACGGACCACTCCAGGGCGACGCCAAACCGTGCGGCCTCCTCGTGGCCGGAAACGATCCGGTGGCGGTCGATGCCACTTGCGCCCGCATCATGGGATTGGTCCCGGAACGGATTGACTATCTTGCCCGTGCGGGGTTGTTGTTGGGCCACCTCAAGGGAGAGAATATCCGGCAGCTCGGGGAAGCCCCCGAGAGCGTGCGAACCTGCTTTGCCGTCCTCGATAAGTTCAAACGCCTGAGAAGCGAACATGCCCTCTCTTGAAGCCCCTTCGGAACCCGTGGTGGTCCATGGCCCGCCGCCTTCCAATCTGCTAAGGAGAGCCTTTTCGTTCCCCTGCTTCTTGGCCATCGTGCTGGTGGGCAGCGCCTTTGCGCTGCAGCATATGTTTTTCCGGATAGATGGCGATACATGGTGGCACTTGCTGGTGGGTGAACGCATTCTCAGCACGCACCACTGGCCCACTTCTGATATCTACTCTTTCAGCGCGCCGGGCGCCGAATGGATCTCCTACGAGTGGCTGAGCGAAGTTATCCTGGCGTGGGCGGCGCGGCTTGCCGGCCTGGCGGGACTGCTGGGGCTGGTCTTTGCCCTCACCAGCGCCGTGTTGCTGCTTACTTACTATTACGCGTACCTCCGTAGCCGGAACTCCAAAGCGGCCTTTGTGGCCACCTGGGCCGTCCTGCCGCTGGCGTCCGTATGGTTCGCCGTTCACCCGTATCTCTTCGGCTATATCTACCTGCTGGTGACACTGATTGGTCTCGAGCGCTTCCGCGAAGGCCGCCGCAGGTCCCTGTGGCTGCTTCCGTTGGTATTTTGCCTTTGGGTCAATTCGCACGGCTCCTTCACGTTGGGAGCCGCGGTCTTCGGGATCTATTGGTTGAGCGGCCTCGGGAAATTCCGGGTGGGAAGCCTGGCAGCAGACGCTTGGACGGCCTCCGAGAGGCTGCAACTTGCCACGGTCGCCTTGCTCTCCCTTCTGGCCGGGTGCTTGACGCCTTATGGGACACGCCTTGCCGCTTATCCCTTACAGATGATTTTCTTCCAGCAGGGCATTACCAAAAACATGACGAGCTGGAACCCCATCCCCTTGAACCAGTGGCACGGTGAGGGCTTCCTGATCTTAGTGTTGCTCTTCATCGCGGCGCTCGCCACGGGTCGATTCAAGCTCCGGCCGGAGGAGTTGGGGATGTTCCTCTTCGCAGTCTTCATGACCGCCGAGCACGCGCGGGCGCTTCCGCTCTTTGCTTTCGTGGTTGCTCCGTTCCTGGCTGCCGCCCTGGCACGCTGGGTGCCTGCCTACGAGCCTGCCAAGGACAAGTATGTGCTCAACGCCGTGCTGATGGGCCTTGCGATCCTGGGGTTCGTCCGGTATTTCCCCTCACGACAGCATCTGGAACAAGAGGTGGCCAAGACCTACCCGCAGGCCGCAGTCGAATACCTGCGGCAGCACCCGATGCCCGGCCCCATGCTTAACGAGCTTACTTGGGGCGGCTACCTGCCGTACATGCTCGGCCCGCAGCAGCGCGTATTCATTGACGGCAGGCTCGATTTTTACCAATACCGGGGAGTGTGGCCTGACTATCTTCGCATCACCAAGCTGGAACGCGATACTCCGCGCTTGCTCGATAAGTACAACATACAAGCCTGCTTCGTACCTCCGGATCGAGACATTCCGCTGGTGACATTCCTGGAAGCGTCGCCGCACTGGAAGAAGGTGTATGAAGACGACGTGGCCGTGCTTTTTGTGCGCAGGCAGGCCGGAGATTCGAAGATCGAAACTCCAAAACCGAAAGTCGAGGTATTAAATCCGAGCTGAAGATCCTATTGGTGATGATCTGTCCCGTTTCGCGCCGCCTCGCTGAGAGAGGCCAATTCGTTTTCTTGGTGCTTGGATTGTATCTTCCCTACTCGCTTCTCCAGCATCGACGGGATATCAGGCGCCACGATCATCGCTGCCGTTCTGAGGCAGGAGGCTTGAGGCCGGCTCGGCTCAACTCGCTCTGCGCGGCGTCCCGAGGCGGGATTTTGTTGCTTCGTTCCCGTTGCAGTTTTGGTACACTCACTTTTTTGCCGGGACCAGTGTTTGCTCTGGCTGCACTTTGTGGGGCGCACTCCATAGGCCCCATCCCAGGCCCGGACGGAATGCTTTCATGGCCACCAGCACGGTGACGGACGCCGCTTGCATCGGCCCCCAGGCTCGAAACTTGCCTCCCCTGAAAAGGCTGACCTCTTTCCCCGTTTTGTTGGGCGCCCTTCTCGCGGCCGCGCTCTTAGTGCCGCTGTGCGACTTTACTCTGGAGCCAGACGTTTGGTGGCACATTAAGGTCGGGCAGGACATTCTGAGAACCCACCACTTGCCCACTGCGGACGTTTATTCGTTCACCGCGCACGGTACCCCCTGGATCGCCGGCGAGTGGCTGGGTGAGGTGCTGCTCGCGAAAGTGAAGCAGACTTGGGGATTCGCCGGACTCCTGGCGCTCAACCTTATTCTGGGAACTGCAACCCTGACGGGGATTTACATTTTGGCGTTGCTGAGGTCGCGTAATTCCAAAGCTGCTTTTGTGGCCTGCGGGTTGTTGTTATTCCTCACTGCCGGCTTTTTCACCCTGCGCCCGCAGATGTTGGGCTATTTCTTTCTCGTTCTTACGCTCATCATCCTCGAACGTTATCGCCAGGGGCGATGGGGAACGATTTGGCTGCTGCCGCCCGTTTTCCTGGTGTGGGTAAACACACATGGCAGCTTCGTGGTCGGGATGTTTGCCGTTGCCGTTTACGCGATCGCCGGATTTCTCGAGATTCGCAGGGGCGGGCTCTCCTCCGCACATTGGTCCGCCTCCCAGCGAATTCGCCTGGGTTTCGTGTTTTTGGCAAGCCTGATTGCCCTCGCCATCACGCCATACGGGACGAAATTGGCTGCGTACCCCCTGGATATGGCCTTCTTACAGCCCGGAGTGGTGGCGAATCTCCAAGACTGGCAACCGATGCCCTTCAACGCGCCTGTGGGGAAACTATTCCTGGGCTTGGTCGTCGGCTTCCTGCTGGCCCAGATCGTACTCCGGTTCACTTGGCACCTGGCGGAATTCACCCTCTTCTTTGCTGGAACCGTAGCCGCCTGCCTTCATGTGCGTTTCCTTCTGTTGTTCGTACCGTTTTGCGCGCCGCTTTTGGCCGTAATTCTGAGCTCCTGGATACCGCCCTATCAGCCGCGCAAAGACAAGCATACGTTGAATGCACTCCTGATGACTGCGATCGCCGTGGGTATGATTCGGTTCTTCCCTTCCACGGAACAGTTGCAGAGCCGGGTAGCCGCGCACTGGCCAGTGAAGTCTGTCCGGTACCTCAAGGACCACCCGCCTCCGCAACCCATGTTCAACACCTACGGTTACGGGGGCTACATGATGTACGCACTGGACGGACAGATCAAGGTTTTCATCGATGGGCGCGCGGAAGTCTACGGGCATAGCGGTGTCTTAGACGATTACCTGAAGATCGCAAGGCTCGCGCCCAACACACTCTCTCTGCTGACGGCCTATAATGTGCAGTCGTGCTTTATCGGCCGTGACGAACCACTGGCCACCCTACTCGCCGCTTCAGCGCAGTGGCAGAAGATCTACGCCGACGACATGAGCGTACTATTCGTGCGGAGTCAAACGGGAAAATAGAACCTGGAGACTGCAAAACTGAGAACCTGAAATCAGAAATCAGCGATCCAAACTGGGATGTCGAACGTCGAATGAAAACCCCACAGCAACCTACGACAACCCCTTTGTTGCGGGTGCCAAGGCCCGAAGGCGCGGCAAGCCAGCCGGCGCCTCAGGGCGGCTTGGGCGGCCATCCCTCCGATTTGCGGATTCCGCGGCAATCCCTCGCGAAAAGGTTAATTTCCTTCCCCGCGCTGCTGGGCGGTTTGCTAGTGGCAGGGCTTTTTGTGCCTTTGCGCGAGTTTGACGTTGACCCGGATCTTTGGTGGCACATCAAGGTCGGTCAGGACATCCTCGCTACCCATCACTTTCCCACCGTGGACACTTATTCGTTCACCGCGCACGGGACTCCGTGGATGGCCTACGAGTGGCTGGGTGATACGTTATTCGCGACGGTGCACCGGGTGGGAGGGCTCCGAGGGCTCATGGCGCTGGATCTCGTCCTGGGAGGGGCAATCCTGCTGGCGCTTTATGCCCTCGCCGCGTTGCGCTCGCGCAACTCGAAGGTGGGTTTTGTGGTCTGCGGCGTGTTGCTGCCTCTTGCGTTTGCCTTATTTAACTTGCGCCCGCAAATGTTGGCCTATGTTTTCCTCGTTCTGACACTCATTATCCTGGAGCGCTTTCGACAGGGGCGCAGCGGGGCGCTCTGGCTGCTGCCTCCGCTGTTTCTGCTGTGGGTGAACACGCACGGAACATTCGTAGTCGGACTGTTTGCGGTCGGGGTATATATCGTGAGCGGGCTGTTCGAGATGCGCAGCAACGGAGTGGAATCCAGGCGCTGGACAGCCGCCCAGCGGCTACAGTTGGAGATGGCCTTTCTGGCCAGCCTTGTGGCTCTTACCGTGACTCCCTACGGGCCGAAATTGGCAGGTTTTCCTGTGGACATGGCTTTCTCCCACCCCGCCATCGCGGCCAGCATAGAGGAGTGGCAGCCCATGTCCTTCAGCATGCCGCTTGGGAAGCTCTTCCTCGGCCTGGTACTTGGATTCCTTTTGGCTCAGGTCGTTCTTCGGCCCACGTGGCAGTTGGCTGATTTGGTCCTGCTGATGGCGGGCATCGTCGCCAGCTTCCTCCATATACGCTTCCTCCTGTTGTTTGTGCCGTTTGGCGCGCCATTCCTGTCTATTCTCCTGAGCCGTTGGATGCCGGCCTACGAGCCTGGCAAGGACAAGTACGCCTTGAATGCGCTTTTGATGATCGTGGTTGTGCTGGCCATCGTCCGATTTTTCCCTTCTCAGAAAGAGCTCGAGGCCCGTGTAGGCCAGCATTGGCCGGTGGAAGCCGTCCAGTACCTCGAGCGGCATCCCCCGCCCCGGCCCATGTTCAACACCTACGGATACGGTGGTTACCTGATCTATTGGCTCGACGGCCAAAATAAGGTTTTTATCGACGGCCGGGCAGAGCTTTACGAGCACGCCGGCGTCCTAGGTGATTACGGGAAAATCGCCGGGCTGGCGTCCAACGCACTCCTTCTGCTGAGGGCCTATAACGTGCAGTCTTGCCTTATCGGCCGTAACGAACCTCTGGCCACCTTGCTCACTGCTTCATCGCAGTGGCAGAAGGTCTACGCTGACGACATGAGCGTACTGTTCGTGCGGGGTCAACCGGGAAAATAGAACTTGGAGACTGGACAACTGAGAACCCAACATCAGAAATCGAAGATCGAAACCGGGATGTCGAACGTCGAATGAAAAAGGAACCTAATACACCTCCATTGTTGCGGGCTCCGGAGCCTGAGGGCGCAGCGAGCCCGGCGGCGTCTCCGGGTGAACTGGGCGGCCATCCATCCGATTTGCAGATGCCGCGGCAATCCCTGGCGAAAAGGTTGATTTCCTTCCCCGTGCTACTGGGCGGCTTGCTCGTCGTAGCGCTTTTTGTGCCCTTGCGCGAGTTTACCGTTGATGGGGACCTTTGGTGGCACATCAAGGTGGGTCAGACTATTCTCGCCACCCACCATTGGCCCAGCACGGACGTTTACTCTTTCACCGCGCACGGCATGCCTTGGATGGCTTACGAATGGGGAGGCGAAGTGCTGCTCGCCGCCGTCCAGCGAGCCTGGGGGCTTCAGGGGCTTCTGGCGCTCGACCTCGCCCTTGGAGCTGCAGTCGTAATGGCCCTGTACGTATTTGCCACGCTGCGCTCGAATAACTCCAAGGCGGCTTTTGTGGCTTGCGGGTTGCTTTTGTATCTCACGGCTGTCTCATTCACCCTGCGTCCGCAGATGCTGGGCTACCTTTTTCTCATCCTCGCCCTTATTATCCTGGAAGGTTTCCGCCAGGGGCGCACCGGCACTCTTTGGCTGCTGCCCCCGCTCTTCCTCTTATGGGTGAATACCCACGGAAGCTTCGTGGTTGGGATCCTCGCCTTCGGTGTTTATGCAATCAGCGGTCTATTCGAGCATCGCTGGGGCGGCTTGGAATCCAGACGCTGGACGCCAGCCCAGCGCCTTCGTTTGGGCATCGTATTTTTGGCCAGCCTGATTGTTCTCGTACTCAATCCCTATGGAACGAAATTGGTAACCTATCCCGTGGATATGGTGTTCTCCCAACCTGTCAATCTGAGTATCGTCCGGGAGTGGCAATCCATGCCATTCAACTCGGCGCCGGGGAAGCTATTTTTGGGACTGCTAGTGGGTTTCCTACTGGCCCAGGTGGCTCTCCGGCTCACGTGGCAGTTGGCTGAATTCACACTCTTTCTTTTCGGCATCGTCGCCGCTTGCCTTCACGCGCGGCTCGTTCTGATCTTTGTTCCGTTCTGCGCGCCGCTCCTGGCGGTGATTCTGAGCCGATGGGTACCGCCCTATGAGCCTAAGAAAGACAAGCTGGCGATAAATGCCGTCCTGATCATCGCGATCGTCGTGGGCATCGCTCGATTCTTTCCTTCCCGAGCACAACTCGAAAGCCGTGTGGAGGAGCATTGGCCGGTGAAGGCCGTGCAGTACCTTGAACAGCATCCCCCCCCGCTCCCCATGTTCAATACTTACTCATATGGCGGCTACCTGATCTATGCGCTCGACGGCCGGAACAAGGTCTTCATCGACGGGCGGGCGGACATCTACGAGCGCGCGGGCGTCATGGCTGATTATGGGAGCATCAGCCGGGTCGAGCCCATCGCCCTGCGCCTGCTGGAGGTTTATAACGTGCAATCCTGCCTTATCGAGCGTAACGAAGCGCTGGGTACTCTGCTCGCTGCCTCGCCACGGTGGCAGAAGGTCTACGCTGACGACCAGAGCGTACTGTTTGTACGCAAGGGCCAATCGTAATGAGCCGAACAACGAAGGTTCCGCTGCCTGCATTCGCCACGGCGGCCGAGTTTCTTTACTCGGGGACGGAACTCGCCTCCATGGCCGAGGCCCGCAATTACTATCGTTGGCTTCTGGGTTATTTCCAGCCGCACCTCAAAGGCAAGGTGATTGAGATCGGGGCCGGCATTGGGACTTTTTCGCGCCTGATTCTCAAACTCCAAGGCGTTCAGCAATTGCTGGCGGTGGAACCGGCTGCAAACCTTTACCCGCTATTATTGGAGCAAATCGGCACTAATGCACGCGTGCGGACGTTGAACTGTTATTTACAGGATATGTCCGAGTGGGGCGCCGCAGACGCCCTCCTGTCGGTTAACGTCCTCGAACACGTCGAGCACGATCAGGCATTCCTCGGCTTGGCCTACCGTGCCTTACTGCCAGGCGGAGCCTGCCTTCTGTTTGTGCCGGCACTGCAAGGCCTCTATGGCAGTTTGGACCGTGCCTTCGAGCATTTCAGGCGTTACGGGAAGAGGGAGCTTGAGCGTAAGTTGAGGGCCGCGGGGTTCGAAATTGAATTGCTGCGCTACTTCAACCTCCCCGGAGTTTTCGCCTGGTTCATCGCCGGAAGGGTACTGCGGCAGACGAGCTTGCACGTCCGACAGACTCGGTATTACGACCGTTGGGTCGTGCCCTGGATCTCGATTCTGGAGCGCACCTGGGAGCCGCCCGTTGGCCAGAGTCTATTGGCGGTGGCTAGAAAACCTGTGGAGAAGACATGACAACGGACCTTGGCGCCAGAATTTCGGTCGTCGTGCCCGTTTACAACGAACGGGCAACCATCGAGGAGATTCTTCGCCGCGTTCAAGCGGTCGAACTGGACAAGGAAATTTTGATTATCGATGACGGTTCGACGGATGGGACTCGCGAATTCCTGGCTAACCTTGCGGGGTGCAGCAACTCAGCTCCCGCCCCGCCGGCCCTGCCGCAGAGTCATGCCGAGCTGCGAGCCGACAACATTCGCGTCTTATTTCAGGACCGTAACCAGGGCAAGGGCGCGGCGCTGAGAAGGGGTTTTCGGGAGGCTCAAGGCGCGATTGTCATCATCCAGGATGCGGACCTCGAGTATGACCCGGGCGATTACTATAATCTCATCGCGCCGATCGAGCAGGGAAGAGCCGACGTGGTGTACGGTTCGCGTTTCCTCGGGGGGCCTCATCGTGTGCTGTTTTTCTGGCACTCCGTCGGCAACAAGCTTTTGACCCTCCTGTCAAACATGGCCACGAATTTGAATCTCTCCGACGTGTGGACGTGCTACAAAGCCTTCCGCCGCGAAGTTCTTCAGGCACTTGACCTGCGGGAAGACCGCTTTGGGTTCGAGCAGGAGGTCACCATCAAGATGGCGCGAGGCGGCTGGCGAGTTTACGAGACGCCCATTTCTTATTACGGCAGGACCTATGCGGAGGGGAAGAAAATCACCTGGAAGGACGGCCTTCGCGCCTTTTGGTGCGTTGTTCGCTACAGCCTGACGTCCCGGCAAGGTGCGATAAAGTAGGGGCAGCCCACCCGCCGGCAGGTGGTTGCCCCGGGGCGGCCACACCGGCCTTTGCTGCTAGGAAAAAGTGCAAATGTCCAGTCAGACATCCGGAACAGAAACCACAACTGAGGTCCGGCAGGACTCGCGAGCCAAGCCATTCCTCATGCCAGGGCCGTTGCTTCCCTGGCTCTGTCTCGCTGCCATCCTGGTTTTGTTCCTGGTCTACCTTAAAAGTCTGCCTGCGCAAGACTATTTCGGGCTGTTTAATGACGATACCTTCTATTTCGGCTCTGCCAAGGCCCTTGCTCAGGGACAGGGCTACATTATTCCGAGCCTCCCCGGAGGTCCGCCTCAGGGCCGGTACCCGGTGCTATACCCTTGGCTGCTTTCCTGGGTATGGAGATGGTATCCCTCCTTTCCCTCCAACATCACGCCTGCGGCGTGGGTGACGGCGTTTTTTGGTTGCTGGTTCCTGGTGGCCGCGTTCGAATTGCTGCGCAGACTGAAGGGGGTGGGAGATTGGCCCGCCCTTGTCATAGTTGCTCTGTGCGCCTTTCACCCCCACGTTCTGCTGATGAGCCGGAGTCTGCTGAGCGACATGCCGTTCTCGGCCCTCGTGCTCACGGCGGCAATAGTAGCCGACAGTGCTATGCGACCGAGGGCTGGACCCGCGGGAGCAGTGGCGGCCGGAGTCCTGGCCGGCTTGTCGGTGATGACGCGCAGTATGGGGCTGGCGGTCGTCGCCGGCATCGTGGCGG
The DNA here is from genome assembly GCA_963842495.1 of uncultured Acidobacteriota bacterium. GTDB lineage: Bacteria > Acidobacteriota > Terriglobia > UBA7540 > UBA7540 > CAVROP01. The sequence continues at coordinate 73,352 of CAWJHY010000015.1, forward strand.
CTGCGTTGTATCGTCGGGCCTATCGCCGGGCGGCTCTGTTTTGTTTGGCGGCAGCGCCCCTGGTCCTGCTCTCCTTCTGGCGCCACCAGCCTTCCCTTGCCGCCGCCGCGCTGGCGCAAAGCGGGACGGCTGCTTTCCGCGGCTGGCAGCAGACACTCTTCTACTACACCAGCTATCCGAAGTACTGGAGGCTTTGCGTCCCTAATCTGGGCGTGCTCTTGGCCATGCTTCCCGCCAATCTGGGGGGGCTACTCCAAGCCGCACCCATTTTTTTGATCTCGCCAACCGTGGAGACAGGCAAATCTCTAACGTCGTTGAAACCCGTGGTGGCTGACGTGATGGGCGGCGCCGTGTCAGTGGTGGTTGTGGCGGGCATCGTGCGCCAGGCCTGCCGCGCGGAATGGAAGCCGATTCATTTCATAATGGCCTTCAACGCGGGCCTGATGTTGGTTTGGAACTGGCCAATCGCCGACCGCTTCAATCTGCCTTTCCTGCCCTTGTTCTATATGGGCTTGTGGCTGGAAGGGGAGCACCTTGTCCGTCTCGTGCTGGCGAGTTGGGCCGCTCAACGCCCTTGGGGCGAAAGAGCGTTCGGGGGCGTAATGCTGGCGGGCTTGGCAGCACTGGCTGGCCTTGTGCTGTGGAATTACCGGTATGGCTACCGCTCGCTGCTGCCGGAGGTCGCAAAACAGCGCCTCCTCATCGGGATTGAGAAGGCTCAGGCCTACGACTGGCTCCGGAGGAACGCCGATCCGGGCGATACTATTATTTCCTATGAGGAAGGAGGCCTGAACCTCTACGCGGGGCGAACGGCCGTGTGTCCCATCATCTTCTCGACTGAGTACTACTACACGCGCAACAAGGCTGTTCTGGAACGCGACCTGGCTCACCTTACCGATGTGGCGATGGTTGTTGCCGCCCGTTACTGGCTGGTTTCCGAAGACGACATGCGCTGGGAAGTCGAAGATGCCCAGCCCTTGATTAGAAAACGAATCGACAGCTTGTTGTCTTCTATGCCGGAGGTCTTCCACAGCAGCGCCGGGCGGGTGCGCTTGTACGACATCTCGCGATTAGTGAAATCGCGCCAACAGACGCCTGACCCCGTTGCCACCACCCCTGCGCCAACGTGGCCCTGCCTTCTCCCGAAAGGAGAGGGTGAACCACGCTGGCGCTTTCACCAGCCGTTGCGGGCTGGGTGAGGGGGCACTTGCTCTAGATATGACCATGCGCACTCCGAATGCATCCACGAGCCCCGGCCTCCCTGACGGCCACGCCGCGGAAACGCCTGCCCTCGATCCGGCAGCCCGATTGACGCCGGGCGCGCTGGCGCGAAGAGTTTTTTCCTTTCCGGTGTTTCTCGGCGCACTGCTGGTGGCCGGGGTTTTTATGAACTTGGGGGTGCGGCTGCAAAATGATGCTTCCCTTCCGGCCGGGCATTCGCACGTGGCGTTCCTTGAAGGCGACACGTTCTGGCACCTTGCCGCCGCCAACCGCATCTTGGTGACACACACCTGGCCTACCACCAACTACTATTCGTTTACCGCGCCCCACAGCCAGTGGCTTGACTACCAATGGCTTGCCGAGGCGCTGATGGCCACAGCTTCCCGTTTCGGCGGGCCGCGCGGCCTGATGGCGCTGCTCGCGGCACTGGCCTCGCTGATTCTCCTGCTTGTCTATTATTATGCTTCATTGCGCAGCGGCAACGTGAAGGCGGCGATTGCCGCCTGCATTGCCGTGTGGCCGCTGCTCGGCCTCTGCTTCACCCTGCGGCCCCAGCTCCTCGGCTATGTTTTCCTGCTCATCGTTCTGATCTTCCTGGAGCGCTACCGCCGGGGTTTGCAGAAATCTCTCTGGCTGCTTCCTGGCATATTCGTGCTTTGGGTGAACACCCACGGCACATTCAGTTTCGGGATGCTGGCGGTCGGTATCTACTGGGTAGCGGGCCTCAAGAAGTTGCAACTGGGCGAACTCGAATGCCACCAGTGGACGCCCGGCCAGCGGCGGCACTTGGGCCTGATCCTGTTTCTCTGTGGGTTGGCGCTGCTGGTGAACCCCTACGGCCCGCGCCTGCTTTACGGGCTGGCTGAACCCTTTTCCCAGCCGCTGGTCATGGCCTACGTCGACGAGTGGCAGCCCATGGCCTTCAACGAGTTTTACGGCAAGTGGTTTCTCGTCCTGCTGTTTCTGTTCCTCTTAGCGCCGGTTCTGTGGCGTTTTCGGCCGCGCCTCGAGGACCTGGCCCTGGTGCTCATCGCCGCTTACATGGCTTGCGTCCACCAGCGCATCGTGGTGTTCTTCGCCATCCTCATCGCGCCTTTGCTGGCGGTCCTGATTGCCAAGTGGTGGCCCGGATACGAAGCGGCCAAGGACAAACCCATTTTGAACGCCGTTCTGATCGTGCTATTTGCTGCGGGCCTCGTCGCTTTCTTTCCTTCCACTGCCGGCTTGCAGCGGGTCATTGACCTCAATCAGCCCCGCCGCGCTGTGGATTACCTGCGCGGGCACCCGGTTCCTGGGCCCATGTTCAACGACCAATTCTGGGGGGGCTATCTGATTTGGGCTTTCGCCGGGCATCCGGTTTTCATTGACGGCCGCTGCGATGCGTATGAGCCCTCCGGCGTGCTTTTGGATTACATCAAGATCATGCGCCTCGACCCGGATGCCCTGGCGCTGCTCGAAAAGTACGGCGTTCGCGCCTGCCTCATTGAGCGCAGCGCGCCTCTCTGCACCTTGCTCAATTCACGGCCGGAGTGGCAGCGCGTTTACCAGGACGACCTCAGTGTCCTCTATGTGAAGGAGACGCCTGCCTTGCTTACGAGGCAGGCGGGACCTTCTGGGCGAGAACAATAATCGACGTGCCCCAAGGGATATTAACAGCCCCCATCATCCAGGCCTCAATTTTCAGCAGAGCGGCAAGGAGGTTGTTAAGAGCGGCCGGCAAAATAACGTGCGAGGCCTGTGGTGCGAGCGGGTCCTTAGGAAACAGCCCCCGAAATAGGCGGTAAACAACAATCGGGAAAAAGGCGAAGAAAACCGCGTAGCTTCGCTTGAGCACCCGGAAGCCGGAGCAGGTGAGTTTGACGTGCAACTCGGAAGCGACGTAACGCCTGCGGTGCATCAAGGCCTCATCGTGTTCGCTCCAAAGGAATCTGTAAGCCGGAACGGTCAGGAGCAGTAATCCGCCGCATTTCAAAACCCGGTGAAATTCGCGCAATCCGCGCATATCGTCATCCAAATGTTCGAGCACGTCGAGCGCGCTGAGGAGCTCGGCAGAAGCGTCCGCCAAGGGTATAGCTTGGCAGTCCGCGCAAGCTACTCGGAGACCCTGTGAGGCCGCTAAGCTTACTGCCACCCGAGAAAAGTCGAACCCGATAACGCAATCGCTGTAATGCGAAAGCAAGGGCATGTTCCGCCCGGTCCCGCAGCCCACGTCCACGGCTACCCGGCTGCGTTTTGCAAATCTCCGCAGCACGGACTCCAGAATGGCGCGGCGCCCGACAAACCACCAATAGGTTTCGGCAATCTCGTTTTCCCTTTTGATCAACTCACTGTCCATCGGACCGTTTCATCTCAAATCATGGCAATGCGCCATACGAAGGGCGCCGGACTCGCAGTTCCTGGGCCTGGGGCGCAAAAGACGCGCAGAGAGCGGCAATGCCGTAGAAAACTGCGGCGATCAGCAAGAGTGCTTTCATCCCTATTACAAAAGAGACGTTCTGCGCCAGGCCCCCGGCCACGGCGCCAATGATGTTTGCGCCAAAGGCATCCGACTTTCCCTCCGCCCGCGCAAAGAGGGTCGTGAAAATAACCCCCGCGAAAAAGACGCAGACGCCATAGGCTGCGCTGACCAGTATTCCCACAGTGGGGGCGCTCAGGGGCAGGCGTTCCCAGGGGACGAGGTAGTTAATGAACAAACTTATCAGCAAGAGGACGTAGTACGGCCTCAGCCCTCTCGGCCGTAGGTAGGCTACGAACAAGTTGGCCAGTACGAGCATGAGGAGAACAGCGGTGAGGGCCACACAATTCACCAGCCACGTCGTGCCAAAATAAAGCGCGAGTCGGCTGACCAACTGAGTCTCCAGAAGCAGAAAGCCTGCCCCCAGGAAGAAGAAAATCCAGGTCGCGGTCTGTCGGGGAGCAAACGACCCCCGTACCAGCGCCAAGCTCATGGCCAGGAGAATGAGCGAAACGACGAGATAGGTCCGCGGGATCGAATGAGTACGATGGTAAAAGTAAGGCCAGTCGTCCGTAGTGGGACTGGGAGGATTTTCGACCCGCAAGGGATAACCTGGAGGGTTTTCGGTTGACAGCCGAACTAAGTTCGGTTGCGACGCACGTGTCCATAAACCCGCGTCGTCCGAAGTCACAAACACCGTGGCGGAAAGCAGGGGTCCAAGCTGCGGGACATCCAGCACGACCGGCTGCCGGCCGAAGACCTCGTCCAGCATCTTGTAGAGACGCTGGCCCATCCAGGTCCAGGGCACCCGAACCCCAAATTTAACAACCAGGATACCTCCCGGGCTCAGTAGTCGCCTCGCCTCCCGGAAAGACTCCTCGGTGTACACATAATTGTCAATACGCATGTTGCTGAACTCGGAGAACTCCGTGTGCGAATCCAAGAGCCCAAACAACACCACGTCATATTTTTGGCTTGCTTGACGCAAGAAAGCGCGCGCGTCGTTTTGAATCTTGTGAACCCTCGGCGAAGCATAAGGTGCTTCCGGGTGCAGTTTTTCGCCCAGTGAATAGATCACCGGATCGATTTCGACCGTGGTCACCTCTCCAGCCCCGTTGCGCAGCGCTGCTGCCGCATCGTTTCCCGCTCCGGCGCCGACAATCAAGACGTGGTCGCGGCGCAGGGCGAAGCGAAAGGGAAGGTCGTACGAACTATGGTCAGGGTACATCCCCGCGAACTCAGGGTGCCGCCGCTCGAATCCCGGCGTCAGGTTGGCAACGGACATGTACCCGGTGTTGTTCACATGGATCTCATACTCGTGTTCGCCTTTGTCCACCACGTCAATTTTCTGGTAGGGAGACCAGTGGGTTTGCATTTTTTCAGCCCTCCGCAATCCAAAAAGGGCTGAGCACAGGCCGAGGAGCAGCAACCCAACAACCATGAGCCTCGCGGAGCGGGCGCCCAGCAGCAGCAAAAGCACGAAGAGCAGCAGAAACCAGTAGCTTGGAGGCATCCACAGGAAGGCCAATCCCGCGTAAGCCCAGATTCCGATGACGCTGCCGATGAGGTTTACCGAATACGCGCTGATCGGATCATCGGATTCATCCAGGCAGGATCCTACCCATTGCCCCAGAGGGATCATCACCGCCACCAACAAGAATAAAAGGCAGGCAAGCACTAAAATCGATGACCAACCCAAGAGTAGCCAGGTTTCCGCCCCGTTCAGACTGGAGTCAGCGGAGCGCGCACCCCACAGCGTTGCGTCGGGTGAAAGCGAGAGCAGGTTGGTGAGTCTGTCCAACAAACCTCTCCAGGGTCCGGACCAGGTCTGGAATTGAACCAGACAGACAAGGGCCGTCGTGGCGATGAGGCTGGGGAGAATGCTTTTTCGACGCTTGGCCCAATAACACCCTAAACCGAAGCCGAGGAAGCAGGCGATGAGCGCAAGATTTTGGAAGTAAGCGAATACGCGTACCTCCGTGCCAATCCACCGGATCATCATTACTTCGGTATAAAGGCCGGCGAAACTGGCCAGGAACAAGAGCACATTCGGACGCCAGTTCCGCTTCTCGTCCAAAGGAGCTAAGAAGTTGTCGAGCCGCCTTGCTAAAACCTTGAATCCAGCCCGATCCCGATAAGCCTTTAATAGAACTAGAGTGACCGAGGCATTTAATACCAGGATCTCCAAGTCAAGGATGAGTCGTTCCATTGAGATTAGCCTTCCCGCATCAGGTTTGCCGGAGAACTCACCCCGGCCCATCACGGCAATTCTCCAATTTCGGCGGTCGCGCCCGGCGCTTCGAATCAGCGGTTCGAATAGGGCAATACCCTCGGAGGAGTCTCATCTGCCTCCACCTGCCAAACGCGGCGGTCGCGGAAATAGTCGAGCAGTTGCTTATTCTCAGCCGGGCCCATGTCGCGCGCCCAGATCACCTTAGCTGCATTGATATCGGCCTCGTTGTAGACCCACTCGTGCATGTCGATGGGGTGGTGAGGGCCGTAACGGACAATGACCAGGTGGGATCCTGGCGTCTGTTCGAGTTGCGACAGCACGCTGGCGCGCTCAACGTTGGCGGGGCCGAGTGAGCACCACGACGCAAAAGGGCTTCCTCCTGCCAGCCAACGGCGGGGCTCAGGCAAGCCCAGCGGCTTGGCGCCCACGCGCAGTGCCAACATCAGTAAGCAGACTATCGGGACCGATCGGGTGATGAACTGACCGGCCGGCCTGCCGCGCCATGACTGGGATCGAAGGCGGCGCATGGCCAGTAACGCCAGCGCCAGCACTGCGGCGGTGATCGGCGCGGCATAATGGGGCAAGAATCGCAAAACAGGCAGCATGTCTGCGGCTAGCACAGTTCCGCACACCAGGAGCAGGAAGCGGGTTTTGGAGCTTAGCTCCTGCCACGACAGGCCGTGCGGCAGCATCAAGATAAGCGCCAGTATGGGAAAGCCCAGGGCCGGTCCCAGAAAAAAGAAGACCGGGGTCAAAAGCACTATGCTTTCCGCACCAGCCCAGGCTGCGGCAGATCGTGCGCCCGCGTCTCTAACCGCAACGTACCAGTTACGAAGCGTCGCATGGTGATATGGAGGGAGGGGTTTCGATACCTGCCAGGCGAAGTACACCGGTCCATAGGTACGCTGATTCACCATATAGGGGGCGTCCCAAGGACTACCCGTTGTCCGCCAGAAATAGTAGCCCATCGCCAGACCGGTGAGGACCATGATCAGCAAGAGGGGCGCCAGGAGGCGTTTGGCCACAACACCCCGCGGAGGGCGGGTTTTTCCCAATACCCACACCGCTAGGGCAACGGCTACAAGCAAGCCCAAGAACAGCCCTTCGTAAGGACGGCTGTTGGCTAAAACCGCCAAGCCCAGCCCCAGCAGCAACGCGTCCCGCAATCGCAGTGAGTGCCTGATCCTTGGCAGGGCTCCCAGCACCAATGCGCCACCCGTCGCGGCCACCCCGCCGCCCCAGTAGCTGTTTGCCCAATAGCTAAAAGTCCCCAGACGAATGATTGCAAGAAAGCCGCCCAGTAGCGCCCATCCGGGAGGCAGCCATCCCTGCAACATCCAACATAGGGCGGCACACATCAGCCCCAGGCTGAGCCACACGCCCCAGAAAGGATGCCCCAGCGCCGCCTGGCCCACTCCCATGATCAGCCCTTGGGCAGGGTGAAAAATGCCGGTATAAGTCGGCTGCCAGATCACGTGCATGCTCTCGAAATGGACCCACATGGGGTGAGTGGGATTGGTGATGCGGCCATGAGCGAAGGTGTCCGCTAGAAGCAGGTAACTGAACTCATCATCACCGGCCGGCGTGGGAATCGGCAGGACAGGCAAGAGCGCGGCGCGCACCGCCAGCGCCGCAAGCCCCGTCACGAGGACGGCCAGACCCTGTCTCTGGGCCAGCCGCTTGAGGAGTTGCTCGGCGTGCTGAAACAAACTCGCACCCCATTCGGGACAGGCGAAGGCAAGCGCGATCGACAGCGCCGACAACCCAACCTCAATCCAGAAGAACATGGCACAGACACCGAAAATCGAAATCCGAAAATCGAAACGCGAAAACCGAAATTCGAAACTCAAGACGCGCGAATCAAAACTCCAATATGCGAAACCGGGGATTGGGCGGTTCTCTTCATACCCTCAGGTTGCATCGCAACGATTTTCGAATTTCGAATTTCGATTCTTCAATCATGGCGAAGCGTTATATGGCACGACCCTCGGGGGCACCTCATCGGCCTCCACCAGCCAGATGTGGCGGTCCCGGAAATAGTCAACCAGTTCCTTGTTCCGGGCTGGGCCCATGTCACGCGCCCATACGACTTTTGCTCGGTCAACATCTGCATCATTGTAGACCCATTCGTTGTACCAAACGTCGTGGTGGGGGCCGTACCGCACAATGGCAAGCTGGCGTCCGGGAAGCCGCCGAAGCTCTTCCAACGTCCTTGCACGCGCCAGGTTAGTCGGCGAAGGGGCGCACCAGCTTAACACACCCGCTCCCGGCCATGTGTGCGGCAGGTGCAAGGGTGTTGCCCCGGCTCGGAGGAATAGCATGAGCAAACAGATCAAAGGGACGCTTCTCACGATGAGCAAGCCCGGCGCCCCGGCGCGGGTACGATAAGATCGCAGACGGCGCATGGCCTGCAAAACCAGCGCCAGCATTGCGCAAGTTATCGCTGCAGCATAATGCGGGTAGAACCAAGTGCTGAGCATGGACCCCGTGAGAGCTACCCCGCAGACCACCAACAGGAATCGTGTGTTCGAGCTTAGGTTTCTCCATGAAAAGCCCAACGGCAGGGTGGCTGCGGTCAGAAAAAACGGCAGCGTTAGAACCGGCCCGAAAAAGAAGCACCACAATCTGACCAGCGCCGTTAAGCCGACTTTTGCTAGTCCTGTGATCGACCGCGTTTCCTGATAGTGGCGTACCATGACGTCGCGGTAGAAATCCCGCAAGACAGCATGATTATAAGGCGGCATCGGTTTTAACGATTGCCAGAGGAAATGGGAAGCCGGATTGTAGGTACGCTCGTTGACCAGAAACGGCGTGTCCCAAGGACTGCCGGTGGTGCGCCAGAAATAATAACCCATGGCACATCCTGTCAAAACCAGCATTACAAAGAGGGGGGCCGCAACACGCTTCAATCTCCCTTTGATCTCTTCCTCTTTGGGGGTGAGACAAAGAGGTGGTGCGCCCTCCACTCCCAAACTGCGCCGGTTTCTTCCCAGCGTCCAAACGGCCAGCGCGCACGCCACCGGCAAACCAAAAAACAGCCCTTCGTAAGGACGACTATTAGCAAGGATCGCAAGCCCCAATCCCATCAGCAGCGCATCCCGAACGCGTTGCGAACGTTCGATGCGCGGCAGCGCACCCAACACCAGCGCTCCGCCGGTGGCCGCAACCGCGCCTCCCCAATAACTGTTTGCCCAGTAGCTGAAGGTGCCGAGGCGAATTACAGCCAGGAATCCGCCTAGTAGAGCCCATCCCGGAGGTAGCCATCCCTGCAACATCCAACAGATGGCCGCGCACATCAGTCCTACACTCAGCCATACGCCCCAGAAGGGATGCCCCATGATCAATTGGCCGGCTGCCATGATCAGGCCTTGAGCGGGATAATACTTGGCCGTATAGGTCGGCCTCCAAATGATATAGAAGCTTTCGAAGTGCACCCACATGGGGTGAGTGGGATTGGTCAACCTTCCGTGGGCGAAAGTATCTGCCAGCAGAAGATAGCCAAACTCGTCCGTCACGCCAGGTTGAGGGACGGGTGAAACCGGTAGTAAGGCGGCCCGCACCGCCAGCGCTGCAAGCCCTGTCATTGCTACCGCCAGTCCCTGTCTCTGGGCCAGCCGCTTCAGCAGTTGCTCCGCGCGTTGGAACCAGCCCGCACACAATTCAGGACAGGCGTAGGCAAGCGCGAGCGACAGCGCCGACAGCCAAAACTCAATCCAGAAGAACATGGCGCGGAAACCGAAAACCGAAATTCGAAATTCGAAACTCAAGACGCGCGAATCAAAATTCGGATATGCGAAACCGGGGATTCGGCGGTTCTCTTCATACCCTCAAGTTGCATCGTAACGATTTTCGATTTTCGAGTTTCGAATCATGGTGAAGCGCTATAGGGCACGACTCTCGGAGGTATCTCATCGGCCTCCACCAGCCAGGCATGGCGGTCGCGGAAATAGTCTACGAGTTCCTTGTTCCGGGCGGGACCCATATCGCGCGCCCAGACGACTTTTGCCCGATCAATATCGGCTTCGTTATAGACCCATTCGTGAAAACATATCTCGTGATCGGGGCCGTAGTGAACAATGGCGAGTTGGCGTCCAGGGTATTGACTGAGCCGCTCGAGCATGTCGGCACGGGCCATGTTGGATTGCCCAGGGGCGCACCAGCTTGGCGTGCCGCCACCGGGCCACGGCTCGGGTAAAGGCACGTGCAGGGGCCCCGCGCCCACTCGCAACGCGAACATCAGCAGACAAATCAGCGGTACGGCTCGCGTTATGAATACCCCAGCCGCCTTGCCGCGCCATTGTAAATCTCGCACCCGGCGCATCGCTTTCAGGACCAGGGCCAGGATCGCGCCGGTAATGGGCGCGGCGTAGTGGGGCAAGAACCACACGCCTTTGATGACCACCATCGAGCCGGCCATAAGCGCTCCGCAAACCGCCAGTAGAAAACGCGTGTCCGGGTTGATATTCCTCCACGAAAGACCGTACGGAACTGTGCCCAACGCCATGATGAGCGGAAGCGTGAGCACGGCGCCGAGATAGAGTATAGCGGTGGCTATCGGGACGTTTGCCACCACTCCCACAACCCCTCCAATCGTCCGCGTTTCCTCATACCGTGCCAGGGGTGCACCGACGTAATAGGTCCGGAAGACATCGTGATGATATACAGGCACAGGCGGCGGCGATTGCCAGGGAAAATAAGGGGCCGGATTGTAGGTAGTCTCGTTGACCATCCAAGGCGACTTCAAGGGGCTCCCGGTAGTTCGCCAGAAGTAGTAACCCATGGCACACCCGGCCAGGGCTAGCACCAGAAGAAGCGGCGCAACCAGGCGGACCGTGGCGAGTCGCATGAATGGCCGGTTCTTACTCCACATCCATGCTGCAAGCGCCCCCGCGACGGCAAAGCCTAGTGTTGTGTAACATTTAATTCTTTACAGCGTCGGACCTTCTCAAGAATGATGTCCGCCGTGGCTAACCAGACGAACGGCCTGGGAGTTTGGTTCCAGGCCGCCAAGTACTGGTAGATGGTTGTTTCGAGTTCTTTAACACTGTGGAAACTTCCCCGTCGGATCTGTTGGCGGGTGATTTCGGCAAACCAACGTTCCACCTGATTGAGCCAAGAACTGCTGGTGGGGGTGAAGTGGAAATGAAAGCGCTGCCGCTTCTGGGGCTTCAGCCAGCGCTGAACGGGTGGGCACTTATGAGTGCTGTAGTTATCCAAGATCAGGTGGACTTCCAAATCCGGCGGTACCGCTTGCTCCAGCTGGCGGAGGAAGATCACAAACTCGCGGCCTCGATGCCGGGGCAGGCACTGACCGATGACTTTGCCGGTGAGGATGTTAAAGGCAGCAAACAACGTGGTGGTGCCGTGCCGGATATAGTCGTGCGTCTGGCGCTCGGGCAAGCCGGGCCGCAGGGGCAGGATCGGTGCCGTTCGATCCAGGGCCTGGATCTGGCTCTTTTCATCGACGCAGAGCACCAGGGCGCGATCCGGGGGATTCATATACAGTCCCACCACGTCGCGCACTTTGGTCTCAAACTGGGGGTCGTTGGAGAGTTTGAATTTCTCCACCCGATGGGGTTGCAGATCGTAGCGTTGCCAAGCCCGGTGAACGGACATGTGGGACACTCCCAGTTGCCGGGCCAGGGTGCGGGTGCTCCAGTGGGTGGCGTGGGGCGGCGGGGTGTGCAGCGTCGTCTCGATCAACTGCTTCTCCAGGGCGGGCCTCAGCTTGCGGCGCGAGCGCTGGCGTATGGGGTCCCGTCGAAGGGCTTCCACTCCGCCCTGGGCAAAGGCGCTGCGGACGGACAAGACAGTGGGACGAGAAACACCCACTTGCCGGGCAATCACCCGATTGGGAGTTCCTTGCGCCGCCAGCAGAATCACTCGGCAGCGGCGAGCCACTCGTTGCGTCGTACTTCCGGCCCGCGCCAGGGTTTCCAAAGTAGTCTTAACCTCGCCGTTGATGGTGATAACCGTGCTTGGGCTCAACATCCACCCAGCATACAATATTGACCCTTTGTGGTCAATTATTAAATGTTACGTTACACTAGGAACAGCCCTTCGTAAGGACGGCTGCTGGCGACGATGCCGAAGCCTAGCCCCATGAGCAGCGCATCCCGAACGCGTTGCGATTGCTTGATGCGTGGCAAAGCGCCCAACACGAGGGCTCCACCCGTCGCCGCGACCGCGCCTCCCCAGTAGCTATTAGCCCAGTAGCTGAAAGTTCCGAGGCGAATCGAGGCCAGAAATCCGCCTAGCAACGCCCATCCCGGCGGAAGCCAGCCTTGCAGCATCCAGCAAATAGCTGCGCACATGAGGCCGACGCTCAACCAAACACCCCAGAACGGGTGGCCCAAGAGGATTTGGCCGAGGGCCATAATCAAGCCCTGGGCAGGGTAGAACTGCGCGGTGTAGGTTGGCTGCCAGATAATGTGGAAGCTTTCGAGATGGATCCACATGGGGTGTGTCGGGTTGGTGATCCGTCCGTGGGCGAAAGTGTCCGCCAGCAGGAGGTAACCAAAATCGTCGAAGCCGCCCGGCTGGGGAATGGGCAGGATCGGAAGCAGTGCGGCGCGGGTCGCGAGCGCCGTCATGCCCACTACCACGACGGCGAGCCCGCGCCTACGGGCTAGGCGGTTAAGCAGTTGCTCCGCGCGGTGGAACCAACTCGCACCCAATTCAGGACTGGCGTAGGCAAGCGCAACCGCCAGCGCCGACAGCCCAAACTCAATCCAGAAAAACATATCACATGCCCAAGAGCGGAAAGCCGAAACGCGAAAATCGAAATACGAAAATCGAAGTTTTACATTAACTGTTGCGCCTGAACCGGAGTTCTGCTTTCAGGTAGTGTCCCAATATGGCTAGTTTTCCGATGTCATTCCTCGCTCCGCTCACTCGAAAATCACGTCATTCCCGCGCAAGCGGGAATCCACTCCTTCCGGCCTGGCCCCCCGCTTTCGCGGGGGCGACGACGGACTTTCATTTGGCTGGGTGGGCCGCAGGCCCATGAATGCTCGGAATGACATCCCCCTACGGGATCCATCAAATTGGGACACTACGCGCTTTCAAGTCTCGTTCACGAGTTTCGAATTTCGAGTTTCGATTTTCGAATCAGACTTTCAGGTCTCGTTGACGAGTTTCGAATTTCGAGTTTCGATTTTCGAATCCGAAGTTTCGATTCTCGAACTTGCTTGATTACCCTCCTCGTGGTAGTCAGGTTCGGTGTTGATGGCCCAAATGTCGTAGCTGGCTCCCATAATATTGCGAGCCGCACACAAGGCGGTCACCATGGAATGATCCTGGTTATTGTACTTATGAAGCCCGTTCCGGCCGACGAGCTGCAAATTCCAAAGATCGCTCTCGAGGTAGCTGCGAATTCGCTTGAGTTGCTCGTTCCAGCCGGAGTCGTACATGGGGTAAGCCTTGGGCATCCGCACCACCGTGCCATCTTGGATTTCGCCTGGCTCCACCAGGCCAAGTTGCACGATCTCACGCCGGGCCAGCGCGAGCAAATCCTCATCCGGGCTGGACCACAGCCCGTCATTCTCGAAAACAAAATACTCCATTCCCAGGCATGTCTTGGTCGCGTCGGGCACCATCGCCGGCGACCAGTTCTTGAAATTCTGAATGCGCCCGACCTTAACGCCGGGTTCGTGAATATAGATCCAGTTGTCGGGGACAACGTCCTTGCGGTCGATAATCAGGCTGACAATGAGGAAATCCCGGTAGCGGAGGTTATTCGCTGCCCGGAGGATTTCTTCCGGCGCGGGCGGCTCGAGTGCGTTCACCATATCCCGAATCGGCATCGAGCTGATAAAATCTGTTCCGGCAAAGCTCTCTTCGCCGTTCGCGCCGTGTGTAATCACCTTCGTCACGACACCTCCGCTATGGCAGATTCGAACTACGCGCCGCTCCGTCAGGACGGAACTGCGCGCCTCGGCCAGGCGTTGGGTTAGCGTCTCCCACATTTGACCAGGGCCAAGTTCCGGGTAGTGAAACCTGCTCACCAGGGTTCTTGCCGTCGGGGTCTTCTCGGGCCGGAGAGCGTTGCGAACCACCGTCCGCAGAGACAGCCCTCGAACTCGCTGCGCGGCCCACTCGGCGGAAATCGCTGTGCAAGGCAGGCCCCAGACCTTCTCCGTGTAGGTCTTGAAGAAGATCTCGTAGAGACGCCGGCCGAAACGGTTGCTTACCCACTGCTCCAGGTTCTCCTCCCGTGGGATGGGAAACAGGTACGAACGCAGGTAGCTGGCCATGACTCGCAAGCTCTCAATCAACCCCAACCCGAAGAGCGCGTCCTTCACTTCCAAGGGATAAGCGAAGAATTTCTTGCGGTAGTAGATGCGTGAGAGGCGGGGGCGCAATAAGAACTTCTCGCCCAGGATTTCTTTCCAAATCGCGTTGACCTCGTCCCATTTTGTGAAGAAACGGTGGCCCCCAATGTCAAACAAATAGCCCTTGTAGCTGACGGTGCGCGCGATGCCCCCGACCGCCGCGTCAGCCTCGAGCACCAGTGCGGGAACTCCATGCTTGGACAGTTCGTAGGCTGCCGTTAGCCCGGCGGGGCCTGCGCCAATGATGACCACGGATTTTTGCTTGCTGGAGTTCCTCACGACTTGCCGCCAAGTGGATTCGACACCCGGTGTGTTTCACCGCCGCTCGCCGACTCCACCTTAGCAGAATTGCTCGTTGAAAGTCTGGAAAAATCAGATCCTGCGAGGCCTCGGGAGGCAACTCTTGTGATTACGCTAGTACTTAGTTGCACTAGTTAGCGTACCTATGCTATAGTCTGAGGCATGCGACGGCATGCCTTGAAAGTTGATTTGTCCGATACCGAACGCCAAGAGTTGGAGCGTTGGCGACGGGCCGGAAAGACCGAGAGTCGCATGTTGCCCCGGATTAAGGTCGTCGAACTGGCCGCCCAGGGTCTCAGTTCCCGGCAGATCGCTGCCCGACTCGGGTTGCGTCGCCCCACGGTTTTGAAGTGGAGGCGACGCTTTGGCCAGCGGCGCCTGGAGGGACTTCGCGATGCGCCTCGCTCGGGACCACCCCGCCGCTATACGGCGGAGACGGAACAGCGGATTCTGGCGCAACTGGACCAGTCTCCGCCCGCCGGACGGGCACGCTGGAATGGCCGCCTGTTGGCTCAAGCCTTGGGAGACGTCAGCCCTTACCGGGTCTGGGCGGTGCTGCGCCAACACGGCATTGAGTTGGAGAGGCGGCATAGTTGGTGCGTTTCGACCGATCCGGAATTTGCACGCAAGGCCGCCGACGTCGTCGGGCTTTATCTGGACCCGCCGGCTGGGGCCGTGGTGCTAGGCGTGGATGAGAAGCCCGCCATCCAAGCCCTGGAACGCGCGCAAGGCTGGTTGCGCCTGCCCAACGGCCGCTCCCTGCAGGGTTTTAACCACGAGTACAAGCGACATGGCACGACCACGTTGTTTGCGGCCCTGGAGGTCTTCACGGGTACCGTGACCACGGCCCACTACCCGCGGCGGCGACGGCGCGAATTTCTGGACTTCATGAATCAGATCGTCACCGCTTATCCCGGCCGCGAGTTGCACGTCATTGTGGACAATTTGAGTACCCACAAACCGAAGCACGACCGTTGGCAGGCCCGGCACCCGAATGCCCATTTTCACTATACGCCGACCCATGCCTCCTGGCTCAACCAAGTCGAATGCTGGTTCAGCATCTTGAGCCGCCAAGCCCTGCGGGGAGCGAGTTTTACCTCCGTTGTCCAACTCCGCCAAGCGATAGACCGGTTTGTGGTCAACTACAATCAGACCGCCGCACCGTTTGAATGGACCAAGCGCTTCGTGCAACCAGGCCGACTTAAACATAGGTACGCTGACTTACGCAACTGAGTACTAGTACTCATTCCTTTTCAGGGAGATAAGTGCAGATGCTTCGTTTAGCATCGCAGTCCGGGTTTTCTCACATGCAGAGAGACTCGGTGTTCTCTGTTTTGCGGCTCTGAAGGTACCGGGGACACTAAGAAGAGACGGATTCCAAAGGAGGATAAGGCCTTGGGAGCGAGTGACATAAAGTCATGTGGCGGCGGTTTTACCGCCCAGATTAGTAACCTTTTGGGCTAAGGAGTCATCGTCGTCTGTCCACAATTGGTGACACTCTAAAGCCGGATCGAACCCGAAACCGCTCTCTCCGCCTCCCGTTTCCGCACAAGTGGTAATAATCGTCGTGTCGGGCGTTGAAAACGTGCCAGCAAGCTGTTTGGCACTTCATGTGCTCGCAGTTGGTCGATGGTTGAGCCATATCGCTGTAGCAGAATTGCCAAAACAAATGGAGGGGAATAACCAAATGAAGAATCTACTTACGCGGCTGTGGAAGGAAGAGGAAGGCCAGGACTTGACGGAATACGGTCTACTCTTGCTGTTCATTGCATTGGTTTCCATCGTCGTGGTTCAAGGCTTGGGATCCGTGATAAAGAACGTCTTCAGCAACGCGTCTTCCAGCTTGTCCTAATACGCGAGGTGAGTGCTTTGCAGGCTCTCGCAGGCGTGTAAGTCCCTGGCCGCGATGACGGGTTGTTCCCGCTCAGCGGCCAGGGAGAACTCCTAGGCAGGTCACACGCGGGAACAAAGGTGTGCGAACGAGGCACGTGCAGTTGAAGTGATTGGTGTTTGTGCTCCCTCGGGGTGGTGCAGATCGTAGGCGCCCTTTCTGGTGGGGATCACAAACCACCAATGGAGAGGTCGTGGCAGGAGGAAGCCACGGCGCTGCAGGAGGAAGTAGTGGCAGTTGCCGTGGTAAGCAGGGCGCATTCGAGGGGCACGCGGGATGTCTGCCCACTAAACAGCAGCCCACGCTGCCGGAGCTTGAGGTGTATGTACAGGCTCCCTATTGCGCACTTTGGTTTGGAGTAAGAAACAAAATCTATCATGGAGGGGGAGACATGAAAAAGCAGCTTTTACGGTTGTGGCGTGAAGAGGAAGGGCAAGATCTGACGGAATACGGTATGCTGTTGTTGTTTATTGCCTTGGTTTCCATCGCTGTGGTTCAGGGCCTAGGGTCGATTATTTCGGACGTCTTCAGCAACGCGTCGAGCAGCATGTCGTAACAGCCTGAACCTTGGCTCGCTTATCCCGCCCTCGTCACCCCTGGCCGCGAGGCGGGTTTTTTCCCTTGAGTGGCTGGCGAATAAGGCGCCTTGAGCGCATAGAGTAGGGCGCCGGATGGAGCAGAGGCGTACACCTCCGCACGAATACTGAAACAGGTCGTTGCGCCGGTTGGGGGGATGGTTCGATAGCTCCGTTTTCGCCAGCGCCTCGAGGGGTTCTGAGGTGGTCAGCGTTCCCGGAAGGAGTATGACGGGAGCGTAATTTTGTGTTTTGAGAGGTATCAGAAATTACATTGGCATTTCCTCAAACACGACGTAAGATCGCACGGCCCGAGTTCGTATCTTGCCCGGACGAGACGGAATCCCCACAGGTTAGCCAAGAGTGAAGATGCATAGTGCCGCGTGGAACCTTTCCTTCACAGTTTTGCTCACCAGCATGGCTTTGTTGCTCGCCCTGTTGGCCGGATGGCTGGATTGGCGATCGCGCCGCATTCCCAACTGGCTCACGGTTCCTGCCTTGGGTGGGGGCCTCGTGGCCAACACCGTGGGTTGGGGATGGCTTGGGACAAAGGCGGCGCTAGAGGGGGCAGGGTTGGGGCTTGCCCTGTTGTTACCTTTTGTGTTGTTGCGCGGCCTGGGTGCAGGTGATTGGAAGCTGATGGGCGCCCTTGGAGCGTGGGTCGGGCCAAGCCGCCTTATCGTGGTGCTCCTGGGGACAGTACTTATAGCGGGAGCAATGGCCATATTCCAGATGGTTCGTTACGGGCGAGTGAGGGAAACCCTCAGACATATGGTCGTTCTCTTCGGAATCCTGGCCACGTTTGGCGTATGGGGACAGCGCCATAACCTCACAATCGACAATCCGTCGCTGATGAAGTTGCCTTTTGGTGTGGCCGCGGCGGCTTCCACGGTTCTATTCTTTGGCACGCTATCTGCTCTCACGATTCTTCACTCGGTGAGGTAAAGTTGCGAACCTCAAAGTCGGAGGTTCGCCCTACAGACCGGAAAGAGGAAATTAGAGACCACCGTCATAAGGTGAATGATGGACCAGAAACGATTGGTTGTGGGATTGTTAGTGGCTCTGGTTTTTGGATTGGTGGCCGCACGCTACGTCTACATTCAGCTTCGCAACGCGAGAATGGCGGCAGGCAAGGCAGCCGTTGTGACCGGTCGCATTGTCGTGGCGGCAAAGCCTCTCGCATTGGGCGAGCGTTTGACCACCTCGGACTTGCGCGAGATTCCATGGCCGGACTCATCGAGGCCCGCGGGTTCATTCGGACGCGTCGAAGATTGCCTTGACCGCGCTTTGATTACACCGGTGGTGGAAAACGAACTCATCCTGGACGAGAAGTTGGCTCCCAAGGAGGCTGGGGGAGGTTTATCGGTAGCGATACCCCAGGGCACTCGGGCCATTTCCGTGCGCGTGGATGACGTGATTGCAGTCGCCGGCTTCGTCGTGCCGGGGACCATGGTGGATGTGCTCGTGACCGGCAACACGACGGGCGGCGATAGCGTCACACGCACCATTCTCCAGGACCTGCGGGTGCTGGCGGTGGGGCAGAAGTCGGAAACCGACCGGGAAGGCAAGCCGCAGACTTACACGGTGGTGACGTTGCTGGTGAACCCCGAAGAGGCGGAAAAGGTGACCATGGCGAGCACCGAGGGGAAAATCCACCTGGCATTGCGCAACACCATAGACACCAAAGAAGTTAATCCTCCTGTGGTGAGCCGCACCTCCCTCTTCGCGGGTGCGCCACCCCCTAAGCCCGAGGCGGCGACACACAAGGTCCGCCGCGAGACCCTTCCTCCGGCTCCAAAGCCTCCGGAGCCTTACTTAATTGACGTAATTCGCGGTGACAAGAAAGAGACACAGAGCTTTGCAGGTCAACAGGTTCATCAATAGGCGGCGGCACATGAGAAGCGTGAAGACCAGCAAGGGGCATTACGGATTATTGGTAGGCATTGCTTTGCCGATGATCTTGACAGGCGCGGTATTGTGGGCTCAGCAAGCCCCGCAGACCCCGCCGGCACAGGCGCCACTGGCGCCCGGCGAAGCTGAGACTCTGCACGTGTTGGTGGGACGGTCGCTGGTGATAACCTCGCCCGCGCGCATCAAGCGCATTTCGGTCGCGGACCCCGCCATTGTCGACGCTCTGGCGGTGAGTCCCAACCAGATTCTGCTTAACGGGAAGGCGCCGGGGGCAGTCTCTCTGGTGTTGTGGGATGAGACCGGACAGAGCCAGGAATTCGACATCAACGTCGACATCGACATTCGCGGTTTGGCCGATCAATTCCGCGAAGCCTTCCCCGACCAGCCCGTGAAATTGGAAGTTCAGAAGGACGTCGTGGTGCTTTCGGGACCAGTGTCTTCGAAGGCGGTGGCGGACAAGATGCTCGAGATGGCCAAAGTGGCGTCGGCCAAAACCGTAAGCCTGCTTGCAGTACCGCCTCCGGTTGCGTCTGGGGAGGTCCTTCTTCAGGTGAAGTTCGCGGAAGTGGACCGTGCGGCGCTAAGCCAACTGGGCGCCAACCTCCTGCTGCCGCAGGGGAAGACGTTAGGCGCCATTGGCACGCAGCAGTTCGGCCCGGCGACGCTCAATGGCGGCATCCTGCCCACGCCCGGGGCCGGCACCGCAGTTTCCACCTCTTCCGGCGCCACGACATTCACCACGGCCGGCTTCCAGTTGAGCAATCTGCTCAATATCTTCCTCTACAACCCACAATTAAACCTGGCTGCTGTAATCGAAGCGCTGCAACAGAGGAACCTGCTCGAGATCCTGGCGGAGCCTAACCTCCTGACAGAGAGCGGCAAGGAAGCGAGCTTTGTGTCGGGCGGCGAATTCCCGTTCCCGGTCGTGCAAGGGGGCGGCGCCGGGACTCTGCCAACTGTTACCATTCAGTTCAGGGAGTTCGGCGTGCGGCTTTATTTCACACCCATCCTGACGCCGGAAGGTACTATTCACCTCAAAGTGCGGCCGGAAGTGAGCTCGCTCGATTATTCCAATGCGCTTACCTTTTCCGGCTACACGATTCCGGCCCTCTCAACACGAAGGGTAGAATCCGAAATGGAACTGCGAGATGGGCAGAGTTTCGCCATCGCCGGGTTGGTGGACAATCGGGTGACCGAGATCGCGGACAAGATACCCGGGCTGGGGGACATTCCCATACTGGGCAAATTCTTTCAGAGCCGCTCGCTTCAGAAGTCGCGCACCGAGTTGCTCGTCCTGGTGACGCCACGGATCGTCAAGCCGTTGCAGTCCTCCCAGGTGCCGGCGCCTCCGTATTTCCCCAGTCCATTCATGGCGCCGTTGGCGGGGGAGAAACCCGCGTCGCCGGCAAGCGGCCAGGTGACGCCGCGGAAGTAAGCAGCCTTGCGAAGGTTGGAAGTCATTTCGAGGTCATTGGGATGTTGACAGCATCGGTCGCCAGCATCGTACCCAAGAATGGGAGTTACTTGCGTGCGTGCCTGGAACAAACAGGGTTGGTGAAGTCCATCGCCGAATGGGGGATCGACCCCGCAAAGCATCCGGCGCCGGGAGAATCCGTGCCCGATGTGGTGATTATCGACCTCACACGTGAAATGGAGCCCTGTTTCGAGTTCTCGACTCACTTGCGCAAGCTGCGTCCGTCGGTGTGCCTGGTAGGTTATTCTCCCGTACAGAATCCCAGCCCCGGCTTGCTGATTCAAGCCATGCGCAGCGGCATGCAGGAGTTCCTGAGCCATCCCATTGAGGCGAGTTGGCTGCGGGAAATCCTGCAACGCTATATTCAGCAGCGCGGTCCGGAAGCGGTGCCGGAGGTGGTCGAGAAAGCGATCGTGGTATTGGGCGGCAAGGGCGGGGTCGGAACGACTACCGTCGCGGTTAATCTGGCCGTGCAGCTTGCGGCCATTGCCGGGAAGCGCTCGGTTTTGATGGACCTGGCCCGCCCTCTGGGTCTCGTATCGCTTTTGCTGGATCTGCAACCGCGGTTCTCAATTCGCGCTGCCATCGAAAACCTGGAACGCCTGGACAGTTATCTCCTCGCCGGCCTTCTGACACGCCACAAGACCGGCCTGGAAGTTCTGGGGGGGGTCACGGATCCTGACGAGTGGCAGCATATTCCCGTTCCCGCACTGCCCAGGGTAGTCAATGTGGCCCAAAACTGTTGCGACTTCCTGGTGGTCGACATGGGCACGGTGTACTCCTCCGAGTGGAGTCCCATGCTACATCTGGCGCGGACGGTGCTGGTGGTGACGCAGGCTGACGTTCCCGGCCTTTGGGCGCTGGAGCGGCACCTCTCCGCGTTGGCGTCTTACGGTCTCGATCCGGCGCGCATTCAGATCATCATCAATCGCTGGCACAAGCCGGATGAGGAAGCGCTGAAGGCTTTTGAGAAAAAGGCCAAGCGGTCGATTTTTTCGCGCATCCCCAACGACTTTCGTCGCGTCAGCATGGCCGTAAATCTGGGCGCACCCTTGTCCTGGGACCACAATGATCCTCTGGTTTCGAAATTTCGCCAAATGGCCTCTCAGTTGGTTGGCGTCACTCTCCAGGCAGAGAAGAAAAGCGGTTCGATTTTTAACTTTCTTAGTTCCATTTCGGCGAGGTGAATGAGCTGTGGCATCAACATTTGGGGTAAAGTCCGATTTCAACACCGTCAAACTTGCCATCCACCGCAAGCTGATCCAGCGCATGGATATGGATCACGTGGTGCAACTTGGCCGGGAGGGAGTGCGGAAGGAAGTTACCGAGATCGTCGAGAAACTGGCCTCCGAAGAAAACACCCCCATGACTTTCCAGGAGAGGGAGCGGCTCTCCCTGGAAGTGCTCGACGAAGTCTTTGGCTTGGGGCCCCTCGAGCCCTTGCTGCATGACCACACCATCTCGGACATTTTGGTGAACACCTTCAACAGCGTCTATATCGAGCGTAACGGACTTCTCGAGAGGACGACCGTTCAGTTTCGCGACGACGCCCACCTGATGTCCATCATCGACCGGATTATTTCTGCGGTGGGACGGCGCGTGGACGAATCGTCGCCGATGGTCGACGCCCGCCTCCAGGATGGCTCCCGCGTCAACGCGATCATTCCTCCGCTTGCCATCGACGGGCCTATCCTCTCCATCCGCCGTTTCGGGAGGGACCCTCTGACTGCCGACGAGCTTCTGCAAAACCGCACTTTAACCGCTCCCATGCTGGAGCTTCTGCGTGGCTGCGTGTACGGCCGGATGAATATCTTGATATCGGGCGGTACGGGCGCCGGCAAAACCACTCTGCTGAATGTCCTCTCGTCGTTCATCTCGAACCGCGAGCGCATCGTCACCATCGAGGACGCGGCTGAATTGCAATTGCACCAGGAGCACGTCGTGCGGCTGGAGACGCGGCCTCCCAACGTGGAAGGGAAAGGGGC
Organism: uncultured Acidobacteriota bacterium; assembly: GCA_963842495.1. Classification (GTDB taxonomy): domain Bacteria; phylum Acidobacteriota; class Terriglobia; order UBA7540; family UBA7540; genus CAVROP01. The sequence continues at coordinate 95,730 of CAWJHY010000015.1, forward strand.
CGTCCGGCAGCGTCAGTTGGTGATCAACTCTTTGCGTATGCGCCCCGACCGCATCGTGGTCGGCGAGGTGCGTGGCGACGAAGCCTTGGACATGTTGCAGGCCATGAATACAGGCCACGACGGCTCGTTGACGACCATCCACGCGAACGCTCCGCGCGATGCCCTGACTCGGCTGGAAACCATGGTGGCGATGGCCAACCTCAACATTCCCGAGAACGCCATCCGTCGCCAGGTGGCTTCGGCTTTGGACATGATTATCCAGGTGTCGCGCATGAGCGACGGCACGCGCAAACTGATCAACATCTCGGAAGTCGTGGGCATGGAAGGTGACGTCGTCACCATGCAGGACATCTTCGAGTTTAGAAAGACGGGCATTGGAGAGAAGGGCGAGGTGTTGGGAGAGTTCTTGCCCTCCGGTATCCGTCCCAGGCTGTCGGAACGCTTGCTTGCCGCGGGAATCCGTTTGCCGGCGGGAATATTCGAACGTCCCGGTTTTTGAGGGACCCATCATGGAAATAACGCTAGCACTTTTGACATTTGCAATTGTCGCCCTGGTCTTGCTTTTGGGCTTTGGGCTGGCGGGCGGGGGGCGTAAGAACGTCATTCCACGCCGCCTGGAAGCTATCGAGAGGGGAGAGGGCCGCTCCGGTTCCGGCGCTCCTCAATTGAAGCTGCTTCGCGACGACGTCATGAGCAGCGTGCCGAGGCTGAATCGCCTGCTCCTCCGTGCGGGCTGGGCGGCGCGGTTGCGCAAGTTTACGGCCCAGGCCGGGATGGACCTCCTGCCTGGCAGGTTCCTCTTGTTGACCGCGATTCTGGGCCTGGGCCCGTACATTATCCTTCCGTACTTCTATCCCAGCCCGATTCTCGCCATCATCGCGGGCGTGGTGGGCGCTTTTCTTCCCACCCTCTTTGTCTCGTACAAGCGCTCGGCTCGCTTGAGGAATTTTGAGAAGAATTTTCCGGAAGCGGTTGACCTGCTAGGCCGCGCTGTCCGGGCCGGGCATGCGTTTACGACCGGCTTGGAGATGGTCGCGACGGAGTTGCCCGAACCTGTGGCGGGAGAGTTCAAGCTGGTCTTCGATGAGCAGAGCTTTGGCCTGCCCTTGAGAGATGCCTTGACGAACTTCGCGGAGCGTGTGCCGATTGTGGACGTTCGGTTCTTCGTTACCGCGCTGCTGATTCACAAGGAGACGGGGGGCAATCTGGCGGCGATCCTGGATGACCTGGCCAGCGTCATCCGAGACCGCTTTCGGCTGCTGCGTGATGTCAGGACTCGAACTGCCCAGGGGCGATTAACGGCAGGCATCCTCATCGCTTTGCCTCCGGCGTTCGTCGTGCTCATGCGCACGGTCAATCCCGATTATGTGATGCCGCTGTTTACCGACGTGTTGGGCCGCTACATGCTGGGGGGGGCTGTGCTCTTGCAAATCGTGGGCTCGATCGTGCTCTGGAGGATCGTGAATATCAAAGTGTGAGGGCGGGGGGAAGACAAGAAAATGATCTGGGCGACGAGTGGTGTGGCGTTTGCGGCAGTGGTGCTGATAGTGCTGGCCGTGGCCTATGGTTTTTCCGGGGCAAACCTGCCCGCGGCCGAGCGTCTGACACGCCTTTGGCAGCCTCCTTCGGCAGACAAACGGCTGGGATTCCGGGATAAGCAGAAGCAGAAGGTCCAGCAAATGCTCGGCGACGTGGGCAGGTTGGTCCCCGGTTCCAGCAAGCGCATGCCGCACACTCAACGCATGATGGCGAGGGCGGGCTATCGCCGTCCGGAATCGGTGATGGCCATGCAGGGCGCGAAGGTGCTTCTGCCCGTGGGGCTTGTGGCCTTGGTTTATTTCACCGGGCTGTACCATCATTCCCCGGTCTTCATCCTGGCCTTTGCAGCCATCGGGGGATACCTGCTTCCCGAGTTCTGGCTGACGGCACGCGTGCGCAACCGGCAACAACAACTCCGCTTGTCGTTGCCGGATTGCCTCGATCTCCTGGTGGTGTGCGTCGAGGCCGGCCTGGCTTTGGACCAGTCCTTCATGCGCGTGACCCAGGAACTGCGAATTGTGCATCGGGAGCTTTGTGAGGAACTTGATCTGGTCAACGCCGAGATTCGCATTGGCAGGACGCGAATAGAAGCTTTGCGCCAACTGGGCGACCGGACGGGCGTGGATGATATCAAGTCGCTGGTGGCCATGCTGGTTCAGACGGATCGTTTCGGCACAAGCGTCGCTCAGTCGCTCCGCGTGCACTCCGACGAACTGCGCACCAAGCGGCGCCAGCGCGCCGAAGAACTTGCCGCTAAGGCGACCGTGAAGATGATTCCGCCGCTGGTGTTCTTCGTATTTCCGGCGTTGTTCGTGGTGATTCTCGGTCCGGCCGTCGTAAGCTTATATCGGCATTTTATGTGATCTCGGAGGTAAGGCCCGGCGATCGCGGCCGGAAGCAAATTGCTAGCGCGAAATCAAACTATAAGAGGGAGTAGAAGATGGACGTAACCACGATTCGAATTATCGCCGGCGTCGCTGCCGTCATTGTGCTGTTTCTGATTATCTGGAGGCGTCGGAAGAAGGCGTCTGAGTAGTCACTACGAGTGACTTCCCGATGAAAGGCGCAGCTCCTGAATGTGAGCCCGGGGGCAGGCCAGCATGGCGACCCAAAAACCAAACCGCTTTTATGTTTACAACACCACACGCGAGACCTTTGTCGCCACGGAGGCCAAATTGGCCGACGGGTATGTCAGCCGGCTCGTCGGCTTGTTGGGAAAGACCCGCCGCTGGGCGCGCCCGGGCCAGGGATTATGGATTGTGCCCTCGCACGGTGTGCACACGATCGGAATGCTGTTCGCAATCGATCTGGTCTTTCTCGACCGTGACGGGCGGGTAGTTTTCACTGAGGAGTATGTGCGTCCCTTCCGCATCTCGAGGGTGACTCTCAAGGCCCAGAGCGTGCTCGAGCTTCCCCCTTACACCGTCTTCCGCAGTGGGACCCAAGTTGGTGACCGGTTGGAGATCGGGCAAGTGGACGGGCGGCCGGGCGTCACCATGGACGACCGGGCGCCTGCGCGGTGACGCCCTACGCCGAGACAGCCGGTCGAAAGGCGGTGGCGTGCGTCTCACCGGTGGTTCCTGAGGCACGGCGCAAGGGCCGCGAAAAGGCGCAAACGGGAAGTCACGTTGGATCGGCAAGTTTCGAGTTCTGGAAGGGGTGAGAGGAAGAGGGCGGGCTGTGCGGCAAGCGCGGTCGTGGGTGGCCTTTCCGGCGCCGCAGGCCAGGCTCAGGAGATCGGCCGTCTGAAGAGGAAACCATGGGTGGAGCGCAATTCCAACGCGATCGTGAACCTTCGTCGGAGATGTTCGGCAGCGAATCGAGGCCGGAAGGTCAAGAATCCGAAACTCTGCGAACCCGGATCGCGGGCGAATTGAGAAGCGTCGACCGATTCCAGCGCGTCGCTCGACCTGTAGCCTTGATCGTTTTCACGCTGCTGGGGCTGCTGGCTATGATGCAGCTCTATACCTGGTCGCGGGTTGAACAGTTGACCGCCTTGAGCCAGCGCCGCGCGGAGCGAGTGGCTGCCGCCTTAGCCTCGATGCAGGAAACGATCGATAAACAAAGGGTGACTTTGGATGAGGCCACGGAGCACTTGGCATCCCCGGGTCACAGTCACAAGAAAGCCGATCTCGAGTCGAGAGAAACCTCGGAACCTGCGGCTCCCGTGGCCCTTCGGGAGCTTCCGAAGCCCGCTAAGACGAGCCGAGAGCCTCAGCCCGCGGCGCCTAAGGCCGCGCTACGCCCTGCGGACCTCCGGCCCGCTCCCCAGCCGCAGACCGCGGCTCAGCCGGAGCCGGCGCCTCAGCAGAGCGCCCAGCCGGCGCGCCGGAGCGCCAAGATTGAATTCCAGTCGACCGCCTCCAACCGGCTGGATCTATCCGCCGACCGGATGGACGCGGCGCTGGCAAGCGGCCAAGGCGCATCCGCTCGGCAGGGTGGCGAGGCCGGAGTGGCCGATCAGCGTGAGGTTGCGGAGCCGCCGGGTATGAGAGTAACTCAGGCCGACACGGTCATCGCTCGCGACCACAACGAGGTCGAACAGTTGCGCAAACTCGGCAGAAAGGACTACATCGAGTTTACGCTGGTTCGCTCCGGCTATCGCCAGGAGGTCGCGCCCGACATCAAGCTGGAATTGAAAAAGGTGGATGCAAGAAGGTTGCGTTGCGCCCTCAACATCTATGCCGAGGATTACGAGTATCCCACCGATGTGGGCATCAACGAGCCGGTGGTGTTTCCGGTGCGGGCGATGTGGGAATCCGTGGAACTGGTGATCAACAAAGTAGGGAAGGACACAGTTGGAGGCTACCTGACGGCGCGGAAGGGCGTGTTGGCGGCACGCTAAAGGTCGAGGCCCACAAGGCCTCGCGGCCTAGGCCCGATCCCGCGCGGGAAAGACTGGTGAGGAATGGCGACCTCTGGAAACCGCATCTTCTTATTCCCGTTCGCTCTGCTGATTGTCGGGTTGGTGGTTCTTTACCCGGTTCTGAATTTGCCGTCTCTGAGCGAGCTGTTCCGGCCAACTCCCAAGGTCACCACCGAGAAGTCGTCGGTTAAAATCTGGGCGAACCAGCGATCGGGACTCTATTATTGCCCAGACAGTAAGTTATACGGGAAGCTCACGCCCGGCACTTACATGTCCCAGACCGAGGCGATACAGAACGGATATCAGCCGGCCTCGAGTCAAGAGTGCCGGTAGTTGCAGTGGGGAGAGTTCGAGCCGCGCCGCGGCCCATGTCCGGCGCTGAGCCTGGCAAGACCAGCGATCGCCGGCAAGCGGCAAAACCGGGTTTGCGGGGAAGCAGGGTGCACGCATGGCGAGTGAAGTTCTAGACAAGAAGGCGATGGCGGGTACGGAGGCGGTCCCGGCAAGTCAGATCATCGAGTTGCCGCACACGATCAAGGACCTGGGGGTCAGGAAAAGCCTTGTGCAGAATATCGCCCTGAAGATCCTGTATTTGCAGGGTGAGCTGCTCCTGGTCCACTTGGCCGAGCAAATGCGGGTCAGCTTGTCGGTGGTCACCGAGATCTTCGAGCTGCTCCGCAAAGAGCAACTGCTGGAAGTCAAAGGAATGGTGGGAGGGGTCCAGCGCGTCACCACCACCAGCCTGGGCAATTCACGGGCCCACGAACTGCTGAACCTCAGCCACTACGCAGGTCCCGTGCCCGTGTCGCTCGACGACTATACGCGGCAGGTTCGAGCCCAGAGCATCCGCAACGTGAGCTTTCACACGGCGGATGTGGAGAAGGAGTTCGCTCGCCTGGTCCTTCACCCGGCGACCCTGAACCAGCTCGGCACGGCGATTATGTCCGGCCGTTCCATGGTGCTGCACGGGCCGTCCGGGGTAGGGAAGACGGTCATAGCCGAGACCATTGCCGGAATGTACCGGGACTATATATGGATTCCTTATGCGGTGGAGGCCGGCAACCAAATCGTGACGGTGTTTGACTCCAACCTGCACGACGCCAGCCTGGAACGCCTCGAGGAGCAAACCGACCGGAGATGGGTCCGCTGCCGCAGGCCGCGCATCTTCGCAGGCGGGGATTTGCGGGTCGAGATGTTGGATTTGCAGTTCAATTCAGTCGGCAGGTACCATTCCGCCTCCTTGCAGATGAAGGCCAATAACGGAGTTCTGGTCGTCGATGATTTTGGCCGGCAGCAGGCGCGCTCGGAAGATCTCCTGAACCGGTGGTTGGTCCCGCTCGAGCACGACATCGACTTCCTCAACCTGTTTGGGGGAGGAAGATTGTTCGTGCCGTTTGATGTGTTTGTGGTGTTCGCGACCATCCTAGAACCCAGCAAGTTGGCGGATGAGGCCTTTCTGAGGCGCGTACATACCAAGGCAAGACTAAACTACGCCTCGGCGCCGGAGTATCACGAGATCTTCCGGCGAGTGTGCACCGAATCCGGTCTGACCTACGACGCTGCGGTTGTGGATGGGCTTGTCGCCTTGCTGGAGAAGAGCGGGCGGCCGCTCCGGCCCTGCGACCCCGGTGAAATTGTTCAGCAAATTCGCTGGGCAGCGGGATACGAGGGCAAACCGCCGAGCCTTGATTCACCCTCGGTTGAGCAAGCATGCCGGAACTACTTCTTCTCGGCTTAGGGGGTGCGGAAGAACGCGTGGACGCTGTCAATCTGAGCGCAGACTTCATGATCCTTCGGCTCACTACGGATCATAAAATGCCCTCTCCCCCTTGGGGGAGAGGGGGGACCGCGACGGCGCTTTCACCAGCCGCCGCGGGCCAGGTGAGGGGGTCCTGGTTCGGTATTTTCATGGCAGCGAAGAATCTCCGCAGTTGAACTTCGAGCGAACTGCAGAGATCCTTCCTTGGTTGCACTCAGGACCACCTACGGCTCCTCAGGATGACAGTGGAGAGAGCCTGGGGCGGCCCTCAGGGCCACCCCTCGAAGCCGTCTTAAATTTACCTGTACTTGCAGTCGGTCGGAGCCCAAGAAGCGGAGAGTAATATGCGAGTTCGACCATGGCCTTCCAGGCCCTTCAAACTAAGGAATGTGGGTATCGTGGGTTGGTGCCTCCTCGCGGCCGCCCTAGTACAACCATCAAGGCTACTCGGCGCCCCCGTTGACGGCACTGCCGATCGCGCGCCGCAAACGGCGCCCAAGCTTGCGAACCAGAGGGCGTCAAAGGCCCAGCAGGCGCGCGCGGCCGCAGCGTACGGCAAACTTCCCCTCGGCTTTGAAGCCAATCAGGGGCAGACCGACAGCGGGGTGCGGTTCCTTTCCCGCGGCAGCGGTTACCTGCTCTATTTGACGCCTGACGCGGCCGTGCTCGCTCTCGAATCCGAGCGGCCCCAGCTTTCGGGGCGGACCTCCAAGCTTCCGAAGCCTGGTCTCGAAACTGCGAAGCCCAAGCCGCCGGCCGTGCTCCGTATGCAGCTCGTAGGCGGCAACGCCCAAGCTGGCATGGAGGGCACAGACCAGTTGCCGGGTAAGAGCAACTACTTTTTCGGCAACGACCCTTCCCAGTGGCACACCAACGTTCCGAACTACCGCAAAGTGGCCGAGCACGCCGTTTATCCTGGAATCGATCTTGTTTATTACGGGACCCAGAGCCAGCTCGAATACGACTTTGTGGTTGCGCCCGGCGCCGACCCCCATGCGATCCGCTTGGCCGTTCAAGGCGCGAAGAAGCTGCGGATCGACGCGCAAGGCAATCTGATCGCGAGCCTGGGCAAAGGGGCAGTAGCTTTCCAGAAGCCGGTTGCTTACCAGGAAGATTCTGATGGGACCCGGCAGCCCGTCGCGGCGCGGTTCTCGATTAAGGGTGCGCGCAATGTGGAGTTCAAGGTAGGCAAGCACGATCCCAGCCGGTCGCTGGTCATCGACCCGACACTGGCCTATTCGACTTACGTCGGGGGAAGCCTTATTGACGGCGCCAACGGAATCGCCGTGGCGCCGGACGACTCGGCATTCATCACCGGTGAAACTTTCTCACTTGACTTTCCCACGGTTGATGCTCTTATCGGCGCGTCGAATGGGGGGGAGGTTGCGTTCGTATCAAAGATTAGCCCCGACGGGTCTGCGCTTCTTTACTCGACGTACTTGGGCTGCGTAGTAAGCGAATCATCACCGTTAAAGGCATCGCCAATCGTAATAGGTAACGGTATTGCAGTGGATTCCTTAGGCGAGGCTTATGTGACCGGCACAGCGGACTGCTCGACCTTTCCGGTGACAGAGGGCGCCTTCGACACTCTGTGCGGCGGCGACGGAAAATGCGGTTCAACGTGGAACCCGGAGGGTTTCATTGTCTATAACGGTTGGGTCGTCAAGTTCAATGTCGAAGGAACCGCGTTGATCTACGCCGCCTACATCGGACAATACTCGAGCTGCGCGGGCCGGGGCATTGCCGTCGACGCGTCTCAGCAGGCTTACGTCACGGGTGACTGTGGCCCTAACATCCCTGAAACGGTTCCGCTGGTGCCGCCCGAAGAACCGCCCCCGCTGTTCTGCAACACTAATGGGTTCCAGACGACGCTTGGGGGGAGCGGCGGCATCAACCCCACCTCCGCTGTCCTCGGCACGGATGCTTTCCTAGTCAAAATCGATTCCGCAGGGTCAGAGCTCCTGTACTGTACGTATATCGGTGGCAGTGACGAAGATGTGGGATACGGCGTTGCGGTCGACACGGCAGCCAACGCCTACGTTACGGGGGTGGCGTACTCTTCGGACTTCCCAACTGGCGGAGGCGCTCTTCAGACTACCTACGCTGGAGCGGGCGACGCGTTCTTGACCAAGGTCAACACCAACCTGCTTGGACCCTCGTCCCTGCTTTTCTCCACCTATTTGGGCGGCAGCGGGCTTGACCAAGGCAACGGTGTGGCTGTGGATACCCACGGCAACGCCTACGTCGCCGGGATCACCACCTCGAGGGAGAGCAGCCTACTGTTCGCGCATCCCTCCGGCGCCTATCAGGCGGACTGCGCCTTGGATACGCTCAAGGTGTGCGAGGGTGATGCCTTCGTCGCCAAAGTCGCGCTCAGCGGCACGCCCGCCATGACCTATTTCACTTACCTGGGAGGCAGCCTGGCGGATTCCGCCAATGGCATTGCGCTCGACTCGAGCGACAATGCCTACGTGACCGGGTCCACGGTGTCCACTGACTTTCCGATCGCCGGCGCTGTGTTCCAAACGACTTTCGGAGGCGGCAACGCCGATGCTTTCGTCACGGAACTGAATACCACAGGTTCCGATCTGGTCTACTCGACTTACTTGGGCGGGAGCGCGACGGACATCGGGAATGGCATCGCTGTTGATACGGGGAACCCCGCCGGGGCCTACGCCGCCGGTCAGACCTGTTCGTTCGACTTCCCGCTCGCCAATCCGCTCCAGCCGAACTATGGCGGTAACTGTGACGCCTTCGTCAGCAAGGTCAGTTTCCTGGAAGGCATCGCTCTCAATCCTGCCGGCCTCTTATTCCCGACCCAAAGCCTGGGAACGACGAGCCAAGTGGAGACGGTCACGCTAACCAATGGCGACAACACCCTGACGATCAACAGCATTAAGATCACGGGTGCGGCGGCCGGGGACTTCGCTGAAACCAACGATTGCCCGTCCACCGTGGCGCCGGGAGCCCAGTGCACGCTTAGTGTGACTTTCACTCCCACGGCATTGGGAATCCGAAAGGCCTCGATCGAAATCAGCGACAGCGCGCTGGGCAGTCCGCAGTATATCAGCCTGACGGGCAGCACTTCGACGGTCGGAATCACGCCGGCCTCGGTGGCTTTTGCAAGTCAGCAGGTAGGCGTGGCGAGCCCCGCTCAACCCGTAACCGTGACCAACGTTGCCAACACCGTGTTGACGATCTCGGCGGTCAGTACCAGCGGCGCCTTCACCCAGACCAGTGATTGCACCGCCGCTCCCCTCCAGCCGACGGCCAATTGCGTGGTCAACGTGGCCTTCAATCCCATCGCGCCGGGCCCCAATGTGGGCGCTCTGACCATCACCGATAGTGCCCCGGGCAGCCCGCAGGTGGTGCTGCTGACGGGCGCCGGCGTGGCCGCGCCTGTGGCCAGCCTCTCGAGCACCACACTCACCTTTGCAACCACCACGGTCGCGGCAACCAGCCCCGCGCAGACCGTCACGATCACCAATACAGGCGGCGCTGGACTTACCATTTCCAATGTCACCGCCACCGGGAATTTTGCTCAGACGAACGATTGCCCAACCAGTCTGGTCGGGGGGGCATCGTGCAGCGTCAGTGTGACATTCACTCCCACTGCGCCCGGTAATCTCTATGGTACGGTAACCATCACCGACAACGCTGCGAACAGCCCGCAGACCGTCACTCTCTCCGGCGTCGGCGCGGCGGCTCCGGTGGTTAGTCTGTCGTCCGCAAGCTTGACTTTCGCCAGCCAGGCGCTGGGATCCACGAGCGCACCGCAGACGATCACGATGACCAATTCGGGAACGGCGGCGTTGACAATCTCGAGCATTACCGTGACCGGCGACTTTGCGGAGCTTAACACTTGCGGAGCGGCGTTGGCGGCGGGAGCGAGTTGCGCCATCAACGTCACATTTACCCCCAAGGTGGCGGGCAGCAGAACCGGTTCCCTGACCATTACCGATAACGCGGCGAGTAGCCCGCAAGTCGTGAACCTGGGCGGCGGGGGTGCAGATTTCCTGTTTTCCGGAACGCCCAACACCACCTCGGTCATCGCCGGAGGCTCGGTCAGTTACACGATAACCGTGACACCGACCTTTGGGTTTAACGCCAAAGTCAATCTGACCTGTACTGGGGCGCCGCGAAACGCCACCTGTTCGGTTTCGCCGTCCAGCGTTACGCCCGATGGAACCAGTCCCATCTCGGCCACGGTGACTGTCGCGACCACGGCGCGCACCCTGGCGCCGCCACGATCGGGGCCGAATCCGAATTTGCCTCGTCTTCTGGCGCAATTCAGGTTCACCTGGTTCATGGGGTTACTGTTCATTTTGACTTTGATCGCCAGCCAGGCGATGGCGCGCCGGCGCGGCCTGTGGTTGCGCCTCGCATTAGCAATGGGCTTAGTGCTCCTCTGGGCCGCCTGCGGCACGGGTGGAACTCAGACTAACGTCGGCGACGGAACTCCGGCAGGCAGTTACGTGCTCACGCTCACCGCAACGGCCGGATCTCCGGCAATCTCGCACTTTACGACCGTAAACTTGTCGGTACAGTGACGGCTGGCGGGCCGGCGCTCGCCGCGTGGCACAGGCGCTCCAGCCTGTGCCAGCATCGTCCAGACAGCCCGGTGGACCGGCACCTACACATGGAGGAAGTGATGATGCAGAAGGCTGGATTATTGTTCGCCCTGGTTCTTTTCTTCTCTGTCGCCGCAGCCGCGCAGGAAACGCCCAAGGTGGAGATCTTTGGCGGCTATTCGAATCTTTTTGCCAACGTGAACAATTCGAGCAGCAATTCGAGCTATACGAGCTTCAACTTGAACGGCGTGGCCGTCTCTGCCGCCGAGAACGTGAACAGTTGGTTTGGCGGCGTGCTCGACTTCAGCACCAACTTTGGCTCGCATGCCGGTTATAATGTCAACGCGGAGTCGATCATGTACGGACCCCGCTTTGCCTACCGGAAGAGCCGCGCCATCACACCCTCCGTTCATGCTTTGTTCGGAGCCATCCGGGGAAGCCGCTACTTTGATGGAATCTCCGAAGCGAATTATCGTTTCGCTCTGGGAGTTGGTGGGGAGATCGATGTCCGGATCAACGACAAAGTGGCGCTGCGGCTTGTCCAAGCCGATTACATACCGACTCACTTTCTGGATTTGCGGCAGGATAATGTCCGGATTTCGGCAGGGTTCGTATTCCGGTTTCCTCGTTGGTAGGAGCTCGTTTTGAGAAGCCGAGGGGCGGAGTTCCGCCATTGTCACAAGAGAGGTTCGGAGGCCTGTGGAGCAGGAGGGACCACAAATCCTGGCCCGCAAGAGCCCAAGTCACCGCTCGTTCGGCCAAGAACTGGCGTTGATCTGGGAGATGGACACCCCATTCCAGGCGCTTGGCCTCCACGGCTCGCAGCCCTGGCCGAAGTACCACCGCTCCGGCCCCGGCGTTTTATTGTCGTCTCTCCTCCACTTCTCCGTCATCTTCTTACTGGCTCGCCTTCCCATTGCCAAGCTGTTGGTTAAACCTGATGCTCCAGAGGTGCACCACACGGAGCATTTGGTGTACATGCTCCAGCCTCTGAGTTTCAAGGATCGCCTCCCTAACTTGAAACCGCCTGGATCAGGCGGAAGACCGGGGCGGGGAAACCGCCCGGAGCGCCCGCCGGCGCGCGGCGGACTGGCTTTCCACCCCACCCTGACCATCATCTCGAATCCGCCGCACCCCGATAACGAGAGGCAGACGATCATTCAAGCTTCTTCGCCACCTCAGCTCAAGATTCCGAAAGAAATTCGCCTGCCCAACATCTTGATCGGCAACTTGCCTCCGCCTCCACCCCGTCCCGTCCCGCCCCCGCCCAAGCCGATTGAGACACATGTTGTCGTGCCGCCCCGCTCCACGGTGGCGCCGCCTTCTGCTCCCCTGCTGGCTCTCGTGCCTCCCCGCAACCCCTTGCCGAACCCTTCGATGCCCGTGCCTCTGCCTGCGGCTCCTGCGGCGCCCGCCCCTCCGGAACCCGCTCCCCAACCCACTCCGCAACCTGCTCCGGCTATCCAGGCTACTGAAACGGCTGACGCAAGAACCCTTGCAGAGCTGGATACGCGGAAAACTTCTGCCGCCAATGCGGGACTGCTTAGCCTCAGCGTTGAGCCCGCGCCACCGACGGACTCTGTGACCCTTCCCCCGGGCAATCGCCAGGGCGCGTTTTCCATCTCTCCGCAGGGAGGCAAACCCGGCTCGCCAGGCGGCGTTCCGGGTGGGGATCCGCTTGGAGGCGGGGGCGGCGGGAATGGGCCGGCCGGCGATGCAAGCACGGGTGTTGGTTCTGGAGATAAAGGCGGCGGGGGAGCAGGTTCTGCGGAACCCGGCATTGGACCGAATGTCAGTATCACGGGCTCCACCTCCGGAGGCGCGGACGCGCTTTTGCCCTCCTTCTTCAGCGCCGCGGCGGTCTACCCCGTGGCTCATCCCGGCATGCCGCATCCGATGATGGTCGTCACCACCGGACCGACAGGCGGAGGCGGCCTGCGTGTTTACGGTGTGTTGAAGGGCAAGAAGATTTATACGGTCTATCTTCCCATGCCCGAAAAGAACTGGATTCTCCAGTACTGCGCGCACGATAGCTCGGGCACCGGCCAGGAGCCCGAACACCTTCGCGTGGATGTCAAGCTTGAAGTCCCCGTCGCCCCACCCTCATCAATAGAACAGTTTGACTTCCGCCGCCCTCCCGTCCCGCAATCTGAGCCGAAAAAGAATGAAACGATCATCCTACAAGGTATAATCCAGGAAGATGGCTCGATCGCCGAGCTGAAGCTCTATAAAGGTGTTGGCGGAGTTGTCGATCAGGCTGCACTGGCGGCCTTCGGCCGTTGGAAGTTCAGGCCCGCTCGGCGCGACAGCAAGCCGATTGCGATCGAAATCCTGGTGGGAATCCCGATCGTCTTGCCGGCGAAGTAAGGACGACTTCTATGCCAATCCTGCGGCGCCAACAGCCGTGGGCCAAAGGTGCGCTGGCTCTCGCCGCGCTTCTAATCCTTCCGATAGCCGGTTGCAAGCACGCGCCGGCATCTCCATCGCGCCCCATCGCCAAAGATCAACAATCCCAATCAGAAGCAGCGGCGACGCCGCGCGACGCGGGGCGTGCCCCCGTTCAGGTGCCTCTCCCAGGGCCGCGCTTCGCCGTTCAGGTCGCGGCATTCGATAACCGGCCAAGCGCAGAGGCCTTGGCCTCCCGGCTCTCCGACCACTTCGGTCTTCAGACGTTGGTCGCTCCGGTGGAATCGAACGGCGTAACCCTTTACCGGGTTCGACTGTTAGTTGGAAGCAAAGATGAGGCGGAGAAGCTGGCGGAGACGTTCCAGCATACCGAGAACCTCAAAGTCTGGATTGTTCCATTGTAGGGGCGGCTCTTCGGGTTGATATCACTCAGACTACAGGTCTTGCCGGATTGCACTTCGCCGCCCTTAAGGGTTGCGGCCCTGACTCTTCAGCGGCATCAACTCTCCCGCGGCGCGCCGCAAGCGTCGCATGCAGTTCTCCCACTCTCCTTCGAAACACTGTGGTTTGCGGCAGTCGAATTCGCAAAGCGCATCCTCGACAGGAACTTCTCGTGAGACTTGCCCCACCAGCCAACGCCAGACGTTTCGCAGACGCTTCATGCAGCCACCTCGCGCGGTTCAGTTTGTCGATGATATCGGAAAACACCTTCCCCCACGTCTGCGCCAAACCAAGGGACAGCGGCCCGTCGTCGGGTTTTTGACTCGTCAATCCAGCGTTGAGACATGAGGCCATTCTGTTGCTTACCCCTGCCCTGTCAATATCATAGCACAACGGTTGGGAAGTCAAGGACATTTTGTACGCACCATGCTTCGTGCCCTGATTTACAGACATGCTTAGCCTTACCAAGCTCCTGCCGGCCGGCTGAACTTTCTAACCACCAAGAGAGGCATGGACTTGGCCTCAGCAGTTAACCCGGACGCTACTGGGGTTATTCCGAAGACACTTGTTGGCGTTTCCTTCCGGGCGTAGCCTGGACTTTGAGGGTTTGCCATGGATGCGCTTAACAAGCCTGGGGAGAGCCGGCCCCGAGTTCTCATCGTCGATGACGAGGCAGGAATCTGCTTGCTGCTGAACGAGTTGCTCAACGACGCAGGCTACCAGTGCCAGACTGCGTCGAGCGCTGAGCAAGCGCTCGAGATCCTGCGGCAACAGGAATTCGATGCCCTCATCTCCGATCTGCGAATGCCGGGCATTTCCGGTCTGGCGCTGCTGGAAGCTGCGCGAGCCCAGTATCCTAAGATGATCTTGCTGTTGGCAACCCGCGGTGGTGATGTGCAGACGGGCATGGAAGCGAGGAAGCATTGCGCACACGACTACCTGGTTAAACCCTTCCACCTCTACTCGGTTGTGGCAACCCTCCAGCGGGCGCTCCAGAATAAGCCGACATAATGACGCCCTCCCGCACTCCGCCGGCTGCTGGAGGCCTTAGCGGCCACGCCAAGGCCATTTCCCGAAACCCGCGAAAAACGGCCCTGTCACGGAAGGGAGGCCACCCTAACCCTTGCCTGGCCTTCGGGGGGGCCTAGGTTCGGCTCCTGAGGCCCGCCAAGCCCATCCTACGCAGGAGACGGGCGGTCTTTTGCGCCAAGGTCAAGAAGCGGGTCACCATGCCCAGGCGTAGGCCTCGACGCGGGGGTCGGCGCCGGCGCTGAGCACTCCCGACTTTTTGTCCACAATGATCCCCGCGTTCGAACCCAGCGACCACGCACCTGTCACCCGGAGTTTGTGCCCACGCGCCACCAGCGCCTGCTGCGTGGCCTCGGGGATGCGCGCCTCGACGGCCGCAGCGCCCGGTTGCATGGTGTGGGGAAACACCGAGGACGGAAAACTCGAGGTTGACCAGCGCGGCGATTCGATGGCCTGCTGGATGTTCATGCCGAAGTCGATGACGTTAATGAGCGTCTGGATGGTGCGCATCACTTGGTCGTCGCCGCCGGGACTTCCCAGGATTCCAAACGGCTCCCCGTCCTTCGTGATCAGGGTACTTTGCAAGGTGCTGCGCGGCCGCTTGCCCGGTTCAAGGGCGTTCGCTTCGCCTCGCACCAGCGAGTAGTAGTCGCCGCGGCAGTTGAAGAGGATGCCCGTGTCGCCCATCACGACACCCGTCCCCATGCTGCTGTGCAGGCTCGGCTCAAAACTCACCATGTTGCGGTCCTTGTCCACGACGCCGAGGTAGCTCGTGTCGCCCTCGTAATCGGCGTTGCCCGCGCGAACCACCACGGCCTGCCGCTTCGCGGCGGGGGCATCGCTCATATATTTTTCCGGCGATCCCGGCCGCAATTCGAGCGAGGCCGCGTTCATATCGATGAGCTTCCTTCGATCTCGAGCGTATTGCTTGGAGAGCAGCCCGGCATAAGGAATCTTGATGTAGTCCATGTCGCCGAGATACTTTTCGCGGTCCGCCATGGCAAGCTTCATAGCCTCGATATTGACGTGCAGGAAGTCCGGGCTGTTCAGGCCGAGCGCCCGCAGGTCATAGCCTTCCAGGATGTTCAGGGCAAAGAGTTCCGTAGGCCCCTGCGTGGCCGAGGGGTTCTTGTAGATCTGATAGCCGCGGTAATTCGTGGAGACCGGCTCCTCGACCTCTGCCGTGTATGCGGCGAAGTCCTGGTAACGGAACAGGCCCCCGTTGGCTTCGGAAAAGGCCGCGAATTCGCGCGCGATGTCGCCTTTGTAAAAGCGGTCGCGGGCCGCCTCGAGCGCCTCGTGCCGGCCCTTCGCCCGGGCGGCCCTTTCGGCTTCGACCAGCTTCTCCAGGGTTCGGGCGAGATCGGGATTCCGGAATATCTCGCCGGGTTTAGGGGGTTCGCCATCCGGCAGATAGATCTTCACGGTGCTCGGATACTTGAGGATCTTTTTGGTGAAGGCAATCGCGCGGGCGCGGCCCTCGCTGAGGGGGAATCCGTCTCTCGCCAGCTCGATGGCCGGTTGGAGCACCTGTGCGAAGCTCATCGTGCCCCAACGGTCCAGCAGGATATACCACGCGTCCACGACGCCCGGAATTCCGCCGGACAGCAGGCCGTCGCTGTCGGGGATCCTGCCGCCGTTGTTCTTCTCGTACCAGTCGATGGTGGCGAGTTGGGGGGCGCGCGGCTCGGCGTTAATGGAGAACACCTTCTTCTGGCTGGCCAGATAAACCAGCAGCACAGCGTCCGAGCCTACGCCGTTGAAAGGGAAGTCCGCCACCGCCAGCGCCGCCTGGCCGCCCACCGCCGCGTCAAAAGCGTTTCCGCCTTCTGCCAGAATTCGGCGGGCAGCCTCCGTGGCTTGGGGCACCATTGAGGAGATTGCCGCCACTCGACCCCGAATCACCGGACGCATGGTTCGCGCCGGGGCCGCCGGACTTTCCTGGGCCAAGGCAAACGGCGCCAGGCAGAAGCCGAGAATCAACGCACAAAAGCCGAGAACCCTTCTTGAAGCTGCCATCAGGACCTTCCTTCGGTTTGAGTCTGCTCTCGGGAAGAATAACTTTACAGGTTGCGGAAAAACCCTTGATAGCTGTCATTCTGAGCGAAGCGAAGAATCTCGCGCCTGTCCTTCTGAGCGGAGCGAAGAATCTCGCTCTGATCTTTTCGTTCTCGCTTCATCACGGACCAGAGCGAGATTCTTCGCTTCGCTCAGAATGACAGCACGTTTTCAAAGCAGCGAGGAATCCCTGTCGGCCACTAGCCGACTGCTTGTCGCTCTTTCCGACGCTAAAGCTCCGGTTCGTATTGCGCAAACTGGCCTGCTCTTGCTCCTTTTGCGCTTTAATTTGTGCAAATATGCGCTTAAGACGCGCATAATCTGCAGCATTCAAAAAGGTGACTTCCTTTGTTTTCAGGCACTTCTTAGCTTCGTTCCCACGATTTTTGTATTTTTCCGCATTTCATTCTTTCCCGTTCGCCGGGACCATTCCGCTCACTCGGGCGTCGTGGCGGCCCGGGCGCCCGCCTGCGACAAAATGTCTCCAAATATGACCACAACTATAGGCTATCAAGAAGCCGGCGGCTTGTCAAGCGAAAAATGGGCAGTGGTGCAGTTTGGGGGTGTAGCGGCCAGTTTACCTCGCCAAATGGCGGCGTGAAGCCGCCTCTACATCAAGCTGCACCACTACCGAAAAATGGGCAGGGGGCGGGCTGGCGCAGACTTCGCCTTCTGAAGTCTGCGATTTCGCGTAGCGAAACTCTTGGGGCGATGGCCGACGCACAACTAAAGTTCGCTGCCGCGAACCTCGCAGGCATCAAGAACTCGGATGTCTGCGGCAGCTCGCCTCTCAGCCTTGTCAGCGGCAGACCAGGGCGAGTATCATCCAGACAAGATTAACGGGGAGTTCGGCCCCCTGGGGAAGGGAGGGCAGTCACTTGAGCCATAAACCAGTCGCCTTCATGAGCTACGTGCGCTTGGACGACCAGCATGAGGCGGGACGGTTAACGCAGTTCCGTGATCGCCTGAGCGGCGAGGTGCGCATGCAAACCGGGGAGGCGTTCGACATCTTCCAGGACCGGAACGACATCGCATGGGGGCAACAGTGGAAAAAGCGCATCGATGAATCGCTCGACGCTGTGACATTCCTAATCCCGATAATCACACCCGCGTTTTTCAAGAGCCCGGCGTGCAGGGAGGAACTCGAGCGATTCCTCAAGCGTGAACAGGAGCTTGGTCGTACCGACATGATTCTGCCCGTCTACTACGTGGAGTGCGCCACGCTGAGCGACGAAGCGAAGCGGGAGAAGGACCCACTCGCGAAGGCCATTGGAGCCCGCCAGTACGCCGAATGGCGGGAGTTGCGCTTCGAGCCGTTTACTTCGCCGGAGGTCGGCAGGACACTTGCCAAGATGGCTCGGCAGATCGTCGAGGCGCTGGAACGAAGTCAACTCGCGCCCGCCCCATCCACTGCTGCCGGGCCGGCCATCGCCTCAGTGGATGCGACCCGGCCCTCCGTCGCCCAGTCAGGGCAGACGCGCGATGTTGATATTGCGGCGGTCTCCGAGCCCCCTCGCGCTCCAGCGCCCAAGACTGAGGTGCCGACGTTGGTGGTCGATGCGCTTTATCGCGGCAACCATCCGACGCTCACTGCGGCACTCGCGGCAGCCCAAGCCGGTACCAGAATTCTGGTTCGTCCCGGTCTGCACAAAGAGGGTGTCGTGATCGACAAGCCCGTCGAGATAGTGGGCGATGGGGAGCATGCTGATGTCGTGATCGAAGCCTCTGGCAAGGACGTGGTTCTCTTCCAGGCCAGCATGGGAAGGATCGCAAACCTGACGCTTCGGCAGACCGGCGGTGGCGATTGGAACTGTGTCGACATCGCCCAAGGCAGGCTTGATCTTGAAGGATGCGACATCATGAGTCAAAGCCTTTCCTGCGTCGCAATCCACGGTGGCGCCGACCCGCGGTTGCGCCGCAACCGCATTCACGACGGGAAGTCAGCCGGCGTCATTGTCCACGAGGACGGCCAGGGAACGCTCGAGGACAACGAGATTTTCGCCAACGCACTCGCCGGTGTGGAGATCAAGACCGGAGGCAATCCCACCCTCCGCCGCAACCGGATTCACGACGGGAAGTCAGCCGGCGTCCTTGTTTATGAGAGCGGCCAGGGAACGCTGGAGGACAACGAGATCTTTGCCAACATATCCACTGGCGTGGGGATCGCGACCGGCGGCAACCCCACACTGCGCCGCAACCGCATTCACGACGGAAGGGCATCCGGCATCTTTGTCTACGACAATGGTCAGGGAACGCTCGAGGACAACGAGATTTTCGCCAACGCACACGCCGGTGTGGAAATCAAGACCGGCGGCAGCCCCACCCTGCGCCACAACCGCGTTCACGACGGGAAACGAAGCGGCATCTTTGTCTACGAGAGCGGTCAGGGAACGCTAGAGGACAACGAGATCTTCGCCAACGCGTACAATGGCGCGGTGATCCAGGAAGGCGGCAACCCCACCCTGCGCGGTAATCGCATCTCAAAGAATTCATACCAAGGTATTTGTGTCAAAGGAGACGGCGGGGGTGTCTTTGAGGGGAACGACCTTCGCGACAACGCCAAAGGAGCGTGGCTTCTTGATCCGGGCTCCGAAACAAGAGTGAAGCGGGCAAACAACAAAGAATAGGAATTCCGCTGGCCGGCGCAGGGCGATCGGCGATCCGAGATTTGAGAACCGAAGGAAAGCGCAGCGCATGTGCGCCACTGTTTGCCTATTCGTCAATAGAGCGGCCTGAGAATCCAATTATCGTCAGCGCGGGTGGCAGACGTGCCGTTTTCTGCCATGTCTGCGCTCCTGCGGATTCGTTGAGGTGCATACATCAGGACGAAGAGCGTCCTGACGTATGCCCCACCCACGAATACCTGCGCCAGCGCCCTACTTCTTGTGAACAGTCACAAACGTTCCATAGACGACGCTCTTTGACTTGATGCTTGCAGAAGGATCTCCAGGCCAGTTCTGGGGATAAGCGTCGTACACCACCAGCAGCCTGCCGGGCTCCAACTCGATGAAGTCCGAGTAATGGGTGCACCATCCGCCATTCTGAGCTTTCTCAATAGTTACGGGGTGGGTCCATTCTTCTCCTTTTCCGTCCAGGCTAAACCTCACTGCCACCGGGTCGGGCCGCCCGGTTGTCAGCGCCAGCAGACCGCCGCTCAAGCGTCTGACTCGAGGTGCAACCCCCCTGAAAGGGGCCGCAATGGGTGGCGTCCAGCTCTCACCGTCATCGGACGACCAGGTCTCGCCCAGGTTCCCAAACTCCCGCCCCGTGTTTCCACCCCCTCCGGTCCGGAAAACAATCAGCAGACGCCTGTCAGCCAGCCGCACCAGCGCTGCTTCGTTTGGACCCTCTGGACCCGCCCAAGGCCACGGTTTGTCTTCTGGTCCCACTGCCGCCACGACGGAACGTTGCTGCCACGTCCTTCCTTCGTCGCGCGAGTAAATCAGCACATCTCGGCCATACTTCGGATGTTCCGCAGTGTTGCACTCCACCACGGCGAGCGGGTCGCCGTTCGATCCATGCACGATCGTCCCCCAAGGCGACGCTGCCGGGAATTGTCTCAAATGCCCATCCGGCTCACGTCGGTCATAGGTATCGGTGGGACTCATCAGGATCGGCTCTGAGAAGTGCAGGGGTACATCTCTCCATTGTTGAAATTCCAGCCCTCCTCGAGACCATTTGGTTAATGTGAGGCGGAATTCCTGGCTCTGGCTTGCGGGATCGGGCTCAACAAAACCATAGAGCTGCCAGATTGTGCCGTCTTCTTCCGGCTCAGTACTCCAGGCAGCGTCCATATTTGCGCCTGAGCCCATCGTGTAACGTTGGCTCCACGTCACGCCTGCGTCTTTCGAAACGCAATAAGCGGAAAAGTCCCCTTCGGGATTACCCTCGTCGGGGCTCGTACGCACGGTCACCATGATCTCCCCGGTGGAAAATCGATGGATCGTGGGGAACCAGCAGAATCGATGCGAACTCGTGATTTCGACCGTTTTCCCAACTTCAACCTCGAGGCCAGCCATCTCGGTGTTTCGCGACGAAGTTTCCAACCCTGCGGGTAATGCCGGTGGTCCGAGTAATGCCAGAGCCAGGAGCAGTGCCACCGGCGCAACCGCGGCAGTCCGGTTGCCCAACCATGTTCGAGAAGAATCCATGTTGTCCCTCACGTGAACGATCATCAGCACCTCCAATGGGGTCCACTTCTCCCCCCGCGTCTCATCGTCATTTCAGGACGAACGGAAGACGTTCACCCGGGTATTTTGGCACAAAGTAATTCAGTCCGATGTTAAATGCAAGCTGTCCCTCGGCGCTCACCAGGAATGACCCGGACGTGCCGTTTGCTGGCATGTCTGCGCTCCTGTGGATTCGGCGGGCTGGCGCAGACTTCGCCTTGTGAAGTCTGCGATCTCGCGTAGCGAGACGCTTGGGGGCGACGGCCGAAGCGCAATCAAGGTTCGCTGCCGCGAACCTCGCAGACATGAAGAACCGGATGTCTGCGCCAGCCCGCCTTCTCTTGTTTTTCCCTTCAAGAGCCGGCATCTGCAGCTTGCCGTCGTATTAACGTTGCATGTACAATGTCAATATCTTCAAAACAAAGGTGACTAAGGCCGGGATGCCCAAGAAGAAATTGATTATTCCTAAATTCCCGTCGCAAGCGGAAGACGCCAAGTGGCATCAGCGCCACCGCCCGGGGCTCGAGCGGGCCGCAGCACGCCGTATCCTGGAGGGATCCGCGCTGACCTTGCAACAAGCCGCAGCTCGCGCCAGGACGCGGCCGGTGACGCTGCGGTTGGCGGCCACCGATATTAACCTGGCGCGCGCCATGGCCGCGCAAAAGGGTATCGGCTACCAAACCTACGTCAAGATGCTCTTGCACGAAGCCTTGCGACGAGAGGCCGGGGGTCAATAGGCCCGCCGGGATCGTGAGGTGCGAGACCTGATCATGCTCGGTGAAGCCCTGCGGCCGGTTCTGTCGCAATGCCTTCGAGCTCTAATTCTCCAGTGCCTCTCGGGTAATCTCCGCCCCCAGGCGGCGCAGCCTGCTTTCCAGATCGCTGTGGCCGCGTTCAATCTGATAAACGTTTTCAACCACCGTCTCGCCTTGAGCAACCAGTCCGGCAAGCACAAAAGCCATTCCCGCGCGAAGATCCGGCGCCGCGACTCGCGCGCCGCGCAGGGTATCAACGCCTTCGACGTGAGCGAGGTTTCTGGCTTTTCTGGTGATTTTTGCTCCCAGCGCGACGAGCCCGTCAATCTGGGTGAATCGGTCCTCGAAGACACTCTCGCGGATGGGGCTGGTGCCCTCGGCCACCGAGGCGAGCGCCATAATGCCAGGTTGGAAGTCAGTGGAGAAGCCGGGATACGGCCAACTCACCACATTCACCGGCTTCAACTTTTCGGGGCCACGGACGCGCACCAGCGGCCCCTCGGCCGTGATGCGGACACCCATCTGCTGTAACTTGGCCACCAGGATTCGCATTTCATCCAAATGGGCGCCGACTAACTCGACATCCCCTCGGGCGATGGCAGCGGCCATCATCATCGGTCCGGCGTCCAAGCGATCGGCCATGACGGCGTATTCGACGGGGCGCAGTTCTCGAATGCCTTCGATCCTGATTGTGCCGGTCCCCAGGCCATGGAGCTTGGCGCCCATGTGCACGAGGAAATTCCCAAAGTCGGCGACCTCCGGTTCACAAGCGGCGTTTTCGATGATCGTCTCACCGGAGGCCAGGCAGCCGGCCATGATAAGGTTCTCGGTGCTGGTTTGGCTGGGCATGTCGAGGTAGGTGATGTTGCCGGTCAGGGTCTCCGCGTGGATCGTCAATTGATCATTGTTTCCCTCCACCGTAGCCCCCAAACGCTTGAAACCGTTGTAGTGAAAATCCAGCCTGCGAATGCCCAAAGCACATCCCCCGACACCACGCAACTCGACCTTTCCGAGCCTGTGAAGGGAGACAGGCAGGAAGAGTATCGAGGCGCGGGAGCGCGTGGTCAGTTGAGGATCGAGTACGTGATTGGATACCGACGAGGCATCAATCACCGCCACGCGCTCGCCCTGGTCGTAGGTTACTCTTGCCCCGACGGACTCCGCCAGCGCCAGTTGAATGTAAACGTCATTCAGGGGAGGCACATTGCGTAAGATGGTCTGGCCCTTCTTCACCAGAAGCGCGGCGGCGATCATGGGCAGGACGGCGTTCTTTGCGCCCTGCACCACGATGGTTCCACCCAAGACCCTTCCGCCTCGGATGACATATCTCGCGGGCCGCAGACTCTTTGAAATTGTTTCCGGGATCGGTGTGATCAGCGCCATGACTCAATCCTTCCGGTAGTGGTACAGTTTGATGTAGAGGCGGCTTTACGCCGCCATTTGGCGAGCTAAACTCGCCGCTACCCCATCAAACTGTACCACTACCAGCTTTCCAGATAACGACTTCTTCTTCAAGTTCCAGCCCATAAGCCTTCAGAACTCGCTCGCGGATGAGATCCATCAACTTCAGGATATCCGCCGCCGTAGCGTGGTCGCGATTCACGATGAAATTCGCGTGCCGTTCGGACACCACCGCCCCGCCCAGCCGCGTTCCGTTCAATCCGAGTGAGGCGATCGTTTTGCCCGCGGAATGTCCGGGGGGATTTTTGAACATGCAGCCCGCGCTTTCTTCCTGAAGGGGCTGCGCGGCGCGGCGTTTCCGGTTGTACTCTTTAACTCGCTCCAGGACCTCAGACTGGGGGCGGTCCAGCAACTCGAGGGTGACGGAAAGCACGAGATCGTGGGAGGAAAGATTAGTGTGCCGATACTCGAACCCCACCTGCTCGGCTTTCACGGTCTCGACCTGCCGAGTGCCGCCTTGGAAGAGCGTGACGGCGCGCGCCACGCCGGCCATCTCAGTGCCGTAGGATCCCGCATTCATGCGCAGGGCTCCGCCCACCGTCCCCGGCACGCCCACCAGGCCTTCCATCCCGCCCAGATTCCGCTTGGCGCAGGCAAGAACTGCGGTGCCTAAGCTTGTCGCCGCCGGGACGACGACGCGGTTCTCTGCAAATTCTATCGGCTCACCCCGCGCCAATTGGAGCAGGACGTCCGGCACACCTTCGTCAGCCACCAGCAGGTTCGACCCGCCGCCCAAGATGCGCCACGGCACATCCTGCGCTTCCAGATAGGCCACGAGCTCCGGCACGCGGCGGATGTCGTGCACCCGGAGGAGGTCCGCCGGGCCGCCCACGCCCAGCGAAGTGTGCCGGCTCAGGCGTTCCCCAGGGAGCCACTCCGCACCCCACGCCGCAAACCGCTCCGCAACTCCGCCTTCCCGCGCCAATCTCGACATCGGTTTTGACCGGCGACGAACGCCGATACGAACACAGTGATAGGCTACCACAGGCCGGAGGGCTTGTCAAGCGAAAAATACGAAGCGGCCGCGCGGACCATTCCCCGGTCCGTAAACGGCTCGAGCTCGCCCCCTTGCTGCGAAAGTGAGCGGGGCCTGGATGCGGTTTGCCTTCACCCGCGACCGGAGCGGAAGCAGTCGTTTTTCTTTGCGGCCTTTGCGTGCTTTGCGCCTTTGCCTGAAGACGGGTTGTCAGCGCTTAGATTCATTCACGCCGAGCGGCCAGGCGATCCGTCCTCCTCCCAACGGAACGCACATCGGCCCCTTTCAGGTTTTTTTGGCCTACAATACTCCCAGGGGTTTACAAGGAGGACTATGCAGAAGGCCGGCGTCATTCGCAGGGTGGCGAGGTATCCTGTCAAGTCCATGCGAGGTGAAGCCTACGCTTCCCTTCCGCTGACCCTCCAGGGCTTCGAGGAGGATCGCCGCTTTGCATTTGTGCAAGCTGAGTCGCGAAGCGATTTCCCATGGCTCACGGCGCGGCAGATGCCGGAGCTTGTCCTTTGGCAGACTTCGGTCGAGAAGCCGGGTAGGCCGGAGGTCGCCGTGACGGTCACCACGCCAAGCGGCGAACGGTGGCCGGTCGAGAGCAGCGAGCTTCGGCAGGCCATCGAGAAACGCTTCGGAAGACCGGTCTTCCTGCTAAGAGACAAACGTGGCTCGTTCGATGTCGCGAACGTCTCCCTCATCAGCGAGCAGACTGTCCAACGCATTGCCGAGGAATCGCAAACCGAGGCGAACCCGTGGCGCTTTCGGCCAAACCTGCTGGTGAATCTCGAGGGTGGTGCGGCCTTCGATGAGTTGAAGTGGGTGGGCCGTGTTTTGCGCCTGGGCGACAAGGCGCGCATCGCCGTGATCAAGGTAGACCAGCGCTGCGTCATAACCACGCTCGACCCCAACACCAGCGAACCGTCGCCCCAAATCCTGAAATGTATCGTTGAGCAGCACAACAAGTGCGCCGGAGTTTACGCCACCGTGCTCACGCCCGGGGAAGTACGCACGGGTGACGGCGTCTATCTCGAAGACTGAATCGGATTATCGTGGTTCCCCATCAGCAGTAGGCCCTCGCTTCAGGGAGCGGCGCTTGGCGCGGGATGGTTGGCTCCGCAGGCTCTTTACGCCAGCAGGCGAGCAAAAGAACGGATCCGGTGGGGCTCACGTGAATGTAAAAGATATTGTCTCCGGCTTCCAGGTCATAGAAGTTCTTGCGGCGAGGGTCGGCCGCCGCGATCGCCCCTGCCACCAGCGCGTTGCGTAGCGCTTCAACCGTTTCCGACGGGCAATGCCGAAGATTATCAATGCGAAATGAATCGTTCATCTTGAGGATCATGGTTCCCTCCCTTTGCCGGAAACGCCGCACTCTAACTCTTATTACGTTGGGAGGGGTGGAAATGTTGCACAACTTTGTAAGTCGTCTTTGGCCATTTGCCACGGATCAACGCGGGGATCGTTCATGCTGCCCGCTACCGCCGTCGACGAGACTCAGTTAAGAGGTTACCAGTGGAGGAAATTCATGCGGTCCTGTATTCCCTGCGGGATGCTTTTGGCCGGCGCTGGATTCGGATTCCGATATCCTCCCATTATCGGACGCGCGTACTTGGCCTTCTTCGCCAACAGGTATCGTTTCAATTCGTCTGCACCCGCGTTCAACCCTCCCAGGAACTCGTCGACGAAAGGGTTGAAAAGATCCTTGACTTCCTCTCTCTCGATTCTCAAAGCAGGATTGTTGGGGTCGTCGGTTCGGATGACGACGTATGCCATTTCGCCTCGCACTTCTCTTCGATTCTGTCCTTGACCCTGCATTCTTCTCCCCATGCGGCTATAGAGTTCATCAGAAACCGCGCGCGTGCAGGCAAGCGCGAACGGCTGCCTCTTGAGGGGGTCCCTGAGGATTTCGAGGCCGGCCTGTGCTCCCGGGCGGATTTTGTTGAGATTCGCGTTTCCGTCGCCTCCTCGATCGGCGAAGTAGGGATCTAGGCCAATAACGTTGGCGCCGACGAACATGATGTTGCCGCGGTTCGCCCACGTAACGCCGCGCCCCGTCGCCTCGTCGAAGTCCTCCCAATCGAAGCGATCCAAATTGCAAACAAACAAGTCGACCGCCACTACCTTTCCAAGATCCCGCCAAACTTGCTCGCGCAGGAACTTCCTCAAAACCTCTTTGATATCGGAAGTGCTCGTTGTCGCGTCCTCATTCACGAAGTCGGCGTCGGAGAGACCCGCGACAAAGGGCATCTTGATCCAGAGGTAGCCGGGGTTTCGTAGATTCCGCGACTGGGGCGAGTCGGGGCGAAAAGCGATGATCGCAAATTTTCTGAACACCTCCCACTCTGGGGGCATCAGGGGCTTGGAATTGACCAGCGGGTTGTTGATGTTCTTCATCATCTTGCTGGCCCACCGCACCGATGCCTTGACATCTTCGGCGTCCCCCACCTTGTTCTCTCCCTTGACCACCAGCGCCGGCTGAGCCTCGTTGTTCAAGGTCACGAAGAAAACCGGGCGCTCACTCAAGCCCGTGACCCGGGTGATGGTTTGCGGGAGAATTGGACGAACTGCCATTGGAAACCCTCCAAGATGCAATGATTTAAGTTCTCTAGGACTGCCCTATTCTCCACGTATAGCACGGCTTGCCGGCTTTTGTCAAAGATTTCAATAGCGACTGGTAAAACCCTTGCCGACCACTCATTACTGGTGCCAAGATTGATGCGCAGAGGAGTTCCCCGCATCCCGAAGTCCAAGCGGATGGTACAATCGAGCGTAGTTTCCAGCCCGGAGGGTAGCGCCATGAATACAGTCTCACGTTTCTTGCTTGTTATACTCCTGCCCGGATTGTTATGTGCGCAAACGAAGCACACGCCGACGTTTGACGAGATATTGAGCTTGAAGACGATCAGCTCACCGAAGATTTCCCCCGATGGGCGGTTCGTGGCCTACCAAATGCGCGAGGCGAATTGGAAGGACAACGAATACGTGTCGCAGTGGTGGCTCGTGAACGTGGCGACCGGGGCTGCATTTCAGTTGACTAGAGGAAAGAAGTCGGCCCGTCAAGCGGAATGGTCGCCGGACGGGCACTGGCTGGCATTTGTCACGGAGCGGGAATCCTCTGCGATTGAGCCGCCTTCGGCTGAAAAGAAGGAGGAGAAGAAGAAGGAAGAGAGCCCCTCCCAAAAGAAAGAAGAGAAGAAAGAGGAAGGCAAAGAAGCCGAGGCAGGCGGCGAGAAGCCAGCGGCCCATCAGATCTGGATGATCTCAGCCGAGGGCGGCGAAGCCTGGCAACTCACCAAGTCAGAGACGGATGTGGGAGGTTTTCACTGGTCCAAAGACGGCAAGTGGATCGCGTTCTCGGCGAATCCGCCTGAGCCGAAAGCCGGCAAGGACCGCAAGGAGAAATATAGTGACTACGAGGTTTACGAAAAGGACTACCAGCAGAACCAGCTTTGGCTGGTGGATGTAGGAGCGGCGGCGAAAGACTACCTGCCGGCAGCGGCGAAGCAAGTCACGGCAGACTTGACGCTGAATATCAATTCGTTTGCGTGGTCGCCGGATTCCACCAAGATCGCTTTCAGCGCTACGAAGAATCCGCTGTTGGCGTTCAGCGGTGAAGAAGACATTTATCTGCTCGAGCTTGGCCAGAAGAACAGCGTGAAGAAGATCGTCGCGTTGCCGGGCCCTGACAATTCACCGGTCTTCTCCCCGGATGGAAAGCAATTGGCGTTCTACACGGCCCTGGCCCAGCCATACTATTACTACACGAACGGCCATATTGCTGCGGTCAACCTGGCGGCGGTCGCGGCGAAACCAGCCACGACGCCGGCTGAGGTGCGGGATTTGACGGGCAAGTTCGATGAGGATCCACAGCCAATCGACTGGGGGCCGCACGGAGTCTATTTTGCTGCTGAGCAGAAGACGAACGCGCACCTGTTTCGCGTGGATCCGGGATCGCTGGAAATCCAGCGCATTACCTCGCCAGACACCTTGCTGATCGAGGATGCATCCTTCACGAAAGATTTCAGGACAGTAGCGTTGATCACTGAGGATGCGGCCCACATGGGGGAATTGTACGTGTCGGCCGTCTCTCCGTTTGCTCCCCGGAAACTTACGGATACGACGGCGCAGGTGAGGGACTGGAAACTGGGCACCGTGGAGGTCGTGTCGTGGAAGAGCCAGGATGGAACCGTAATTGAGGGAATCTTGCACAAGCCGGCCGACTACGATGCAACGAAGAAATATCCGCTGCTGGTCAAGATTCACGGAGGGCCGACAGGAACCTCACAGCCAACGTTATCGCCCAGTGAGTACGCCTATCCGGTACAGTCTTTCGTGTCCAAGGGAGCGCTTGTGCTGGAGCCGAATTACCGCGGCAGTGCAGGGTATGGCGCGGCATTCCGGGCCCTGAACGTGCGGAATCTGGGAGTGGGCGATATGTGGGATGTGATGAGCGGCGTGGATTCGCTGATTGCCAAAGGAATGGTGGACTCGAACCGGCTGGGTGCGATGGGCTGGTCCGAGGGAGGGTACATCTCGGCGTTTTTGACGACCCATACTGATCGCTTCAGGGCAATCTCGGTGGGAGCGGGAATCAGCGACTGGATGACGTATTACGTGAACACGGATATTACACCATTCACGCGGCAGTATCTCCATGCAACGCCGTGGGATGATCCGGAGATTTACGCAAAGACATCGCCGATTACGACCATCAAGCAGGCGAAAACACCCACGCTGATTCAGCAAGGCAGCAACGACAAGCGCGTCCCGGTGCCCGACAGCTTTGAGTTGTATCGAGGGTTGCAGGATCGGGGAGTGCCGGCTCGGTTGATCTTGTACACGGGATTCGGTCACGGAGTAAACAAGCCAAAATCGCAGCGGGCACTCCTCGAAGCCAATCTGGACTGGTTCAGCTTCTACATTTGGAATGAGCCCTTTCCCAAGGATTCGCCGCTGTATGGCTCGAGCGAATCGGAAGCGGGAAAGTAGCGCAGCGCGAGCGTCGAATACTTGACATTCTCACTCTTCCCTCCCATGGCGCACCATTTGGCTGCACGGCTCGGTTCGGATAAGTTCGATATTGGCAAAATGGCCGTCGGCCAACATCAACCCTGTGTAACGGCGTGTTTACCGACAATTTCTGCCCCTAGATTCCCGGCGAGAAACCCCCATTGCCTGACAGTTTGTCATTGTGGCACGGTGTCCGTCTCGGCCGGTTCTTGAAGACGCCGGCTACAGTTCCTGTCCGAAAATGGAAGGTCGAATCCCAATACCGGACACTCCACACACTACAATTCTCCTGGCAGGTCTGGTAACTCCTTCCTGTAGAGTGAATTCGACCCTGCTGCGATTGGTCCGCAGCTTGCTAAAAAAGTGGCTACTGGCTGGCGGGCTTGCGGTGCGTCCCGCTTCTAACCACACGCCGGTTGTGAGGGAACACGATGAACGCTCTGTTCCAAGATGTGCGCTTCGGCATTCGGATGCTGGCGAAGAATCCCGGCTTTACGGCGGTGGCGGTGATCACCCTGGCGCTGGGGATTGGCGCGAACAGCACGATTTTCAGTTGGATCAACTCGACGCTGCTGGACCCTATTCCGGGAGCCGCGGATACCGGCAAGCTAGTCACCGTCATGAGAGGAGAATGGAGTGAGAACCCCATGCCTCCGTTTTCTTATCCCGACTACGCGGACCTGCGAGCCAGGACTGAGAGCTTTTCCGGCCTCATTGCGTACCAGCAGGATTTCATATCCCTCACCGGAAATGACAAGCCGGAGCGCTTATTCGGAGAGTTTGTTTCCGCGAATTATTTCGATGTGCTCGGTGTGCCGCCCATCCTCGGACGGAGCTTCTCTCTGACGGAAGAAGAAAAAACCGGAAGCACCCCGGCCATAATAATCAGCTACGCCCTGTGGCAGAGCCATTACGGGGGTGAGCGTTCCGTAATCGGCAAGTCCATTGAGATCGCGAAACGCCTCTGCACGATTGTAGGGGTGGCTCCGCCGGGGTTCATAGGATGTGCGAAGGGGACACGTTCGGATCTTTGGGCTCCCCTGGTTTATGGTAACGATCAGTTCCGCCAGCGTAGCACCTACTGGCTCGACGTGCTCGGAAGGCTGAAGCCCGCCCTCACCCGCCGGCAGGCGCAGGCGGAGCTGGACCTTCAAATGCAACGGATCGTCAAGCAGTATCCCGATTCGCACCGCGGTCCCAACCAGATCACGCTCGACCCACTCTATCGTTCGCCCTTCGGCGCCAACGTTTTCATGTACAAGACGCTGCCCAGGCTGCTGGCGCTCGCCGCGGTATTGCTGTTGCTGGGCTGCGCCAACGTCGCCAATCTGCTGCTGGTTCGCTCCGTGGCCCGCCGGCGTGAGCTGGCGCTGCGCTTGTCGGTGGGGGCCAGCCGCTGGCGGCTGCTCCGCCAACTCTTGGTGGAAAGCCTGCTGCTGGCGCTGCTGGGCGGGGGAATCGCCATCCTGCTCACAAGCTGGACGGCGGGGACGTTTGCCGCCTTTTTTCCGCCCAGCAACTTTCCACTCGCAATCAATGGCCGGATTGATCACGTGGTGCTCAGCGTGACGGTCACCATCTCAATTCTCACCGCCTTGATCTTCGGGATTCTGCCGGCACTGCGCTCCTCCAGTTTGGCTCCCATGACTGTGTTGAAGGAGGAGGTGGGGAGCGTGTCGGGCGGAATTTACAAATCGCGGCTTTCCCGCGTCTTGGTGGTGGCGCAAATCTCCCTTTCGCTGCTTTTGCTGATCTGCGCTGGCCTCTTCACTCGCAGCTTGCGAAATGCCCAGCGGTCGGATCTCGGTTTTGACCCTAACCACGTGCTGGTGGCTTCCTATGATCTTGGAGCTCTTGGCTATTCGCAAGATCAGGGCATGGCCTTCGACCGGCAATTGCTCTCGAAGCTCTCGGCCCTGCCCGGGGTTGAGTCGGCGACTTTGGCGGATTTTTCACCGCTCAGTTTCACCATCCATTCCGAATATATCCAGCCCGAGGGTTACCTGCCACGGACCGGTGAGTCCATGCTAGTCTGCTCCGCCATCGTCAGTCCGAACTACCTCCGCACGATGCGCACTCCCCTTATTGCCGGGCGCGACTTCACTGAGCAGGACACGGAAAAGTCACAGCGGGTGGCCATCGTGAACGAGGAATTTGTGAACCGATACTGGCCCGGGCAGGACGCGACCGGGAAGCGGTTCAGCCAAGACGGGCAGTCGTTTAATGTCGTGGGCGTGGCTCGAAATGGCAAGTACCGCCAGTTGATTTATCCCCCGGAGCCGGTCTTCTTCCGGCCCCTTTACCAGCGATATCGGGATTTGGTGATGATTCACGCCCGGGTCTCCGGTGATCCGGGGAGTTACGCCGCAGCGGTGGAGAAATCCGTTCACGAACTCAATGCCGATTTGCCCGTCTTTGGTGTGACCACGCTCAAGGCCAGCATGCAGTTCGGTAGCATCTTTGAACGGCTTGCCGGGGTCTTCGCCAGCGCCTTTGGACTGTTGGCGCTGGCCCTCGCCGCGGTGGGCATCTACGGGGTCATCGGCTACACTACGCGCCAGCGCACCCATGAGATTGCCATTCGCATAGCTCTGGGAGCACAGCGCGCCGAAGTATTGCGGTTGGTGCTGGGTCAGGGAATGCTTTTGACCCTCACGGGCTTGGCCGTGGGGATCGCCATGTCGCTGGCGCTGACTCGCTACCTCAAAAGCGTGCTCTTCGGCGTCACTACGAGCGATCTCGGGACCTATGCGGCAGTGACATTCCTGCTTTGCATGGTATCGCTCATTGCTTGCTATGTCCCCGCGCACCGGGCAACCAAGGTCGATCCTATGGAGGCGCTGCGATACCAATAGCGACTGCAAACCTCCGCCCTTTCCGGCGGTGTGGTCCGGCTTCGTAGGGTGCGCTGGTTGTAGGGGTACGGCTTGCCGTACCCTCTTGGCGCGGTCGCGCGATAAAGATGAAGCGGGTACGGCAAGCCGTACCCCTACAACCAGACTAAACATCCAGTAGCAGGCTGCGGCCTAACACTCCCGTCGCCTGATCCTGCGCCACCAACGCCGAATCACGCGTGACCCCCGCCAGACAGCGAAGCTGCTCGGCGAACTCCCAAGCCAGATCGCGGGCGGCTCGGACATTCCATATGGCCAGAAGCCTGCCAATTTTCCCGGTGTCCTGGGCCAGCTCACCCAGTATTCCTGTGGCGAGGAATTGCAGAGCTTGGGGAAGGACGGCTTCCAGTATCCCGTTCACGTGCTCATAATCTTCGTGTTGCGGGCTCGTCTTCCCGGGGCTCAGGTTCAGTTCGGCGCCGGTCTGAACCAGCGCCAAGGCCAGATCATGATTGATGTGCGCATTCATTCCAGCCAGTGCAAACTGGATGCGTTCAATACCAGGGCGATAGCGCGCTTCGAATAGGGCCTGCCAGGAAGTGGGAACGTGCGCGGGGCTATTCAGCCAGTTTAAGATTGCTGAGAAATAGAACTGGGCAAAGACGACGTCGAGGCGGGTAAGCCATGCCGAATCTTCCCAGCCTCCTTGAGGCGGACCGCTGTCTACCTTTTGAGTGACCATCATATAGAGAAGGTTGAACCACTTGAGCCCGTCGCCGCTCGGCAACAGGCTGTCGATCCTCCGCATCAAGGTGAGAACGTCGCCGATTGTCGCGGGCGGAGGGCCGCTGGTGATTTCGATAAGTTGGCCATCGATGGCAGTGCTGTTCATAGACCATTCCCGGGCTTAGCTAGGCGTCACTGTCATGAAGCCCTGGAAGGGTTAAGCGGCGAGGGGTGCTTCGGCTGGTAGAGCCAGAGTTCGCTGCCGCCCGGAAGTTTCAGGGCGGTGAGCAGGCCCCAGCCGGTGTCTTTGACCGGCTGCGTAAACTCCACACCTTTGCCTTTCAACTCGCCAACGGTCGACTCCACGTCGTCGCACATCAAGTAGAGCTGGTGATGTCCTTTCAACGCGTCGCTGCCCCGCCACGACTTCTCATCGGTCGGGTGAATGCCGAGTTCGGCCGGAGGTAACGCGAATATCAGCCAGCCTTCACCGGCATCCACCGCGGCCAGTCCGAGCACGTCCCGGAAGAAAGCGCGATCCGCCTCAGCATCGCCTGTGTAGATCACCACGTGGGCTGCATTGATCATCGTCCTTCTCCTTCCCGATAAAGCCTGGCCGACGGGAGACCGCTCCATTTTTCCGCTTCGGCAGGCCGGCGAATGGAGATTCCCTTCAAAGCGTTGGTTTTGGTGCTCAAATCCCCGTTTCCTACTTTAGAACGTCGTGCAATAGCAGGCAAGGCCGAACTTGCAACCACGGACCTTGCCAATGCACGCTTTCTCCACGCCTTGCCAAAGCTGCGCCGCCGCCCAGGCGTTGGATGTTCCCATCTACATCCATCCCGGATTTCCGCCTCAGCCCGTGAGGGATGCTTATTACAGTGGATTGCCTGGCAACATTGGTTTTGGTCTTTCCATGGCTGGCTGGGGATGGCATGCTGAAACCGGACCGCATTGCCTCCGCCTGATTCTTACCGGCGCATTTGACCGGTTCCCCAAACTTAAAATCATTGTCGGACACATGGGAGATCACCTGCCGTTCAATATCGCTCGGGCAGGGGGGTCTTTGATGAAATGGCGAGCGAAAACACCGCGCCACCTTTCCAACGGAAAGTCATCGAGTATTTTCGCGAGAACTTCTTCGTCATTACGATTGGTGGCCGACCGATTGATCTTCATGGCGTCAAGTCTAGTTTTTCGATAAGAGCTTTTGCGTCCTTCGGCGCGTGCGCATCTTTGATGGCGACTCGTGCGTGCTGTAGCTTTTCCTGCAATTTGGCGGCTGCATCGTGCTGGGCTTTTGCTGCCTCCGCTTGTTCTTTGGGCGCCGTGGTGTCTTGTGCGGCCTTGTCGAGGCAGCTTACCAGTCCTTCCAACATACTGTTGTGAATGGCGAGCTTGTTCACCACGCTCTTCTGGTGGTTAAGGCGCTGAAAATCCTGGAGGGTTTCCTTTTTCACCGTCTCTGTGAGTTCCACCAAGGCCTGCTTCGATGCCTCCACCATGGAGACCTCATCCTTGCAAGCCTGCGCGAGAGCCTGGTGAGGCCCAACAACGAGCCCCACGCCAGCCCCTACCAAAAGGGCCATTCCCCATGCTCTTAACATGGTTGAACCTCCTATGATGATTGATAGCGGGGGACCCCGTGCTTTGAGCAGCGCAGGCATGAGTGCCTGCGCTGCACAAACGCCGGGCGGATCTGCGCTTGCTGTAAAGCTGACCCCGCACTACTGTCCGCCTCCTCCGCTTGGCTCCCGGCTCTCAACAGGCGGAGCGGTGCGCAATCGTAAGTTGGTTCGATAGCGCGCGAGAAGTTGCCGGCGATTAGCGCGCAGATCGAGCCCACTGGGTGACGAGGGATACGGCTTCTCCCCCATCAGCCCTTTCCACAACACTCGATTGAATTGCTCCCCATCTACGTTATCTTCCACGGAGAAATCCATTCCGGCGGTAGCCTTGGCCCAGTAGGCCGCACTGTGGGTGGGGTAGAGAATGCGGTGGCCCGCGGTCTGGCAAGCGGGCAGGTTCAGTTGGGTGCCGCAGAGGTAATCCGACGGCACGGCGCTGAAGGTCCACTCCTTCTCGAAGGTGTCGAACAGATTCGCCATAGGCACCGCCAGCGCATCATTCAAGTTCTGATGAGCTGTGCCGAGGATGTCCTCGATCGTCCGGAACATGCTCAGAGTGTTGTAAGAGGTGGGATCCACCCATTTGCGCTTCAAATAAGGCCCCACCACGAAAGCGATGCTGCGGTGCGCATCGACATGGTCGCCGCCATTTTGCGCATCGTCTTCGACAACAAAAATCAGCGTGTCATACTTGTACTTGCTGTTGGCGATCGTCTGCACCACCAGGCCGACAGCGTAGTCATTGTCGGCTCCATCGAGTTCCGGCGTATTAACTCCGGCGATCGACTCGGCGTAGTTGCCGGTGTGGTCATGGGGCAGCCGCAACAGGGTCAGGTTCGGGAGTCCGTTGGCGTTGAAGTCCCGCCGCCACTCGAGGAAGCGGCAGTAGTCCGGGAAGCTCATGTCGAAACCGCGGAAATAAGGGTCGGTGTAAGGACGGAGGACCGGGCTGGTAGGGTAGGCGACGATCCGGTGGTCGGCAAAAGGTGTAGGGTCCTCCGGAATGCCGTACTGCTTTGTTGACTTTGAGGTCAGATCATAGCGAGCCTCGTCGATGAAGAACCCGTAGTTGCGCAGGGTCAGGCCGGCGCGTAAAGCCGCATCCCAGAGAAATCCGGCGCCGGGCTGTCCTTCGGGCCCGTCCGGCGCCGCAACGTCCGCTGTGCCGGGCAGGACGTTGGGGTCGTTGGGAGTGTTGGGATTGGCCGCAAGCCGCTCCGCCAGGGTGGGATAACCGACGTTGATCTTGCGGTTGGTGCCCTCCGAGTCGTCGCTCAGACCGCGGTCCGCGTACTCCACGGGCGTTTCCCTCTCG
The DNA here is from genome assembly GCA_963842495.1 of uncultured Acidobacteriota bacterium. Lineage (GTDB taxonomy): Bacteria > Acidobacteriota > Terriglobia > UBA7540 > UBA7540 > CAVROP01. Next base: position 131,279 of record CAWJHY010000015.1, read on the forward strand.
ACTACGTCGGTGGCATGCGCCGCCGTCGACCAAGGCCAGCCGTCCATGCTGACCTCGGCGGTGGCGTAAAAGTTGTCGAGGTCCACAAACTGGCTGGCAAGGGCGTGCTGATTGGGCGTTACCTCGCTGCCGAATTCTGTAAGGCTCGGATCTCCGTTGCCGACCTCCAAGTCGCCTAACACTTGGTCGTAAGTACGGTTCTCCTTGATGATGTAAATGACGTGTTGGATATGGTCATGGAGAAAGGCCATCATATCGGCCTGCTGGCCGGTAGGCTGCCGGCTGAAATGGTTGTTGGCCGCCACTTGCTGAGTCAGGTTGGAAAGCTCACTTGGGGCAGGAGTTGGGAAGCTCTGAAGGCCCGCCTTGATCAGTTGCAGAGTGTATTGATTGGTCCCGGCGCACTGTTCGGAAAGTGCAATGGTGAGGCCCATACAGTATCCCGGATTTGCCCCGGTCGGCGATTTGTCGTTAACCACGTACATGAATTTGCCGTCGTTGCTGAAACTGACCGAGTTAGGATACCAGCCGGTCGGGATCAACCCGGTCACCTGGCTTTGTTTGGGAGGGCCAAGTTGAACCACGGCCACGTCGTTCATCCAGCCGTTCGTTACATACAGCGATAGGCCCTCCTTTGAAACCGTGACGCTGTTCGTGTCGTTGCCCTTGAACCCGGTCAGCGAGTTCGGGAGCAGCCCCCGGGGAGCTGTGACCGGAATGTTGTCCACCAAGGTGTTGGAATTCGTGTCGATGACCCCCACGGAGTCACTTACGTCCTGTGCCACGTAGAGCGTAGATTGGCTGGCATTCAGGGCCATCTTATTGGGCTGGCCGGGCACGGGTATGCGCGTTGTCAGCACTGGTGCAGTCGGAGACGAAATATCGACGACGTCAACCTCCCGGTCGCGGATGCTGGACACGTAAGCGGTGTCGCTGCCTTTAATGACCACCCAGAAAGGATATTCTCCCCCTGCAACCCCCGTGGCGCTCGGGTTCAGAATGCCGGGACGCAGGTCGAGTTCCGCGGCCAGGGTCCAGCCATTCCGTGTTTTGGTAAGAACACGGACGGAATCGTTGTAATAATTGGCCACCACCAGCTTGGCCCCATCCGCGCTGATGGCAATTCCGGCAGCCTCGGGGTGCACTGCAATCCCGATTCCGCTGGGGTGCCCGAGCGATACCGGACCGGCCGTCTGCTCTGCCCACATCCCATCCTGTCCCAGCAAAAAGATATGGACTGTATCGTCCATGCCGCCTGACACGTAAAAGGCCGTTCTCGAAGGACCAAACACAATGCCATAGTAGGTGTTGTGAAGCGGAATGACTTGCTTCTGCACAGGCTGGTGGTCCGAGATGTCGAAGACAAATACGAACTGGGTCGAATCCGCCGGGAGTAGTGACCCCTCGTGCGCGCCCGAGGAAGCGTACACCAGATTAAAACCGCTGGTCAACACGAGCAATGTTTTGCCGTCCGGACTTACGACGCTACTGGCCGCTTGACCGGCAACATATTCGGGATTATCGCTGAGGCCCGGATTCAGCGGCACAAACGAGGAGTGGGCGGGAGCCAAGGGGGTGATTTGCTGGCCGGAGTTGGGAAGAATCTGTGCTCGCAACGATGAGCCTAACCCCAGTACAAGCACGGCCAGGATCGTGAGAGGTCTTGCGGTGTGGCTCTGTTTCATCGGCATCCTCCAGCGCTAAGGGGTCGCCATATGCGGAATGCACCCTCGCCACCTTTCGCAGGCTGCATTCCTGCCGGGGCGCGTGAGCCTGCGGAGGCCAACTAGATCTATTGTAGCTGAGATATTCGATTTGCACCTCCTGCCCCTGCCCATCGTACCCTTGTGGTATATTGCAGCTAGCCCGCAAATATGAGAAGTGGTTTGAGGCGCTGATTGGACGGGTTGGCCACGAGGAGGGGCAACCACAAAGGTTGCCCCCAGGAAGTAGACCGCGCGGCCAAGACGGAGCTACACTCATCACGATGCGCAGGATGTTGCGACACAGGCTGAGGATGCCCGCCACGAGCGCTGCCCGTGTCAACCCAGCCAGGCTGGTGGTGCCTATTGCGCTGCTCATGGCGGAGTTGGTGCTTCCGCTCCGCCCGGTGCAAGCACAGACCACATCGGGACCGCATCAGGAAGCAGGCCTGCCCGCGGCCGCTGCTGCGCACTTCGCAGACGCGCAAAAACTGCTCGCGCAGCATACACCTAAATTGGCGGAGGCGGAGATCCGCGCCGGTCTTAAGCTGGCCCCCCGGAGCCTCGAGGGTCTGAACCTCCTCGCCACGGCACTGGAAGAACAGAAGGACTTTGCGGGGGCAGTAGAGGCCTTGCAAAAGGCGCTGAAAATAGACCCTGGGTCGACCGCCACGCGATTCGACCTGACCCAGGCGTACCTGGGCGCCGGTCAGAAGGAGAAGGGACTCGCCCTTGCCCGCTCGCTCTCCGGGCAGGCGAAGAACGACGTTCGCACCCACTTTACCCTCGGGGTGCTCCTGGCCAAGCAAGGGCAGTACAGCGAGGCCATCCATGAGTTCGAAGCTGCGGACGCGCTTCAGCCCGGCACGTTTGAAATCCTCCACAATCTGGGTCACGCCTACCTGCAAAGTGGGGATTACGTGAAGGCCCTGGATATTCTGAATCGTGCTCTCAGGCTCTCCCCCGATTCGGTAGAGACGCTTTACTTCATGGCGCAAGCGTACGCCAACCAGGGCAAAGACCTCGACGCACTCGATCTTCTCGTCAAAGCGCACAAGCTCGAGCCACGCAACACCGACGTGATCTTCTTAACGGCGCGCCTCAGCATGAAGCAAACTTACTACGAAGACGCCATTCCCTTGTTGGAGGAGGGTCTGAAAATTGAACCCAAAGGCCCGAACCTGCTCGCAGCGCTCGGCATCTGCTACTTCACCACAGGGAAAATTGCCAAGGCCAAGGACATATTCCAGGCGCTCCTCGAGGTTAATCCTTCCGCTCGCTCTTACGCTCTCATGGGTCTTTGTTACCGCTACCTGGGGAGGTTTGATGAAGCGGAGCAATATCTTCAGCAAGGGCTGAAGGCCGACCCTCGCGATGCGGCCTGCCTTTACAATTTGGGCTACATCGAGACCCGGCAGGGGCATTACGACGTTGGCGAGAAATGGCTCGAGCGGGCGTTGGAAGTTGACCCGAATTACTACGAGGCCCTGCTGGAATTGGGCAACTCGAAGATGCATCAGAGGAAATTCGCGGAGGTGATACCCCTTTTGCGCAAGTGCGCGCAACTGAACCCCCACCCTGCGGCGGTTTACTTCCGGCTGGCAACGGCCGAGCGGAGCCTCCACCAAACAGAAGCCGCGGAACGCGATCTGAAAATCTTCCAAACCCTCTCGAAAGACCCCACTCATGAACCCGCTGCCTTCCAGCACCTTTACGATTATCTGGGTCAGCGAGCTGAACTGTCTCCCCAACAGAAGAACCTGAATGACCTCGAGCAGTTGGACCGGGAAGTAAAAGCCCATCCCGACGAGCCGCAGAACCTCTATCTTCTTGCGGAAGCCTATTTGAAGGTTGGGCGGATCGAGGACGCCAAACAGCCGATCGCTCAGCTCGACCAATTAAGCCAGCGGGATTTTCGCACCCTGGTGGGCGTAGGGGTCCTGCTGGCGGGTTATCATCTGTACGCGGAGGCCATCGCGCGTTTTCAGCAGGCACTTCAGTCCAACCCGAATTCCGACGACGCTTGGTACGACCTCGCTGATGCCTGTTTCCGCAAGCACGATTATTCGGCCGCCCTCGATGCTGCGCAGCACGTCTCGCCCCAGGGCCAGAAGGACACCAGCTATTTAGCCCTCGACGCGGATATCCTCGCCCACCTCGGCCGGACCGACGAGGCTATCAAGCTACTGCGTGAGGAGATAGCCGAAAACCCCGATCAGGATCAGGCCTATCTTTCTCTGGCGCTGGTTTATCTCCGCTCTGGAAACACCTCTGGGGCGCGGGCCGCCCTTCAAACGGGCCTGGCACGCACCCCGGACGCAGGTGAACTGCTATGGGGCATGGGGATCTTGTCAGTGATGGAGGGGCAAGCCGAGAAAGCCGAGCAGTACCTCGAGAAATCGGTGGATTTGCTTCCTGATTGGCCGGGAAGTTATTCGGCGCTGGGAGTTCTCTATTTCCAAACCGGACAAATCCAAAAGTCGCGAGAAACCCTGGAACGATTTAGACAAGCGGGGCCTCGAGGCGGGCTCGATGTTCAGCGCATCGAGCAAGCCCTCGACGCTGCCGCGGGTCAGCATCTCGATACAGGGAAAGTCCAGGAACTTTCGCCGCAAGCCCAACAACAATTCCTGCAAGTCGCCTTGGCCTTCGCCGATCAGGCCCCGTGATGGACGATTGTCGATTGCCGATTGATGATTGACGATTGACGAATCGCAAATCTCAACTGATCAACCGTTTGCCATTTGCCCTTTGCCATTTGAATTTTGAATTTCCTTTCCCGGCAGCGAGGTGGTAGTCTAATGCCAGTCAGGAGCCAGCCAGGGTCGCTGGAGGGGCGCTGTGCATCGCACGTTCCAGAGGCATCTTCCCCACACGCTCGGCGGATTTGTCCTGCTGATTTCGCTGGTATTCCTTAGTCCCCGGTCAGCTCGCGGGCAGGCGCCTCAGGGGATGACGGGGCGTGGTGCCAGGACAGTGTCGGGGCAGGTAGTGACTGAAGGAGAGGCGGCCATCCCTTCCGGCGTAACGATTGTCATCGAAGCCCGCGACGGCCAACGCTCGGAGGAGATACACCCTGATGCGGAGGGGCGGTTTGAGATTCGCGATCTAATCCGCCAGACCTATGTCATGACCGTCAAGGCCGAGGGGTTCCACCCCCAGGAGCGCTTCTTGGACCTGAAGGACGGCGGCGACGAAGCGGTGACGCTGCAAATCGTGCTCTCGCGCGCGCTGTCGATGAAAGCTTCCTCTGCCTTACCCGCGTTAACGGACCTGAGCGCGCCGAAAAAGGCGCGCAAATTATTTCAACAAGGCGTCCACTCTCTTCAAGCCAACCATGCGGATGAGGCGCGCGCGAAATTCCAGAAAGCCATCGCGGAGTATCCTTGCTACGCTCGCGCCCGAACGGGCTTGGCCTCAATTCAGATCGCCGCCCGCGATCTTGACGTTGCGGTAGGGAACTTACGTGAAGCTGTTCGTTGTGATCCCGGGTTTCCTGATGCCTGTGCCTTGCTGGGCAAAGTCCTGAACAACCAAAAGAAGTTTGCCGAAAGTGAAGAGGCACTCAAGCAGGGTCTGCGGCTCTCGCCGGATGCGTGGGAATTGTATGACCAACTCGCCACGGCGCATTACAACCAGGGCCAGTACGGCAAGGCGGAAGAGGAATGGTTGCGCGTACTTGCTCTTAACCCTGCGCCGCCCGCCGAGTTGCACGCGAAGCTGGCCGCCGTTTACATTCGGGGAGGCGCTCACGACAAAGCCCACGCTGAAATGCAGGCCTACCTTCACGCTGACCCGAACGGCCGATTTGCCTCCGCGTTCAAAGCCATCATGCCGCGCCTGGCGCCGCAGGGCGCGCACGCCGCAGCCTCTCCTCAGCCCGCACCGCTTGCGATTCCAAGTCCTTGAAGTCCGGAGCGCGGGCGTCTCGCCCGCTGTGGCAGGAGGTCGATGAGGAAGCACGTTCCGGGGATGCCTTACGGTTCCCTGAAAATCGACAATCGTCAATCGACAGTCGTCAATCTCATGCGCTCAGCCCCAGCTCCGTTCCGGCTGGGGCGCGATTCGTCCCGGTGCTTGCTTGGGATGGGGCAGGACCCGTTGAGGCTTTGACGACCAGTTCCGCCGGAATCGTGTACTCCTTGCCCTGTGCATCCTCGGCGGTTGACAACTCGTGCAGCGCCTCGGCAGCCATTCGCCCCAGCCAGTCGCGATGGATATCCACCGTCGTGATCGAGGGAGTGATGTAGTCCGCCAGGCGAATCTTGTCGAAGCCGGTCACGGAAATATCCTCCGGCACGTTCAGGCCACATTCCGTGAAGGCTTTGATGAGCCCCACGGCGGTTAGATCATTGACGGCCACAACGGCCGTGGGCCGGGGTTTTAAATTCAAGATCCTGCGCCCCGCCGCCACGCCGCCTTCAAATCGCAAGTCGCCTCTTAGGCTCGGGCCGGCCTCCAAGCCCAAAGTTCTCATACACTCCACAAAGGCTTCGCGGCGCGCAATGTTCGATTTCAAACCCGGACGATCGCCGGCAAAAATCATTTGCCGGTGGCCAAGCCGGAACAGGTGCTCGACCACTTGCTGAATGCCGGAAAAATAGTCGATGCGCATGTTGCTCACGTAGCGCCGCACCGGCCCCAGGTCCAGAAAGGTGACGGCGATGCGGCGCCGGGCGATTTCGTCGAACAATTGCAGGTTGGCTTCCGAGGTCATTACGGCCACGCCGCGAACGTGGTGCTCGATCATCTTCTCGCTCGCCCTCCGCATCAGCCCCGGGTCATAATTTGTATCGCTCAAGATGACGTCGTAGCCCAATTGTCGGGCGCGAGTCTCGAAGCTCTTGATGACCTCCGGGAAAAAGGGGTTCTCGATGTCGGAGACGATCATCCCGAGGGTGCGGGTGTTTCTCGAGGCCAGGTTGTGCGCGTAGGCGTTGCGGACGTAACCGAGGCGACGCACCACGGAGAGAACATGGCGGCGGGTTTCCCGGCTTACTTGCCCGGTTTTGTTGAGAACGTGCGACACTGTAGCGGTGGAGAGCTTTGCTTCACGAGCCACGTCGCGAATGGTGAGAGCCATGGGTGCAGTTATAACCTCGATGAAGAACGTTAACTCGCGTAATCTGAAAATACTACTCGCCCCATTCTTGGTCAATAGACGGCCACAAAAAAGATTAATGGTAGCTAGAAAAAAACAGCTAAAAAAAGCTTGACAAGCCCTCCTCGAGGTGGTAAATAGTTAAGCGTTTAATGTCTATTTCTCTTGCGTCGGGCGAACGTCAGTTAGATCGCGTCGGGTAAGAAGTCTCTGAAAATCGAGCAAAGGAGCGTACGCCGTTCTTTCAGATTCTGCTGAAGGAGGTACGCGCCTCGATTCGTGCTTCGGTTCCGTAGCCACGCGGCAGCAGAACCCGGAGAAGAGACGACCGAAAGCGGACTCTCGCCTCCAGGCCAAACTGGCCGCACTCCACTTCGTTATTTTGTAGATCTCCAGCCGCATTTCCATGCGGCGGAGGACAGGAGGATGAACGGATGCAAAGACGCAGCAGTTTGTTGCATTTTGTTTTTCTGGCCGTGGCAATCTCAGCGCTCTCCGTTCTAACTTGCGGGAGCCTTCGAGCGCAGGTAGACTTCGGCTCTGTCCTGGGAACAATCAAGGATCAAAGCGGCGCGGTCATCCCAGGCGCCAAGGTGAGCTTGAGGAGTGAGGACACCGGCCTCACCGTCACGACCACTACCGGCCCCGACGGCAGTTACATTTTCTCACCCGTAAAGATCGGAACCTACGAAGTAAGCACGGAAGCCGCGGGGTTCTCCCGGGCAGTTCAATCCCACCTCACTCTCCATATTGACCAGAAGCTGGTGGTGGATCTCTCGCTAAAGCCGGGTGTCGTTACCCAAACCGTGGAAGTCACGGCTGCTCCACCCGCCCTGCAAACGCAAGACGCCTCGGTCGGGCAGGTGGTCAACGCCAGGAGTGTGAACGATCTCCCCTTGAACGGGCGGAACTTCACCTTCCTCGCCCAAGTGGTGGCAGGCGTCAATACGCCCCAAGCCGACACGCGCGGCAATGCCGCTTCCGGCGCCTTCGCGGCCAACGGCCTGCGCCCCTCTCAAAACAACTACCTCCTCGACGGAATTGACAATAATTCTGACAACGTCAACTTCCTGAATGGCACTAACTTCGTTGTGCTTCCACCCCCGGACGCCCTTTCGGAATTCAAGGTTCAAACCAGCGATTTCAGCGCCCAGTACGGCCGAGCAGGCGGCGCCATCCTGAACGCTAGCATCAAGTCCGGGACGAATCAGATCCATGGCAACTTGTGGGAATTTGCGCGCAACGACAAGCTCGATGCGGCAGACTTTTTTGAGGACGAAGAAGGTCTGCAAAAGGGCGAATTCCGCCAGAATCAGTTCGGCTTCACCATCGGCGGACCCGTGGTGATTCCTCACGTCTTTGACGGAAGGAACAAGCTGTTCTTCTTCGGCGATGCGGAGTGGCTACGCCGGCGCCAAGGGAGCGTCTTCACCAATTCCGTTCCCACGCCTCTCGAGGCCTCCAGCGGCTATACCAATCTCGCCGATAATCTTCTCGGCAGCACGAATGCTTCCTGCCTGAGCAGCGGGGCCTGTACCTATACGGACGACCTTGGCCGAACCCTCCCCTACGGGATTATTACGGATCCGGCTACTACACGCTCGGTAACTGCCGGTGCGGTTGATCCCGTAACTGGCCTGACTGCCACCGACAGCGGCTGGGTCGAGGACCCGTTTTACACGGGCGGCGCCGTGGGCAACATGAAGAATTTTGTAAATCTTGGGACCCTATGCCCCACCAATTCGGGTTGCATGCTCAACCAGATCCCCGCCAACCGGATCGATCCGAACGCACTCAAGCTCCTTGGCCTCTATCCGGCGGCGACGCTGGTCAACTCGAATCAGGATGTAAACCCCCGCATCGTCAATAACCAGGCCTCGAATCCGGTCCTGATTGAAAACCGGGTCGCTTTCGACACGCGCATGGACTGGAACAAGGGCGATAAGGACCAGATCTTCGGGACCTTCAGTTACGTCAGGGACCCGCAATTCATCCCGGCGCCGTTCAAGGGCATTGCGGATGGCGGCGCGTTCCAACAGGGACTGCAAGACGCCAATTCCTTCCTCTCGTCGGTAAGCTATACGCACATCTTTTCCCCCACTCTCGTCAATGAAGCGCGCTTGGGAGAGGATCGCCTTGTCGCCTCGCGTTACGGCCCCGTGGCCACCAATTTGACCAATCTCCCGGGCCAATATGGGGTCCAGGGCATTGCGCAAGTCTCGGAAAATGGCGGCTTGCCGGCGATCGGAGTCGGCGGCCTTAATACCCTTGGTTCGAACGCCTATCTGCCATCGGATGAAATCACCCAGACGACGCAGGCAACCGAGAACCTTACCAAGATTTACGGGAAGCACAGCTTCAAGATGGGCATGGAGTTTCAGCACATCAAGTTCTCGACTCTCCAGCCCGCTTGGTCGCACGGCCAGATCAGCTTCGATGGCACGTTTTCGGGAGACGGATTGTCCCAGCTTCTGCTTACGCCCGCCACGTCCGCTGTTCCTGGCGGGATTGATTACGTCGGCGGCGCTGACTCCGTGTTTGTATCCAACTTTTCACCCACTGACGACGGCCATAACTATTGGGCCGGGTATTTCCAGGACGACTGGAAAGTAAGCTCGAAACTGACCGTCAACCTCGGTCTGCGCTGGGAGCACTTCGGACAGGTTGTGGAGAACCACGGCCGCCAGGCCAACTTCCTTCCCAACCAAGTGCCGGGAGGCTCCGCGCAGTACCTCGAGCCCAACAACGGAAAGAACCAGGCGATCGATGTGAATCCGGCGTTTCCCGCTCTGCTGGCCAAGGATGGGATTGCGCTCAAGTATACCAACCTTCTGCCGCTGGCCACGGTTCCGGACACGAACTTCGGTCCGCGCCTCGGGCTTGCCTATCAGATCACTCCGAAGCTCGTTCTGCGCACCGGCGCCGGCATTTTCTACAACGCCTTCGAGAACGTGGGATATGGGCCCAACATTGGGGAGAATTATCCCTTCCAATACACTCTCAGCTACTTCAACAAGAATGCCGGGACTCCCATCAGCCTGAAAACGAACAGCGGCAGCACTTGCACCCCTGCCGCGAGCATCGAGGCCACTTTCTCCTGCATACCGCTCGACGTTTCGTTGGTCGATCCGGCGGGCTTAGGCTTGGAGGGACGGCAGTATAACTACATCACTCCCTATACCATCGGCTGGAATTTCACCTTACAGTATGAGTTATCACCTAACACAGCCCTGACGGTCGCCTATGTGGGCAACGGCAGTCGTCACGATAATGCCTTAGTTGGGGCGAATGATCCGACCATCATCGACCTGAATCCCGTTTCTGCGGCTAACAGTGTTGGCAGCACTGACCCCTTTCCCAACTTTGCGAACGGGGGAAGCTATCAGGAGAGTTCCGGAACCAGCAACTATGCCGCACTCCAGACGACCCTTGAAAGGCGCTTCTCCAACGGTCTCAACTTCCTCGCCAATTACACCTGGTCCCATTGCCGGGAGGACGCCTCAGACCCGCTCAACGATAACAACAACGAGGGGTGGCGCGCGGCCTGGGTTCCCGGCTTGGGGATCCAGGAGGATTACCAAAACTGCGACTATAACATTTTCGACGTGGCGCACTTCAGCGGCGGATATGTTCTTCCCTTTGGCAAGGGCAACCGCTTCCTTCCGCAAGCCTCCGGCGTGCTCAACCAAATGGTGAACGGATGGCAAGGCGTGTGGAACCTCACGCTCGAAGGCGGCCAGCCGTATACCATTGGTTGTGTGAGCGGCACGAACAACACCATCGGCTGCGATGCCTTGATCAACAAGAGTGTCTCGCCGTACGGGACAGGGGGGGTGAACCAGTTCTGGAATCCCAACTACTTCAACCAGCCTTGCCCGGCGCCGGGCTTTTCGCAGCCCTCGAAGTGCGTCCCCTTGAGTGGCATCCCGACGCTCACGGCGCCAACCAGCAACCCGTCTCAGCCCCTTCCTTGCACGCCTCTGTCAGCTTGCCGCGGGCTTCTGGGCGGTGGGGACGCGCAGGTCAATGGACCCGGCATCGGTCGGCTCGACTTCTCCTTGTTCAAGAACTTCCAAATAAATGAGAGAAGCCGGCTCGAGTTCCGGGCAGAATTCTTCAACATCACCAACCACCCGACGTTTAATTCCCCGGGCTTCAGCGGCAACGGCGTCGTGGCTGTGTCCGGGTCGACGTCGTACACGAACACCAACTTTGGCAAGATTGGCTCTACGCGCTTCCCCTTCCAGGATCCGCGCCAGATCCAATTTGCTCTGAAGCTCTACTTCTAGTTCGCATGTAGGGGCGCATCGCGATGCGCCCCTACAAACTAAGCATAGGGGCGGGCCTTGCGCCCGCTCTCGGGCGCCCCGATCCATCGGGGTGCCTTTTTGTTTTGGAGCGCGGGCTTCCAGCCCGCATCAAGGAAGGGAAGAGAGACGAGAGCGGCCAGGATGGCCGCACTCCCGGAGGCCCAAACACGAAGCCGCCCAAAGGATGGCATTCCCGGGGCTATCCTCCCCACTTTAACGGCGGAACCCTCCCGCAAACTGTTACCTTCCGCTTGGCCGATGCGCTTCCCAAAGCCCTTCTCGACCGCTTCGTTCGCAATTCGGAGCACTTCGCGCGCGCCGTCGATTACATTGAAATGAACCCTGTTGCGGCAGGGCTGTGCCTCCGCCCCGAAGATTGGCCTAACGGGAGCGCACGCTTCCGCCGGAGCGCGGGCTTCCAGCCCGCATCCTAGGAAAGAGCGGCCAGGATGGCCGCGCTCCCAGCCGCGCTGCGTGAGTGTAAATCGCCACGGAAACCCTGATATCATATGGGCGGAGAGCAGGATAAATCGCTATGTTCACTTTTCGCCGGTGGGCAGCGCCGGTGCTTGTCAGCATAGTCTGCGGCGCCCCTCTCGTCGCGAGCCAGGCCGGCGCCCCAGAGCGCGATGCGCTCGACCGCAAGTTCCAATCCGCACTTAACCATTTCAATTCCGCACAATACCCCGCCGCCCAGCAGGAGCTTGAGTCGCTTGTCAAGGCTTTGCCCAACAGTTTTGAGGTCCAGGAACTGCTGGGCCTGGTCTACTCCGCCGAAGGCCAGGACGAGAAAGCTACGACGCCCTTCGAGCAGGCCGTGCGGCTGTGCCCGAAATCCGGCGAGGCCCGCATCAATTTGGGCACGAACCTCGTGAGGCGGGGAAAGATGGCGCAGGCCGAGACTGAGTTCAAGGAGGGCGTTGCACTCGAACCGGGGAGTTTCGACGCCAACCGCGACCTGGGCTCGTTTTACTTGCGAGCGGGAAGAATCGCCGCGGCCATTCCATGCCTTGAAAAAGCACAGCTCGTGAACCCCGCTTCGTACGATAACGGCTACGATCTGGCGCTCGCTGACGAGGAGCTAGGGCGCTTGCCGGAGGCCCGGCAGCAGATTCAGGAACTCCTGCAACGGAAAGACACCGCTGAATTGCACAACCTGCTGGCCGAGGTTGAGGAAAAGGCCGGCAACTACGTGCTCGCTGCGAACGAATACGAAAAGGCTGCGCACCTGGATCCGAGTGAATCGAACCTGTTTGATTGGGGCAGCGAATTGATGGCTCATCAGACCCCTAATCCAGCCAGTAAAATTTTCTCCGAAGGGCTGAAGCGTTACCCGAACTCTTCGCGGCTTGCGATCGGACTTGGGCTCGCCCTTTACTTGCGCGGCCGCTACGATGAAGCCGTGCAGTCGCTTTTGAAAGGCGTTAGCCTGAGTCCTTCCGACGCGCGTGCCTACTATTTCTTGAGCAAAGCGTACGAGCAAGCGCCCGGCTTGGCCGACCAGGTGGTCGAGTCCTTCCGCCGATATGTGGAACTGCGCCCCCGAGATGTTCTGGCCACTTACTATTATGCGATCAGCCTTTGGAAAGGACGGCGGTCGGAAACTTCTCCAGCGCACCTCGATCAGGTTGAGTTTCAGTTGAAGAAGGCCATCGCGCTCGACCCTTCATTCCCGGATGCCCATCTCCAGCTTGCCAATCTCTATTCCCAGCGGCACCGATACGACGCGGCCGTACCGGAGTACCAGCAGGCGCTCAGGCTTGCTCCGAATGTTCCCGATGCCCATTTCCGGTTGGGGCAGGCGTACGTACACTTGGGCAAACAGGAGCTGGCAGAGAAGGAATTCCAAATTCACAAACAGCTCTACGCACAGCATCTGGCGGAAGAGGATAAGCAGCGAGCCGACATTCTACAGTTTGTGTATTCGATGAAGGAAGGGCAGAAACTGGAAACTGGAAAATAGAAACTGGAAGCTGGAAAATAGAAAATGGAAAATAGAAACTGGAAAATAGAAACTGGAAAATAGAAACTGGAATATCGAAACTGGAAAATGAATACCCGATGTTGGGACCTGGAAACTAGTGCCGATTTCTATTTTCCAGTTTCTATTTTCCAGTTTCCAGTTTCCAGACTTACGCCAGCCAGCCGCGCAGGGCATCCGCGAACCGGTCGAAAGTAACCGGCACCGTTTCATGCCCGAGGGGAAATTCCTGGGGAGCGATTATGTAGGCTTGGGAAAGGCTCTCGGCCAGGCAGACGCACGCGGTCGAGCGCTGGTATTCTTCGTAGCGAGCGGCGGCCAGCCACACGTACAACGAGAGCATCTGGGCGTTGACGGCGCTGCCGGGCAGATCGGGCACGGGCGGGCTAGGATTAAGCTTGTCCGGATTTTCAAACAGCACCACGCCCGTAAAGGGCTTCGGCTTGTTGCGTATTCCGAACTGCGCCGCAAGAAAGGACGGCCGGGCGCGCCGGAGCGCTTCCGAGGCCGCCCACTCGACGAACGAGTTCCCAAACAACAACGAGCCGTTGCCGCTGAGATAGAGCGAGCGCAGAAATTCCCGCACCGCCGGCTGAGAGGCCACTTCCCCAGGACACCAGTGCGTAACCTCGACTTTGCGCAGATGATCGTACACCGCGTCCGCGTCGGCAAGGTCCTTCCGCATGGTGTTCATTTCGTGTGCGAAGCTTTCCTGGAAGGAAGCCAGCCTGCCGTAACTCAGCAGGATGGCGGGCGGAGGCGCGGCTTCGTCGGCGCCTCCCGTCCGCAGGTAATCGACCAGGCTGGAGCCGGCATCGCAGACCCAAGTGTCCGCCAGCGATGCGTCCGGCCGGCGCAGCGCCGCATCCAGCAATCCCCCGGAACGCCCCCCGGCCGCGTGGGGCAAGCCTCCTAGAAGCGTCTGTGCGGGGCTTTCAGTGGCACTGCGGGAGGCCAAATCGAGATTGAGTGGGCGGCCAATTCCCTGCCACTTGGCCCAGACTGTTTCCGGATCGAGGGGAAGAGGCTTGGGAATGATCAGCAGAATCAGCTTGTTCCCCGGCTTGCCCGCGGCGACTTCCATCTTGGGTCCGTACTTGTCAACCGCGTCGAAGACGGCCTGCACGGCCTTCCGCCATTCCTGGAAATAAGGCGAGCGCGCCAGAAGCGAGGAATTCTCGATAGTCTCTTCAGTGGTCGAGAACTGCTTCCAGTGGCGCACCCCCATCTTTTCCTCGAGTTGCACCACGTCCTGGAACAGGCTGGAAAACTCAACCTCGCTCAGGCCGGCCACGTACACGATCAGGTGCTGGACCGACTGCCGCTCGTATGGAAACTGGTACTCCCACTCGCGAAGATAACGGTTGGTGAAGGGAAGGAAGGTTAGCGGCAGGCGTTTGAGCAGGCCTTTCCTCAACGCATCCTGAACGTCTTCCGGCAGCTTTTCCTCGGCTCGCATGCCAACTCCCAGCTTGCGGGGGGTTCCAAGGGGACGCCCCCTCGTTCCCGGGCCTCGGATCGGAGCCCTACGCCCTGTATTCTATGCCCCACGCACTTGTTTTTCAATCTGGCAACGCGGCGGCCACGCTATCTTACTAACCACTCGTCGGGCCAAATGGCGCAGGCAAATCCACCATTCTTGCGGCTCTCCGCGTCCTGTTTCGGTATTCGGGTGAGTCCGTAACGAACATGTTCGTGCTCCCTACCGACGTACCGCAGCAGCAGGAACATGGTGACGTAAGTGTAGAAAAGCACCTCCATGGGTCACCTGGCAAGGAGAGAACTCTCGCGGCATAACAGCGTCGTGTCAGCGATTCCATGCCCTGTAACGTGTGGTTGACGGGCGCTGTTTCGCTGAGGTATCAATAGATTGCCCCGGAACGGCTCCAGCGGCATGGGGTCAGGCATTATGGCGTCTAGGTCGGGATGATCTTAAGTCTTTGAGGACGAGGTGGGGGATGGCCATCGGGCGGAGAGGATTTCTGGATCGGAGTATCAAGGGTGGATTAGGCGCTGCCTTGGGGGTGGCCACGCTGCCCGCTCCCCTGAAGGCGGTTGTACCCAGCGACAAGGTGGTTGTGGGAATCATGGGAGTGGGATCGCGCGGGACTTCCTTAATTCAGTTATTCGCCCAAAGACCGGACGTTGAAATTGCCTACGTCTGTGATGTTGATGATCGAAAGGCGGCACTGGCGGCGAAGGCCGTCCTGGATAAGAAAGGAAAGGCGCCGGCGGCGGTAGGCAGTTTCGAGCATATCCTGGAAGACAGCGACGTCGATGCCTTAGTTTGCGCCACTCCGGACCACTGGCATTCGCTGGCAACGGTATTGGCCTGCCAAGTGGGCAAAGACGTTTATGTGGAAAGCCCAGCCTCGCACAATATCTGGGAAGGCCGGAAGATGGTTGAGGCTGCGCGCAAGTATAACCGAGTGGTGCAAGTGGGACTGCAAAACAGGAGCAGTTCGTATGCGATTACGGGACGCCAACTCATCGAGTCCGGCAAACTCGGCGCGATTCATCTCGTAACTATTTACAATATGATGACCCGGGCGCCGCTGGAGAATACCCCGGATTCCTTGCCGCCGGAAGGCTTCGATTGGGCGATGTGGCTGGGTCCTGCGGCGACGCGTCGTTACAACCCCAAGTATTTCCGAAGGGTGTTCTGGGACTTTAGCGGTGGAAACATTACGGAAGAAGGTGTTCATCAGCTAGACCTGGCTCGCTGGGTCGTGGGTGCGTCCTATCCGAAGTCCGTTCATCACACGGGCGGGAAGTTCTTCTTTAAAGATGAGGCGGAAACGCCCGACAGCTCATTAGTCACCTATGCTTACGACAACTTGACGATGGTTTTCCAGCAGGCGTGGTGGACGCCTTATATGGTGAAATTACCCGACAATGTCAGAGAGAGCATGACCAGGCTCCCTGATTGGTATCCCTTCACCGGAACCAGAACTGAAATCTACGGCAGCGAGGGCATGATGATTCTGGGCCGGGATGGAGGAGGATGGCAACAATTCGACCGGGAAGGCCGCAAGATTGCCAGCGACAAGCAGACCTTTGCCACACTGCAGGTGGCGCACATCGACAATTTCATTAGTTGCATCCGCAGCCGGAAGCGCCCGAGCGCCGATGTGGAGGACGGTCATATCTCTGCAGCCCTCTGTCACATGGCCAACATCTCCTATCGAGTGGGTGACCGGAAACTGGTGTTCGACAGTAATAATGAAACTTTTAGCGGAGACAATGAAGCTAACCACTACCTGAAGCGCACCTACCGGGAGCCTTGGGTGATCCCCGAAAACGTGTAGTTCCCGCTAACCCTGCCGCGCAAACCTCAGAGAAAGCCACGGGCTATGATCCCGAAAGCAGGTATCATTATCACCGCGGCACTTGGAGTGACCGTGTCGTTTCAAGTTTCCCAGGTGCAGTCGGCGACGGCTCTCTGAAGAGCCATCACTGACTCTCCCCCGTTACTTCGCTCGAGGTTCCCACGGAGTTGGAAACCGTGACGGCAACACTGCCCCTACTGATCACACTGGTGTCGCCGCTATATGTGAAATGCACGGTCAGGCCGAAGTTGCCGCCGTTCTTTAAGCCTGTGCTCCCCGCAAAATAGCTGGCGGCGGCGCTGCTAAATGAAACCTGGAACGAGGTTTGTCCGTTCAGCGTAGATCCGGAAGCTCCTGTGAACACGAAGGTGGCTTCTTGTACGTCTCGAGAGGTGGAAAAAGCATTCAGCTCCACGTCGAAACCCGTCGAGGTGAGGTTGGCGATCATTACCGAGCCGGCCTCGATGACGGGGGCGAGCCGAGGGACAGGGATGGTCATTGTCGGAGCGGGTTTGGGAAGGACATCCGCAGTCCCGGCAAGCAGGCTCGTCATGGTGACCGTAATGGTCCCGGCGACCGTGCCTTGCTGTATCGCCCCATTGCTCCCCAGGGTTGCGGTCTTGGAGTTCGCCGCGATGGTGAAAGGAATCGAGGTGGCGCCGGTTGCAACGAAAACCAAGTTGGGGTCCTGATAACCCGAAGGGGTGTTCGCATCGCTGGAATCCGCCTCGAAGGAGATCGCGAGTGTTCCAGTCAATTCTGTCGCGACGGCTGAATTCACCGTCAAGCTGACATTGGCGTTCTGGGTCGGCGAAGAGGTGGCGGTAGCACTGAGGCTCAGGCCCGGAACGGTTATCGTAAATGGCTCAGGCGAAGACGTCGTGCCTGTCATCAGTACTGTGATACTGGCGGTTCCTGGGGCAGTGATCAAATTTCCCGGCACCGCCGCCTTTAACTGGGTGTTGCTCACGAAGGTTGTAGTCAACCCCGTACTGTTCCATTGCACGACCGCTCCCGAGGCAAAGCCCGCGCCGTTGACAGTCAGCGTGAAGGCCGGGCCGCCCGCAGTCGCCGAATCTGGGCTGAGCGAGGCAATCACCGGTCCCGCGCTGATCGTGAAAGTGGCGCTGGCGGATGTCACTCCGTTCTCGACCACGGTTACTTTTGCCGTGCCCGCCGCGGCAATGAGACTGGCCGGTACCTGGGCGGTCAACTGCGTGGCGCTCACGAAACTCGTAGCCAGCGCGCTACCATTCCATTGCACAACCGCGCCGGAAACAAATCCCGACCCGTTCACCGTCAGCGTGAAGGCAGGCCCGCCCGCCGTTGCCGCGTCCGGACTGAGCGAGGCAATCACCGGTCCCGCGCTGATCGTGAAAGTGGCGCCGCCCGAAGTCACCCCGCTTTCAACCACCGTCACCGTGGCCGTGCCGGGAGCGGCAATGAGACTGGCCGGTACCTGGGCGGTCAACTGCGTGGCGCTCACGAAGCTCGTAGCCAGCGCACTGGCATTCCAATGGACGACCGCGCCAGAGAGAAAGCCCGTGCCGTTGACGGTTAGGGTGAAGGCCGGCCCGCCCTCCAACGCCGAACTCGGACTCAGCGAACTAATTACCGGTGCGGCGGCAATGGTGAAGCTGGCGCTGGTGGATGTCACCCCGTTCTCAACCACTGTCACGGTCACGGTACCCGGGGTGGCGATGAGGTTGGCTGTTACCTGGGCAGTCAACTGCGTGGCGCTCACGAAAGTTGTAGCCAGTACCGTGGTGTTCCAATGGACCACAGCACTGGAGACAAATCCCGCACCGCCGACGGTCAACGTGAAGGAGGGCCCACCGGCTGCCGCCGAACTCGGAATTAGCGAGGTGATTACCGGCCCCGAGGCAATGGTGAAAGCGGCGTTCCCGGAGGTGACCCCGTTTTCAACCACCGTCACGTACACGGTGCTGGGAGCGGCGATGAGGCTGGCCGCTACCTGCGCCGTTAGCTGCGTGGCGCTCACGAAGGTGGTTGGCAACGAGCTACTATTCCACCGAACCACTGCACTGGAGATAAAGCCCGAACCGTTCACAGTCAGCGTAAAGGCCCCACTCCCCGCTATTGCAGCGTCTGGACTGAGCGAGGAAATCACCGGTGCCGGGCCGATCGTGAACGTGGCGCTCGTGGATGTCACGCCGCCCTCAACTACCGTCACCGTAGCGGTGCCGGGGCTGGCAATGAAGCTGGCCGCTACTTGTGCAGTCAACTCATTGCCGTTCACGAAGGTAGTTGGTAACGCAGTACCGTTCCATTGCACGATGGCGCCGGCGGCGAAGCCCGCGCCATTGACGGTCAGCGTGAAGGCCGCTCCACCCGCTGTCGCCGTGTTGGGGCTGAGGGAGGTAATCACCGGCCCCGCGGAGACGGTGAATGTGGCCGCAGCGGATGTCACTCCGTCCTCAACCACGGTGATGGACTCGGTACCGGGAGTCGCGATGAGGTTGGCCGTTACTTGGGCCGTCAACTCTGTGGAGTTCACAAAAGTCGTCGTCAGCGCCGTGCTGTTCCAATGGACCACTGCGCCGGAGAGAAAACCCGTACCGTTTACGGTAAGAGTGAATGCTGGCCCGCTCGCTACTGCCGCGAGGGGATTGAGGGAGGTGATCACCGGTTCCGCCGCCACGGTGAAGTTAGCTGCGTTGGAAGTCACCCCGTTCTCAACCACCGTCACGGACGCGGTGGTGGGGGTTGCGATGAGATTGGCCGTCACTTGAGCCGTCAACTCTGTGGCGCCCACGAAGGTGGTGGTGAGCGATGTTCCGTTCCAATCGACGACGGCCCCGGAAACGAAGCCTGTGCCGTTCACCGTCAAGGTAAAAGCCACGCCGCCCGCCGCCGTGATATTGGGACTGAGCGAGGTAATCACCGGCCCCGGGGCGATGGTGAAAGTCAGGTTATTCGATGTCACCCCACTCTCCAGGACGTTCACGGTCGCCGAGCCTGCTGTGGCGATGAGAGCGGCGGTCACCTGGGCGGTCAACTGCGTGGCGCTTACCACGGTTGTGGAGAGGGGCGTGGTGACTGAGTTGTTGATCCATTGCACCACCGCGCCGGTGACAAAGCCCGTGCCGGTGACGGTCATGGTGAAAGCCGCCGCGCCGGCGATAGCTGTGTTGGGACTGAGCGAGGTGATCGCCGGCCCTGCAGCGATGGTGAAGGTAGCGCCGCTGGAGGTCACCCCGTTCACTGTCACGGTGACGGTTGCCGAACCCGCCGCGGCAACGAGGGGGGCGGGAACCTGGGCGGTCAACTGCGTGGTACTGCCGAATGTGGTAGTGAGAGACGTGGTTCCTGAGGTGTTAGTCCATTGCACCGTTGCGCCCGAGACAAAGCCCGTGCCGCTAACGGTCAGGGCGAAGCCGGCCTGGCCGGCCGTCGCGGAATTCGGACTGAGCGAGGTGATCGTCGGCAAGATGGTGAAAGTGGCGGCGGGGCTCGAGGTTACGCCGTCTTCAAGCACCGTAACGGAAACGCTTCCCGCCGTGACAATCAGGGCAGCCGTCACCGTTGCCGTCAACTCCGAACTGCTTACGAAACTGGTTGTCAAACCCGTACCGTTCCACTGCACGACCGCACCAGCGGCAAAACCCGAGCCGCTGACAGTCAGCGTAAAGTCGGACCCGCCGGCTGAGGTGGAACTCGGAGACAACGATCCAATCACTGGCGCCGGTGCAATGGTGAAGGTGGCGCTGTTCGATGTCGCACCGTTGTCAGACACCGTGACCAGTGCGGTGCCGGGCGAGGCGATCAGACTGGCCGCAACCGTTGCGCTCAGTTGAGTGCTGCTTCCGAAGGTCGTAGGGATCTGCTGGCCGTTCCATAGCACGAATGCAGAAGAGTCAAAGTTTGAGCCCGTGACCGTGAGCGTGAAAACCGGCCCACCGGCTACCGCCGCGTTGGGACTTATTGAGGTAATTGTGGGAGCCGCGATGATGGTGAAGGTCAGACTGTTTGAGGTCACCTCGTTATCGGTCACAGTTACTGTCGCTGAACCCGCTGTCTGGATATAAGTGCTTGCAACCAGGGCGGTCACTTGGGTTGCGGTCCCGGGGGTCGTGGGGAGCGCCGAACCGTTCCATTGCACGACCGCCCCAGAGTCAAAACCTGTACCGGTGACGGTCAGCACAAAGGCCGGCCCGCCCGCGACGGCCGAACTGGGACTCAGATTGCTAATCGTTGGCGATATGATGAAGGGGAGGCCGTTCGACGTCCCATTGTCGTTCATCACGGTGACCGTCACCGTTCCCGCCGTGGCGATAAGACTGGAATCAACCGAAGCCGTCACTTCCGTACTGCTCACGGGGGTTGTGGGGAGGGACGCTCCCCCCCATAGCACCGTCTCGGTCCCGTCGAAGTTCGAGCCTGTGACGGTCAGAATGAAGCTAAGTCCGCCGGCGGTTGCCGAGCTGGGACTAAGGGAGCTGATAATTGGCGCCTGCCCGGCAGAATTCGTGGGTGCGGCCAAGAGCACCAGCAGCGTCAGGTACATCGCTAGAATCAAAGGTTGATTGCGCAGGCCGGCAGATTCACGCTGATTCCTAGGCCGGTTTGCCTTTTCGCTGCCAGTTCGATCGGTTCGTCTAAACATAAAAGGCCCAAAAAACTAACCCGGGCTCAGTACGTTGGCCGGGGGAGGGGTTTGGGCGCCGGAGTTGGTTCTGTCACGCCAGTGCAGGCAGTCCCTGAAGCACCCTGACTAACCAAGTCCGGCTGCTCGCTTTGATCGTCCTTTAAGCCGCGAATTGTCGAGAACGGAATTGGCTTGGGATGTTTACTTGGCGCAGCACCTGCAGGCACGAATGAAATGCCTCCCTCAGCGCTATTGGAGTCCAGAATCCAAGCAGGAAGACCGGTTCGGAAGAAGAGCAGGAAATCTCCAGATATCCGCAAAGGTTGCAGCATCTGGGGCATGCCCGGCAAAGGGATGTCTTGAACCTTAAAGGACTGAAGGTTGATCTCCCAAAGGGTAGTGCTTTTCGTGCTGGCGATGACCGCGCCGGCGCGGCTGGTTTGCAGCAACACATTTCCGTCCAGGCCTGAGAGGCCATCGGCAAGTAAAAGATAAGCGCTGGCGCCGTCGACATCCTGCAAGAGAAAAGCTGTGCCTGCCGTGCGATCAAAGGCCACGAGGTCGTCGGTGCGAGGGGCGAACGCCATGCCCTGCAAGTCTCCCGCAGTGTAAAGTAATCGCGGCAAGCCCAGTTGCGGGAGCACGTACACTGCGTTGTGGACGGTCCCTTCCAGCAGTGTGACCCCGTCGTCAGCGACTGCCAGGTACTGCACTTCATCCGGCAGATCGGCGCCCGGGACAACTCGCGCCAATTGCGGCGAGTCGGGAAGTCCGGTAATCACCTGAAGACGTCCCTCCGCCCTCGAATAGAGAGCCGCGGTAGAGGCGCCCGGGCTGAATGCGACGATGTCGGGTTGCGGAATGGCCCCACAGATGGAGACGACGGCGCCCTCTTCCACTCCCTGGAATGTCATAAGGCCAAGAAAACCGCCCACCTTTGGCGCGAGGAGGGCATAACTCTGATTGGGCGCGAAGAAAAGGCCACGAACACCGGTGGGAACCGCCAGAGGCTCTCCCAGAGCCGAAGCGCCCGGAATGCCGAGCAGCAAGCGCAGTTCACCTTGCTCCGCGCTGCTGACAAAACCCAGGACCGGCGTCTGCATCCCCTGGGCCGCATTCTCCGCATCGTCGCTGTTCGGCGCCGCCTCCTGATGCACAGCAATCTGGCCCTGCTCGGGGTAGCGCGGAGCCTCGGTTTTCTGGCCCGCGGCTTGGAGCGGGCTCAGCCCCAGGCAGAGCAGAGCGAGTAATGGACGGCGAATGCCAGAACGCATGAGGTTTCCTTTCCGCGCACTTCGCGCCAGGTTCCTAATGAGGAGGCCCGATGGTGGATGAGCCGGTGCCTCCTATAGTTCCAGTGGGAGATGAGGAAGTTGAAGACGTACTCGAACTTCCTCCCCCTTTGCCTAAAGCTACCGCCGCGCCGGCGCCGGCCGCAACCCCTACGATGATGACAGCAATTAGTGTTTTCGAGATGCCATGGGAGGCTGACGTGGCGGTGCCAGTTGTGGTGGCGCCCGGGGTCCCGGCGCCACCCGCGCCGGCATTCGCTGCCGCAACCGTCAAGTAATTGGTTTGGGAGATGACGGCTGTGGCGGTCTGGCCCTGAAAGGTCGCGCTGACATTGATCTTGAATTCACCCTGACCCACAGGCCTCATGGTGGGGACCGTCGCGCGCCCGTTGGTATCGGTGACCGTGCTGTAAGTCGAGCTGCCGCGCGCAAACGTGACGTGTGGACCGCTGGTGGGGGCAGCGAAAGTGACGTAGAGACCCGCCACAGTGCGCCGCTCCTGGTCGCGCACTTCGACCACGGGCATCACTACCTTTTTCGTCTTGACGATGTTGACGCCGCCGTCGCCCGCCAGAACGATGACGTCGAGGCGAGGAACCTTGTCGGCTTGCGGGATGGCGCTCTGCGCGAGCAGAGTGGAAAAGGACTGCTGCCAGAGAAAAGCACCAGCTATGAGCATAGCGCCGGTGCACCGCCAAGAGGTTTTTGCCCGCCGGGTAGGTCGCATGAGCCAACTCCTTTCGCGCGGAATCCAACAGGGCGCGCGGGGCGCCAACGAAGGGATATCCGCCATCCTGATTTGTCACGCACACGAAGCCGAGTGGTTTGCCGGCATCGATGGGTAACATCTTAGCATACCGACTGGCGCCTGCGCTCGCGGCGACTCCTTGACTTCTTGTCCTCATTCTTTGTTTTCATAGACATTCCTGGATCGGTCGTTCATTTTTAGAGTCGAAGAGTCGAGAAGTTGAGGAGTTGAGAAGCCAACAGCCATTTCCCGAACTGTGGCTGGGACTTTGTGTCAGCTCTTGCTTTCTGCTGCTCAACTCTTCAACTCCTCGACTCCTTGACTTCTTGACTTTCTTGCCCCATCCCTTGTTTTCATAGACATTCTCGCTTTGTTCTGGCGATTTTGGAGTTCGGCAGCTCGATCTCGACTGCCGCACTCCGCAGCGCCACTACCTATAGGCCAAGGATTGTGACACAATGTCTTCCACCGCCTCAGGATCGCCTGTCGCAGGTCCATGCCATACGCATCCCCCGAAGGTAGTAATGAAAATCCAGTCGGGATCGCGCGGGTCGGGAATCACCCGGTGACCCCACTTGGAATTGTAGCCAGGGATGCGATGCCAGGTTTCGCCGCGATCCGTGGAGCGCCAAGCGGAAGACTCGAAACCGCAGGCATAGACGATCCTCGCGTCCCGCGGGTCAACCGTGATGTCGAAGACGTGTTGATCCTGGGAAAGGACATTTCGCCAGTCATGACCGCCATCGACGGACAGAAAGACGCCGCCGTCCACCGCCCCGTCCGGCGCGTGGCGGCCCCAGGCGGCCAGATAAAGGCGATTCGGGTTCTCGGTATCGATGGCCAGGCCGTTCGGGCCGTTTACGCCTTCGGGCAGGGTGATTCTTTCCCAATGGTCAGCCCCATCGTGGGAACGAAAGAGCGCTCCATCCTTGTCGTTGCCGTAGCTGCCGTCTTCGCTGCGGCGCGCCAGCACGCGCCCCGCCGGTTCGTGGGGAGCGAGGTAGACAGGAGTCGCATGATCATCCGGCATAATGAGCCTGACGTCCGAGCTGGAAGGGTAGACCAGGCCCCAGGTGTGGCCGCGATCCTCGCTTCGCCATAGGGCATCTGCGCTGGCATAAATGACCGTGGGATCCCGAGGGTCGAAAGCGAAGAAGGTCACGGGATTACGCAGATTAAACATCCGCCAGGATTGGCCGCCATTCTCCGAAATGTAAGCGCCCGTCATGTCGCAGGCCACCAACACCAAGTTCGGATCCTGGGGACTGACGGCGGGGTAAAACTGCGCGCCCCCGCCACCCGCCCCCAGAATCCGCCACGCGTCGAGCCGCGGCGCGGAATAGCCGGAGCTATTCTGCGCTCGGGGAATTGCAAGGAAAGAAGTGAGAAAGACAACGAATGCGAGGCAAAGAATCGTAAATTGCAAAAGTGATCGTTTCATATTGGGCGGCTCGTGTAGCCCCCCTTTCGGTCGGCCGCCCAGCGAGGTGTTGCGGTTCGAGAATTCGAGTTCGTTTGCGTATAATGAGTGCTGTTTTGGCCTGTTTTGGGAGTTCGTTTGGGGTTAAATGGCACGAAAATTGAGTTCGTTTTAACACTCGATAATTTGTAAGTCGTGTATTTGCAATAGATGGGCAAGTTCGTTTCGTCAAAAAACATCTTTTCTCGGTTTCCCCTGCCTTTTTCTGCTCCGGTCCGTTCCACCTACCTTGCCGGGGCTCTCGGCGGACGTGCAATTGCGGACAGTCCGTCCCCTTTTTCGACCACCGCAATAGGCTACCATAAAATCGTGGGGCTGTCAAGAGAAAAATGCGAGATCTTGCTATAAAATCGAAGGTCGCTGTTGCAGGAGACAAAGTGTCTAAGTTTGAAGTTGTCGCGGCGAGTTTACCTCGCCACGTGGCGCCGCGGGTGGCGCAGACATTGTGTTGTATGTCTGCGCCCGACTGCCGGAGGGCATCGAACCGTGGGCCGCGGGTGGCATGGTGGGTCGGCGACATAAGAACCAATGTCGCCGCCACCCGGAGATTTCCGCCCAGCGAGCACTGAATCCCAACACCAGGGACTCTGCGCTGTCGCGCTGTGTGGCAAAGATGGTGGGGCATCAAGGAGGCCTGAAAAATGCATCGACGAAATCTTCTGAAAGCGCTGTCGGTGGGCGGCCTCGGGGCGTGCCTGAAACCTCTCTCGCAACTGGTTGCGGTCGAGGAGGCAGCGCATCAGGTGAAGACGGTTTACGTGCTATACAAATGTCACCTGGACGTGGGCTTCACCGACACCGAGCAGGGAGTGATTCGCACTTATTTCAACGATTATTTTCCGCGCGCCATGGAGATTGCCGAGAAGCTGCGCGAGTCGGGCGGCGAGGAACGCTACGTGTGGACGGTGGCGGCCTGGCTGCTTTACGAATACCTGGAGCAGGCCTCGACTGAACAACGCCGGCGCATGGAGAAGGCGATTGCCGACGGAGATTTTGCCTGGCATGCCATGCCTTTTACTTGGAATTCGGAGATGTTGGACGGTTCTCTGATCTCATCCGCGTTGAAACTGTCTGCTTCGCTCGACCAGCGCTTTGGCCGGAAAACGGTTGCCGGTAAGCTCACCGATGTCCCTTGCCACACGCGCGGCATCGTGATGCCGCTTGCTGAGGCGGGAATACGCTTCCTGGATATTGGTGATAATGCGGGCTGTAAAGCGCCCCAAGTTCCATTCATGAATGATGAGGGTAACACTCCTCCTCTGCGCACCAAGGACGCCGAGGAGGCGGAGGTTGACCCGCACGCGTACTTGTTCAACTGGCGCGATCCAACCGCGCCGAGTGACGTCGCGGCGGAAATCATGGTGCTGTATCACCCCTTTGACTACGGCAGCACGGTGGCGATTCCGGGAACCGACTTTGCGGTGTCCATTCGAGTGCGAGGCGATAATTCCGGTCCGCACACCATCGAGGAGATTAAGGAATCGTACCGCCAATTGCATAGCCTTTATCCGGGCGCGCGGATCGTTCCTACGAATCTAAGCGTCATCGCAAACGCCCTGGAGCCTCTTCGTCCCAAGTTGCCGGTGGTGACCAAGGAGATGGGCGACACCTGGATCTACGGCGTGGGCAGCGATCCGGGCAAGGTGGCGCGCTACCGGGAGCTGAGCCGGCTGCGGGGGGAATGGTTGTCGAGCGGCAAATTCAAATGCGGTGACGCTACCGACCTGGCCATGACTCGAAAGCTTATCCTGGCGCCCGAGCACAATTGGGGGCTCAGCATCGGCCAGTATTTGGAACACCCGGAGGTGTATTCGCCGAAGGAACTGGCGAGCGCCCGGTCGACACTTCCCGCCTTCAAAAGAGTGGACGCAGAATGGGCGGCAAAGCGCGCTGACATGGACCGGGCCGTGGAGGTGCTGCCTCCCGCCTTGGAGGAAGAGGCAAAGAAGCGCCTGGCAGGAATCGTGCCTAGGCCGCCGCACACTGAAGGCCTGGCGGCTCTCGCATCTGGATCGGAAATTCCAGGAACGCATTTCATCCTTGGGTTAGATTCCTCGACGGGGGCCATCCAGCGGCTTCAGAACCGAAAGACGGAGCGCGAATGGGCTTCCGCGCAACACCTGCTGGCCAAGTTCCGATACCAGACTTTTACCAGCGCGGATTTTGCGCGCTTCAATAAAGCCTACAACACAAGGCCGATGGGCTACGACTTCAGCAAGCCCGGCCTGGAGAAATACCCTGTCCAAAGCCGGACATGGCAGCCCATCCTGAAAGAAGCGCGAGCTGGGAAAGACGCGGCCGGCCATCGGATCGTGCTGGAATTGCGCATGCCGCAAGCCGAGGCCGCATTGGCCGGCCTGCTTAGCTGGCCGGAGCGATTAACCATGGAGATTCGGCTGCCCGACGGCGAGCCGGTCGTGGAGATCACTTTTCAGTGTTTCAACAAGCGGGCCAACCGCTTGCCCGAGGCGATGTGGCTGTCGTTCTCGCCGCCGGCCCCGGAAGCGGACGGATGGCGGTTCGAAAAGGTGAATCGCCCGGTTTCACCCCACGACGTTATCGCCGGCGGCGGTCTGCACCTGCACGCGGTCACACGCAACGTCACCTATCGTGACGGGAAGGGAAGCTTCACGCTTGAAACATTCGACGCCCCGCTGGTCTCGCCGGGCCAGCGCGGCCTTTTGGTGTTCGATAATAATCTCCCGGAGATGCAGGAAGGCGTTCACGTCAACCTCTATAACAATCTCTGGGGCACGGCCTTCCCGCAGTGGTATGGAGATGATATGCGGTTTCGGTTTGTTATTCGGGTTTGATCACGACCGCGAATCCGCCGCAGGCGCGCGTCCTTTAGATTGGATTACCCTACGCGGGCGCAACGAGGCGGGCTTTAACTTACATCAGCCGTCGACTTTCATGTTACATTAATTGTGTAGGTTCCCAAGTTGGTATTGGGCGTTCACATTGCGTGCAGATTTTGCCCAAATACGAGAAGGCAGTTATTCCGATCGAAAAGCTACGAGACTACGCTCATGACCCGAATCATCCAATGGGAAAAAACAAAGCGCGGGTTTTCAAAGCGACGCTGGGAATCGAAAGGGACCACGCTGAGGTCCTGGGCAAGGTACTAAGATCGACCTTATTTCGGTCGCCGGCCGTTCAAGGTCCTAAAAGTGACTATGGTGAGCATTGGACGACTTACCATGAAATCGTGGGACTGAGCGGTCAGCCCGTTGTGGTTACAGCCGCTTGGATTTACAAAACCGAAGACGCGGATATCCCCATATTAGTGTCCTGCTATATAGAGCCTCGCGGCCGCGAAAGATTCGAACAGGCGCTTAATGTAGGGTAAATGTCATGGAGATCGAGCTTAGCCCGAAAATTCTAGACGTGGTCGAAGTTCCCAATCGGTTTCTGGGTTCTGAGACTCCCGGCGGCACTCTGGGCACTGTTGTGGAGGTGCTGGCGGGGCCCAATGGAGGTCTGTTGGTTGAAGTCACTGACGAGAAGGGGGTCGCCCTTGACCTCGTTCAACTTCCGGCATCAGAGGTTAAGAAAGTGTGGTCGTCCCCCGAAGCTCGCAAGCAAGACGGCTTTGGTGGAGGGGCAAGCAACGAGTTTCAAAATGGGGTGGTCCTCCTGCAGAACGGCCTTCTAGAGGAGGCAAAGAATCATTTCGAACAGGCTTTCAGGCAAGAACCCAGGCTCGCCGGAACGCTTATGAACTTAAGCAATGGGCTGGCCGAGAGGGGAGCGTACGACGTCGCAGTTCTTCTGTACCAACTTGTCCTTGAGCTGCAACCCGAGAATCAGTTGAATCGGCGCAATCTCGCAGCCACACATATTAATCGCGGAATTCAGTACCCTCGAAAGGGAGCCCTTGATAAGGCAGTCGAGGAGTTCGGCCAAAGCCTCACATTGGATCCCGCCGGCGAAGTCGCGCCCAAGGCGCAGCATAACCTGGTTGCGGCTTACACCCAACTCGGGACCCGTCTTGCCGAGATTAATCGGCATCAAGAGGCTGTTGTCAATTTCTTTATAGCGCTTCAAATAGAACCTTCAGAGCTCACACGCAAGAACCTTGCGATTGCCCTGGTCGCTCTTCAGGCTTCCCGAGCCGAAGGGTCCAGACAGACTCCGGCCGTCGCGGATTTCAGGCGTCCGATTCAAATGGGGTTAAAACTCTCGGAGTGTCTCAATGCTTTCGGAGCGAGCCTTGCGAACCTCGGCGATATCGAAGGCGGGCGGCGCGCGTTTTGGGAGGCCATCAAGGCGGACCCTGAGAATGAGCTTGCACGAGAGAATTTGGCTAGACTAGATACTTCGAAGGAAAACGCTGGCCCCTCCTGGATGAACTTCGGAATCTCTTCCGTTGAACCCCAACCTGTGGTTGCGCAATAGGGCGCGCATCACCCAAAAACCCGGGAGCATTGTTGCAGGCATACGTCAGGTGTATATTACCGGTTGGCTACGAAATGAAGGAAGTAAACTCTCGCAGACTAACAGCTTGTTTTCTACTGCTCATTGCCTCAGGGTACATGATGGCAGGCTGTGGCCGCCGGGTAAGTGAAGCAGCACGCCACAAGTTGATCGTGCTGGGAATTGACGGCATGGACCCGCAGCTCCTGCATCGCTACGAGCGGGACGGGCGCATGCCCAATTTTCAGCGGCTCGAGCAGGAAGGCAGCTTCCGCGAACTGCGCACCAGCATCCCGCCGCAGAGCCCCGTGGCGTGGTCGAACGTGATCACCGGCATGAACCCGGGCGGGCACGGGGTCTACGATTTCATCGAGCGCGATCCCAATACCATGCTCCCCGAGTTCTCGATGGCGCGTGTGGAAGCTCCCGCGCACACGCTCTCCCTGGGCAGTTGGGTGATTCCCCTTTCGAGTGGGAAGGCCATCTTGTTGAGGCGAGGCAGGGCTTTCTGGCAAATCCTGGATGAATACGGAATCCCCGCCACGGTGCTTCGCATTCCTGCCAATTTCCCTCCCGCGGAATCCCGCTCGCGAACCCTGGCGGGCATGGGCACGCCGGACATGCAGGGCACCTACGGGATATTTTCGTTCTATACCGACGACCCGATGGATGGAGAGGGCGAGCGCAGTGGAGGCGTTATTTACCCCGTCCAAGTGCAGGACCACCAGGTCTCGGCGAAATTGTATGGGCCGCCCAACACGTTTCGAAAAGGGTCGCCGCAGGTTCCCATCGACTTCACAGTCTGGATTGATCCTACCCAGCCGGTTGCGAAGATTGCAATTCAGGATCGGGAGATTCTGCTGCGCGAGGGCGAATGGAGTGATTGGGTCCAGGTAAAATTCACCCTGATTCCAGGCCTCGAGAGCGCCACCGGGATTTGCCGGATGTACATGAAGCAGGTCAGCCCCTACTTCAAACTCTACGTCTCGCCGATCAACATTGATCCCTCTCAACCGGCGCTGCCGCTTTCCACACCCGCCAGCTACTCGAAGGAACTCTGGAAACAAGTCGGCTTCTATTACACCCAGGGCATCCCTGAGGACACCAAGGCGCTTTCCGACCGGGTCCTCACCGACGGTGAATACCTGGAACAGGCGCGCATCGTGTTGGCGGAGCAATTGAAGTTCTTCGATGTCGAGTTGACCAAGCTTCAGGGCGGAATGCTTTTCGCCTATTTCTCCAGCCTGGACCAGAACGCGCATATGTTCTGGCGGGCGTTTGACAAAAACAGCCCGGCCTACGATCCGGACGTCAGCGAGAAGTATGGGGATACGCTCGAATGGTTCTACCAACAGATGGACCAGATGCTGGGGAAGGCACTGGCCAAAGCGGACGGAGACACAACCGTCATCGTCATGTCCGATCACGGTTTTGCTCCCTACGATCGTTCCTTCAATTTGAACACCTGGTTGCTGAGCAACGGCTATATTGCGCTCAAGCCCGGCGAGAGAAGCAAGCCGGGCGACCTCTTTACCGATGTCAACTGGACGCACACGCGCGCTTACGGTCTGGGGCTCAACGGCCTGTTCCTGAATCTGCGCGGCCGAGAGCACTGGGGCGCCGTAACGCCCGGCGCGGAGGCGGAAGCGCTACAGAATGAAATTCGCGACAAGCTGCTCGCCGTGCGCGATCCGTTAAACGGCTTGGCGCCCATCACCCGCGTTGACAGGGCCCAGGACGTCTATTCGGGCGAGAGCGTTCGCGACGCTCCGGATTTGGTGGTAGGATACAATCGAGGCTATCGGGCCGGCTGGGCGACAGATTTAGGGGAATTCACTACCGAAGTTCTGGAACCGAACACCGAACCCTGGAGCGGGGATCATTGCATCGACTACACGCTTGTTCCGGGAGTGCTGTTGAGCAATAAGAAAATAGTCACGCAAGCGCCTGCCCTGACGGATATTGCTCCCACGGTGCTCGCTGAGTACGGCATTGCCAAGCCTGCGAACATGGTGGGGCAGTCGGTGCTTAAATCGGTAGGGCAACGGTCCAAAGGTGAATTAGTGAAGCGTCGTTGGATGTCATTCCGAGCAAAGCGAGGAATCTCGCCCTGCTCTTTGTTCCTCGCTTCGGCCAAACCAGAGCGAGATTCTTCGCTTCGCTCAGGATGACAAAGGGCAAGCAGCCAAAGGCGAAAAAGGAGCAAGCCGATGCTGGGTAATCGAATTAAACTGGATGATGAACTGTTCGAGAAAATAAAGAAGTGCTCTGAGATAGCC
This sequence comes from uncultured Acidobacteriota bacterium, assembly GCA_963842495.1. Classification (GTDB taxonomy): domain Bacteria; phylum Acidobacteriota; class Terriglobia; order UBA7540; family UBA7540; genus CAVROP01. Next base: position 162,527 of record CAWJHY010000015.1, read on the forward strand.
GGTTACTCTTCCCCGGATGAGTTCGTTGTCCACGTTCTCGAGAAGGAGGTCACCGCCATCTTGGGCACGGGCACAGATTCGGATGACGAAGAAGCCGTGAGGAAACGCCTGAAGGGCCTGGGGTATATCGAGTAACGGAGGTGCTTCGCTGAGGCTGATTGAGGGCGCATTCGATCTGATCTTTTGGCCGTTCCGCAATTCCGGTCCTATGTATGGGCTGATCGTGGTTTCCTTCCTGACCGGCTTGGCCGCCGTGCTGGTTTTCGGGTATGTTTCGAACCAGGAGAGCTTGCGGCGGATCAAAAACCGCATCCAAGCACACTTACTTGAACTTCGTCTCTTTCCGGACCAGCTCGGCGTTGTCTTGAAGGCTTATGGGCGGGTGCTCCGTTGGACCCTCGCCTACCTGATGTACAACCTGAAGCCCTTGGCCATTCTTGTGCTCCCTTTGGTGATTATTATGGTCCAGCTCGACCTGCGCTTGGGCTCGAGGCCCTTTCAAGCGCATGAATCGTTTATCCTGACAGCCAAGCTCGCTGAACCAGGCGCGCTGGACTCGGGCTCGCTGCGGCTGCCGAAGGGGCTGACTTTGACTGCTCCTCCCGTAAACATTCCCGCTCTCCAGGAGGTGGACTGGCGAATACGCGCGGATGAATACGGCGTGTTCACGCCGAGTGTGGTTGTTGGGGGCAAGTCGTTTGCCAAGCAGGTGGTTGTGTCAAAGGAGATAACTCCTTTGGCTTCAGAGCGAGGGCGGGCAGGTATAATGGAATGGTTTATGAATCCGGTGGAGCAGCCGCTTCCCAGGGGTGGGCCATTGCGATCGCTGGAAATTAACTATGCTGCGCGCTCCCTAGACTTGGGCTACTTCACCACCAATTGGTTAGTAGTTTTTCTGGTTGTTTCGCTGGTGTCTGGATTTATCCTCAAAATGGTGCTGGGTATAGAGATTTGAACGATCCTAGGCAAATTACCGGTGACAGGACCCCTTACCGGTCGCGCGACGGCCGGGGGCAACGGCGTGGCGCGACACCAGTGCTATTGGCGGTCCTGGCGATTCTTCTGCTGACTCCGGCTGTCTTACAGGCTTACGTTGGGCCCGGGGCCGGCTTTGCTTTTCTTTCTTCGTTCCTGACTCTCTTTTTGGCTTTCCTATACTCTCTGTTCGCTTTTGTTACCTGGCCGGTTCGCCGACTCTTTCGCTTGAGGCGCGGCAGGAGAGCCTATCGTCACGCCCAGGTGAAGCGCGTGGCGATTGTCGGCTTTGACGGCATGGATCCTAACTTGGCGGAGCGCTATATGCGGGAAGGGAAGCTGCCGAATCTCGCAAAGCTTCGCGACCAGGGGACCTTCCGCCGCTTAGCGACCACTTGCCCGCCTGATTCGCCTGTCGCCTGGTCCACCTTCATGACCGGAGTCAACCCCGGCAAACACAATATCTATGATTTTTTGGGACGCGACCTTGGCAATTATCTGCCTTATCTTTCTTCCGCCCAGATCCGCGAAGCTAAGAAGACCTTGAAGATCGGAAAGTACACGATCCCGCTCGGAAAGCCGCGGGTGAAACTACTCCGCAAGGGCATTCCGTTCTGGCACTTTTTGGGGAAGGCGGGAGTGTTCTGCTCCGTGCTGCGAGTTCCGATCACGTTTCCGCCGGAGAAGTTTGAAGGCGTGCTGCTGTCGGGCATGTGCGTGCCGGACCTGCAAGGAAGTCAGGGGACTTTTTCCTTCTACTCGAGCGGGGGCGTCGGCGGGGACAAACCGGAGGGAGGCGCGCGCTTCGCGCTGGAGCGTGATGGGAAGCGTTTCCGTTCGTACATTCCCGGGCCTGAGAACCCATTGCAGCGCCAACCCGGCATGCCTCTGCGTCTGGAGTTCAGCCTCGAGCCGCTCGCGGAAGATGACAAGGCTGAAATTGAGATTGACGGGCGCCGCTTCGAGCTTCGCAAAGGCGAATACTCGGAGTGGGAAGAGCTGAGATTCAAGGCCGGGCTGGGAATCAAAGTTCACGGGGTCTGCCGGTTTTTCCTGAAAGCCCTGACGCCGCAGGTCGAGCTCTACGTCAGTCCGGTGAATATTGATCCCGGCCGGCCGGCTCTCCCCATTTCCCACCCCCTCATCTATTCGGTCTACCTGGCGAAGCTCCTGGGGCCATACGCTACGCTGGGTCTCGCCGAGGACACCTGGGCGCTGAGCGAGGGCGTGTTAGACGATGAGGCCTTTCTCAAGCAGTGTTATCTCATTCATGAAGAGCGCGAGCGCATGTTCTTCGACGCGCTCGAGAAAACCCCGCGCGGCCTCTGCGCCTGTGTGTTTGACGCCACGGACCGCATCCAGCACATGTTTTGGCGCTACCTTGATCCGAACCACCCTGCCGTGAGTTCTGAACCTGATCGACGCCGCTTCGGAGGGGCGATCGAAGATCTGTACCGGCGCATGGACGATTTGGTCGGCCGGATTCTCCAGCGGTTGGGCGATGAGGGCGTTCTGATGGTGGTCTCGGACCATGGCTTCAATTCTTTCGCGCGGGGAGTGAATGTGAATAGCTGGCTGTGGCGCAACGGATACCTCGGCCTGAAAGACGGGGCGGGGAGAAGCGGCGAGTGGTTCGAGAATGTGGATTGGGAACGTACGCGCGCCTATGCACTGGGTCTTAACGGACTTTACATCAACCAGCGTGGGCGGGAGCATGGCGGGATCGTGTCGCCCGGAGAAGAGACGCGATCTCTGAAACATGAACTGCAGGAGAAACTCGAGGCGTTCACTGATCCGGGCACCGGCCACGCGCCCATCACACACGTCAGGGACAGGGACGCCGTCTACCAAGGGCCATTCCGGGAAAATGCCCCGGACCTGATCATTGGTTATGCCAAAGGCTATCGGGTGGGTTGGGATTCGGCCAAGGGCAAGGTTACGGAGGCCGTGCTGGAAGATAATTGCAAGGCCTGGAGCGGCGACCACTGCATCGATCCTCTCCTGGTGCCCGGAGTGCTCTTCTCGAACCGAAAACTGGGTTGTGAAGATCCGGCGATCCTGGACGTAGCTCCTAGCGTACTCTCCTGGTTTGGGCTCGCGGCGCCGCCTCAGATGGACGGCAAAGCGTGGAGACTGCGATGAAAATCTGCGTACTGGGACTTGACTGTGCGGCGCCTGAGATCGTCTTCGGTGACGAACGCCTCAAGAATATCCGGCGGCTGATGCAGAGAGGCCTGTGGGGCCGCTTGGAGAGCGTCATTCCTCCCATCACCGTGCCGGCATGGATGTGCATGTGTACCAGCCAGGACCCGGGATCGTTGGGCGTTTATGGTTTTCGCAATCGCAGGGATTACTCTTATGCGGGCCTCGGCAGGACCGACTCGCGAGCTATTCGCGCTCTGGCCATCTGGGATTACCTGGCGCTGGAGGGGAAGAAATCCATTGTGTATGCAGTTCCGCCGAATTATCCGCCGCGCAAGCTTAACGGAATCAGTATTGGCTGCTTTCTTACTCCCAACGCACAGAAAAATGAGTTTACTGATCCGGCTGAGATCAAGACAAAGATCACGGAATTAGTGGGCGATTACTCTGCGGATGTGGAAGGTTTTCGGACCGATGACAAAGCGTGGCTGAAGCGGCAGATTTTTGAGCTGAGTCGAAAGCACTGGAAAGTGGTGCACTGGCTGCTCGCCAATCAGGAGTGGGACTACTTTCACTATGTTGACATCGGATTGGACCGGGTGCATCACGGCTTCTGGAGTTTTTCCGACAAGCTTCATCGGCATTACCAGGCCGGTAATCCCTACGAAAGTGTAATTCCGGAGTACTACCAATGGCTCGACGAACAGATCGGGATCGCTCTCGAGTTGCTGCCCTCCGACACCCTCGTGCTGGTGGTTTCCGACCACGGCGCACAGCGCCTGGACGGCGGCTTCGTCGTGAATGAATGGTTGGTGAAGGAAGGTCTGCTCGTGCTCGACGAGCTTCCCACCCAAGTGACGGAGTTTGCGAAGCTCAAGGTGAACTGGGCAAAGACGCGAGTCTGGAGCGAGGGAGGCTACTACGCCCGCGTGTTTTTCAACGTGCAGGGACGGGAGCCGCAAGGTGTCATCCCGCCCGGCGATTACGAGTCCTTCCGGGACGAGATCAAGTCGCGCTTCGAGGCGTTGACGGATGACGAGGGGCGTCCGCTCAACTCGCCCGTGTTCAAGCCCCAGGAGATCTATCGCCACGTGCGCAACGTGGCCCCCGATCTGATCGTGCATTTTGGCCGGCTGTTTTGGAGGTCGATCGGGAGCGTGGGGCACGGCCGGTTGCACGTCCAGGAGAACGATACAGGGCCTGACGCGTGCAATCACGCGCAGTTCGGGATGTTTGTGCTGGCGGCGCCGAACTGCCCGCTGCACGGCGAATACAGCGGCGCGCGTCTGCTGGATATCGCCCCGACACTGCTCGACCTCGCCGGCCACCCGATCCCGAAAACGATGCAGGGACGGTCGTGGCTTAAACGTAGCGCCGACCTTTAGAGCCTGCCCTGAGCGGAGCGAAGGGTCGGCATTCGTCATGCTGACCTGAAGGTCAGCCCTACGAACGGCTTGAAATAAGCGCCCGAATCTGCGCGCGCAGGGCCGCTCCGCCGGCAATAAGACCGGAGAGGCGAGGCGACGGATTGTTGAAGGTTGGCGGGGACGCGTCGAGGCACTCTACAAACCCACCTCCCGCCTTGACCAGTGCGGCGCCGGCCGCAACATCCCATTCGTGTTTGGGGGTCAACGTCCAGGTCGCATCGCCGAGACCGGCTGCGACCAGCGCGAGCTTGTACGCCACCGATCCCGTGGGGCGGATTACTATGGGCGCATTCCTAAAAGGTTCCCATTCGCCCCTCTTCACTTCACTGCGGCTCGCCAGGACAACTGCCCCCTCGAGCTTGGTCAGGGCACTGGCATGGGTCCGCTTGCCATTGTAGGTTAACCCGCTCGCCACGGAGCCAAGAAAGGTCTCGCCCGTCGCCGGATTCGAAATACCGCCGGCAACCACTTTGCCATCTTCCACCAGTGCAACCGAAACGCACCACTCCGGAATTCCGGCTACGAACTCGAGCGTTCCATCCAGTGGGTCGACTACCCAGACACGCTGTTTGTCCAAACGGGCAAGGTCGTCGGTGCTCTCTTCGGAAAGCCATCCTTCTCCTTCACGCAGTAGCACCTCTCGCAAAACCCGGTCCGCGGCCCGGTCCGCCTCAGTGACAGGGCCACGACCTAACGGTTTCTGATCAGCTTTCACCGACCCTGGGACGAATGAAGAAATGACGGCTACAGCTTCTTGCAGCGCTTCGTGAATACGTTGTAGGTCGTCCATCATAGTTGGGTCATTTCCATGAGAGCGGGGGCCGGCTTAAGTTTACGCCTAGCACCTCCATCAAGGTTGTTCGCTGCGTGCGTGGTGCCTACTTCAGACTAGAGTAGCGAGTCTAGTTGCGGCGACAAGCGACAGTCAACCTTACGGTGCACCAACGGTCAAGCGCATACGTCCCCAGAAAAAGCGTCGGGACAAATGCTCGTGCTGGCAGCAGCAGTCAGTTCGCCGGCGGTTTGTCGGTGTCTTTCGTTGCTGGTTTCGCTTCTTCCTTGTCGTCAACGGGCTTGGAGAGATGGAGTTTGCGTATCTCCTTGGCTCCCTTGCCGGGATCCTCCGGCGTGACCTTGATCCCAGTTGCTGCGGGTCCGGAGGTCCATTTGAAGAAATAGGTTTTGCCCGCCTCCGCCTCAAACCGGGCCCGCTCGTTTACTTTCTGCCTGGCTTGATTGGCGGCCGCCATGGCGGACATGGTGATGCTTCCGTAGTACTCCTTGGGCAATCCGGAGATCACAACTGTACCCGGCGGCACTTCCATGAATGCGTATTCGCTGTTGAGGAGTTTGGCAAGGTGAGTGCCGTTGACATAAAGCTCGTCGTGTGAGGACGAGCCGGTAAATCTGTACGTGCGGTAGATACAGACGATGGCTTTGCCGCTGGATGGCGCGGGCAGTACGCCGGGAGTTTTGGAATCCTGTGCAACGGCGATGGGCCCGGTGAAGAGAAACGCCATCGCGCCGAATGCGAGCAGAAGGCTTGCGAGTGACCGGCAAGCTCCCTTGGGGCAAAACGCTGCGACGCTACTGAAAACAGTGTTACGCATTGGAGCACTCCTTTGTTTAGGTTCGGAATCTTGTGAGCAGCATGGGCCGGAATTTCCATCACGATCTCCGGCTCGACCGGCACTATAGACCTGGCGGCTCCCGAATGCAATGGCCAGTCGGGTTTTCAACGTTCAGAGCCTCCAGCACCCACGGAGAGGGCCATGATTGTCTGGGGCCAAGCTGAGGCCGGGCAACGTGCACAGCGCTCTGCTGGGAAAGGAGGGGAAAGGGGCATCGGATGAACCGCGGACGCCCCAGTCCCCCGACCTGGCACCCAGCTCTAGTCGTCTGTCCCTGCGTTGAATACCAGGATGGACGGATAAGCACTGCTCGGGCCGTCCACCTGGATGAGCTGGGAACCGGAAATGATCACGCCGATAGCGACCCCGGGATAGAGCGAGGAGCTGAAGGTTCCGTTGGCATTGACCGTCAGCGTGGCGCTCAGGGGTAGGCCTCCGAGCTGGACCGCGATGAGTGACGTGCTGTCGCCGGTGCCCGCCAGGCTGCCGCTGCCGGTAATCGTGGCCTCCCCGGTCAGCGTTTCGTCGACACTCTGGTTGACCACCTCTTGCGTGCCGATGTCATAAGTGCCGGCGGTGATCGAGGTCGCCGACTGCGGTGCGAGCTGTCCGATTAGGACCCCGGGGTCGTTGGTCCCCATCATGACGCCAGTGTTATTCCCGGTCAGGTAGAAGACAGGCAGGTAGCTCCAGGTCGTGCCATCGAAGTACACTCCGCAATCGGCGCCACTGGTTACCACTCTGCCAAACGTGTCGATTGTATAATCGCACGTTGCCGTGCTCGGACTGGGCGATGTCCAACCCCCCTCAACATCGTGGTATATGTTGGCGGTGAGGGTGCTTGAACTGGTAATGTTGACCACGGCAAACTCAACATTTTCCAGCCCCGTTGCATAGAAGACGAGATTCTGGCCGGTAGTTAAGGTCGGGGAGGTGCTCTGCACTTGGCCGTAGCCGACCGCAAGGAAGATCCCGTTAGCAAGTGGATCCGTAGTGAGTTCGATGAGGTATGTACTGGATACCAGGTAGCCCACCAAGTCCAAAGTGGTACCCTTCGCCAGCGTAGTAGACGCGGTGCCCCGGCCGGTGATTGGATCGAAAGTGGAGATACTCGTTCCGGAGACGCTCGTGTAATTAAAGTTCCTACCCTCAACGTTCACATCATATTCCCCACTGCTGCCGCCCCCGCCTCCCGAGCCGATGAAACCAATACGGTACTGGTTTGACAGGCCGTAGATGCCCTGTGCCCGGAAGACCCATTTGCCTCCGGGAGCCTGGCTGGGAAGGTTCTGCAAGAAGATCTGCCCCGAAGCAATGAACGGACTCGAGCCGGACTCCCATTCCTGCACGGTGCCCGCCGACGCCACACTCGACGTAGCTGCAAGGGCGAAGCGAGTCGTGTAAGTGTAGAACGGTGTATCGATGGTGGCGCAACCGCGGCCGTCCGAGCCGACGGAGTAGGAACTGCCGCTGGCCGTGACGCTGTTCGACTGGACGCCTGGGGATACGCCGTTGGCATCAACATATCCGGCGCTGATGTGTCCGCTCCCATCGGCAGTGAACGAGCCGATGGCAGCCTGGAAGCCCGAGGAGTTAAAGCCGCTCAGGGTGAAAGCGTACTGCCCTTTGAGGATCTTCTCGTTTCCCGTGCCGCAGGCGGTTGAAGGAGCGACGATGGTAATGCTCAACGCTACAGTCTTGCTCTGGGTTGGCGAGCTTGAATCGGTCACCGTGAGCGAAAAGTTCGCGGTGCCGGCTGCCGTGGGGGTCCCGGCGAGGTTCCAATTCGTCCCAGAACCGCTCAGACTCAACCACCCAGGAAGCGTTGATCCGCTGGCCACGGTCCAGGCATAGGGCGGCGTTCCCCCAGACGCATCGAGCGGCGCGCTGTAAGCCGCGCCCACCGTAGCGTTGGGCAAGGTAGTCGTGACGATGCTGAGGCCCACGTTATTGATGACGAGCGTGAACTGCTGGTTGACACTCTGCGGCGGACTGCTCGAATCTTTCGCCGTGACGGTGAAAGTGAAGCTGCCGTAGGCAGTGGGCGTCCCGGAAATTACCCCCACGCCGTTGGCGTTGCCTGCCAGTGTCAGCCCCGCAGGCAAGGTTCCCGCCGTTACGGTCCAAGTGATCGGGAGTGTGCCTCCGCTGGTCTGAATGTTCTCGCTATAGGCGGTTGCCACCGTGCCGGCGGGGAGTGACGTGGTGGTGATGCTCAGCGCTGGATTGATGGTGATGCTCAGCGCCTGAGTTTTGGTCTGCGGCGGAGTGCTGGAATCGGTGGCGGAAACGGTAAAATTCGATGTGCCTGCCGCCGTGGGCGTTCCGGAAATCGTCCCTGAAGTGCTCAGATTCAGACCGGTTGGCAAGCTGCCTTGGCTAATACTCCAAGTGATAGTGCCTGTACCGCCGACGCTCTGGAGCGTGGCGCTGTAAGCGGAATTCACCGTGCCGTTGGGCAAGGAGGTGGTGGAGATCGTTAAGCCCGCGTAAACCGCGATACTGAGCGCTTGCTGCGCGGACTGCTGGGGAGTGCCTGAATCTTTGGCCTGGACGGTGAAACTCGCAGTTCCGGCCGTGGTGGGCGTGCCGGTGATCGTTCCGGTGCCGCTCAAGGCCAATCCCGCCGGCAGACTGCCGGAGGAGACGCTCCACGTAATGGTCCCCGCGCCGCCACTAGATCCGAGGGTGGCGCTATAGGCCGTGCTGACCAAGCCGTTGGGCAGGGTCGTGGTGGTAATGACCAGTTTGGGATTGATGGTGATGGTCAATGGCTGCTTGGCGGTCTGGGGTGGGGTGCTGGAATCTGTGGCGGTGACGGTGAAGTTCGTCGTGCCCGCAGCCGCGGGAGTGCCGGAGATGTCGCCTGAACCGCTCAGAGTCAACCCTCCGGGCAGACTTCCGGTGGTGACGCTCCAACTGATGGCTCCCGTGCCGCCTGAAGCGGCCAGTGAAGCGGTGTAAGCCGTACCAGCAATCCCGTCAGATAGCGATTTCGTGGTGATGGTCAACGTAATGGGATTGATCGTAGCGCTCAACTTTTGAGTCGCCGAGAGTGGCCCGCCTTGTGCTCCCGAGGAATCGGTTACCTTTACCGTGAAGGTGGTAGTCGCCGCCGCGGTGGGCGTGCCTGAAATCGTTCCCGAGCCGCTCAAGGAAAGGCCCGCTGGCAGCGACGAGCCGGAGGCCAAGCTCCAGGTAAGCGTGCCCGCGCCGCCGCTGGCTTGCAAGGTGGCACTGTACGCTGTGCCGACGGTACCGCTGGCGAGCGAGGTGGTGGTAATGCTGGGCGCCGGGGTAACGACCACTGTCGAGGTCACGGACTTTGTTGTGTCCTTGACAGAAGTTGCCATGACCGTTACGGTCATATTCGCGGAAACGGTTGCAGGTGCATTATAGGTGGCCGCGGTCGCGGTTTTGTTCGAGAAGGTTCCGCAAGCCGTCCCGCTGCACGATGTTCCCGACATGCTCCAGGTTACGCCACTGCCACTGGTGTCGTTGGCCACCGTGGCGGTGAAATTCAAGCTCTGCCCCTGATCGATGGTTGTCTGAGCGGACGGCGAAAGGGAAACAGAGATCGCGGGTGCGGGCTGGTTGTTCCCACCGCAAGCGCAATAGAGGAATATGGCTGATAGTATCAAAACAAGCTTTTTCATGATTAGGTCACTCTCCCATTCTCGATTTCACTCAGACTGCGTAAACCAGAGGAAAAATGACTCAAAGTTTTTTCGGGCGGAGGGGTGGCCGGGCTCTAGCCGCTCCGGGCAGGTCATTTCAGCGCCAAATTGCCCGCATAGCTCTCGAGTAGTACTACCGAGTGCTGGTACTAACGAGTGATGTAACTGGTAGGAGAACGTGGTATGCTGTCGCGGAAATAGCGCGCCGATGGAGGCAGATTTGGAACTCGCGAAGGGGGAAATAACGTTACTGTTGGCAAAGTGGAAGGACGGCGACCTATCAGCTTTTGAGGACTTAATGCCCCTTGTCTACCCCCACCTTCGGGAGGTGGCCGCAGCCTACATTCGTCGCGAACGGAATCCGGACGTCCTTCAGGCCACGGCTTTGGTCCACGAGCTTTACCTCCGGCTGTTAAAACAGAAGAAGACGGAGTGGGGCGATCGGCAGCATTTCTACACCTTCGCCGCCAAGGTGATGCGGATGATCCTGATCGACCATGCGCGCGAGATCCAAGCCCAGATGCGAGGCGGCACCTTTGATCGCATCCCTCTCAGCGACGACCTGACGTGGGTTAATATCGGCAGCCCGGAATTGCTGGACTTGAATCACGCCCTCGACGAACTGAACGTGCTCGACGCTTACAAGGTGCAACTCGTCGAGTTGCGCTATTTTCTTGGTTGTACGGCCGAGGAGACAGCGTCCTTGTTGCAGGTTTCCAAGGCGACGGTAGACCGCGACTTGAGGTTCACCAAGAGCTGGTTGTACCGGCGCATCCACCCCGGCATGGTTGAGAACGTAGCCTGATGAACCCAACCCCGGAACGTTTTCTACAGATTGAGGCGATCTTCGACGAGGTCCTCGAAGCTCCCGATGAAGCACGAGCGGGATTAATTGATACCCGATGTCACGGGGACAGCGATCTCGCAGCCGAGGTGCGTTCGCTGCTTCGGGCCTGCGAGGCTCAAGAGCATTTGAGCGCATCCCAGCAGCCGCAACCGGAAGGCGGCCAGGACGATCAGCGCAGTCGCAAGAGGATCGGGCCTTACGAGTTGGACCGCTTGCTTGGACGCGGCGGCATGGGCGCCGTCTACCTGGCGCATCGAGCCGATGGCCAGTTCGAGCAGCAGGTCGCCATCAAACTCATCGACCTTCCCCTGGCAACTGACCTGTTTCGGGAGAGGTTCCGCCAGGAACGGCAGATTCTGGCTGAACTCCAGCATCCCTATATCGCCCGGCTGCTCGATGGCGGCGTCACTCCGCAGGGCGATTTGTATCTGGTGATGGAGTACGTGGATGGGGTTCCCATTCATCGTTTCTGCGAAGAGCGGCGCCTTTCGACGACCCGACGGATTGCGCTCTTCATTCGCGTTTGCGAAGCCGTCCAGTTTGCTCATCAGCATTTCGTCGTCCACCGCGACTTGAAGCCGGATAACATCCTGGTGGCTGCAGACGGCACTCCCCGCTTGCTGGACTTCGGAACCGCCAAGCTCCTTTCTCCTTCTCGATTAGGGCCTGACAGCAAACTTACCCGCGAAGGATATCAATCGTTTACGCCGCAGTACGCGAGCCCGGAACAGGTGCTCGGCAATCCTATTACGACTGCCTCGGACACCTACTCGCTGGGCGTTCTGTTATATCTGTTGCTGGCCGGAACGGTACCTTATGAACTTAAGGAGCTTACCACCGCAGAGATGTTGCGCGTGATCTGTCAAGAGCCTCCACGCAAGCTGCCGCGAGAGTTGGGTTCCGGCCTGCGTCTGGACGCCGACTTGGAGGCGATATTGCTCAAGGCGCTGCGCAAGGAACCCCAGGAGCGCTATCTCAGCGCTGAACAGCTCAGCGCCGACCTTCGCGCTTATCTCGAGGGCCTGCCGGTTGCGGCGCGCCGCGGCACCCTGCGGTATCGAACTGGCAAATTCATCCGCCGCCGCCGGTTCAGCGTGGCGGCAGCGGCCCTGCTGGCTGCCTCCCTGGTCGCAGGCGTCGTCGGCGTGTTATGGCAGGCTCGAGTGGCCAATGCGGAGCGGCGCAAAGCTGAGGCGCGCTCCGCAGACCTGCGCCAATTGAGCAACAGCCTACTCTCCGAATTGGACGAAGCCATCAAGGAACTTCCGGGCTCCACCGGCGTGCAGAAACTACTTGTCACGCGCGTGCTCGAACACCTGGACCGCATGGCCAATGATGCAAGGGGAGACCGCCAAACCCAATTGGATCTTGTTGACGCCTACACGCGGCTGGGGAATATTCAAGGCAATGCCTACGATCAGAACTTGGGTGATCCTGCGGGCGCGCTGGTCAGTCTCAGCAAGGCTCTAGCTATTGCGCAGCCGCTCGCAGGCTCCAATTCGCAGGATCGCGAAGCCATTCGGGCGCTGGCGTTGGTGCAGCAATCGCGCAGCGAGATTCTTTGGCAGACCGACAGGACCCCGGAAGCAATTCCCGTCATGCGGGAAGCCGTGAAGAATTTCGACGCGCTGATTGCAAACCCGAGAGCCCCCGCCCCGCTGGTCTGCGACGTTGCTTCAGCCTATGGCACACTTGGCGACGAATTAGGGCAGAGCGGTACCGCCAGCCTCGCGGATTCCGCCGGCGCGATTTCCGCCTACCGGCAATCTGTAGCCTTGGACAATCGCGTGCTCAGCGTCGACCCCAATTTCGTACGTGCCAAGAGGGGTCTCTCCATCAACGGTCTCAAGATTGGCAGTGTGGAAATGGAGACCGATGCGGCGGAAGCGCTGAAGGAGTTTCAGTTTGCTTTGCAGCGTGCCGAAACAATGCCCAGGTCTGACCAGGACAGCCTTTCCGGCGTACGAATTCGCCACATGCTGCTTCGCAAGGAGGCAAACGCTCTGGAGCGATTGGGCGAGTTTGCGCAGGCTGTCCCTCTCTTCGAGCAGGCCCTTGTGCTCGTCACGCGCCTTGTTGCCCAGGACCCGAAGGATAGCCGGGCTCTTTTCGATTTAGTAACAGTGCTGGACGACGAAGCGAAGTGTTATGAAGATGCCGCCGATCCGGTCTTGGCTTCGAACCCTGGCGAGCGGCGCGTGAGCCTGGTCCTTGCTGAGAAGAAGCTGGTAGAGGCGGCGGATGCTATGGAGCGTTTGCTGAAACAAGATCCGGCAAATGATGTCTGGATCGCGTTTCACGCCAGTTTGCAGGTGCGAATCTCCGTAATCCAGAGCGGCCGGCACACTGCTGGAGCTTGGGAGGAATCAGCGAGAAAAGCGCTGGTCGTCTTGAGGGAAGTGGCTGCGAAGCCTCAGGCCTCCCCCATGGTGCTCGACCAGGCGGCCAATGCCTTTATAACGGTCCAACCTGCGGCCCTTCGGGATCCACGGCTGGCCGTCTCCTGCGCCGAGCGCGAGGTGGCCAGGAGTGACGCCAAAGAGCCCTCAAAGCTGCTTACCCTCGCTCAAGCCTACCGGGCTTCCGGCCAGATGGAGAAAAGCCGCGCCGCCGCACGGGAAGGGCTGGCGCTGCTACCCCCGCCACAACCCGGAAGCGTGAAACCGAACATCCGCAAGCTGCTTGAAAAAGCGAGCGAGTAACCGATCTCGCCGCGGTTTCCCTCGGGGTCGCCCAAGGCGGCCATAGGGGCCAGCCTACCCTGCGCGGCGGGGCACATCTGTTGCGACGCACTAAGAGTCCCAGCGGAGGGGTAACCTCTCTTGCCGTCCTGCGTCTCCCCCTCCACGCTCGAGGGCGCTGTGGCTCAGGTCGAGCGTTTGCACGGCGGGCTCCGGTTCTTCCTCGAACACAATCGGATTTCCCTCTCTCTGGAAACGGCGGTTGTAGACCCTCAGCCACCCCAGCCCCGCGAGAAGAATGGCCAGCGAAACCACCAGTTCTGCCGGATGCGCCAGAATCCAGTCTTCCAGGCGCGCCAGCGAGTAGGCGTAACTCGAAAACATCAGCCAGCACCCAAACCAGACGGCGAAGTTCCCGGACTTGCTGGCGAGGTACGAGCAAGTAAACGGGACTTTCCGAAAGCGGAGCAGCAAGACCTCGATGAGGATCAGGGTTAGGACGCAATCCAGCAGGCAAGCGGCGGCTGCCTCTGCGAAACTCAGGTGCAGGGCGTAAGCCGGAATGGCGAGCGTCAAGATGGGAAGCGTCCCCAAGACAATCATGGCCTTGCGGACGCCAGAGAAAAGCGCTGGGTTGGTTTGCCTTTCGGTAACCTGGAAAATCCAATTGGCGCGAACCTCCGCCGGTATTTCGAAGATGAGTCGCGTCCCGGACAGCACGAAAAAGGAGATGATGAGTGGGATAGACAGGAAAATTGTGGCGTGGCCTGACGCGGTCACCACAGCGTTGCGCGACAGAAGTGCGACAGCGCTTTCCAGCGCCAGCGCCACGCCCACGCCTGTGTAGGAGGCAAAGAGGAGTCGATGGCGGCGGTCGCCGAGTATGGTCTTGAATACAAAGCTGAATGTGACGCGCTCCAATGTCTCCCGAAGAAAGACGCGCTGTGTGAGCCGCCGCAGAACTCGCCTCGCTGGCCAGGGTTCCCGGGGTGGCATTTCGCCGGCCTCCAGCGAGCGCCTCAAGTGCCTGCGGTAGCTCGCCAGGTAAGTTGCTATCGAAATCACTAGCACCGCAGCAACGCCCAGCACCGCTTTCCGCGCCAGCGGGAGGTAGGCGGGGTCGGGATAATGAAGCATCGCGCGGTAAAGTCCCAAGAACCACAAGGGAGGGAGCCAGCGGGCGAGAGGGCCATGGGAGTGAAGCAGCACGGAAAGATCACCGATGACCTTTGGCAGGAACAGGGCACACATCAGCACGGAGGCGATTAACCCGCCCTGGAGGTAAGCGGACGCTTTCTCGAACCAGCGATAACTCAGCACCGAAAGCAGCACCCCTTCGAGTGCGACGAAGAAGAGAAAACTGAAAGCACTCGCCGCAGCCATGGTCAGCCCGTGGACAACGGACCACCGGCAAATGCCGCTGAAAGTGACATGCGTTCCCCCGGACGCGGCCAGCGGAAACCCGAATGTACCTGGGGCGCCGACAGCCGTACCAAACAGAAAAAGGAACAAGATCAGAGCCGAAGCTTTAGCAAGAAAGATGCTCCCGGCGCGGATGGGCAGCGGTACGAGTGTGAGGAAGTCGAGGGCGGTCGGGAAAGAAGGAGTCCGACTCGAGGACAGCCAGTAGTCCGATCACCAACATGGACAGGCACACATAGATGAACTCATCGCGCATCGAGGTAGGGTCAAAGAGGGCGGGAGCGAGTTCCGCCATTTGTGAATAGGACGTATACAGTAAGGTAAAATAGATGCAACCAGGAGCTGCCAAGAGGACGACGAAGTGTGCCACACCGAGCGCCGATTCTCCCTTTTGCGAGACGAACTCGTTGTCGAAGAATCGTCCGAAGAAGTGCCTGGTCAAGTTGACCAGGTGCGCTGTCGTTGCGGGCCAGCCGGCGGAGGGCGTCGAATCGGGGCATGGAGTCCTAAAAAGCAAGCTTCATGGCTTCGACCATCTGCCGCGCCGTGGCTTCCGAATGACCCTGTGGGACGAGCTGGGAAAAGATGCCTTCAGAGTGGGGACTTGAGTCAGGTCCGAAGCGCTCGACGGAGTCTGGAGCGACAACCCGCCCTTTGTGCAGGATGATCACGCGGGTAGCGACCCGCTCCACAACTTCCAACAGGTGCGAACTGTAGAGGATGGTTTTCCTTGGCGAGCCAGGGTCTTAGCAGGTCACGGACTCTGCGCCGCGCCGACATCCAAACCGGAGAGCGGTTCATTGAAAAACGGCACCTCGGGGTCATGGAGCAGCGCCGCGGATATCAGGATCTTTTGCCTCATCCCGCGGGAGTAGGAAGAACTGAGAACACGGCGGTGCCCGTGCATCGAAAAAAGACGCAGCATGCGATCGATCTTTTCCTCCAGTACGGCTTCAGGAATGGAGCGCAGGCGGCCGACAAGGTGAAGGTATCCATCCCGAGAGGTAAGGATACAGGTAGGGCTCCTCCGGGACGTATCCGAGCCGGCGTTTGAAGTCCAGGAACTGGGTGCGAACGTCACGGCCGTTGAAGAGGATGCTGCCGTGTGTGGGCTCGAGCAAGCCCACGATCATCTTCATGGTGGTGGTTTTGCCGGACCCGTTGGGGCCCAGGTAGGCGGTGACTTCGCCGGGCGACACCGAAAACGTGACGGCATCCACCGCCGGCAGCCGTGTGTAACACTTCGTCAGGCCTCGTACTTCCAGCATGGGCGCGGCCCCTAGGCAAGGATTCCTGATGGCCGGTCGTCGCACTGCTCGGCGTAACAGCGTCTTTGCGCCTTGATTAGCGATCCCGCCGAGGCAGAATCGCCGCTACAACTGCTAACTGCACCAGCACTTACTACCAGGCTCATTCACTAGGCGTACAGACTGCGATGAGCGCGCACACTTGAAGGTTGTCAACCGCCTGCCTAAATCGTCAGCATTCCCAATATTCCCCTCGCGAAGAATCTTCACCTCAGTGTTTAAGCCCGCATCACGAAGGCGCTTCATGAAACCTTCCGGAGTGTCACGCGTGCGCAGCAGCGCGTTGCGTGGAATGATTCCCAGATGAATGGGAATGACGGTCTTCGGCGAGAGCGCTTCGACGGCGTGCACCGCGTCCTTTTCTCCCATCGTCATCGCAACGCGATAAGTGGTCACAGGTAGGAGGGCCACATCCAGCGCGAAGTTCTTGCCAATTTCTTTCATGAACCCGCGATAGTATGTATCTCCTGCAAAGTAGATTCGCTTATTCTCCGCTTCGACCACGAATCCGCGCGTCACCGCGATGTGCGCCGCGGGCACGGCTGTGACGCGAATGGCGCCAAACTGTTTCTGCCCCCATTTCCCAAGACCTATGACGTTTCGGGCGCCTTTTAGCCGAGTCAACCAAGCGGTGGCTCCAGGCGCGAGCACCGGGACGGTGGCTGGGAGAGAGCGGAAGAAACGGCGATCCGTGTGATCCCAGTGATTATGAGAGACCAAAACCAGATCGACATCCTTTAAATCGTCCCGTGTCTTGAAGGGAGGCGCTATCCTTGCATAGGCGGGATTGCCCCACGAGCCGAAATAAGGATCCGTGAGAATCCGCTTCCCGGCAGCCTCGATCAACACTGTGCTGTGGCCAATCATTGTCACTCGCATGCGTAGGTCTCCTTCGCGAAAAAGGGAACAGGGAATTGCGCACGAGCCCTACTGCTTGGAGCGCTCTGCTTCGTACCGCTTTCTTTGCTCTTCCTGCGCGGCTTGGGAGGGTACGCCCAGATTGCGGCGCAGGGCGTCGGGGATTAAACCGCGATCGTACGGCTCCTGAGTGGTTGGCTGATCGGGTTTGAAATAGAACTGAGTGCCGTACACTTGCGGCTGATGAATGGAGTTCAAGTATCGGTCCAGGGTTGCGGCTTCGATCCATAGAGCACTGCCTTGTCCCTTTGCGACAGCGACCATAGCTAGAGTGTGCGCCAACAAGTAGTCGGCCGGTGTATCGCCGTGCTGGAATACAAATGCAGCTCTCTCGAAGTCTTCGCCGGTATGAAGTTTTCCGTTGTCCAAGAGTTTGCGTGTTGCCTCGCGGCGGGCTGCGTCTGCTTTGTCCACGACTCCCCAATCGATCTTCCCGACGCCCGGCTGACGGTCCTTCTGATCCTGCTCGAAGATCTGTTGCATCTCAGGATTGGAAACACCAGTGTCGTCGAGGAAATAGTTGCGTGTACTGTCCCAATCGGTAGCGATGACCAAGGGACCGTTTTCCCTGGTCACAGGCCATGGCTCAAATGTGAGGACATCGATTGACAGGCTTCCACGCCCTTGCCCATGGGTACAAAGCTGGAAGTTATTTTCATCGCTCTTATCGGTGGGGTTTTGAGCCGTGAAAGAGACGCAATTGTTCTTGATCTTGCTGCGGCCGATCCGATAGTGAACAGCGGGCCCTTTAATGTTTGAGAAGAATCCACCGCCGCTCGTTGAAAAGGAATAGTGTCGCGGAATCACCAGCGAGCCGGTGAAATGGCCTTCGCTCCCCAGAATTGGCGATAGAGTCACGACGATGAAAATGCGATTTCCAATTCTTAAGACCCAGTTGCCGGCAAACCCGGGCGTTTGCTGTGCGGGGCTATTGACGTTAAACAGAACGCCGAGGAAAAGCAACAAACTTGACAAGCGTGTAGAAGGTTGGCGGCTCATACAGTGATTATACAGTTGAAAGTCGAAAGTCCGGGAGTCGAGAAGTCCAGCAGTTCATGCGAATCATCGACAACAACTCAATGGAGTCTGCTTCCCGTTGACTTCCGGCCGCGCAGACCGGATAATCCCTTTGATTCAATCAATACAATCGGGATCGCGAGGAGGTGCGGGATGTCTCCAGTATCTGACCCAAGCACGGGGAACGCGTACCGGAAGTTAATGTACAGGATTATGTTCTTTCTTGCGGCCTTGGTTATCGCCCGCTTTGTGTTAGAGGTGACTGGCACACCTCAGGTGGTGGCCCGCTACGTCTCGGCCACCGTCGGCTTGGTGTTGGCCGGTATGTACCTTGCGGCGATCGGGCCACTCAAGCGACGGCCCTTTAGTTACTCGCAGCTCGTCCTGCCTGCCTTGGTTCTGTCCGCCTGGACTGAGGGATGGGTGATTCTCGCTACCCTCGTATCTGCTGTATTCCGCCTGGAGCGGAGCCACTTTGCAGAGCGCGAGGACTACGGGAACTGGGGACACTTGGGCACCCACGTCGTCGGACACCTGATCGAAATCGTTGCTCTGTTCGTGGTGCTGCTCCTGCTCATGGCTCTCGTTCAGCTTTTGTGGCGCTGGCCAGTGACCGTCGGGCCCGGAGTCGTAATCGGGGCACTGGTGGTCATTCGGTACTGGCTCGAGGCGATGGGCGTGCCAGGATCGAATACCGCTGCCTGGAGTTCCACCGTCGCGGCTTTGATCGCCGGCTTCTATCTTGGGGGCGTGGGACCGCTCCTGGGATTGCGCGGCGGCCGGCAGCTTTTAACTCCGGCACTGGTGCTCGGTTGGACGTGGAGACTCTGGGTCTACATCGCCACGCTGATGAGCGCTATGCCTACCGCGTACAGGACTCACTTCTTCGATCGCTCGCATGGCAACGTGCCGGCCCGACTGGCGCAAGCACTGGCCGGCACGGCGGTGGAAGGCTTTATAGCGGGATTGATTCTGTGGGGAATCGCAGTCTGGATTGCTTCTGCCACGCGGCGCGAGGAAGCAGCGTAGGAAAGCAGAAGGCAGAAAGCAGAAAGCTGAAAGCACTTGTCTTGAGAATACCCTCTCCCCCTTGGGGGAGAGGGTGGCCCGAGACGGCGGTTTCATCAGCCGGCGCGGGTCGGGTGAGGGGGGCCTGGCTCACTGTTTTCCTGCAATCGGTAGCAAGAAGCACGCAGCCGACGGCCGATCTGCCCACCTGCCCACTGCCTACTGCGGAGGTTTGCCTATGAATCGTGTTCTGGTGACCGGGGGGGCTGGGTTCATCGGTTCGAACTTGTGCGAGCATCTTCTCCGCACCGGAAGGCAGGTTGTGATTGTGGATGTCTTGGACGATTTCTATGACCCGCAACTCAAGCGCGCCAACCTTGAGGTGGTGAAAACTGCCGGCGACTTCGAGTTCTATCCCGTGGACATTCGCGATTCCAGCCGGCTCGAGGAAGTGTTTCAAAAGGTTCGGCCCGATGCGGTGGTCCATCTGGCGGCGCGTGCGGGCGTGCGGGCTTCAGTGCTCTATCCGGCACTCTACGCTTCGGTGAATATTGACGGGACGCTTTGCCTGTTGGAACTCAGCCGAAAGTATCAAGTGCGGCAGTTTGTTTTCGCCTCCTCGAGTTCGGTTTACGGCCAGTACAATCGTGTGCCATTCTGCGAAGATGACTCCATCAGCAAGCCGCTCTCCGTATACGCCGCCACCAAAGCGGCCGGTGAAATGCTCGCCTTTACTTACTCGCACATCTATTCGCTGCCCGTCATCTGTCTCCGCATATTCACTGTCTTCGGTCCTCGACAACGCCCCGACCTGGCAATCCGCAAATTTGCCCAGCTTATTCAAGAGGGAAAGGAACTGCCGGTTTTTGGTGACGGCAGTATGAGCCGCGATTACACCTATGTCAGCGACGCGGTGGCCGCCATCGGGCAGGCTTTGGTTTGCCGCTACCCCTTCGAAATCTTTAACCTCGGTAATTCCCGCCCAATCCGCCTCGATTATATGATCGATGTCTTGGAACGCGCCTTGGGTAAGGCCGCAGCAAAATCGTACCAACCCGCGGGCCCCGTAGAAATGCCCACAACTTGCGCCAGCCTCGAGAAGTCGCGAAAGCTGCTGGGTTACAGCCCCAAGGTTTCCTTCGAAGAAGGCATCCGGTTGTTTGTGGAATGGTTTAGAAAACAGGGGCTAGGGATTCGGGGCTAGGGGCTAGGGAAAAGCAGAAAGCAGAAAGCACGGGTGGCGCAGACGTGCCGGTTTCTGGCATGTCTGCGCTTCGCGAATTGAGAGGGCCGCCACCCACCGCCTACTGCCGACCGCCTACTGTCGACTGCCCACCGCGTGTTAGAATGCAATGCTATGCCTCTGAGCCTCTTCGGATCCAGTGACAAAGAGAAAAAGCTTGGCTTTTTCGAGCGGCTGAAACAGGCCGTTGCGTCCACCAAGTCCCAACTGGTGGAACGCCTCGAGGAAATCGTTGAAGGGAAACAGACCGTCAACCAATCGGTCCTTGACGACCTCGAAGCCACGCTCATTATGGCCGACCTGGGAGTAAAGACGACGGGCGAGATTCTCGACCGCCTTAAGGAGCAGGTGAGCTACAGGAAACTCACCGAGCCGCGGCAGCTTCGCGCCGCCGTCGAGCAGGAGATTCTCGAGATACTCGAGAACTCCGCGCTCGGCCGGCAAGCGGGCGCACCCGTGGCGAAGCAGCCCCCGGCCGGAATGCCTGCCGTGATCTTCGTGGTGGGCGTCAACGGGGTGGGGAAGACCACCAGTATTGCCAAGCTGGCGAACCTCCAACTCCAACAAGGCCGCAAGCCGCTGCTGTGCGCGGCGGACACGTTTCGCGCCGCCGCCACCGAACAGCTTGAAGTGTGGGCAGGCCGGCTGAACGTGGATATTGTCAAGCAGAAGTCCGGCGCCGATCCCGCCGCGGTGCTTTTCGACGCCCTGAGCGCCGCACGCACCCGCCATTACGACATGGTGATAGTGGATACCGCAGGCCGCCTTCACACCAAAGACAACCTGATGGCGGAGCTCCAAAAGATGTGCCGCATCGCGGGGCGCGAAATCCCCAATGCTCCGCACGAGGTTCTGCTGGTCATGGATGCAACCACGGGCCAGAACGGCCTCGCGCAGGCTCGCCAGTTCATTGATCACGGCGGCGCCACCGGAATTATCTTGACCAAGCTTGACGGCACTGCCAAGGGCGGGGTGGTCATTGCCATCGCGCGCGAGCTTGGATTGCCTATCCAGTATGTGGGTGTCGGTGAAAAGGTGGATGACCTTCTTCCCTTTGCCCCGCGCGAGTTCGTGGCATCACTTTTCGAAAGGTGACGGAATATAGGCGAGGCCCTCCACCCGCTGTCATTCCGAGCGGTCATGGGCCTGCGGCCCAACCATCGAAATGAAGGTCGGCCCTCGTCACCCCCGCGGAAGCGGGGGTCCATCGTCGGCCGGGAAGCCAAGGGATTCCCGCTTTCGCGGGAATGACGTAATTCTAGAGGAGAGCGCAGCGAAGAATGACCGGCTGCCGGGCTAGTTTCCATTTTGAACAGACGGGCATGAACATCACCACGGTGATTTTCGATTTCGGTTATGTGTTGAGCCTTCCCCCGCGGGTGTCAGACTATCAGAACCTGGCGAAACTGGCGGGGATCGACGTTAACGCATTCGAGGGGACCTATTGGAGCCAGCGCGTCGACTATGACCGGGGAACCATCGCAGGGCCCGCTTATTGGCATCGCGTTGCCGAAGCGGCGGGCGTGGAAATCACACCTGCCCACATCCGCAGCCTCATTGCCGCCGACATTGACATCTGGATGCGAGCCAACCCCGTCATGATGGAGTGGGTCCGGGCGCTGAAGAATCACGGCCTGAAGATTGCCGTCCTCTCCAACATGCCTATTGAAATCTCCACCCACATGCGGCGGTACGCGGCCTGGTTCAGAGATTTCGATTACGTGTGCTTCTCCGCGGAAGTGCAACTCGCCAAGCCGGGAGCCGCCATTTTCTATGCTTGCCTGAAAGTAGTGGGCTCGAAGCCTGAAGAGTGCCTTTTCATCGACGATCGCGCCGATAACGTGGAGGCGGCGCGGGCCCTCGGCATGTGTGCGGTGAGGTTTGTTTCCCTCGAGGAGTTGGCGGCCGACCTGAAGCCCTACAATCTTCGTGCGCCCTTGAGCGCTTCTTAATTCAGTTCGGTCTCTTCCCCGCCGGCGGCATCATCGAACTTCGCAACGTAGAGATAGATGACGATCCCGCAGATAACCATGAGCGCTGCCAGCCATTCAATCTCCGTCCGGTCCAGGTTCTTGAGCCAGTCGGCCGGAAGGACGGGCCCGTGTGCTCCCGCATCGTGAATCTCCAAGTGGATGCGGGCGGAGAAGTAGCCACTGACGAGAAGAGCCAGCAGTCCCGTCAATTCCCGCACCAAGGGAAGGACGCGCTGCTGCTGCGCGGGTGAATAGCGGCCGAGGCGCCACGAGCCGAAGTGGATGGATTGAGGGGCAAGGTAAGGGGCGCCGAGCAACAACGCGGCAAGAAAGACCTGCAAGAACCAACTGATGTACACCCCTAAGCTCAGCACTTGACTGACCGGGACGGTCGCGCCCCTATGGGTCGTAATCTGCGCGGTCAGCAAAGGCAGGCCCGTCTTGATCTCGAAGTAGGAGTAAACGGCCAGTGCCGCTGTCAGCACCGCCGGCACAAGTCGTGACATGGAGAGGTCAGCCCCTTCCAGAATCAAGGCCGGAATTCGGTGGTCACGCAGGACGCTCAACCCGCAGCGTTAGCCCAACGACTCGCCCACCTCACGCAGCCATTCGGGGCGCTTCAGGACCTCGCGCGGCCTGGAACCGTCCGGGGCGCTGACGATGCCATCCTTCTGCATCATGTCGATGAGCCGCGCGGCACGCCCGTAGCCGAGGCGCAGGCGGCGCTGGAGAAGGGAAGTGGAGGCCTTTCCGGATTCCACCACGATGCGCACCGCGTCGTCGTAAACGGCGTCGAGTTCCGCTGCCTCTTCCTCGTCATCGACTTCAACGTTTTCGTCGCCGTCCAGGTCCTTCACGGGTTTCAGGAACTCCTCGTTGTATTGAGGCTGCGACTGGGCCTTCCAGAAATCAACGACCTTGCTGATTTCCTGCTCGGTCACCAGCGGCCCGTGCAATCGCTGCAGGCGGGCGCTGGCGGGGGGCAGGAAGAGCATATCGCCGCGGCCCAGCAACGCTTCCGCGCCGTTGGCATCGAGAATGGTTCGGGAGTCCACCTTGGAGGCCACACGGAATGAGATACGCGCCGGCAGGTTGGCTTTGATCAGTCCCGTGATGACGTCCACGGAGGGGCGTTGCGTAGCCAGGATCAAATGGATGCCCACGGCGCGAGCCATTTGAGCCAGCCGGGTGATGGATTCCTCCACTCCCTGGGGCTCCACCATCATAAGATCAGCCAACTCATCGATGATGATCACGATGTAGGGCAGCGGCCGCTCGGGTTTGCCGTCGTTGTCAAACAAGTTCATCGTCGAATCCGGAGCGAAGATGTCGTTGTACTGTTCGATGTTGCGCACTCCGTGCGCAGCCAGCTTCTTCAGGCGTTCTTCCATCTCGAAGGTGGCGCGGCGCAGTACGTTGGCGGCCTGCTTGGGCTCCGTGACGATAGGCGTCATCAGGTGCGGTGTGCCCTGGTAAAGCCCCAATTCCAGCCGCTTGGGATCGATCATGATGAGCTTGACTTCCTCAGGGTTCGCCTTATACAAAATGGACACGATCATGGAGTTGAGCGAAACGCTCTTGCCCGACCCGGTCGAACCCGCGAGCAGCAGATGCGGCATCTGCGTGAGGTCCGCGATTTTGATCTTTCCGGTGATGACCTTGCCCAGGCAGAGGCTCAGCTTGGAAGGCGATGTCAGAAACTCCGCAGACTCGATCCCTTCGCGCAGATGGATGATCTCGCGGTGCAGGTTGGGCACCTCGATGCCCACCGTGGATTTGCCGGGGAGACGGTCGATCAAAATGGACTCGGCCTTCATCGCCAGGCAGAGGTCGTCCACCAGGTTGGTGATCCGGCTGTACTTGATTCCAGCTTCCGGCTTGAACTCGTAGGTGGTGACGACCGGCCCGGGATGGATTTGGGTGATGGTTCCGGTGACCCCAAACTCGCCGAATTTCGCCGTGAGGCGCGCGGCGCGGTCTTTGAGTTCGTCTTCGTCGATGCCTTCCGAATCGTCAGGCGGACGCAAGAGAGCGGGGCTGGGGTACTTGTAAGAGGGCGTTTCGCGGCCCACAATCTTGGGCGACCCCGCAGTCTCCGCTTCGGCCTGGCGCGCCCGAGCCGCGCGGACGGCCGCCGCAGTCACCGGGATCTCGACATCGAGGCCAGGCACTTCGTGGGGAGTAGCGAGTTGATCCACGGCCTCTTCGGCCGCCGCTGCTTCCTGCGGAGGCGCTGCGGGCTCAGATGGAGTGATGAGGTGAACGGCCGGGCTCGGCGCCGGCTTCTGCGAGACGACGGTCAGCTTGCGGCGTGACCGCATCTCCTCAGCGCGACGGCGGCGCCGCGCTTCAGCAGCCTCTGCCCGGGATTCCTGCCACTTCTGCCAGCGCGCCACGATGGGCCGTGCCATTGCCTGCCATCGCGCCTTCAGGAAAGCCGCCGCCCAGGAAAACGAGAAGCGTGTGACCAGGAAGAGCGACGAGAGGAACACGGTGGCGGCGACAATCCCCGCCCCAAGGTGATTGAAGGTATGCACCAGCCCACCCGCCGCCAGATAACCCAGCATGCCGCTGCCGCGGATCAGCCCTCGAACCGCCGGGGTGTAAGGGAAAAGCTCGAGCAAGGCGCTCAGGGAGGTGACCAGCAATGCCGCGCCCAGCGCTTTGGTCTTGGGGGTTGCAAAAGGCCGCACCAGCAGCAGGCGCGAGCCGACCACCAGCAGGAGCACGGGAATCAGGTAAGCCACCCAGCCGAGCGCCTGGAAGAGCACGTCCGCAATGTAGGCGCCGACCGGCCCGACCCAATTCTGGGTCGCGGCCCCAGGACCGGCAGAGGTATTGAGAGAAGGATCCTCAGGCAGGTAAGATGCCAGGCTTAGCAGGATGAGCAACCCGGCAACCGCCACCAGAAAGCCTAGCAGCTCCGAGCGGCGGCGGGAGTCGAGGAGAGGTTGCTTCTGATTCTTCGCGCCCGCCTCTTTGGATTTGGACGGTGCGGCAGCGGATGAGTCGCCCATGCTCTACCTTCCCGTAGCGGCGCTCTCGGCCGTAGGGGCACGCCATGGCGTGCCCGTACATCGCCGTCAAAACCAGAGCCGGCGGTCAGAAGCCGCCGCTACACCGGCCTTCAGGCGCGAGGGAACGATCGCTGGCGCAACCCTTGCTCCCTCGCCTAGCCGTGAAACGATCCCCATCCGAGTGCCAATAGTATCACGCCTAGCGCAAGCCGGTAAATAACGAAAGCTTTGAAGGTGCGCCGCTCCAGATAGCGGATCAGCACCGCGATGACCAGGTAACCGACCAGGCCCGAGACGAGGATTCCGCAAAGAAACGGGAGGCGCATTTCCGGGGACAAGCCCTCATGGCGGATCTCCAAGCCTTTCTTCATGGCCGCTCCGGCGATGAGGGGCGTCGAGAGGAGGAACGAGAAGCGCGCCGCCGTCTCTCGCTTCATCTTCTGGAAGAGCCCGGCGGTCATGGTAACGCCGGAACGGGAGACGCCGGGGATGACTGCGAAGGCTTGCGCCACTCCGACCAGAAATGAATCGAGAAAGCCCACATGGCCGAGGTCGCGCTCGCGCTTCCCCCACCAGTCTCCCGCACCCATGAGCAGCCCAACTACAATCAGCGCCACGCCGACGACCATCGGCGACCGTAACTGCTCCTCCGCCGCGCGCTCGAACCGCCAGCCGGCCAGTGCCCCCGGGATCGTGGCCACCGCCATATACCAGAGCAACCGAGGATTCTGCCGGAGGTCCTCGCGCGCGGAATGGCTGGCCGCGCCGGCACCCTGCGGTGCTGAGCCGCCGCTCAAACCAAACCCCAGGAGTATTATCTCCACCCAATAGCGCCAGAAGTAGGCCAGCACCGCCAGCAGCGTGCCGGCATGCAAGGCCACATCAAAGGTCAGGCCGGGATCTTTCCACTTAAGCAAAAACGGCACGAGCCATAGATGTGCCGTACTGGAAATCGGAAGAAATTCGGTCAAGCCTTGCACAATCGCTAGTACGATGGCTTGGTACAGGGGCATAGGTATGGTCGCTCCAGTTTCCCGCTGAGGACACTAGCTTTCTCTCAAGTCACATTCTTTGTTGAGGTAATACACAATAATGAATAATATAACAATATGTCATACCTTGCAAGCCACCCCTCACCCGTCTCGCTCCGGCTGATGAAAACGCCGGATCGAGACACCCTCTCCCCAAGGGAGAGGGCCGTTTCCTGCGGCGCAGTCAATCACGAATCACAAATCGCAAATTCGTAATCGACAATCGACAATCGAGAATCGTCAATTATCAGACCTCGAGGATTACCGGCAAAATCATAGGCCGCTTGCCGGTTTCTTCGTTGAAGTGCTTGCGGAGGCCGGTGCGGATTTTTTCCTTGATCACACCCCAATCACCGACTTCTTCGAGATTGGATCTTTCGATAGTTTTCAAGATGACCTCGCGGGCGCTTTCCACCAGATCCGGGGCTTCCTCGAGCGGCACAAATCCGCGCGAGACGATTTCCGGCTGGATTTCGAGGTGGCCGGTGTGTTCGTTGATGGCCAGGATGGGGATGACGATGCCGTCGGCGGAGATGTGACGCCGCTCTTTGAGAATGATCTCCTCGACCTCATCGAACGTGCCCACGTCAATGCACACGCGGCCCACCGGTACGCGGCCCGCCCGCCGAGCGCCTTGCTCGTCGAACTCGAGGACGTCGCCGCTTTCTATCAAGAAGCCCTCTTCGGAAACAGCGGCGAGCTCTTTGGCCAGTTCCAGGTGACGGTAGAGTTGCCGGTACTCGCCGTGAATGGGAATGAAATACTTGGGGCGCACCAGATTGAGCATCAATTTCAACTCTTCGGCGCTGCCGTGCCCGGAGACGTGGATGGGCGGCTGGCTGCCATCCTGATAGTAGACGCGAGCTCCGCGGCGATAGAAGTGATCGATCATGCGAAATATGGGTTTTTCGTTGCCGGGAATGACACGCGCCGAGATCACTACCTCGTCGCCCGGCTCGACACTCACCCAGCGGTGGTTGTCCACAGCGACGCGCGAAAGGGCGGCCATGGGCTCGCCCTGGCTGCCGGTGAGGACCAACGCCACCTTGTTCCGGGGCATTTTCTTGATGTCCTGAGGCGGGATGAGCAGGCCTTCCGGGATCCGCAGTTTGCCCAGGCGCATCGCGATCTCGGAATTCTGGAACATGCTGCGCCCTACGAAGCAAAGGCGACGGCCGTGTTCGAGGGCGAGTTCGGCCGACAATCTGCAAACGGTGCAGGGAAGTGGCGAAGCAGCTAATCAAGACGCGGCCGGGCGCCTCCGAAATGATGTCTGACAACCGCCCGCGCACGGCACGTTCCGAGGGCGTCAGGCCCGGCCGTTCGATGTTGGTTGAATCGGAAAAGAGCGCCAACACGCCCCGGCGTCCGTAGTCAGCCAAGGTGTGCAGGTCGCTCACCCGCTGGTCGGGCGGGGTCGGGTCGAACTTGAAATCCCCGGAATGGATGACGGTGCCCAACGGCGTTGTCAGGGCGAGCGCCCCGGATTCGATGGTGCTGTGGGTAAGGTGGATGAATTCCACCTGGAAGGCGCCGACATCAAAGGGCTGGCTGGGTTGCATTTCGACCAGACGTACGCTGTCCGCCAGGCCGTGCTCCTCGAGTTTGGCGCGAGCCAGCGCCAGGGTGAAGGGCGAGCCGTAAACAGGTGCGTCCACTTCGTCGAGCAAATAAGGGAGCCCGCCGATGTGGTCCTCGTGCCCGTGCGTCAGCACTATGGCGCGCAGGCGTTCCTGGTTCTGTCGAACATAGGTAAAATCCGGCACCACGATGTTGACGCCCAACAATTCGGCGTCGGGAAACATGACTCCGCAATCGACCACGATCATGTCTCCGTCGTACTCGTAGGCCATCATATTCATCCCGAACTCGCCCATACCGCCGAGGGGGATGGCCTTCAACTTAGCATTAAGCGGTGGAATATTAGACCTCCTAAATCTCATCTCATGCTAGCACATCTCGCCGTCGAGATTGTGCGTGGATTACCCACTACCGCAGTCCAGGAGTCGAGAAGTTGAGGAGTTGAGAAGCCAACGGTCGCTTCCCGAGCCGTGACTGGGACTTTGTGTCGGCTCTTGCCTTCTGCCGCTCGACTCTTCGACTCCTCGACTTTTTGACGGCGGAAGCATTGTGCGACACTCGTTGCCGGCAGGCCGCGGAGCGCCGCCGGGCGCCAACGTACAACCATAGCCTATTTTCGCTCCGTTGTCAAGAGGACAAAAGGACCGAACAGGGGGGTGGCAACGCTCCGGCCGGGTACTGCGGCCCGTCGAACGGGGTTATACCCATCGAAGGTATTGTACGAGTCAGCACTCAACCAAGGCTTGATTTCCGACGATTTTCCAGACGAAAATGTTTAGCACGACAGAGGACCTGAAGCTGCACCCCCGGTCGCCATGATCGTTCACGGCGTAGAGGCGGCCGTTGTGGCCGCCCTGGGCCACCGCAGGTTCGCCCCCAAAACGCCTCGCGAAGAAACAGTTTCATGCACCGCCTGGCGCCAAAGGTGAGGACCGATCCAGACCGGATATAGTCGCACGGGGTGTGACAATCGACGAGAGTTATATGGCAGTTTGAGAATTCATGCTAAGCTGGAGACAACTCTGAAGGAGGCGTTGCATGAGCGAGGTTGAGCAACTCGAGCGAAGAATCGAGAACCTGCCACCTCAGGAGTTCGCCAAGTTGCGGACCTGGTTTCTGGAGTTCGAAGCGCGCGCCTGGGACCACCAGATCGAGATGGATGCGAAGGCTGGCAAGCTCGATGGCTTAATCAGTAAAGCCCTTGCCGACTACAGGGCAGGGAAGGCCCGCGCGCTTTGAAGCACTTGACCTCCCCGGAGTTTTGGGCTTTTTACCGGGCCTTGCCAGCAGACATCCGTGCTCTAGCCGATAAGAACTTCGCTCTGCTCAAGCAGGATCCGCGTCACCCTTCTCTCCACCTCAAGAAGATCGACGATCTTTGGTCCGTGCGCGTCGGCGATCATTACCGGGCATTGGGAACTGACGTCAAGGAGGGTGTCTACTGGATCTTGATAGGCTCTCATGCTGATTACGACAAGATGGTCGGCTAATCTACTGGTGGGAGCTGAAATACGCCAAGATCCAGGGCGCCTTCAGCAGGCTATAGGCAATCTGAACGCCCGCAGCACGGCAGCTAAACGTGCTGCGGAATGGTAAACGGCGCGCGGTAGCCGCGGTCCTCGCCGCGCAGCAGGCGGTTGGCCTCCTCGTCTCCCTTCACTCGTTCACTCTCGGGATCAAAGTTAAGTGTGCGCCCCAGCCGGTACGACACGTTGGCAAGATGAACTAGCGTGGCGGAGAGGTGTCCCTCCTCGATCGGGGCCAGGACGTCTTCCTTCTTGCGGCTGCGAACGCACTGGATGAAGTTGGCCCAACGGTCCCCACCGAGCGTAGCGCTGGGGCCGGGTTCCTGCTCCTCGCCAAGCCAAGTGCGATACGATTCGTATCCCGTCATGGCCATATATCCTTTCGAGCCATAGAAGAGATTGCCGCACATGGCCTTGATCTGATTGAAGGAAGGGCCGGCAGCGGCCGCGGCCCCCGCAGCCTGGGGCAGTGCGGCCGCATCTGCCCCGAACCCGGGCAAGCCGATCTCGGCTTCAGTGTTGGTAATCCAGTGGCGAACTTCGAACTCCAGCAGGCGCTTCTTGCCGTCCGGCATATGGAATTCGAAGGCGCAGTTCAAGGTGTTGGGAGTCTCCTGATCGTCATCGAACATGAAGTGGCCGCCCAGGGCGGAGACTTTGTTGGGAAGTTTCACGCCCAGCCCCCAGCGCGCCAGATCGACCTCGTGAACGCCTTGATTGCCCAGATCGCCGTTGCCGGTGTCCCAGATCCAATGCCAGTTGTAGTGAAAGCGGTTGCGCGTGAAGGGCTTCATGGGGGCGGGGCCGGTCCACAAGTCGTAGTGCACACCTGCCGGAACCGGCTCAACGGGAGCCTTGCCGATGGTTCCGCGCCACTTGAAGCAAAGGCCGCGTGAAAGGTAAACGTCTCCGATCACCCCTTCGCGCAGCTTCCGCACGCCCTCGCGGTAACCCTCCGCGGACCGTCCTTGCGTACCGTGCATCACAATCCGGTCGTATTTGCGGGCGGCCTGGATAAGCTGATGACCTTCCCACCAGGTATGTGAACAGGGCTTTTCAACGTACACGTCCTTGCCTGCCTGGCAA
Organism: uncultured Acidobacteriota bacterium; assembly: GCA_963842495.1. Lineage (GTDB taxonomy): Bacteria > Acidobacteriota > Terriglobia > UBA7540 > UBA7540 > CAVROP01. The sequence continues at coordinate 193,036 of CAWJHY010000015.1, forward strand.
CCCCAAATGCCCATCAGCGAATGCCAGTGGTTGGGAGCGGCAATGGAGACCGCATCGAGCGTTTTGTCTTCGAGCAGTTTGCGATAGTCGATGTAGACCTTGGGCTTTGGCAAGTTCCGCTTCTCGATGTCGGCCAGGCGTTGGGCGATGACGTTTTCATCCACGTCGCAAATGGCGGCGACCTCCGCGTTGGGAACGGCGGAGAAGCCCTCGACGTGGACGAAGCCTTGCCCGCGGACGCCAACAACGCCAATCCGCACGCGGTCGTTGGCCCCTCTCACTTTCTCAGGCTGCGTCAAGAAGCTGACGCCGCTCAAAGCGGCGAGACCTGCCCCGTTCCTCATAGTTGCCTCCAAAAAGCCGCGCCGAGTAAGGTTCGTAAGGTATGACATAAGACCCTCTGAAAAAGCACCAGACCGAGAGTTTCTGCCTCTCAGTGTTCTCTGTGCTAAGCAAAAGAACAAACACGGAGGTCGCAGAAGCCTTCCGTGGTCTCTGTGTTGAGGCTTTGAAGGCACAGAGTACGCAAAGCAGCCTGTTAGCGGAAAGGCATACGCAGCTAAAGAGGGCCCTTTCCGCTCCGTTGACAGCAAGGATAATATATACTCTTTCGGAACTTTGGAAGCGCGGAGTTAGCCGGTTAAGAAAGCGCGCCGATACTAAATTTTATGCCCCTCGATTTGTCCACCGAAATAGCCGTGCGCTGGCGGGATAGCGACCCGAAACTCGTCTCTCTTCTCAAGGAAGGCGGGATTACGACAGTCCTGCTGGAGAATCCAGATCAGGCTGTTGAGGCGGCCTGCCGTAAAGCCGGCCTGAAGGTCGAGGCCCTGGCTGATATCCAATTCCTTTCGCTCGACTCCGTCGGTCACGCCGCACCGAATGCCGGGGTGGCTCTCACCAATGGAATATGGCCGGGAGTGAGTCGCGGCCCAAGAACGAGCGAAGATGAGTTCACGGCGGGCGCGAGCGCCTTGCCGTGGGTGGATGCGAATGGTTGCTTGTACGGGATGCTGCGCGCGCTCTATCCGAACCGGCCTGCACTGCTTGGGTATCTTCCGGACGAAAAGGCCGGGGTGAAGCCGGAGTCCCTACTACCTTACAACTCGCTGGAGTTAGCCCTGATTGAAGCGTGGGTGAATGGAGGGAATTACCTGCTTTCGCTCGAACCGCGCTACCGGACGCGGCTGTTGCGAGCGGAGCCGAAGGCGTTGACGGCCTGGCGCCGGCTGGGCCGCACGGCGCGCTGGTTAGTCGAGCACGGCCAATTGTTTGGCCAGCCCACCTTTCCGGCCATCACGGTATTGGTTGAGGCGAATGACGGGTTGGCCGAAATCACCAATCTGCTGTATCGGCAGAATGCCTCGCCGTCGCTCGAGCCCGCGGCGGATCCCCCCAAGCCGGAACCTTCGCACCTGCTGGCGCTGGTGGCGGTGGGCATTCAAGCGCCGGGGGCAGGTATCCGGCGGCGCATTCTGAGCCACGCGGAAGCGGGAACCACAGTGATTGTCGACGCACCGGGTGACGATGCCTGGTGGCGAGGCCCTCAACTGAAGCTGGTCAAGCGACAGGAGGATCGCGAATTCTATTCGCTGGGACGGGGCCAGGTGGTCGCGTACCGGGAAGCGATTTCGGACCCCTACAATTTCGCCTTCGACGTGATCGATATTGTGACGCAGAAGCGGCGCGCCGCGCGGTTGTGGAATGCGCCAACCGCAATTGCCTTGGCCACTTCTTCGCCGGCGGGAGCGAACCGCGGACGGGCGTTGCTGCATCTGATCAACTACGGATCTCGGCTTGACGGTGAAGTGTTGGTCGCCGTGCAGGGTTCATATTCGCGGGCTACGTTGCTGAGGCCTGAGGGTCCGGCGCAGTCGCTGCCAACAGCCAGGCGGGAGACGGCCACGGAGGTCACGCTCCCGGAATTAGAACGGGTCGGCACACTGGTTCTGGAATAGTCTGGTATAATTCCTAGGTCGCAGGGCTGTCATTCCAAGCGGAGCGAGGAATCTCGCTCTGCTGCAAACTGGATTAGGGAGAGAAAGATCAGGGCAAGATTCCTCGCTCCGGTCGGAATGACACGATTGCCTTAAGAGGTGAGCTGAATTCGCCGCCACAAGGAGTGCAGATGATTACTCGTCGAGATTTTCTACGAACTGGCGCACTGGCTGCCGCCGGCGCTATCCCTGGCGTCAGGCTGGCGTCCGCATTCGCGCTCCCCCCAGCTTACTTCGGGCTGCACCCTTTCATTGAGAGTAATCCTAAAGCGGTTTTTATCCGACGCACGCACGTCGTTCACAAGGCTGACCAGAAAACCAAGCGTCAGGAGGGCTTGACGCTGGCGCGCGAGATCTTCGTGCCCATGGACCACCCGGGGATTCCCCTGACCCACCGCATTATCGTGAAGCCGAATTTCACCAGCGTGCACGACCCCAAACGGCCGGACGAAGAGAACTGGGGCACGGGTACGGACCCGCAGTTCTACGAAGGAATGGTGATGGGCCTGAAAGAGGTCGGGCTCAGCAAGTTTCACTTTGTCGAGGCCAACGGCTATCCCACCTGGAACGTTCGGGGATTTGTGGACATCAATCAACGCCTCGGCGTGGAAATGAATGAGCCCGAGCGCCATGTGCGGCAATTCCGGGAAAGCTGGGAGATGAACTGGAGCAAGGTGCCGGACGCGGTGGTCTACACGCGCATTCCTCATTATGCACCGGTGAACGCACCGGACACCTGGCTGCTCAATATGGCGAAGTGGAAGGCTCACGGCATGTGCATGAGCCTGTCCGTCAAGAACGAGCAAGGGCTAGTCGTGCTGCCTTACGTTCGCTTCTGCTCGGGATGGAGCATGGTAACCGGTGTGCCCGATTTCATGAAGCCGGACGTTGATCCCAACGCGGAACGCGTGGTGAAGCAATTCTTCGATCGCCATGTCAAGTTGCAGTACGACCGTTACGACAGCCGGCACACGCTGAGCCCCATCCACCAGGAGATCTGGGCGCACAAGGCCTGCGACCACATGAGCGTAATGAAGACGGGCTTGGCCATGATCGAAGGCATCACCGGACGGGATGGCGACGGCTTCGGCCAAGGACAGGACTATCTTACAAATCTTGTGATGTTCAGCAAGGACAAGTTCCGATTAGACATGGTCGCAATGTATCTGGGCGGGCACGAGCCGGGCAACATCAATCTCTTCCGCATCGCCAAGGAACGCGGGCTGACCGATACTTTCAACCCCTGGGAGATCCCCATCTATGAATGGGAGAACGGGGCCGCCATCCGTCGCAGGCTCTCAGACTTCGAGCGCACTCCCTTAAAAACCTACTACCTTCAGATGCCGGGCGAGCCGCTCTTCCACCTAGTCAACGAGCCCTTCGATTACGACCGCGTCAAAGCGTAGGGGTAACCCAGGGCGGCCACAAGGGCCGCCCCTACACGCCTCGAATGCCGGGAATTCAATTTAGTTCTGGTTTCCTGCCCCGTGAGTTGAGCCGCAGAGCTTGCAATAGGTCGGCGGCTCGGTGTTGTCAACACGATGCTTCACGGGCTTGAGCGTGCGAAGATAGGCGTAGATCCCCTTCAGGTCTTCATCGGTAAGTCCCCGGAAGTCTTCCCAGGGCATGATCTGGTTAATCTTCCGCGCTTTGACGTAGCCTGTGTGAATCATCTCCAGGAAAAGCGCTTCGTCATAGTAAGAGATGCCCGAGGCATCCGGCGTGATGTTGGCGCTCGCCACTCGGCCCCACGGACCTTCCAGAATGAAGCCGCCGGCAAATTCGAGGCCTCGAATGGGCTGGCCCTTCGCCTGCGGCGTGTGGCAGTCCGTACACCCAGCGATGGTTACCAGGTATTGGCCGCGTTTGACCGGCGTCGAAACGTCCGGTTCGGGCACAGGCTCGGTGATGGGTTGTGGCGCGCTGCGGATGAGATATTTCACCGGGAAGATGATCTCCGTCTTTGGCAAGGCTTTTCGAATGGGTGGGAGGGAGCGGAGATAGACGACGACAGAAGCCAAGTCTTCGTCAGACGCATAACGGAAGTCGGGATAGGGCATAAAGGGAAATAAGGCGCGGCCGTCGTGGCCGATCCCTTCACGGATAGCGCGCGCCAGCATGTCGTCCGTCCAACGGCCGGCTCCGGTTTCGGGGTCTGGAGTGATATTGGGCGGAATGATGCGGCCAGGAAGGCCAGCCACTGGGAAAGCACTGTTGTAGCCGGCGCCGCGCGTGCCCTCGATGAGCGGTGCGTCATGCCTCGTCCAGTCGTGCTCGCCGTGGCATTCAAAGCATCCGAGGTTGTTTGACAAATACTGGCCACGAGCCAGGCGCTGCGGCGTGCTCTCGAAGGTGCGATCAGTCAGGGGACGAGCGCGGGGGCCGATGAATGGCCGCCAGCCGATGGTCAGACTGATGGCAACCGACAGTACAACAACAAGACCCACGACTACGTATGCAACAATCTTTAGAAGCTTCGTCATCGTCACCCCGTGTACTCAGAGTAGTTGCTGAACGCTCAATTCGATCGGTGCTACTTTGCGGTGGGTGGCGCGGCCACCGTCATGCCATGGCGCCGGAGGATTTCCGTCATTTTCGCTCGGTCGGGCGGGCCCCCGGTCGCGGCGCCGATCACTTCGGCAGCGTCGCGGAAGTATGCGGGGCCCATTATTGCCGGGCTTATGACGACAAGCTGTTTCACATCACGGCTGCCGAGATTGTCAAAGCGGTGTACCGCTCCTCTGGGAATACAGAGCGCTTGCCCGGGACCAACCTCGATGGGTGTGCCGTCCACCGTCCAGGTAAGGACGCCCTCGAGACCATAGAGCATCTCCTCGTAGGCATCGTTCTTGTGGGCCGGCGCCGGCAGTTTATGCCCGGCGGGGACAGAGAATTCGAATACTGACAAGCTTCCGTTGGAATCATCTCCGGTCAGAAGGAACCGGATGCCTATAGGACCAACCTGGATGGTTTCTTGGGAAGGATTCGGCGTGATTGTACGCTGCTGCATGATCCCCTCTCGTGGAATAAAGTTGTTCGAGATTTTCGATTTGACCGGGCCCAAGTCCGGTATGAACAGCATATCCACTAATCTGTTTGAAATGCAAGCAATTATTGGATTTGGATGAGGTCGAGCTGATTGGAAAAGTAGTCGCCCATGCCCGTCGGCTGGCGGCAACCAGAAACCATGAAATGACAGTCTATTTTCGGAGCGGCGGAGGGTGCGCGGGTGGTGGCGACATAGTCTTCATGTGTCGCCACCACGTCGGATGTTCACCGGCAAGACCGTTGCGCTACTTAGGGCCGGTCTGCTTTCCTTCCAGTTCGTCGGCCAAGGGCGATGCGTCGTACATCTGGCGCAGCACCTGGATAATGGCGCCGCTGTGGACGGCGACGGCGCGGTTGTTCACCTCGTAGTAGACGAAGTCTCCCACTAAGCTCTCGATGTTTCCATCGAAAATCAAGCCTACCAGTTCGCCTGCTTTATTGACGACGGGCGAGCCCGAGTTTCCGCCGATGATGTCGCAGGTGTTGACGAAATCCACCGGACCGGAGAGGTCCAAACGCGAGCGCCGCTCCAGGTAACGTGACGGAAGATTGAAGGGGAACTTGAGGCCGAAGCTATAGGCCCGGTCGTAAAGGCCGTAGAAGGTCGTTATGGGAGGGGCTTCGGTTCCATTCATCGGGTAGCCTTTGACCGATCCGTAGCCAAGCCGGAGGGTAAAAGTCGCGTCGGGATAGAGCGACTTCCCGTAAACTGCGAAGCGAGCCTGGCCGATTTTCTCTCCTGCCGGAGTTTCCACGCTTTCCACGTTGTCCTCGAGGGCCTTTATTCGCTGGCGATCGAAAGGATCGACCTTGCGGGCGAGCACAATCATGGGGTCGGTCGAAGCCTGGACGGCCGCCTCGCCTCCTTCGACCAGCGACTTGCGAAATGCCGGGTCGGCCAACTTAGTCCCGTCCACCGCCTCCGTCACGATCTCACTGGGAGTGCGCGAGCCCAGGGCAGCGGTCACGAAGGGATCGTTAGCGCCTAATTCTTCCTGGGCGAGTTGCAGCCCTGCCGTCAACATTGCTTTCTCGAACCCGGGGTAAACCGGCGCCGGAGAAAAGAGTCGAAAGCGCAGCGATTCGAGCTGCGAATCGTGAAACCCCTCGAGCCTTTCACCGTCGGGCTTTTTCACTTCCGCCACGTATTGCACGATAGCAAGGGCGATTCCCTCCAGGCGAGACCCCCGGAGGCCGTAGAAGTGAAACATCTTGGCCATTTCACGGTGCTTTACCTCAGCCTGGGCAATTGCGTCCCACGCGCCACCATAAGCCGTCCGCCACTCGGGATTGCTGGCCACCTTGGCGCGGAAGCTGGTTTCGTCGTTCTGCATCTTGGCGATGAGGTCTTTGTCCGCTAGTCCTTTGGCGCGGCCTTCATAAGCCTTCAACGAATTGGCGATGCCAAAGATTGTGTTGGCTGCCTGTCGGGCCTGCTCGGACCCCTGGGCGCCGTACTGCTTGGCCGCGTCTTGCAGGCGCCCCAGGGCTTTAAGGACCAGCGGCAGGTCATAGTCCTTTTCCGTTTCAATCTGGGCCATGGTTTCGTCACGAGAGGTGGAGCCGGGGTTCCCCGAAACAAAGACCAGTTCGCCGTCGCCCGCGCCCTTCGCATTCCATTTCAGATAATCGTGATTCTCCACCGGCTTGCCGTTTTCGTAGACACGGAACAGGGCGAAGTCGATGTCGTAGCGCGGATACGTGAAGTTGTCGGGATCGCCGCCGAAGAAGGCGGTCTGCTGTTCGGGAGCGAAAACCAGGCGCATGTCCGTGTATTTCTTGTATTGATACAGCCAATACTCGCCGCCTTGATAGAGGGAAATCACGTCGGAGCGCAAGCCGGTTTTCTCTAAGCTCTCCTTTCTCGATACCGGCGATTTCGGCTTTGCGGGCCTTCAGCGCAGCTTCGTCACTCATGCCTGGTTTGACGGCGCTGCGGACCCGCACCGTGACGTCCTCCATATTGACCAGGACGTTGATCTCCAGGTCGGGGCACTTCAGTTCTTCCGCCTCGGTACGCGCATAGAACCCGTCCTTGACGTAGTCCTTGGAGGGGGAGGAGACCTTCTGCAATTGGCCAAGCGCCACATGATGGTTCGTCAGAACCAACCCGTGGGGGCTCACGAAAGAGCCAGAGCCGCCGTCATTGAACCGAGCACTGGCAAGGCGCACGTGGTCAAGCCACGCGCGGGTGGGCTCGAAGCCATAGCGCTCCTTGAGTTGTTTGAGCGGCGGATTGTCAAAGGTCCACATGCCCTCGTCCGCCAGGGAAACAGAGATGCTGAGTAAGGCCCATACGGAAAGAGTCAGTAAGATCCAAACCCTTCCGTGGCTGAGGCTTTTAGTCATTTGTCCCTCTCTTCAAGAGTTAAGTGTGGTGCAAGCCAGGAGTCCTGTGCCGGAATCCCGATAAGGGGCAAGTTTATACCTACGAACGACGGAAGGGAACAGGGAATAGGGAACAGGGAAACTAGGGGACAGGAGGCGTCGTAGGGGCGGTTCGCGAACCGCCCCTACGTTCCATCATCTAGAACAGGACCTTCACGCCGAATTTAATGAGGCGGTCCCCGCCGCTAAAAAGAGACGGAATGCCGAATCCGTGATCCTCGGAAGCGTAACCGACATCTTCGAGGAATGGATCCACGGAAGCGAAGTTCGGGTGGTTGAACACGTTTTGGAAGGCGGCATCGACACGGAGCTTCACGCGCTCGGTAACGGTCGTGTCCTTGGTGATCTGGAAGTTTGCCTGGTTGATAGCAGCATCCCGGAGCGAGTTGCGCGTAGCGGTACCCCAAGGCTCGTTATAAACGGAATCCGCGTAGGCGCCGTTCACCAGAAACCGGGCTTGGTTGGCCGAGACAGTTTGCACTGCGCCCTTCGCGTTAAAGGCACTCCAGCTATAGAGTTGGTTGGGAGCGCCGCTGCAAACGGACACGACACCGCTCAAGGCGCAGAGGTCGCTGCCATAAATCGCCACCTGATTGGCGGGCGCTGAGGGCGATAGCACGAAGGGACGGGCTGTCTCAAAGATCCCGTTCGCAGATTTGAGAGGCGCTAGGAACTGGCAAGCACTCGCTTGTAGAGGTCTTCGTAAAGGGGAATGATCTTCTGGCTGCAGAAAGTCGTAGAGGCGCGCTGGCGCGCCGCGATGCCCATCTGCTCGCGCCGGTGCGGGTCGGTGACGATTTCGAGGGCGTGCGCGGCCATGGCTTTGGTGTCGTGACCGGGCACCAGAAAGCCTTCCACGCCGTTTCTGATAACTTCCGGCAAGCCCCCTACTTCCGAACAGACGGCGGGGACACCGCAGGCCATAGCCTCCAGCGCTGCGAGGCCGAATGACTCGATTTCGCTCGGCAGCAGGAGCACGTCGGCGCAATTGAGAAATTCTTGCACCTGATTCTGTTTGCCCAGGAAGACTACGTCCTCAGTCAGGCCCTTTTCGCGGACCATCCATTCGCCGATGGTGCGTTCCGGGCCGTCACCGATCATGAGAAGCTTGGCGGGAACCTCCGCCCGGACAGCGGCGAAGATTTCAACCACATCCGGAATTCGCTTGACGGGGCGGAAGTTGGACAGATGCACGAGAATCGGCTCGCCCTTGGGGGCGAATTCTTCGCGCCGGCGACGGTCCGCGCCCGGCTGGAAGACGTCGCAATTGACGAAGTTCGGAATCACTTCGATCGGTCGTTGAACACCGAGTTCGCGCTGGGTTATCGCGCGCAGGTACTCGGAGATGGCGGTCACCGCATCGCTCTGCTCAATCGAGAACCGGGTGATGGGCAAGTACGAGCGATCCACGCCGACCAGGGTGATGTCCGTTCCGTGCAGAGTGGTGACGAACGGAAGGCGGTGGGGGTGACGCATGGCGCGGGCCAGATAGGCGCTCACGGAGTGGGGGATCGCATAGTGGACGTGCAAGAGGTCGAGCGATTCGTTCAACGCCACGTTCGCCATCTGAGTGGCCAACGCCAGCGTGTATGGGGGATGGTTGAACAACGGGTAGTTGAGCATCTCCACTTCGTGGAAGTGGAGGCGGTCCGACGGCTCCGTCATGCGGACCGGAACGGCGTAGCTGATGAAATGGATGTCATGCCCGCGCGCGGCCAATTCCAGACCCAATTCCGTGGCCACGACTCCACTTCCGCCATAGGTGGGATAACAGGTTATGCCAATCTTCATGAGCCTTCTCTTGTAGCACAGGCACTTCTGCCTGTGCCCCAAACCTGAAGTAGCGGGTCGAAGCGCACAGGCAACAGTGCCTGTGCTCCTGGTGCGCTAAGAGGGGGGAGTCTTCTTCTTCGGAGGGCCGCCGGAGAGAACCACAACGCGGGTGATGGTTCTGTGGTCGCCCTTCTGGTCGAAACATACGAGTACGTTGGTGCCCGGTTTCAAGGTTGCCAGCTTCAGCTTGTCGCCGTCGGCGGTAACTACATGGACTTTCTTCTTAAGCGGGAAGATTTCGGTCAACTTTCCGGTGATGCTGTCGACGTTTAGAACTTCGCTCTCGATATCGACGGATTTCACGACGCCCACGAACTCCTGCTGCGACGGGCCGCCGGAAGTGATCTTGTCGATGACGGGTACCTTTTTGTGCTCTTCCTGGGCCCGCAGTCCGGAGCGGAGAGGCCACCCCAGCAGAGCCAGGGCTAGAAAAAGAAGGAACAGAAACCTCACCCTCACCGCCGTCCGTAGGAACCGTTCAGGCGGATAGCAGGGCGGAGAAAAGTTTACCGTTGGGCTTGCGGCTGGCTGGTAGTTTGTGGTTGCTTGGTGAATCACTGTTTAGGCTCGCGGTCCGTATTTGGTGCGCACGACTATCCTATGCGGGGAAGGTTACACTGTCAAGCTTGGCGGCAAATCAGCGTCGTTGGCAGGGAACGCCAACCTTTAATTCGGCCTGCGCAGGTCCTTGCTGGCAGCGGAAAAACCCTCTCACAGGTTATTCCAGGGAGCCACCGGCGGTTGAGAGCGAAACGACGGAATCTCCCTAGATTGTCAAGATTAGAACAGACGAGATTCTCCGCGTCGCTCAGGATGCCGGGGTTCGAGTGTTTCTTGGTAGCCCGTTGAGGTGGGCAGCGTGAACTTGTAGTGCCGGCCTTCAGGTGCCACTAACTTTGTGAGTACTCGTCCTGGCCGTTATCGGGAAGGCGATTGCCGTCCCCCCCGCCGCCGTGCTTGTTTTCATTCTCCTTGTAGACATAGCGGATGGCGGACTTCATGATGAGAAGATTGGGTTCATTCGGCCGGTGGACCTTGATGCAATTCCTGTCGTACCACTCGATGACGCCGTGGATGACTTCATCACTGGTGAGGACGACCACCATCGGCGTGCGTGCCTGCATTTGTTTCAGGTAGTAAAAGCTCTCTGCGCTGGTTTGTTCAGGGGGAGCAGGCTTCTTGCGCTGCATCCGTGCGCCCATTTGGTCCTGGACTTCTGACAATGTTGGGCGGATCAGTCTTCGGTTCATGATCTATTACTCCTTCGGCCTGGTCCCCGGAGGCATGTTCAGAATCGCCGCTATACGCCTTTCAAGTAGACGCTCGCTCCGGCGTCCGGGTTTCTTCCCGGTGGTTAAAAGCCATTCGAGGGAGAAAGCCGTGAATATATTAGATGCTATCACGAAGCTTCACGACTGGCAATGGAGTGAATTCGAAAGTCAAAAGTCGAAAGTCGAGAGTCGAAGACCTGAACGATCGGCCATGTGAGATTTAGCCGAGTCGGGAACTTATGGGGCCGCAGTGATGCTCAACGCTCCCCCGGCGTGTCATCCTGAGGAGTCCTGTTTTCGGGGACGACGAAGGATCTCCGCAGTTGATCTGGCGCCGGGCCCCGGCGCACACACAGCGCCTACCGCACGCCGGAGCTAACCTCCAGGCCCAGCGTCTCGAAGCCAAGTTGTTGGTTGACGTTGCGAACCCGCAGGCGGTATGCCTGGTCGAGGCCGGACTTCAAGAGTTCGATTCCTTTAAGTCCCAGGCCGGCTGCCCAAGCCTGAAGGCGGGGGAGGATATCCACGTTGGTCACTTCGTTTTCGGGTCCGTGCAGAAGCACCAGAAGCAGGTCGCGCAGAAGGGAATAACCGATGTCGAGTGTGGCCTCGAAATCGTCCCGCCTTTCGGCAAGCGCTTTGGCGGAATCAAAAAGCGGCCGCCAGTCTGTACCGGCGGACGGCGTTACGGAGCGGCGTGACACCGCTGACAGGAATGCCAGCCAGGGCTTACGGCGCTCCTCATAGGCTGCAAGATCGAAGTTCCGGGTTTTGGCCACACTGCCCGCGCACACGCGGGACGCGACGGCCAGTTGTGGATTGCTTAAACCGCCCTGCTGGGCGAGCAGTTCCCTGATTGCAGCCTCGGCCACCGGTTGAAAGAGAATTTGCAGACAACGGGAGCGGATGGTGGAGCGCAACTCGTAAGGGTTGGAGCAGATCAGAATGAAAGAAGTCGTCTCGGGCGGTTCTTCGAGCACTTTGAGCAGCAAGTCCGCAGCCTGCCAGTGAATCGTCTGTGCGTCATCGATGATAAATACCCGATGCGGGAACTCGAAGGGCCGGGTATAAGCCACATGGCGTAGTTGCCGAATCTGGTCCGTCAGGATAAACCGCGTGAGGGGCGCGATGATCTGGAGGTCGAAATAAACCAGCCCTTCCACACGCCTTGCCGCCTCTTTCATCTCTCGCCTGCGGTGCACATCTTCTTCCGCCGAGGTAAACATCTCCTCAGCCTTTCGGCAACGCGCACAGCCGTCGCAGAAATCGTTTCGATCGCGCTCACACACCAACGCTTTGGCCAGCATCCGGGCCAGAGTCTTTTTGCCTACTCCTTCCGGACCCGCGAACAGCAGACTGCCGGGCACACGTCCGCCCGCTGCCATCTCACGCACGCAAGCCAGAGCTCTGGAGTTTCCGATGAATGAATCAAACGGCATTTTAGATTTTGGGTCTCAGGTTTCCGACCACGATTTCCTCGCGCTTGGCGCATCTAAATAGTAATCCAAAATCCGGATTCCAAAGTCTGAAATCGACTTCTCCGCCTTGCGCCACGTTGCGAAGATGATTTGGAAGCGATCTGCGGCTAGCCGGTGAGCCGCCGCGCCAGAAAACCGTCAATGAGCTTTAGAATCCTGGAATGAACTTCTGCGACCGGTCCACCTGCCGGAACAACCTTGACTCGGCGTGGGTCCTTTCGGGCGATGGCCAGGTAGCCGCGCCGCACTCTCCGGTGAAAGTTCAATCCCTGCAATTCGAACCGTCCCTGGCTTGAATTCCGCTGTGACTGGCGGCCTACGGCCCGCCCGAGTGAGAGGCGTGGAGCGAGATCGAGCAGAATAGTCAAGTCGGGTTGGGTGCGGCCACTCACGGTGCGATCGAAGGCCCGGACAGTCGCGACGCCCAACTTGCGCCCATATCCCTGGTATGCGAGCGACGCATCATTGTAGCGATCGCTCACCACGATTTGGCCTTTTGCCAAAGCAGGCCGGATGACCTCCTCGAGGTGCTGGGCGCGCGCTGCGTACATGAGGGCCAGCTCCGCAAGGGGAGAAAGATGAGTGTTCTTTGAATCCAGGAGAATCTTGCGAATGCGCTCGCCCAGCCTCGTGCCTCCTGGCTCGCGCGTCACGCGCACGGGCAGCCCCCGCTTCTTCAGATACTGAACGAGGAGACGAAGTTGCGTGCTCTTTCCCGTCCCGTCTATTCCTTCCAGCGTAATGAATAGGCCGTATTTCATTTTGGTTTGTCTCTGGCACGCGAACGATCGACGCGAAAGGCATCGTACCATTCGTAGTTGCCTCCATACAAGGGAGCGGGACGGGTGAGGGGTTGGCTGCCAGCCGGGACTGGTGTCCGCTCCGAAATGCCGCCAAGGCTGCTATACTCTCGACCTGGGAGATCAATCGCTGAGGTTCGTCATGCTTGACATCAAGGAAAACGTGGCAGGAGTGCGGGAGCGCATCGCCTCCGCCTGTCGGCGCTACGGACGCCGGCCGGAGGACGTGAAGCTTCTCGCCATCTCGAAAACCTTTCCGCCGGAGTGCATCCGCGCCGCGTACGAAGCGGGGCTCCGCGATTTTGGCGAGAATCGCGTGCAAGAAGCCCAAGCCAAGCGCCCGGTGCTTTCAGACTTGAGTATCACGTGGCATTTGGTGGGCCACCTTCAAACCAACAAGGCAAGAGCCGCAAGGGAGCTGTTCCAGTGGGTACACTCCGTGGATTCGCTCCGGCTTGCCCAGAAGCTTGATCAGGCGGCGTCCCCCGGGGCCGGCCGGCTGCCGGTGCTGCTCGAAGTCAACTTGGGCGGCGAGGAGAGTAAGGCAGGAGTTGGAGAGACTGAAATTACTCTGCTCGGCGAGCAGGTCAGCCGGCTCGCCATGCTGGAACTTCGAGGCCTCATGGTCATCCCTCCCTTTTTTGACGATTCCGAGCGCGCGCGGCCTTATTTCCGGCGGCTGCGCGAATTGGCGCGCGAGATTGACGGGAGGAACATACCCAACGTCTCCATGCGGGAACTCTCAATGGGCATGAGCCACGATTTCGAGGTTGCTATCGAGGAGGGTTCAACCGTCGTCCGCGTGGGAACCGCTATCTTCGGAGCGCGGAGCAGCCGGCAGTGAGCACAATGCAGAAAGCAAGTGACCTAAACGGGGGCGCAAGGGCAATCGCCATCTTGGACCCGGCGCCCGGGCGGTTCGCGACGGACAGAAGCCTCCGAACGTCTTGCGACTGACCACTGACAACTGATGACTGACAACTATAGAGTCGAAGGCGACGCCGTTTCATTCTGGCTGAAAGTAAGGCCTCGCTCTGCCCGCGAACGCCTGGCTTACGATTCGAGCGGAGAGTTGCGCCTGGACGTACATGCTCCTCCCAGCGAAGGCGAGGCCAACCAGGCCTGTGTCCATTTCCTGGCGCGAGCCTTGAGGTTGCCGCAGTCGTATGTGACGATTGTCTCGGGGCAAAAGTCTCGCAGAAAGCTCATTCGCATCGCGTGCCGATCAGCGAAGGAAACCATCTCTGCCCTTGAGGCAATAGCGGGAACCGGGTAGGCTCGGAAATGGTTACCCGGCCGCAGCGCTACTCGTATCTCAGGGCGCTCATCGGGTCCACTTTTGCGGCGCGGCGGGCGGGCAGCATAGCCGGCGATGAAAGCTACGAGCGTAAGGACGCCGGCGGCCAGAGCCATGGTAAGAGCATCGCGTGCCGGCAATCCCGAACAGCAGGCTCTGAAGCAATTGGACGCTCAAGAGCGTGATGCCAGTTCCCACCACCACGCCGGCGAGCAGGATAATCAGGACATCACGGAGCACGAGTCGCAGGATCAAACCGGGCGCCGCCCCGAGCGCCATGCGAACGCCGAGCTCTTTTTGCCGCAAAGTCACCATGTAGCTGATGGCGCCGTATAGTCCAACCATAACCAGCAACATCGCCAGGCCGGCGAAAAAACAGGAAAGCGTGGCCAGCACCCGCTCCTGCACAAGTGAATCATCCACCTGCCGGGCCAGGGTGTCGAACTGGAGTGAAATCGACTTGTCCACACCCTCCACCGTGGACTGGATCAATGAGACCATGGCGGAAGGCCGCACCGAAGTTCGGATCAGGAAGTTGGGCCCACCGCCGAATCCTGGCGCTTGGCTGACAGGAAAGTACGCGCAAGCATAGTCCTCTTCGCGCAGCGACTCGTACTTGGAATCGCGCACCACGCCTACGATCTGGAAGGGGTCGCCAAGCTTGCCCTGGTCCTCTTCGAGCCGAATGTACCTGCCGAGGGGATTCAGGTCGTGGTAATGCTTGCGCGCCATCGTCTGATTGATGATGGCGACCTTGGGCGAGGTCGCGGTGTCCTGCACCTCGAAGTCGCGTCCCGCCAGCAACGGAATGCGCAGTGTTCTGAAGTATGCGGGCGTGACGGCATTCAGATAAACGAGTGACGCGTCGCCGGTGGGCGAGTTCGGCGAGTCGGCATGAACATTTTGATTCCACTCGTATCCGCTGACGGGCGTGAAAAGGCGACGGCTGGCAGAGAGCACGCCGGGCAGCGAGCTGAGGCGGCGCTCAATCTCGTCCCAGGTGGCCATCCACTTTTCAGGCGGGATGCCGGCGGTCCTGGCCTCGGTGTGCATCATCAGGACGTTCGCGCGGTCGAAGCCGATGTCGAGCGTCATGAGCTTGACGAAGTTGCGCAGGAATAGTCCCGCGCCTACCAGCAAGACCATCGATAGCGCTACCTGCGCGGCGACAATCCAGCGCCGGGGACGGAGACGCGCGTGGCGCTCAGGATCCATCGCCAGGCTGCCCTTCATGGCGGCGGTCAGCGAGACACGAGTGGAGCGGAACGCCGGAAGGACTCCGAAAAGGACGGCGGTGATGATGGCGATTGCAGCGGTGAACCCCAGGACGCGCCAATCGAACGACAAGTCGAGATAAACCTGATCCCGGGCCGTCGAAATAAAGCGGACCAGCAGCATGCTGCCCCAATGCGCAAAAAGGATTCCGAGCAGCGCGCCGGCCGTCGACAGCAGAAGGCATTCGGTGAGCAATTGGCGAATCAGGCGCAGGCGCGAGGCGCCCACCGCTCGCCGCACGGCCATCTCCCGCTGCCGAGTCGCGGCGCGAGCCAGCATGAGGCCGGCGATATTGGCGCAGGCTATCAGCAGCACGATTCCGACCACCCCCATCAGGATTTGAAGCGGCCGCTCGAACTGCCGGCGCAGGCCGGAAGTGCCGGTGGAGACGGGCGCGGAGGTGAGCAACCATTTCTGGTAATTCTTCTGGTTGGCGACGTCCCAGTTGGCGGGGACGGTGGCCGCGAAGACGCGCGGCGATATCAACTCGAGGCGGGCTCGCAACTGAGCGATGCTAATTCCCGGTTTGAGGCGGCCCACGATAGCGAGCCACCACCACGAGCGGTGGTCGAGGCGCGGCCGTGCGCCGTCGAAGATGGCGGTGGCGCAAAAGGGAAGAGCGACGTCGAACTTGCTGCCGACCTCGACGCCGTAGAAACCCGGGGCGGCCACGCCGATGACGGGATAGGTGTGATTGTCGAGCGAAATCCTGCTGCCCAGGGCGCTTGCCGCGCCGCCGAAATGATCCTGCCAGAAACTGTAGCTCAACACGGCAACGCCCGAGCACCCGCGTCGGTCATCGTCAACGGTAATCAGGCGGCCGGCAGCGGCGCGAACGCCCAGCGTGCGGAAGAAATCTCCACTGACCCAAAGACCTTTGGCGTAATGCGCTTCGCCGCCCTGCGCAAGGTCGAACTGCTGCTCGCCGAAGGCCAGCGCGCCGGAGAATACGTCCTGCTGATCGCGCACCTGCTCCCAGATCGGATTAGTGAAATTGGGACACCCTCATCGCCGGGCTCCGGACCCCGCCTGGTGATTTGCACAAGTTGCTCAGGGTGCTCGACGGGAAGAAAGCGCAGCACGACGGAGTCCAGCAAACTGAAAATCGCGGTATTGGCGCCGATCCCGAGCGCCAGGGTCATCACCACAACCGCCGTGAAGCCGGGGTTTTTGCGGAGCATGCGCAGCCCCAAAGCGTACATCCTGTAGCAGCGTTTCCAGCCCGGGAATACCACGCCGGTCACGATAGCGCTCCTTGGTCAACTCGATGCCGCCGAGCTTGATGAGGGCATCGCGGCGGGCTGCTTCGGGCGTCATGCCGCGCCGAAGATTGTCCTGAATGTGCATCTCGAGGTGGCCTTCAAGTTCCTCGGCCATCTCGCGCTCCTGCCGCTCCTTGCCAAATAAGCCGCCCAAACGCAAGAACCAGGCTCGTAATTTCCTCATAAGGATTGCTCCTTCGAACCATGCACGTAGGGGCGGCCCTAGTGGCCGCCCGCGGGCGCAGGGTTGCCCTACAGCCGGCCAGCCTGACTCGGGCTACCCGAATCCGCAAGCCGTCACGCCGACTCCTTTGGGGCCAAGAACCGCGCCACAATCGCCGTGGCTTGCCCCATCCCTGAATCTCTCTTTCCAATTGCTTCCGGCCGGCGCGCGTCAGCTTGTAATACTTCGCTTTTCTTTTGTTGTCGGACAGGCCCCACTCCGAAGCGATGTAGCCTTCCTGCTCGAGCTTCAGAAGGGCGGGGTAGAGGGTTCCGTAATTCACCGACAACAGGTTCTCGCTGGTCTGCTCGATGCGGCGCGCGATGCCGTAGCCATGCAGCGGCCCCAGAGTGTCGAGCGTCCTCAAGACCATCAGCGCCAGGGTGCCCTGCCAGACATCTGCTTTGTCGCCCATATTGCTCCTATTGGCCTCCCATAGGAATTGTGCCACAGTTCCTATGGGAAAGCAATAGGGAATACGCAATCCATGAGGTGCAGGTTCCCCAGTTTCTGGAGCTGACGCCCGTCCGCAGGGTTAAGATGAACACGCGGCCCAGCCGCGGCCCTCTCCAGCGACTCAGCATGCGCCACCGAGGTTTGATATAAGCTTAACCTTCAAAACAGGGAGCCCCAGTGAAAACACTATCGAAGAGAACCTACTTGGTTGCGGCAGGACTGGTCTTTGCAGTTGTCATGCTGGCGTTGCGGCCGCATCCCGGCGCGGCGCAGGCAGGCCAGACGGCAGGCAAAACTGCCGAAGAGGCGTACAAGAACATCCAAGTGTTGAAGGGTGTTCCTGCCGACCAGGTGATTCCGGCCATGCAGTTCATGTCGGCATCGCTGGGAGTTGAGTGCGAGCACTGCCACGTTGAGCACGCCTTCGACAAGGACGACAAGAAGCCCAAGCAGACGGCGCGCAAAATGATGCAGATGATGTTCGCCATTAACAAAGACAACTTTGACGGACATCGCGAAGTCACCTGTTATTCCTGCCACCATGGCGTAGCGGACCCGGTCGGAACGCCCCTGGTTGCCAACGCCGAGACAATGCCGGAACCTCGCGGGGCGACGAACCCGGAGGCTGCGAAACCCGCCGCCATGCCGCCTGCCGATCAGATCGTCAACAAATATGTTCAAGCATTGGGCGGTGCGGAGGCGCTCGAAAAGATCACGAGCCGGGTCGAAAAGGGCAAGTTGACAGGTTTTGGAAATCGCGAGTTCCCCATCGAAGTTTACGCCAAAGCGCCGGACAAGAGGCTCTCCGTGATGCACATGCCAAACGGCGAAAGCATCACGGCCTACGACGGCCGCTCGGGGTGGCTAGGCTTTTCACACGGCCCGCCGCACCCGATGAGCCCGCCGGAGGCCAACTCCGCAAAGATGGATGCGGACTTCCATTTTGCCCTTCGCCTCAAGCAGAACTTCAGCCAGCTTCGCGTCGAGCATCCCGAAAAGATCGGCGAGGAAGAAACCTACCTTGTCAATGGGGTGAATCCGGGGCAGCCCCCTGTGCGGATGTACTTCAGCCAACAATCGGGACTGCTGGTGCGCCTGGTGCGCTACGTCGAGACGCCCCTCGGCCGCAACCCTACGCAGATTGACTATGCTGACTACCGCAACGTGGACAGCATCAAGGTGCCCTTCCGCTGGACCCTCGCCCGGCCCGGCGGGCGCTTCACCATTCAGGTTGACCAGTGCCAGCAGAACGTCACCATCGACGACGCGAAATTCGCCATGCCGCCCGCGCCTGCCCCGGCGGCGAGCCCAGCTTCTCCCTAACGCACATTCACGTTGCGGGGGGCGGCCCTTGTGCCCGCCCTCGGCCAACCATCCGCCGGCTAGCGGACTGCCCTGCGCGCCTCGCCATAATGGAACTTTTCCGCTTGTCGACAAGGTAGATTCCAAGGCCTCCTTCACTTTCCTAACACATGCAACTGAATTGCATAACTGCGCCATTTCGCGTGACCTCCCGGCGTGATTACGCCCAGTTCGCTCGTCCTTTTGTTGTCGTTGGCCTTAGAAACGACTTGAGTCGTTGCGAAGCCAGTGAATCCGAGGGGATATTGGGACTTCTTGTCGCACTTGGTGAGTTGCAAGCAAGTTGCAAGATACTCTTTGCCGCCAGCTATCTCTCCGTACCCCTGGCGGAGGAGGTTTATGATTTTGCGAGGCAGTATACCCACAGCGATAAGCCGGCACACTGCGATGTGTCTGAGGCTCGCGACACTAGTCCTGATTTTCCCTTTTTGCCTGCAGTGCGCCAGCCCGGGCGCAACTATTTCCGGAACAGTCGCCGACCCGAGTGGCGCGGTGATTCCTGGCGCCGCAGTAGTCTTGCTCTGCGAAGAGACCGGCGTTCAGCGTGTCGCGACCACGAATAGCGATGGCTCCTATGTTTTCGCGGCGCTCCCCGCAGGTGATTATGACATTGAGATTAATCTTTCTGGATTCAAACCATACCGGCAAGTGGGGTTGAGCCTGGGCGCAACTTCCGCCTTGCATGTGGACGCCAACCTGGAACTGGGCGCTAAGACGGAGGTTGTCACCGTATCCGAAGCGGGGGTTCGCGTCGAGACCTCGAGCACCCAGATGGGCGAAGCCGTTAACGGAAACAAAATCGCCAGCGTGCCGCTGAATGGCCGTAGCTACACCGATCTGCTGGCCCTTCAGCCCGGGATCATTCCGATCAGTTCCCAGCAGCCCAACGCGGTGGTGATGTCTGGCGTCACCAGCACGCCGCCCTCCGGCGACCTGGACCCGGGAAGCCTCTCGGTGAGCGGCCAGCGTGAAACCGCCAACGGTTTTATGGTCAATGGCAGCGATGTCGAGGAAGGCGTCAATATGGGCGCGACCATCGTTCCCAATCTCGATTCGATCCAGGAACTTCGCGTGCTCACGAACGACTTCGACGCGGAGTACGGGAATTACAGTGGTGGCCAGGTCATTGTGGTCACCAAATCAGGCGGCAACGAACTTCACGGCGACGGCTTTGAGTTCCTGCGCAATACGGATCTGGACGCGCGAAACTTCTTCTCCGCCGAGCGCGCTGCCTTCCGCCAAAACCAGTTCGGGGGCGCGCTAGGCGGTCCCCTCGAGCGCGACCGGATGTTCTTTTTTGCCGATTATCAGGGCACCCGAATGACCCAGGGTGTGGATTCGGGCCTCATTGCAGTTCCCACTTTCCAAGACCAGGCGGGAAATCTCTCCGATCTCTCCAGTTCCTTGACGGGAACCGTGACCGGTAATTATTGGGCTGGGATTCTCGCGCAGGAATTGGGCTACCCCGTAAACGCCGGGATGCATTATTACGTGCCTGGCTGCAGCAGCACGTCCGAGTGCGTATTCCCTGGCGCCAGGATCCCGCCGAGCGTCTGGTCTGCGCCCGCCAGGGGATTGTTGAAGTACATCCCGCAGCCCAATCTGGGCGCGAGTTCCTTCACCACCTCGGCCTTTGATGAAGCGCTTCGCGACGACAAAGGAGCCGTGAGACTCGATTCCAGCGCGGACTCGCGAACCCTCTCGGCTTATTACGCGCTCGACGACTATTTTCTCAATAATCCCTACCCCACGGCCCAAGGCGGCGCCAATGTCCCAGGGTTCAATGCCATCTCCGCGGGCCGAGCTCAACTAACGAGTCTCAGCGGGACGAAGACTTTGGGCTCGAACATGGTCAATGAGTTTCACTTCAGCTATTTGAGGTTCGCCAACCGGGTGGGTGAGCCGGTGGGAGGCGTGGGCCCCAAACTCAGCCAGCAGGGATTCGTGGAAGGACCCGGGACTCTCGGTATCGTTCCCCTGGATCCCAAGATTGAGGGTATTGAGAATGTGGCGCTGAATTCCTTCACCTTGGGCGTGGACACCACCGGCCTCGAGCAAGCCAACAATCTGTTTCAGGCCGCCGACAATTTCTCCAAAGCGATGGGGAAGCACTTGTTGAAGATGGGCGGTGGATTCCATCTTGACGGGATTAATGTCAACCCGGACGCTGTTTTCAACGGCTCGTTTCAATTCACGGGGAGCGAGACCGGTTCAGACTTTGCAGATTTTCTCCTGGGCGTCGCCAGCTATTACCGGCAAGGAGATTCGGCGAGCTTTTATCTTCGCAATAAGTACCTCGGCTTGTATGGACAGGATAGCTGGCGAGTGAGGCCGAACCTGACCTTGAATTACGGTTTGCGCTGGGACGTCCTTCCACCTTGGTCCGAGAAATATAACCAGCTTCAAACCCTTGTCCCGGGCCAGCAGTCGCTTGTCTATCCTGGGGCGCCGGAAGGGTTGGTTTTCCCCGGCGATCCCGGCATCCCGCGCACGCTCGCCCCGGCCAAATATGCGAACTTCGCGCCCCGGCTGGGCGTCGCTTACTCGCCGAACTTCCAAGCCGGTTGGCTGGGCAGGCTCTTCGGCGGGCCCGGCAGAACCAGCCTGCGCGCGGGGTACGGGATGTTCTACACGGCCTTCGAGGGCTTATCGGCGAGTATCATGAGCGCCAACCCTCCCTATGGCTACGACTATAACAGCAGCGCTTCGCCTTTGTTCGCTGCGCCGTTCATAGCGGCGGCGACCGGCCAAAGTTTTGGCCAGCCTTTTCCCTCGCCGATTGCTTCCTACGGAGCTTCGACCGCCAAGCCGGACACGACGGTTGACTGGTCCAAGTATGCGCCCATCACCGGCGTTCCGTCGTTCTTCCACAGCAACGTGCCGCCCTATGCCGAGAGCCAATCCTTCTCGCTACAACGCAAATTCGGCCGCAACACGGTTTTCAGCCTGAGCTATCTTGGTTCCGAAGCCCACCACCTTCTCGTCCTCATCTCAGCCAATCCAGGCAATCCCGCCCTGTGCTTGAGCGTCAGCCAGCCGGATGAGGTCATGCCGGGTACCCCAACCTGTGGTCCGTTCAGCGAGGGCGGGGTTTTCACGCGCTCCACCGGCCAGCCGGCTCAGGTCCGCGGGCCCTTCAGTGCCCAATTCGATGCGGTGACTTACCAGAAAACCATATCCAATTCGAATTACCAGGCGTTCGAGGCGAGCCTTCGCCACAGCGCCAAATCGCTCGAGTTGATGGCCGGTTACACTTACGGCAAATCCCTCGATGATTCTTCCGGCCTTGCCGAGCCGCTGAACCCGCTCTATCCCGGGTTGACCAAGGCTCTTTCCGCGTTCGATATGCGGCACAACTTCGTGGCCAGCTACAAATACAATCTGCCGGCTGAGCGCTTGTTGCGGCGCCGCAGCCGCTGGACGGAAGGATGGTCTCTCTCCGGCATCACACGCTTTACCACCGGACTTCCGGTGACGCTTTACAACAACAACGACACCTCTCTGCTCGGCAGCATTCCCAACGGAATCAATAATAACGGCGTGGATACGCCCGATTTTACACCCGGCAACCTTATGGTTAATACCGACCCTCGAAACGGTAAGCCCGCCTTTAATACGACGTTGTTTAGCCTTCCACCGCTGGGGACGATGGGCACCGCAGCCCGGCGCTTCTTCTATGGCCCGGGAATCGCCAACTTTGACTTCGCCCTGCTGAAGGATCTGCGGTTCACCGAATCCAAGCTGCTGCAATTCCGCGCAGAGGTCTTCAATTCTTTCAATCACGCGCAGTTCTACGGGCCTGCGGCGGTTAACGGAAACATCAGCAGCTCGTCCTTCGGCCAAATCATAGGCGCCGCGCCTCCACGGCTGCTCCAGTTCGCGGCGAAATTCTATTTCTAGCCGGGCTTGCATACCGGCGACATATCGAGTACGTTCTCTCCCTTAAAGAGGAGGTCCGTCATGATTGAACCGCATGGTTTCCTGGCCGGCACTCTGGGCGGGCGTCACACGTGGCGGTGGGCCGCCATCTTGGGTGGTTGTATTTTTCTGGGCACGATGATCGCCGCATCTTCCGGCCCGCTGGGCGAACTCCAGCATGAGACCGACGTGGGCGGCCCGCTGCGTCCGGGATCCGCTCACTACGACGCCTCGCGCCATGAATACCGCATCACGGGTGGCGGCGCCAACATGTGGGGCCCGACGGATGCGTTTCATTACGTCTATCGGCAGGCCTCCGGAGATTTGACTCTCACGGCCTCGGTGCGTTTTCCCCAGCCCGGCGGCAACGAGCACAAGAAGGCGGGCTGGATGGTCCGGCAGCAGCTCACTCCCAACTCGATTTACGCGGACGTGGTGCTGCACGCCAGCGGACTCGCCAGCCTGCAATATCGGCTCACAGAGGGTGGCGAGACGCAGCAAATCCAGTCCAAGATCAACATGCCGGAAACCATTCGACTGGTCCGCCTGGGGAACTCGTTCTCGTTCTGGGCGGCGCCTGCCGGCGGGCCGTTGGAATGGGCGGGGAGTGTTGAAGTCCCCTTGCACGACCCTGTTTATGCCGGGCTGGCGGTGTGCTCTCATGATGCCGGGGTCCTGGAGGAAGCCGTGATTTCAAAGCCTAGCCTGCTCGAGTTCAAAGAGGAAGAGGAGCGCGACCAGCCGGTGGAAAGTCGCTTGGAAACTATTTCCGTGGAGGGCGCCGAGCGCCGCGTCGTCTATCGTGCCGAGAAGCGTTTCGAAGCGCCTAATTGGTCGCGGGATGGAAAGTATCTGCTCTTTAACAGTGGTGGAAGACTTTACACTCTGCCCGTCGAGGGCGGCGAACCTCGCCTTCTGAATACGGGAGAGGCAACCCGCTGCAACAACGATCACGGCTTTTCGCCGGACGGGCAATGGCTGGCGATCAGCAACTCGCCAGGTGAGGATTCGATGATTTACGTGCTCCCTGCCGTGGGAGGCCAGCCGCGTCGCGTGACCGAGCGCGGGCCCTCCTATTGGCATGGCTGGTCCCCGGATGGCAAGACGCTCGCTTATTGCGCGGAGAGGAACGGAAACTTCGATATCTACTCGATCCCGGTGGAGGGCGGGGAAGAGCGCCGCTTGACGGATGCCCCCGGCTTGGACGACGGCCCCGATTATTCCCCCGATGGCCAGTGGATCTACTTCAACTCAGAGCGCACAGGCTGGATGCAGATCTGGCGCATGCACCCGGATGGTTCGGGGCAGGAGCAGGTGACGAACGACGATTACTCCAACTGGTTCGCTCATCCCTCGCCGGAGGGAAAATGGCTGGTGTTCCTCTCTTTCGACAAGCACGTGAAGGGACATCCGCCCAACAAAGACGTGATGCTGCGTTTGATGCCCGCCGCAGGCGGCGAGCCGCGCGTGCTGGTGAAACTGTTTGGAGGGCAAGGAACAATGAATGTACCCTCCTGGTCGCCGGACAGCAAGCACCTGGCCTTCGTGAGCTATCGACTGCTTAAGCCGTGAGATGGCGCGGAAGGGCGGGGCTTCAGCCCCGCCGTGACCCGCAACTCCCTCTCCCCCGACTCCTCTCCCGCGAGCGGGAGAGGGGGAACCACGAAGTGGTGGGTGAGGGCTCTGACGGCGGAGCTGAAGCCCCGCCCTTCCAGGATTCCGCACCCGCCCTTTTCATGCTCGGCGGTTTCCGCCCCTACAGGCTACGCCCACGTCCGCAATCCGATAACACCCCAATAAGCAAGGTACGCAGTGGTAATCAGCAATGCCACCGTGACTACCATCGAATAGCCGCGGACGCCGCGGCGAACCGTCCCCGCCGGCGCCCGCCACAATGCGATGGCGCTCGCCACCGACGCGACGGCGAACATGCTGGTGACCAAAAACAGAGCCATCGACCAAGCGGTCAGATTCCCCAGACGTTCGATCAAGTCGTTCCCGCACAGGATGAAGATAATGACAACGCTCACCAGGCTCAAGACCGCCACGAGCGGCCAAACTCGCATGGCGCGCTCTGGCGGGCGGCGGCGCTTTCTGCTGAGCCCTCCCAGAATCCAGAAGGGCGCGTATATCAGAATCGACACCACAGACAGCGCAACAAACGCCGTGAGCACGATCTCCAGGATCGCCAACCACGTTGGGATCTGCTTGAAGGCGACCGTACCTGCCTCGATGAAACGGCCCTCCGTGTTTGGGCTGAGCAGCGCGAGAGTGGCCGCGGGTTCAAGAGAATCCTTCTTGGGAGCGTATCGGAACTGCCTGCCCGAAACGGGAAGGAAGGTCTCGTTCCGTCCACCTAAACTCGAGATGAGAAGTTTCCCGTCTTTCAAACTTACCACGCTAAGCCCCGCCACACGCTCCAGGAAGTGGGTCATTTCATTGCGTGGTGAGTCCGGCTCATACCACCCCGCCCACTCAGCGGCGCCTGGCGGCAGAGATGCGACAGGAGGCAGCGCCGGCTTCTGCAACTTGGCGGTGGCGTAGGCGCGAATCGTCTTGCCGACGCGGGGAAACGCATCTCCGTTTCCGGAGTTTATGCTGTAGAAGTAGCCTACTCCGTACTCGGGCATGTACGCCATTTCAGTGAGCCCGCCGTTGACGCCTCCGTTATGCCCGTGGTACACGAAGCCCTCGTGGATGCTCCAATAATTGCTGAGGCCGTATCCGCTCTTCAGGCCGTCTTTAGCGGCCCAGGTGCTGGCCGGGTTCTCCATGCGATCGATGTCGGCCGCCGCGACGATCTGGACGCCGTTGACCTTGCCGCGATGGAGATAAAACTGAACATAAGCCGCCATGTCCCGCGCGGAAGCATTGATCGCACCCGCGGGGCGATAAACGATGTTCCAGTAAGGGTAGGGCGTCTTGCCGTCGGGGTGATAGAGAGTCGTCGCGGCTCCTTCGGGTGGCGGAAAATAGGTTGCGGTCTTCATTCCGATCGGCAGAAAGAGATTCTGCTGCACGAAATCTTCGAAACGCTGATGGGTGATCTTTTCGACGATGTAGGCCGCCACCGGCGGGCCGGAATTGCAATAGGCCATGCGCGTTCCGGGCGGCCAGCGCGAAATGCGCGAACCATGATAGGAGTCCAGCGCCTCGCCCAGACCCAGGCTGGGTGGCGCGTTAACGGCGTATTCGTGCGGGTGCATGTCGTCCCAGCCGGTGGTGTGCTCCAGAAGATTAACCACCCGCACCGGGTCACTCGCTTCCCAGCGATTCTCGAACCACACCTCGGGAGCTAGCTTGCGGACGGGATCATCGAGCGAGAGTTTGCCTTGCTCCACCAGCATCAGGATCGAGAGCGAGGCAAAGGCCTTCGACGTTGAACCAATGCGGAAGAGCGTGTCCGGAGTTGTTGCACGGTGACGGGCTACGTCCGATTCGCCGAGACCGGCGATCCATTCCGGTCCGTCACGATGCACGACGGCAACGGAGACGCCCGGAGTGTGCGTGTCCTTGAGCAATTTCTCGAGTTGCTGCTGGAGTTCGGCGATGGACTGCGCCGGTTTCTGCTTCTCGCTCTTGTCATCTGCAAAGCACAGGCAGGCCAGCGTAGAAAGAAGAAGAATGAGAATGATTCGCTTCATGATTGCCCTTCCAGCCACAGCTTCTCAAATCGCTCCAGCGATGTTTCGCCCAGGCTTCGGTCAAACTCGCGGAGCCAATGGCGAACGTCGTCGAGATCGAGCGTACGATTCTTCAACAGGATAGTACGCACATCTTCGAGGTCGCGCGGGCGGCCGGCGAGCATTTTGTGGATGATCAAATCCTCAAGCGAAACAAAACATACTTCCGCTCTGCCCATGGACACCCGTCGCGCGCGCTTAAGGGCTTGCTGCTCGTAATATGAAAAGGAAAAGATTAAATCAACTCGAATGCCCGTGGCGGGATCGAGACACGGCAGAACCATCGTCCTGCCCACGAATTCAGCCGGCGCTTCGACCAGTACCCGCCAGCCATTACCTCGAACCCAGTCCAGCACTTCTGAGAGGCGGCCAAGGTCCGTTCCCAGTGTTACGTCGATACCACGCGTCAGGCGGGGCTCACCGTAAAGCAGCACGGCTTGCCCGCCAATGACCATATAGGGAATGCCGAGACGTTCAAGCCCCTCGGCGATGGACTCAAGAATTTGTTCGAACATTGAGCGCTTTGGCAAGCCGTAGACGGCTCTCTAACCCTTCGAGGGCGGGAGGCACGGCCATGACTCCGAGCGCTCGCGCCTCCTCGTACATGGCTTCAAGCAGGCGCAGATTGGCACGGAAGTCAGCAGGCTGCCGCAACTGCGTTTCCCTCTCCCACTTTTCCCAGTACAAAGGGTCCTTAATCATGCCTGTTGTTCCTTCACTCTGAGATTCTATTCACCCGACATCTGCGTTGCAAGCGAAGTCATCTCGAAAAAGAGTCTGACCTTGAGGGTAGCGGCGAGCGGGAAGCCGGCCCCGCGCGGAAGTCCCGGTACTATTGTGCTATTGCTCAGGTGGTGGATAAGAACTATAACCATCTCGTACCACACGCGAGGAGGTTTCCGGTGTTAGCTTACTCGATCACGCAGCTTGAGCAAAGAACGGTGAAGGCCGCCCGTTTCCGCTCTCTTGCTTCGCGCCAAGCCATGCCGGATTCCAACTTCTAAAACAGGTGAGAAGCCATGATCGTTGCCACAGTAATTATGATCCTCTCGTCGGCGCTGTTCTGTTTCTATTTCCAAATCACTTGCCAGAAGATTCTGCGCCGGCAGTTTGAGCGGGAGTACTTTCAATCCATTGCCAGCGCCAATCGTCTGGAGTTCCTGTCCTTGCGTGAGATGTTGGACGGGCTCGGCAAGCCGGCCGCTCGTTCCCTCTTACGCCAGGCGCTGAAATGTGATTTCGTCGCTCTCACCTATCTCCTCAAGAATGCCGCTAACGTGAATCAAAGGTACGCCGGCGAAGAGCGTTTCTTGATTCTCTATTTCCGCTGGCAATTTCTTTCGCTTGCGATGCGGCGATTGCTGGGCATGAGTGACGATCGGGTCATCCTCAGACTGACCTCGGTTCTTCAGTATTTTGCCAACGTGGTCGGCCAGCGCGTCAAAGCGGTAGAGTTCGGCAATTTGGCCGCCGCCGAGTTCCCCCTGAGTTTTTAGCTCCGCCCCTTCAAAGCGTACCCGCCTGGGCCTGATTTCCCGGCGCGTCGTCTAACCGCTTACCCTCCCTTGCGCCGATCGGCGGTACCTCAAGACTAGGACAGTATTCGTCCATCGCGGGGCAATTCCTTAACAAACTGATGTATACTGTTGCTCGGACCCAATACCTATCATCACACGCCATCTGGTCCATACGAAGGAGCCCGTGTCTATGTGTCGAACGCTTCTCACGGCATTTTTTGCGCTGGCCTTGCTCCCTGCGGCGGCGCGCCCCCAAACGGTGGATGAGATCATTGCCAAGAATGTCCAGGCACACGGCGGACTGGAGAAAATGAGTGCCGTCCACAGCCGCATTCAGACGGCCAAGTTCAGCGCCGGCTCGTTTAAAGCTGATATTCGATTCGTCAACAAGCGGCCGGGCGAGGTGCGTGAAGAGTTCATCCTGCAGGGCATGAGGCAAATCAGGGCCTACGACGGCAAGACAGGGTGGCAGTTGGACCCGTTCGAGGGCCGCCGGGCGGCCGAGTTATTGGCCGAAGACGACATGAAGGACCTTGTGGTGGACTCGGACATCGACGGTCCGCTGGTGAATTATAAGCAGAAAGGCCACAAGGCGGAATTCATGGGCCACGATTCCGTCGAGGGCACGGACTGCTATAAGGTGAAGCTGACCCTGAAAGACGGCGATATCCGGACTTATTATTTTGATACCGACTCGTACCTGGAGCTCAAGCTCGAGACACAGACTTTCATCCGTGGGGCTCCGCACGAGTCGGAAACGTATTACGGCGACTACGACCCGGTGAGCGGCATTTATTACCCGTTCGCAATTGAACAGGGCCAGAAGGGGAGCCCGGACCGCGTCCGTCTTACCGTAGAAAAGATCGAATTGAATCCACCGGTTGACGATGCCCTGTTCAAGATGCCTGCGGCCAATGCCCAGGCCGGACCGTCGGCCGGGTCGAAATGAAGACGCCCGGAGCCGCTGTGGTGCGGGCGTCCCGCCCGCTTTGGCGCGGGCACTCCCTCGCTCCGCTCAGGACAGGTTCTGCCTGCGGGTTCTTGCGGGGGCGAGCCGCCCCCCCCCGCGACAGCGGGCGAGACGCCCGCACCACATCTACGGTGCGGCGTTCAGGAGAGCCGGGGGCACAACCTAGACCTGGAAAAGGACCTCTCAACTATGAACAGATTCACTGCTCAATATCTGGCCTTCATCATCCTCGCCAGCCTCGCCCCGAGCCCTCGTCTGCACGCGCAGGACGTGAAGATAGATTCGGACACCATCTCCGGCCTGGGCGCCAGGAACATCGGTGCGGCCGTCATGAGTGGCCGGATCGCCGCCCTCGCCGCGGTCCATGAGAAGGGCAGGCTCACGATTTACATCGGCGCGGCCAGCGGTGGTGTCTGGCGCTCCTTGAATGGCGGCACGACCTTCAAACCGATGTTCGACAAGCAGCCGGTGCAGTCGATTGGCGCCATTGCCATCGACCCCTCGCATCCCAAGACGGTATGGGTCGGCACGGGCGAGGCTTGGACCCGCAACAGCGCCTCCATCGGCGACGGTGTGTACAAATCCACCGATGGGGGTGAGAACTGGACCAACGTCGGCCTGAAGGAGTCCGAGCGCGTCGCGAAGATCATCGTGGATCCGGCGGACAGCAACACCGTGTATGCCTGCGTGCCTGGAAGGCTCTGGAGTGACAGTGAGGAACGCGGCGTCTACAAGACCACAAACGGCGGCGCCACCTGGACGAAAATTCTCAAGGGCGCGAACCTGTCCACAGGCTGTTCGATGATCAGCATGAGTTCGCGCGACCCAAAGACGCTCTACTCGGGCATGTGGGATTTCCGGCGCAAGGGCTGGACGTTCCGGTCCGGCGGCGACACGCCGACTGCCTTCAGTGGTAGTGGTCTTTTCGCGACCACGGATGGCGGCGCAACCTGGACCGACCTCAACGAGAAGACTGCCCAGGGGCTTCCGCCCAAGCCCTGGGGGCGCGTCGCGGTGACCGCGGCGCCTTCCAATCCGAATGTGGTTTACGCCCTGATTGAATCGCCGCAAAGCGCCCTCTATCGTTCCGACGACGCCGGCAAGACCTGGGAGCGGCGCGACGCGAGTCAATGGATGGTGTGGCGGCCGTTCTATTTCGCCAATCTGATCGTGGACCCCAAGGACGAAAATAAGCTCTACAAGACCGATCTGGGCCTGATTATGAGCACCGACGGCGGCCGCAGCTTCAGCTTCGTGTCGGGGGCAGCGCATGGCGATTTCCACGATGTCTGGGTAGACCCCGAGGACACGGACCGCCTTGTTTCCGGGGACGATGGCGGAGTGTGGTTCTCCTACGACGGCGCCGACACCTGGTGGAAGGTCAACAACCTCCCCGTGTCGCAGTTTTATCACGTGGCCGTGGACAACGAAGATCCCTATCACATCTACGGCGGGTTACAGGACAACGGCAATTGGATTGGCGACTCCTCCTATCCCGGGGGGATTACGAACAGCCGCTGGGAGTTCTTGGGAGGCGGCGACGGGTTCTGGGTGCTGCCTGACCTATCGGACCCCAAGTACGTTTTCGAAGATTCCCAGGGCGGGGAAATCGTTCGGGTCAATCGCCGCACTCTCCAGGCGCGGGGCATCAAACCGCTCCCTAATTATGGGGAAGGGAAACTGCGCTTCAATTGGAACACGCCCGTTTACGCCAGCCCCAACCAACCGGGGACGGTTTACATCGGCGCGCAGTTCTTGTTTCGCTCTCGCGATCACGGCCAAAGCTGGGAGCGGATCTCGCCCGACCTCACCACCAACGATCCCGAGAAGCAGAAGCAGGAAGAGTCGGGCGGCGTAACGGTGGACAACTCCGACGCTGAAACGCACACCACCATTTATTCCATCAGCGAGTCGCCGCTGAATGGAAACACTCTCTGGGTGGGCACGGACGACGGCAATCTCCAGCTCACGCGCGACGGCGGCAAATCCTGGACGAACGTGGTGGGCAACGTTCCGAACCTGCCAAAATTCTCATGGGTGTCATGGGTTGAGGCAAGCCGATACGATCCTGCCGTTGCCTACGCTGTCTTCGACCGCCATACTTTCGGCGACATGGAACCTTACGTCTTCAAGACAGCGGATTACGGAAGGACGTGGGCGCCCATCGTCGGCCCCGGCAGCGGAGTGCGTGGTTACGCCCACGTCATCAAGGAGGATACCGTCCTCGCCAATCTTTTGTTCGTAGGGACGGAATTCGGCCTCTGGGTTTCGCTCGATGGCGGCCGCCAGTGGGCGCAGTACAAGGGCGGAGAGTTTCCGAACGTCGCCGTACGCGACATCGCGATTCAGCCTCGCGAGTCTGACGTGGTCCTCGCCACGCACGGCCGCGGCATCTGGATTATTGACGACATCACGCCTTTGCGCAAACTCACCCCGGAAGTGTTGAGCCAGGATGCGGTGTTTCTCGAAGGCAGGCCTATACGGCAGCGCTTGATCGCCAGCGGCGGCTGGATCGAGGGAGATGCCTCGTTCAACGGCCCGAATCCGCAAGACGCGGCGCTGATCGCCTACTACCAGAAGAAGCGCCACATCTTCGGCAAGATGAAAATCGAAGTCCTGGACGACCAAGGCAAACTTGTGGAGACGCTGCCCGCCAATAGCCGGCGTGGCCTGACCCGCGTGCCCTGGTCGATGACGCTGAAGCCGCCGCGTGTTCCGCCGGCCGCGTCGCTCGCCGGGGCCACGGTGGGGCCGCGCGTATTGCCCGGGTCTTACACCATCAAGATGACGCGCGGTGCCCAGGTTTTCACCACCCAGCTCCGCATCAGCCTTGATCCTCGCGCCACCTACACGGCGGAGGACCGCAAGCTTCAGCTCGAGGCCTCCACGCGTCTGCGCGACCTGCTGGGCGACATGAGCTACGACGTCGACAACATCGGCGCGGTCCATGCAGCGCTCCTGGCCCGTATGTCAAAGCTGGACGCGAGCGATCCGCTTCGCAAGACACTCTCCCAGACCGCCGACAAGGCCGAAACCATTCGGAAAAAGATTGTCGCGACAAAAACCGGCGGCGCCATTACCGGCGAACTGCGTCTGCGGGAGTACGCGATCGAGCTGTACGATACCTTGACCGACTACGAAGGCCGCCCGGGCGATTACCAGGTGGCGCGCATCGACTCGTTGAAGCGCGAACTGGACGACGTGGTCAAGCAGTTCGACGACTTCATGGCCAAAGAAGTTGCGCCGCTGAATCAGGCGCTGGCTCGGAAAAAGCTGGAGCCGATTCGCGCCTTGCCGCGCGCCGAGTGGGAAAAAACCAGCTCCGTGGCGGACCTTGATAACGGAAACGTGAGAGTCCTCGGCCACGAGCGCGATCGATAAGTAGGGGCACGCCATGGCGTGCGCCCACGGGGTTTGTCAGAATGCTGGTCCTCGCGGTTCTGATCATTTCATTCCTGGTCTTTCGGGCGCTCGGTTTCGTGGGCGTATCGGCGTTCTCGTCGTGGCACGCCTCAGCCCGCGATGCGCTGGCCGTCATGCTCTTCTTTACCGGGAGCAGCCACTTCACCGCGATG
Source organism: uncultured Acidobacteriota bacterium (assembly GCA_963842495.1). Classification (GTDB taxonomy): domain Bacteria; phylum Acidobacteriota; class Terriglobia; order UBA7540; family UBA7540; genus CAVROP01. Next base: position 225,389 of record CAWJHY010000015.1, read on the forward strand.
CGGCGGGATCTTATTCGAATGCTCCCGCCCTGGGTTCCTTGGCCGGGTGCAATGGTTTATTTTACAGGGATCTGCGAGATCGCCGGCGCCGTGGGTTTGCTATTGCCGGGTCTGTATCGCGCAGCGGGGATCTGCCTGATCGTCTTTTTCCTGGCCATTCTGCCGGCAAATACCCATGCCGCCCGGGCCGGTGTTACGTTGCGAGGCAAAGCCGCAACGCGGCTTGCGCTCAGAATCCCGATGCAGCTACTGTTTATCGCCTGGGCAGGGTGGTCGACGCTGACCTGATCGTGGGCCATGGCGATGCAACAAGGCCCGCCTCGACAAGCCTCGACCGGTACCGCGCACGCTGCGGATTCCCCGGCAATTCTTCCCCTCCCAATCGCCGCGCCGGCTGTAGGTTCGGAGAATTTGCCAGCATTAATGACAAAACTCGCCGCAATTCATGGCACCATCCTACTCGTGCGCGCAGATGGGGGAAAAACATGACAATCGACACACGAAAGCACTGTGTCCAGTTCCGAAGGCGTCGAACCGGCCATGTGCTCCGACGGGATGACTTGTGAGTCGATAAAATCCCGGACTTGAGCTGTATTAGTCTACACTACGCCGTTACTCGCGGGTAATCGCCCATGATAGATTCCGCCGGTGTACTCTTGCGCGGGTGCAGTGTAGTCCGCGTACAAGACGTATAGGTGAATTGTTTACGGGAGTTGGTGCGGACGGGATCTGTAAACAGCAAGCCTGGGAGTCTGGGCATTTGCCGCTGAAGCCTGCCCTGGATCGCCGCAGCGTCGCTGCCGTCTTTTCTGGCAAGTATGATTTCCCGGCCTCTGGGTGGTCATGGACAGAAGCGGTCGCAGCGCTCGCCCGGTTTGTCAAGGCGCGGGGCGCTCGGGAACTTCCATCAGAAATTCTCCAGCATCCACACGTTTCCGCCGAGCACTGAATTTCGTATGGCAAGGTAGCGGCCGTCCGGTGAAGGGACACCAAACAGGTCACCGGACGCTCCCTTGTGCTGCCACAGCACCTTGGCATTTCCCTCCAGATCCACGCGGAGGAGCGTCGAGCCTCGAGGCGAATTAGACCCACAGTAAAGCCCCTTTCCGTCAGCGGACCAAGAGAGGCCCCTATAAGAGAGGGCCGGCCAGCCCTTCACCGAGATCTCGCGGTCGGAGCCGCCCGTGAGTGAAAGCAAGCGAATGTGAATCTCGGGCTGGAAGGTTCTCGAAATCGCGAGAGTTGATCCATCGGGAGATAAGGCGACGCCAAAGTCGTGCGCCGAGGGATCTTTTGCAATGGTCCGGAGCAGCTTGCCTCTGCCCTTGACGGGGTCCAACGCCGTGAGCGTCAGCGCTTTTTCATCCTGGGTTGGCTCAATGACCACGCAAAGGCTTGCCGGAGCGCGAGCACACTCAACCGCCGCAAGAAACCCGGCATCCCGCATCTCCACCACAAACTGCGGCATCCCACCGCTTAGAGGAATGCGCATCAGGCGGACCGGTGCGGAGGGCGAGAGGGGAGACTCCCAATAGAGCAGCGAAGCTCCGTCAGGGCTGAGGCAGGCGTCGCCGTCGGTCTGCTGCGAGGTGGTGACACGCTCGGCAGTCTCTTGGCTGATTTCCTGTTTGAAGAGACCACCTCCTTCATGGCGGCTGACGAAGAAGAATACCGCTTTGCTATCCGCCGTCCATGCACTGGGGGAATTAAAGTACTCGTCATTGGTCAAGCGCCGAGGGACGTTCATCCGGGTCCCCCCGGCGGTAAGCTCGCCCAAGTAAACCTGCCGCTGATACGTCCACTTCAGGAGCGCTAGCCGCTTCCCATCCGCGCTTTTGCTCAACGAATCAATGCCGGTTTCTGCCCATTGAGTGAGCGTCTTGGGCTTACCAATCGGAGCCCCGGTTCGACCATCAACGCTGATCTGCCAGAGGTTGCCGGGCATACCACCGAGGCTCTGCCGCACGTAAACGATCCGCCCGTCTCGAAGCCAGCAAAGATCTCCCAGCGACTTGCCTGGTTCCGAATTCGTTACCACCACGCTGCGGTTCGCCCCCTTCAGGTCGCAGGTCTCGATCGAAACTCCCTGGGGAATACCCCATTTAGTCTGCCTCTTCTTGACGAAGGCGAGACGCCGTCCGTCGGGCGACCAGCTTAGACCACCGAACGATTCCTGCTCTTCCAGTGCGAGGACTCTTTGCGGGTTGTCACCCTGGCTGCCCATCACCCAGAGTTCGCGCACCGCAAACGAAGGTCCCGGCTCGGGGGAGAAAAGCATCTGGGTCCCGTCTGGCGAGATCAAACCACCCAAAGCATGCTCGCGAAGCTCGCGCGGAGCCTGGCCCAGCACTGAGACTGTCCAAATGCTGACGTGCCTACTCAGTTCCATGGCGTCAGCAAGCAATTGCGTGCCATCGGGAAACCACGAGGCCACAAACAAGTAGGCGCCGGCAGGGACTCCCGCAGGCCTGGGGACGAGCCGCTCTTCGCCGCTCGAAAGCAGTTTCAGGTGAATCCCGGCCGCATCGGAGTAGGCAAGGTACTTGCCATCCGGAGAAATGGTGCCGCTTTGGATGGGATTCTCGCTGGAGTTGGACGTCAGGCGTTTCTGCGTTAGCTCGGGGGAAGGCGCGGCAGGACGGTGCAGCAGCAACCACCCAAGCGCTACCAAGAAAACCGCCATCAAAGCGACAGTCCCGACAGCGACCCTCTTGTGCCGCTTCAGGAGGCCGGCGATGATGACGGAATCCGACGTCGCCTCCTGTAGCGGAGCAGGGCCGTGCATCCCTGCGTCCACGGCAGGTGGAGGCAGAGGCACCGGGACTTCGGAGCGGCCTGTGCTGGTATCGCGCTTCAGGCGCCTCAAATCCGCTCGCAGTTCTGCCGCGGTCTGGCACCGTAGATCCCGGTCCTTCTCCAAGGCCTTGTTGATGATGTGTTCCAATTCGGCAGGGCACTCCGGATTCAAACGCACGGGGGAGGTCGGAGCTTTGTGGAGGATCCCGTCAAAGATGAGGGCGGAAGTCGTTCCGCTGAAGGCCGGCTGGCCAGTCACCATCTCATACAGCACCACGCCGAAGCTGAAAAGGTCGGTGCGGGCATCGAGTTCTTCGCCCCTCGCTTGCTCCGGCGACATGTACGCCACCGTGCCCATCGCCACGCCCGGACTGGTTAAGTGATCGGGTTCGAGAGAAGCCGTCGGCGTGTCCTGTAGGGGCGGGCCTTGTGCCTGCCTGAGGCCGCCCACAAGGGGCGCCCCTGCGGTGAGTTTGGCCAGCCCGAAATCGAGGATTTTTGCTTGCCCGCGTGCGGTGACAAAGATGTTCGCCGGCTTGATGTCGCGGTGTACGATGCCCTTCGCATGAGCCGCATCCAGCGCATCGGCAATCTGGATAGCCAAGTCAAGAAGCGTTTCCACTCTTAGGGGCGAAAGGCCTTGCGCCCCTCGGGCGATTCGTTCCTTCAGCGTCTGCCCCTCGAGAAGTTCCATGGCGATGAAGGGCTTGCCCTCATGTTCGCCAATCTCGTAGACCGTGCAGATGTTGGGGTGATTCAGCGCGGCAGCGGCGCGAGCCTCACGCAGGAAGCGCTCGTAGGCTTGCTTATCTTGGAGCAGTTGGTCGGGCAGGAATTTGAGGGCCACGCAGCGGCGCAACGTGGTGTCTTCGGCCTTGTATACCACGCCCATGCCCCCGCCACCCAGCTTCTCGATAATGCGATAGTGGGAAACAGTTTGGCCGGTCATGGCATGGCCACCCGCCTTGGGCACTTATCTTAGGCCGCCGGCACGGCTGAGTCAATACGGCGA